>JAMOUJ010000009.1 GCA_027068075.1 Candidatus Aminicenantota bacterium | reverse complement strand
CACAGTGGATGTGAGAATAATTGCGGCAACCAACAGGAATTTAGAGAAAATGGTGGAGGAGGGAAGTTTTAGAGAGGACCTCTTTTACCGGCTGAACATTTTTCCCATCAATGTGCCGCCCCTGAGGAAGAGAAAGGAAGACATACTGGAGATAGCAAAGTTTATCTTAGGGGAAGGGTGGGAAATAACCCCTGCTGCTTTATCCCTCTTGCTTTCCTACGATTACCCCGGTAATGTGAGGGAACTGGAAAATTTCCTGAAATATGTCAAGGTTGTCTCCAAGGACAAAATTATCGATATAGAGGACCTTCCCGAAAAGTTGAAAGAAGGAAAGAGGGCTTTTGAGGGTTTCCAGCAGATGAGGCAGGCCCTGAAGAACCTTCCCTTTGAAGAGAGGGAGAACCTGGAGAGACTTTTCCTGAGGCAATCACTGGAGAGGAACCACTGGAACATAAGCAAAACCGCCAGGGAAATAGGGGTCTCAAGGAGACACCTTTACCGGCTAATGGACCATCACAACCTCAGAAAGGATAAAGTCCAATAACCCAGAACCCGCGCACTGTGACATTTCAGGTCACAGGAGACAGCATATTGTCACAGATAAGAGGGCAGAAACCCGCTTCCTGAAAGGGCTTATCCTCTGGCACCGAATTTGCATCTTTCCAGCAGGAGGTGAAACATGAAAAAAACTTTGATTATCCTTCTTTTGGGTGTCCTTACGGTTCCTTTAATGGCTGGTTTTGATTGTAAGTATGATAGTAACAGGCAGGGGACCGTAAACAGCAGCTATTACATTGAGTTGGGAGCCATCCTTTGGGCGCATCCCAGCAGCGGCCACACCACTAAGATAAGGTGGCCAGAAAAGTTCTACGCTCCCAACCTCAGAACCACATGGTCCAGAACAAACCTTCACACCAATTACGGAAACTTCGTCTTGAAGTTAAAGGTCAAACTGGCAGGCAACAAGAAATTTGGAGTGTGGTTGCCGAAGAGAAACAGGGTGATAGTTAAAATACTGGACAGCAACGGAAATGTTGTGGCTCAGAAAACCCTTGACAAAAGGGTAAGGGCCCCTCACACCTATACCATAACCCTTTCCAAGGTTACGGGAAACTGCAGCAATTTAACCCCCAAATATTACACCTTAGAGCTCAACTTCCACAAATGGGATGGAGAATCCAACGATGGAACCTGCACATACGAGTTTGCGGTTGGAGGGAAGTAGGACTGAGGGATAAGGAATTGCCGGCCCCCTCTGCGGAGGGGGCTTTTCTTTAATAATGAGGATTACGTGGGCTAAGTTCAGGTAAGTTTTACGGCCCCTCTTGGAGATTATTCGTTGATATTTGGTATAAATTACTTCTGCTTCCCCGGTAGCTCAATCGGCAGAGCGGTCCCGGTGCTGGTTAACAGCACCGGGATAGGTCGGGGGTTCGATCCCAGGGAATTTTAAGCCCTTAATTTTTAAAGAACGAAGTTTTGTTGAGTAACCCTTTAAAAGCTTTTGACCATGCCCAGGAAACCTATCTTTTCTTTTTTCGTAAATTGAAATGGAGGTGGAAACATGCGTTTTACACGAAAGTTTTTCTTTCTACTGATTCTTTCGGTATTAGTGGGATGCGGCCTCCGAGGGCAAATTTCCCCTCCTCAAACCTGCAAAGAGGGACAGGTTCAAATTATGGTTCTTGGAGTTTATCACATGGGCAATCCGGGAAGGGATGTCCACAACTTGGAGGCTGACGATGTTCTGAGTCCAAGAAGGCAGCGTGAAATAAAGAAACTGGTGGAAAGACTTGCGAAATGGAAGCCTGAAGCAATAGCCGTGGAATTTCCAAGGGATAAAGCGGAAGGATTGAATGCCTTTTATAGAGAATTTTTGGAGGGCCGAAGGAGTTATAACCGGGATACAGGGGATGCAACTTCAATCTCGGTTAGAGGTGAAGTAGTGCAGATAGGGTTTCGCCTTGCCCAGAAGCTTGGGCACAGGAAAATTCTGGCTGTAGATTGGTTTCCGCAATATCCAGATTGGATTACGGAAAAGATGTTGAGGGATGTGATGTTCTATAAACCGAGCCTTGGACCCTTTAAGTTGAAGGAGACGCTAAGCGAAGAGCAACGAAAGCTGAGGCTTCTTTCCATTTCCCGTTACCTTTTTTGGTTGAACTCAGGTCAGGCGATAAAGCTTAACGATGCCATGATGATAAGTATCGCTCTGGAGTATCCCGATAGGAAAGTCGCCTTTGCTGTAGCCTCCAATTGGTTTGAGAGGAATCTGGGGATTGTTAGGAATTTAAGGGAGGAACTTCCCAAGGGCGTCAGAAAGGTGCTCCTCATTTACGGAGCAGGCCATGTGCCCATGCTGAGATATATTCTGGACCTTTCCCCGCTTTTCTGTCCTGTGAGTCCGCTTCCTTACCTTAAGGACCGCTGACGGAAGATAATTTTCCTGTTGCTCTTGGCATAAACGAGGGTGACCTTTTTACGGCTCATCAAGTAGTCATATTCCCCTCCCTTTGCCTTGCTGCAGACAAAGGAGGGTAATGTATTTCGTGTAGATTTTTAATAAGGCAATTCGACCCCTTGACAGTTTTCCCTGGATTTGGTATAAATTATCTCTGCTTCCCCGGTAGCTCAATCGGCAGAGCGGGTGGCTGTTAACCACTAGGTTGGGGGTTCGAGTCCCTCCCGGGGAGCCATTTTACCCTGAGCAGGAATTTTCACCTCTACATACTTTATTCCCCCACGGTTGACAGATTTTACATTGGAGTAACTTCTAACCTCCAATGGAGAATAAAACAGCACAACCGGGGTTTAAGGCCTTACACCAGAGGGAAAGGCAAATAAAAGGTTGGAAGTCCAGGGAGAGGATTATAAGGGAGTTTGGAATTGATTTGGAGCAGCTCAATCGGCAGAGCGGTCCCGGTGCTGGTTAACAGCACCGGGATAGGTTGGGGGTTCGAGTCCCTCCCGGGGAGCCATTTTACCCTGGGCAAGAGTTTTCATCTCTACATACTTTATTCCCCCGAAGTACATAAAGGCCCTGAGCTATATAAGACCGATGGGGCTTAAATAGATTATTGGAAAATGACTGAAAGCGAACTCAATAAATACGCTCCATACTGGGCCTTGGCCCTCTTTGTGTTTTTAGCGCTGGGACTTTCTACGATTTGGATAAAATTGGGAAAATTCTGGAACGGATATGTGCTGGATATGGTGGGTCCTGCCTGGAATTACATACTGTTCAGGGGTCTTTTTACAGAAAGAAAAGATAACTGGTGGACCCGGTTCTTTACTCCGAAAAGAACGTTTTTCATTTTCGTCTTCGTTTGCTTTGCAATAGAGATTGCCCAATACTTCCATCTCTACGATGCCACCTTTGACCCGTGGGATTTCCTTGCCTATATTTCACTCCTCCTCCCCCTGCATTTGCTCGATACAAAAATCGAAAAGAGACACAGGAAAGTCAATCCTTAATCAGCCCCCAAATCTCAGGGATAAGATATTCCTTTAGCCACAGCGATATATTGCTAATGCCGAAGTCTGTAGCCAGAATATACGCGTAGAACTAAGAACAGCGGGGAATAAAGCCTTTCTTGCCCTGCCCCGCATCCTGCTGAAAGTGGGAAAATAATCTTGATTTTTTGTGTTCATTTGCTATATATGATTATGAGGTGTTGGTGAAGGAAAGATTGTGGCAAATCAAAAAGGAGTCGAAACTTAATGAAGGAGGGTCTGAAATTATAACTCTTGAGGAAATTGCAGAAAAATATGAGCGAAAGAAAAGCCTATAATCGTCGGAAAAAGAATTGGACGGCAGCACTTAAGGAAGAAAGCAAATGAATGATATAAAAGGAAAAATTGTAAAAAGAATAGATGAGTTAATTGAAAAGGGGGAGAATGTTCTTAGCACTTATAAACCTAACCCACCGAATGTAATTGGATTTCCTACGCTTGATTCAGGCAAGTTTGTTGAATGGCAAACCCAAGTTCTAAACTTTCTTATAAACTTACTTGGACTAAGCCACATATATGTTCAAAGTTTTAAAGATAAAGTCACAGAGGGATATGAATCGCATGTGAAAATGGGACAAGGGATATTAAATGCTGTAAAAGAGGATATATTAGGGGGTTATCTTACAGATATTAAAACTTTAATATCCGCGGAAGTTTTTTCAGATTTCCTTGAAATGGCAGAGCACTTGTTGGAGAATGGTTATAAGGACCCTGCAGCTTCCCTCTGCGGAGCAGTCTTGGAAAATGGTCTTAGGAAAATAGCAATGAAAAAAGGTATAGGGGTTAAAGCAAGCGATGATTTAAACTCACTTAATGATAAGTGTGCAAATGGAGGTGTTTATAATAGGCTGACGCAGAAGAAAATTAAGGTATGGATTGATATTCGTAATAAAGCTGATCATGGCCAATTTAATGAATATTCTGAAAAAGATGTTCAGGAAATGCTTAAAGGAATTAGAGATTTTCTTGCAGATTACTTAAAATGAAAGCGCCGTCAGAGAAAAGCAGACGTACAGCTACGTTACTTCACTCCTCTACCCAAATTCAGCAAAGCCGAACTTCGTATGTCCGCAAAACGTTAGGAGACAAACTCATAAAAGGAGGTAAATAATGAATTACATATACTTAAACACCATAAAAAATTTTGTTAACGCTAATTATAGCAATGTACTGAGTACTTTCGAGAAAAAATTTAAAATTGTATATGGTAAAAGAGCTACTATAGAACAAAAAAAGGCCTGGGAGTCTTCTGTAAAATATTTGCAAAATGCATTAAATTATCAGTGTATATATAATCAAGTTATTGTTTTTGAATATAGATTGCCATTCAGCAATGAGCGTATAGATCTTCTAATTTTTGGCCGAGGTGAAACAAATATACCGACAATAATTTTATTCGAGCTTAAAGGATGGAAAAGAGCAGAAGAAACAACTTCTGTTTTTATTGTTAATAGCGACCTCGGCAAATCAGTCCATCCTGAATATCAAGTAGAAAACTACGTTGGCAAATTAAGATTCTCACATTCAGAAGCAGGTAATTTCAATATCATTCCAGCCGTTCTGATGTATAATGCTACATCCAATACAATAAATTTAAAATTCAAAAAGTTTGTCTTCTTCAAAGATGATATTTCTGGCCTAAGAAGTTTTGTTGCTGAATGGGCACCAAATCCTCTTGACTTAGAAATTGTTAATAGGTTTCTTAATGGACAATACATTCAGTCGAAAAAATTGTTTGATGCAATAAAGAAACATTTTACAGATATACAAAAGCAAAGTTATCTTGCTTTAGCGAAAAATGGTTGGGGTTTGTCTTCAGAACAATTAGAACTTGTCGATGAGATAACCCAAGATTTAAAATCAGGTAAAAGTAACACAGTTTATCTTATACAAGGATCTCCTGGATCTGGAAAAACTCTTCTTGCTATACATCTTTTATTATCTTCTCTGAAGCATGGCTTTCAAAGTATTCTTGCGTACCGCAACAATAGATTAATAAATTCAATCAGAGATATTTTTGATTCAATAGAACGTGGACTTAGTAATCCGATAAAATTTTATTCAGTTGGTCCTAAAGCTGGATTTAGAGGTGTAGCTGAGAAAAATTTTAACGGCTCTATACTAGATTTTGTCATTTATGACGAAGCTCAAAGAATGACAAAAGAAAATATCCATTATGCACTGAAAAGGGGTAAAGTAACTGTTTTCTTTTATGACGAAGCTCAGATATTGAATGCTGAAGAAGAAGGAACCACGGAGAACTTTAGAACCGAGGCTCAAAGGCAGGGAATGTTAATAAAAGAAAGATTTTTACGTGGATTTTATAGAGTGAACGGAGGTGAATTATATCATAAATTTATTGAAACTCTTCTAAGAGAGCCCGAAAGAATTAATAGCGATTTAATTATTCCTTGGAACACTAGTTATGAGTTCAAAGTGTTAAAAAGCATTGAAGAGTTGTTATTTCTATTGGGGAAAAAAAGAGAGGAAGGATTTAAAGTAGCGCTTATAGCTGCTTTTACAGAATCTCCTGGAGATCTTCGAGATCAAACTTCCCTTAAAAATTTGAGAATTGGATATCCCTTGTATTCTGGCCTTGATATTTATAAGGATTTTAATAAAAAAATTTATTGGTTGATGGATCCTAAAAACGACTATGTCCCTTTTTGGGTGAAAGAGGAATCAAATAAACTTGAAAAATGTGCGTCAATATATGGTTGTCAAGGTTTTGAAACAGATTTTGCTGGTATTATTTGGGGAAGAGATTTTGTATTTCGTAACGGAAAATGGGAGTTGGGGGAAAACTGTGAGGACAATATTGGTAATCCTGGTTTGAAAGATTTAATCAATCAAGCAAAGAAAGGAAAAGTTGATGCGGATATAATTGCCCGACGTCTTTTAGAAAATCGTTATAGAATATTTTTAACAAGAGGTATTAAAGGTACTTATATCTTTTGCGAAGATGAGGAAACGGCAAATTTTTTAAGAAGAATTTATAATGATTTCCTCGCCTAACAAGCGGGTATCTGACTTTGGCATACCCCTTCGTCCTTTTAGAAACGAGCCTTAATTTCTCTGTGTAGATATTTTCCCACTTTGTGGAGGTTGTGAATACAGAAAAGTCCTATAGTGATATATAAATTTGAGCATTTTCTTTTTAGCATTTATAATCGAGGGGTAAGTTTGAAAGGAGGCGAATATGGCAAAAGGTTTTAAGCTCTGGGTTTTGGGGGCGGCCCTTTTTCTTTTCCTGGGAGGTGCACGGTTAGGGGCAGGAAACACCTGGGCGAGGGTTTTCGGGGGAGACGATGAGGATATTGCAACCTCTGTTTCTCCCACCTCCGACGGGGGTTTCATCGTAGCGGGATGGAGCAGGTCCTTCGCACTTACTAAAAGTTTACAGGGTTTTGTGATATAATAATCTTCCAGATGATAGGAGGCAATTTTAAGGGATGGGCTTTACGGGGAGCGGGGGATTCTTCAGGGGTAAGGCCCGGTTCTAATTACATCTCATATTACGGTGGCGGGAGTTATATCCTAATCAAGGAGGTGAAATGGTGAAATCCGAGGTCATTGAAAAACTGGCGGCCCTGATAACGGCTGCCTTTGGTCTTGTGGCTGCGCTGGCCTGGAACGACGCCATTAAGTCCCTGTTCAAGGGTCCGTGTGGGACCGAGGGAGCAGGGGCCCTTTGTAGCCTTTCTTCCGGTGGTCCGTGGCTCTACGCCGTTATCGTGACCATCGTGGCGGTCATAGCCGCCATATGGATCGGCAGGGCTGCGGAGAGAGCTAAACAAGGAGGTGAAACGATGAAGGCAGAGGTCATTGAAAAACTGGCGGCCTTGATAACGGCTGCCTTTGGTCTTGTGGCTGCGCTGGCCTGGAACGACGCCATTAAGTCCCTGTTCAAGGGTCCGTGTGGGACCGAGGGGGCAGGGGCCCTTTGTAGCCTTTCTTCCGGTGGTCCGTGGCTCTACGCCGTTATCGTGACCATCGTGGCGGTCATAGCCACCATATGGATTGCCAGGGCCTCAGAGAGGGCCAAGAACTGAGGATACGCCAGAGTCAGGTTTTCCGGCCGTCTGCTCTGCGGGGCAGGCGGCCGGGCCTTTTAACCCTGGAAACCCATAGGCGAAAGTCCCGGTGCCTGGAAAAATCTACAATTTATTTCTGAGCCATTCCTGGAGCCACAGCGATCACTACGAAAGATTGGTGGCCCTTTTGAGGGAGGCCCGCTATTTTCATTTTAAGGACTACTCTGTTCCCAGGGACGATCCCATCCACGGCGCCTCCAGTTCCCGGGCCCTTTACAAAGCCATAAAGAAACACATGGCCCCGTGTCATGTGGTTCTGGTCCTGGCAGGGGTTTACGCCACCTACAGTTCCTGGATAAGACGGGAAATAAGGATAGCCAAACTTGAATTCGCCAGGCCCAAGCCCATAATAGCCGTAAGACCCCGGGGAAACGAAAAGATCTCCAGGATAGTGGCCCGCAATGCCGACGAGGTGGTGGGCTGGAACACCGAGTCCATCGTCTCCGCCATAAGGAGGTGGGCACAGTGAAGGAGGAGAGGTTTCCGGTCGTAGACCCATTGCTGGAGCAATACAAATTGTATGTGGAGATGGCCGGCCGGGTCACGGAGCAGAGGATGCAGACCAACAAGTTCTACATCTCGCTCCTGTCCGGTCTCCTGGCCCTTCTTTCCGTGGTGGGAGGTTTGGAGGGTCTCAACCAGCCCCTGATCTTTGGCCTGGTTTCCCTGCTGGGCATTTCCCTGTGCTTCGTCTGGTATCTCCACATTCAGTCTTACAGGCAACTCAGTGAGGCGAAATTTGAGGTTATCCACGAACTGGAGCAAAAACTTCCCTTCCCCTGCTACGACAGGGAGTGGGAGGTTCTGGAAAAAAGAAGGGGAGAAAGGTATTTTCAATTGACCAGAATTGAGAAAATCGTCCCTCTGATCCTCTCCCTCCCCTTTATCTTTCTCCTGCTGTATGTTCTGTCCGGGGTTCTTTAAGGTCAGGGCGGAAGGTTAATCGCCCACCATCCAGCCGAAGTGTTGGCGGTTGAAGGTTCTCTGGATTCGGTAGTAGCACATGAGGCTTTGTCTTTTCGTGATGTAGTTTTCAGTAAAGGACCCCAGTGCTGGAACGGGCAGGCGCAGGATGTTCAGGGAATAGAAGGCCGATTTTCCCTCTTCCCGCATCACCTCGTTTCCGTTCACAAAGGTCATGGTGGGGTTTTCGTAGGCTATGGTCCCCTTCATCACCGGTGCATGCTCCACAGGTCCCCCCGCCAGATTCCAGCAGACCCCTTCTTTTACCTGTAGCCAGGTTCCGTCCGCTCTGATGATCCCGCAGGACTCAAACCATATTTTGAAATTCCCTTCGTCCCCCCGTCTGGTGAAAGTGCCGTAAATGTAAGCGGGATCCGCCCAACTGGATGGCCAGTAAACCCTGACCCTTTTCCATCTCCTGCATCCTGAGCGACCCACGGATTCAACGCAGTATTTGCCGTTAAAATCCCCCTCTTCCCTGTGGGCTATTCCCCTTACCCATCCCAGGGTGACGGGACCCCGGGGAGATATCCCTTTTTTGTCCTTAACTTCTCTGTGCAGGTCAGAGTAGGCCTCCTCCGTGTTCATTTCCACCAGCGTGGCCCAAAGTTCTTCGGTTACGGAATATTTCATGTGATGGAAGTGATCGTATTTGGAGCACCACATGTAGATGTGCCAGTAGATTCTGTCTTCTTCCCCGGCAAAGGAAGGGTAAGCGGTGAAGAGGATGAGCAAAACAAGATAAATTTTTCTCATTAGTCCATTATAAGGTGTTTTCTCGTCGCCCACAATAAAATCTCAGGGTGCCATCTCGGAGGCATAGGGCAGGGGATTTTTGGGGCTTTGTAAGAATGTTTTATTTTTAATCCCGGGCCCGGGTTTCCTTTGACCTTGAGCCGGGGATGGTTTATACTCCTGGGGAGACGAAAGGCGGAGGGTATTTTGAGAAAGGCTTTTCTGGGTGCGGTCATCGTTCTTCTGGCGGTTGCAGGGGTGGTGCTTCTCCGTAGGGTTTTAAGTCCGGGTCCGAGAATTTTCCGCCCTCCGGTCCCTGCAGCGGCGGGAAAGAACCGTTTAAAATACACGGTCCTTCGCGATGGGGTAAACATCCACTTCAAGATAAGGGCCGACAATGGGGTGGTGAGCGTGAAATCAGGGAGCCACCGCTTCACCTTTTCGGGGGTTTTGATCCCTGCCCAGGGGAAGGAGGTTAGGTTTGAAAACCGGTTCTGCCAGGGAGCCTGCCGGGTAAGTTTCAATTATTTTCAGCCGGAGTTCAAGGGGGGCAGGGCCAGCCTTTCCCTCTGGATTTTGAGGGCCGGCAAGGAGGTCCTCCGCCGGAACCTGGAGGACCACAACCGGGTGGGTTTCTTTTCTGAGGTTTTACCTCTTAGGAAGGGGGATTCGGTGGTGGTGAGAAAGGCCGGCGGGGCCTTTGCCCTGGTGGGGCGGCCGGTGTTTTCAAGGCCCGGAAGGAGGGGATTTGTTTTCCTCATAGGGGTGGATACCCTGCGGCGGGATTCCCTGGGAATGTACAACCCCTCCAGCAGGGCCAGCCCTCACATTGACCGCTTTGCCCGCCAGGCCGTGGTTTTTGAAAACGCCTTTTCCGTAAGTTCCTGGACCCTGCCGGCCTTCACATCGGTTTTCACCGGCCTTTATCCCAAAAAACACGGGGTGAATTTCAGTTCTTCGGCGATAGAAACTTCACAACTCCTGACTCCGAACCTTCAGGGCAGGTTTTACACGGCGGCCTTTACCGGGGATTTTTTCGTTTCCAGCCAGCAGAACTTCTACGGAGGGTTTGATTATTTTGAGGAGTCCTCCGACGACCCCAATCTTCCCGATGCGGCCCGGGACCTCTTTGAAAAGGTGGAGGAGGTGCTGGACCTCCTGCCGGAACGCAGTTTCCTGTTTCTCCACACCTATCAACTTCACCTTCCCTATCTTCCGGAGAGGACCCTGGCAGAGGAGTACTACCGCAGAATAGGGGAAAGGGACGGAATTTTTGCCCTGCGATATCTGAACATCCAGGGCCGGGGGGACTTTTCAGGCGGACTCTCTCCGGAGAGGAGGGCCAGGGTTTTCAGGGCCCTTTACGATGCCGGGGTTTACACCTTTGACCGCCGCTTCGGTGAGTTCGTTGAATTTTTAAAGAAAAGGGGGTTTTACCGGAATTCCACCATAATCCTCTTTTCGGACCACGGGGAGGAATTCGCCGAACACGGGGGATGGACCCACGGCCACACCCTTTACAACGAATTATTGAGGGTTCCCCTCATAGTGAAACTCCCGGGCCAGACCAGGGGTATGGTGGTGGAGAGGAATGTTTCCATCGTGGACATCATGCCCACGATTTTCCGGTATTACGGGATTTCCCTTCCTGAGGGGCTGGACGGTGTGGACCTTCTGAGCAAGGAAAAGGGCCGCAGGTTGCTGAGGGCTTATCTGGCGCCGGAGGGCATAAGAAAGGGGGTAGGAGGAAAAATTGCTTACATATTCGGGGAATACAAAATCATAAGGAACCAGAGGGTGGACCGCCTCCAGGAGGGAATCCCCATGTCCTCTCCTGCATATCGGGGGCTTGTGGAGGTTTACGATTGGAAGAGGGACCCGGGGGAGACCTTCAATCTCCTCCGCCGGATAAAGGAGCCCGGATTGATTCGTCTCGTTAGAAAAATCTCCCGGGAGAGATTCCCCGCCGGGGAAAAACGACGGCGTCTTCCCCGGGAAATTTACAGGAAACTCAAAACCCTGGGTTACAACTAAGACAACCTCCCGGCGGAAGACCTGCATGCCACCGTCTTCAATAGGGGGCATGCTTCCCCGTGGATTGACTGATGCCCCTGATTTATAAGTTAGAGGACACATCCCATTTCCCAGGCTGTCTATAACTTCCTCTTCCCCAGACCATCTTCAGGGTTCCCGATTAAATCTTTTCACTTCCCTGAGGCCCTCTGGAAAGGCGGAGGGTGAGCCTGGGTTTTTGCCTATCAGAAAAAATCTCTTCAGGGTTTAACCCCTGAGGGCTTCCACCTCCTCGGGCTCCTTGGGAACCGGTTTTCCCAGGATGCGGCACCCGTCTTCGGTAACCACCACGCTGTCTTCTATCCTTATCCCGCCGAAGTCTAAATATTCCTCCAGTTTATCGTAGTTTATGAACTCCCTGTGCTTTCCCTCGGACCTCCACTTTTCTATGAGGGCTGGGATAAAGTAAATTCCCGGTTCCACGGTGAGGGTGAAACCTTCCTGAAGTTTTTTGGCCAGGCGAAGGTAGGCCAATCCGAACTGGTCGCTCCTCTTTACGGTTTCGTCGTATCCCACATAGTCCTCGCCCAGGCCCTCCATGTCGTGAACATCAAGTCCTATCATGTGGCCGAGACCGTGGGGGAAAAACAGGGCGTGGGCTCCGGCGGCCACCGCCTCCTCCACATCCCCCTTCATAAGGCCCAGGGCCTTAAGTCCCTCTGCCATGGTTTTAGCGGCCAAAAGGTGAACATCCCGGTAGTAAACTCCGGGTTCAATGTTTTCCAGGGCTTTTTTCTGGGCGGCCAGGACTACTTCGTATATTTCCCTCTGTTTTGTGGTGAACCTTGCTGAAACCGGAAAGGTCCTGGTCATGTCCCCGGCGTAGTGGAGGGGACTTTCTGCGCCGGCATCCACCAGAAGGAGTTGGCCCTCCCGGAGCATGTTGCCGTGGTAATGGTTGTGGAGTATTTCCCCGTGGACGGTGAGAATCACCGGAAAGGAAATGTAACCGCCCAGGGATATGGCCAGACCCTCTATTTCACCGGCCAGTTCCCTTTCGTACATTCCCGGCCTTGCGTTTTTCATGGCCCGAAGGTGCATCTCCGCCGTCATGGTGGCGGCCATGTCCATCTGCTGGATTTCTTCGGGGCCCTTGAAGGAGCGGAGTTCCACCACTGCCTTTATAAGTTCGGAGGAGACCCAGTGTTTCACCGCCTCGGGCCTTATCCCCAGGAACCGGGCCAGTTTAAGGAGGTGTTCCCCCCGGTATGGGGGAAGGAAGTGCACCGTTCTTCCCCGGCTCAATTCCCCCTTCAGGTAGTCCTCCAGTTTCTGGTAGGGCATGGTCCGGGATACCCCCACCCTTTCTGCCCTGGCCTGGAGAGGTTCCCGGGGACCCATCCATATTACATCCTCCACATCCGGATCGTTGCCGAAGATGACATCCATTCCCTCCTCTTCCAGGTCCATCACCGCCGCCAGTCCGGGCTCGTCCAGACCGAAGAAGTAAAGAAAATTGCTGTCCTGGCGGAATCGGTAGGGATTGGCGGGGTAGTTCATGGGGCTCTCGTCGTTGCCCAGGAAGAGGGCTATGCCTCCCTCCAGAATTTCTCTCAAACCTTCCCTTCTTTTTAAGTAAACTTCCCGTTCAAACATTTCTGCCTCCTGGGGCATGATAATACCGCAGCGCTTCCTATGTCAAAAACCCTTTTAATCTTCGTCGGCGTATCCGGTAATCATCACCCGGAAGAAGTAACTCGGGGTTTTGCCTGTGGTGGCAAGATAGATGTGGGATATGAGAAAGGCCGCCAGAAGGTAGGCGTTGAGAAGGTGAAGGGTGGAGATCGTCTTAAGCCCTCCCAGGGAATTTAACAGGGCCTCTGCCCCGGATGCCTTCCAGATGAGAATTCCCGTGGCTATCTGGATGGGAACCAGAATCATCATGACCACCAGGTAGGCGGGTTTCTGGAGGGCGTTCAACCGGTGGCCCGGACGGGGATGGAAGGGTTCCTCCTCGCCCCGGAATATTCCCCAGAGGTAGTACTTGGCCATGAGGATGGCCTCTTTGCCGTCGGATTTTCGGGGGAGGTAGTTCTTTATGCTTCCGTAGAAAAACATGTTCAGGAGATAGAGGATGAAGTCAAAACTCACCACCAGGCCGAAGAAGGTGTGAAGTTTCACCGCCGCAGGCAAAGACATGAACCTCAGGGAGGAGAAATGCAGAGGAATTCCGGTAATTATAAGCATGGCGATGGAAAGGGCGTGAATCCAGTGCCATATTCTATCCGATGCAGGGTAAACATAGATTTTTTCCATCTTTGCCTCCTATTTCTTGGGAACTATGATTCTACCCACGATGTGGAATAAAACCCCCATCAGGGTAAAAACCACCACCACCAGGCCCAGGACCTCCACGGCCTTGAGGATGTGGGAGGCTTCGGCTTCCGGTCCCATGGCCCCCACCAGGTGGAAGTCCTTGAGGAGTTGTTCGTTGGACCAGACGGTTTTCCCGTTTTCCACCCTGGCTATCTCAATGCCCCGGTAGTCCACATTGTAAATGTAGGACCTCTTGAACAACACGGGCCTGTCAAAGATCACCCTGGAATATTTCCCCCGGTTGAATATCCTGGAGTCGTTGCTGTGGCAGGCGTCGCAACTCTTTATGGCCTGTTCCTTGGGGGCTATGTTGTGGGCCAGAGTATTGGGGATGGCCACTATCTCCAGTTGGGGATCCTTTACCCCCTGGGCCTTCAGGAGTTTCTGCCCCAGGGCAACCTTTTCCGGGGTGTCAAAGAGGGCTTCTTCGTCGTCAATCTTTCCGTCTTTGTTGGCGTCAAATACCTTAAGAACCTCCTCCTTGGGGAGCCAGACCCCCTCCTTCCTCACGAAGAAGGCGTTTAAAATCTGGGAGAAGTAAACCCTTCCCCCGGTGGCATCGTCCACCCAGTGGAGGGAAAAGGTTATGGCGTAGGGCACTATTTTCTCGTCCCCGTTTTTCTCCAGGTTTCTGGGTATGTAAAGGGGATAGAAACCCACTATCTTGGCGTTGGGGTCCTCTATGGCGTTTCCTTTCACCCCCAGGACGGTGAACCTCTGGGGGGCGTCTCCGCAGGCCCCCTCGGCCTTCACTCCCTTGGAGAAGGGGGCGGTGTGGGGAAGGGCGAAGTTAAAGGAGTTGAGCATCCAGTAGTGGTTTTTAGGCATGTGGCAGGTTTCGCAGGATACCTTCTTCAGGTGAAGTTCCTTTTCAGGGAGCCAGTCGTGGCCCTTGGCCCGGGCGTCGTGGCAGGCGCTGCACCTCTTCACCGTGAAGTCCAGATCCGTTCTGACCCTCCATGTGAGGGGATGACCTTTTCCGAAGTTGTGGTCGGGCTTTTTTAGGTATTCGGTAAAGGAGGTGGAACTCCAGGTTTTTCCCTCCTTCTTTCTTCCGGGGGAGTTTCCCATGACATGGCAATCCAAGCATGTTAGCCCTGCCCTGGCGTGGACATCCCAGGGGAAGTTGAGTTTTTCCTTGCCCTCTATGTTGTCCTGTGTTTCGGAGATGTTCTTGCCTGACCACACGAAGCCCTTGCGGAGGACCCCCCGGTTTACGGTTCTTACCACGGGGTAGTTATACCACGGGTCCACATGGCCGTTTCTCACCGGGGCTGCGTGGCACTGAAGGCATGCGTCCTTTCTGGCAAAACTGCCGGAGATTATCAGATGGCCCGGTCTCAGGGTGCCGTCGGAATAAAAGGCCCGGGGGTTGTAAACCACCCTGCCATCTTCGGTAACCTTCTTCACTATGTCGGTGGTGAGAAGCCCCGCGGAGGTGGAGGAGGAGAAATGTGGGGTTTTGAACATACCGTGGCCGGTGGTTCTCTGGTCCTGAATGCCCTTACTGTAGTTGGGCGTGTGGCACACCAGGCAGTTGGCTTCCCTCACCCCGGAGCGCTTCCAGTTCCACTTCCTAAAAACATTTTCTTTCCTGTCCCAGTAGTAAAAATCCGGGTCCAATTCCTTGACCTGGTCCTCGGGAATAGTATCCAGCCTCTTGCCGTAGAAACTGAACTCGGTGGGACCGCTCCCCAGGTGACAAATTCCGCACTGGAGGGCCCAGTTGGGCCTTCCGTATTCAAAGAGAAAACCGTATTTTTTCCATTGGGGAGGGGTCATGTGGTAGTAAGGATAATCGTATTGGCGTCCGAACATACCGGGGGAGATGGACCCCGTCTCCTTGTTTTTATAACCCCATTCAACGCTCCACTCGTTGGCCCCCTGCTGAAAGTGGTAAGCGGTGGTTATGAAGTCGTAGTCGTGGCATTGGCCGCAGGTTTTTCTGGTGCTTATGGGCTTTCCCGTTTTGAGCACGGGACGGCCGTCTTCGTCCAGGAGTTTTATCAGGGGATGCATGGTGGGCACGGATGAGTAGTCCCGGGAGGTTACGGGGGTCAGTTTCTTGGGAGGGGATTTTTCTCCCTCTGCCCGGACCAGAAAAACTGCGAAAGAAAAAACCAGAACGGAGAAAATCGCAAGATTCCTTCTCATGGAATACCTCCTAAGGGAAGTTATAAGAGCATGAGAAATTTTTGTCAAGCCTTTGTTCATTGTGGGAGTATGGAAAAAATGTTAAAATCCTTCCATGATCGTTCACCTGGAAGGGATAACGAGGCGCTTCGGGGACATAGTGGCCGTGGATTCCCTCTCTCTGGATGTTCCCCCCGGCGTGGTCTACGGTCTTCTGGGTCCCAACGGAGCCGGGAAAACCACCACCCTGAGAATTCTCCTGGGCATATTGAAGCCCGACGCCGGGGAGGTGAAACTCATGGGGGAACCCGTGAATGTGGAAACCCTTTCCCGGGTGGGATACCTTCCCGAGGAAAGGGGGCTTTATCCCAAGGAGAAGGTCCTGGAAGTTTTAATCTACCTGGGCGAATTGAAGGGCCTTTCTTCCGCGGAGGCCAGAACCAGGGCCCTTTCCCTGCTGGAGGAGTTCGGTTTAAAGGACCGGGCCGGTTCAAAAATAGAGGAACTCTCCAAGGGGATGCAACAGAAACTTCAGTTCATCTCGGTCCTTCTTCACGATCCGGAATTGCTCATTCTGGACGAGCCCTTTTCCGGACTTGATCCCATAAATTCCGAACTCCTGCGAAAGAGGGTTATGGAGGAAAGGGCCCGGGGAAAGACCGTTATCTTCTCCACCCACATTTTAGAACAGGCGGAAAAAATGTGCGATTATGTGGCACTTATTTCCAGGGGAAGGAAGGTGGTGGACGGAAAACTCTCAGAGATAAAGGCCCGATACGGGAAGCGCACCATCAAGGTAGAGTTTGAGGGGGAGGGAGATGTTATAAAGGAAGTTCCCCATTCCTCCCTGAGGCTTTACGAAAGGTTTGCCGAGATAGAAACGGACCTGGATGTAAATCAGGTGATCAAGTACCTGGTGGATCGGGTGAAAATCCACAAGATAGAAAGGACCGAACCGTCGCTTAGTCAGATTTACATAACTCTGGTAGGAGGGGAAGGTGAAAACCTGGATAATAACCAAGTTTGAACTAAAGCGGGTCGTCAGGAAGAAATGGTTTATCATCTCCACCCTTCTGACCCCCCTCTTCGTGATCCTCTACGCCAGTTTTCCGGCGTTGCTGGGGAAATTCGCCAACAGGGAAAGGACCCTGGGGATAATAGACCCCACCGGACGGATTGTGGAGGAAATTGAACGGGTAGGAAAGGGGGAAAAATTTGAGATCCCGCTGAAGGTGCGCAGGCTGTCTTCCCTTGAGGAGGGTTTTTCCCTCCTCCGGAAAAAGGAACTGGATGCGGTTCTCAAGGTTCCTGAAGACATTTTTTCTTCAAGGAAAGCCACCCTGTACATGAGGAATGTGGGGGATGTTACATTTCTGTCGGTGATAAAGGAAAGGCTCAACAAAATTATTCAGAGGGACCAGTTGAGAAAAATCGGCCTGAAGGAGGAGGTGCTAAAGGAAATTCTTGCCGGGGTGAAAATAGAAACCCTCAAAGTAGAGAAGGGAAAGGTGAAGAAGGAGACCATGGAGTCCTCCTTTACCCTTTACATGATCTTTTCCCTATTGCTTTTCATGGGTCTCATAGGTTATGGTCAGATTCTGCTTAGGAGAGTTCTGGAGGATAAAAGGTTCAGGGTGGTGGAAATTCTCTATTCCTCCGCCCGGCCCATGGAGGTCTTTGCTGGAAAACTCCTGGGGGTTGGACTGGCCGGCATCCTTCAACTCCTTTTCTGGCTTTTCCTGGGCCTGGCAGGGTATTTTTACGCCTCCACCTACCTGCCTCAGTTCCGCCTTCCGGGGTTTATGAGCAAGTTCGTGATATTTCTTCTTTTCTTCTTCGCCGGGTTTTTCCTTTACTCCACCATATTTCTCACCGTGGGTTCCATAGTGGAGAGCGAGGAGGAGGCCCAGCATCTTCTGGGGCCCATAATGATGATGATCTCCCTGCCCTTTGCCCTGAGTTTCATCCTCTTCATGACTCCGGACAACTGGATAAAGGTGGCCCTGTCCTACTTCCCGTACACCGCCCCCTTCTTCATGATGATGAGGGCCATAATATCCTCCCCCTCGGCGGTGGAGATAGGGATATCCCTCCTTCTGGTTTTTCTGGCCTCGGTGGTTTCCGTCTGGATTTCTGCCAGGATATTCCGGGTGGGAATGCTCCATAGCGGAGCCAGACCCACCATCTCACAGTTGATCTCATGGGTCAAGGAAGGGTGATAGAAGTATCCTTTTCCTCTTCCATAAAACTCATGAACATAGTTCTGGACACCCTGGAGCAGATGCTCTCCCTCATGGGCCTGGATACGGAGAAACACTGGAAGGTTCTCCTGGCCCTCAGGGAAATAGTGAGCAACGGGGTGGTTCACGGCAACAAGGAGGACCCCTCCAAGGAAGTCACCATCAGGGTTTATTACGGTGAAAAGATAAGGTTTGAGGTAAAGGACCAGGGGGGAAGATTTGATTTTGAGGGGATCTTGAAGAGGGGGGAGGAGGACATACTCCGGGAGAGGGGAAGAGGCCTTTCCCTTGTTAAAAAGATTATGGATGTTGTATCATATGAGTTCAACAACGGAAACCTCATAATAATGGAAAAGGTGCTCTGATATGTGCGGAATTTTTGGTTACATAGGCGATGAGCCGGCGGCGGAGATAACCGCCCTGGGCCTTTTCATGCTTCAGCACCGGGGCCAGGAAGCCTGCGGAATAGCCGTCAGCGACGGCAGAAAACTCAAACTCATAAAGGAACTGGGTTATGTGAAAGAGGTTTTTTACCAGGAGAGAATAGAGGAACTGGACGGGTTTGCCGCCATAGGCCATGTGAGATACCCCACCCGGGGAAATCCCACCGTGGAGAACGCTCAGCCCCACCTGATAACCACCCTTCGGGGTCCTCTTTACGCCCTGGCCAGCAACGGCGATGTGGTAAATTACCGGAGCCTCCGGGAGGCCTACGAGAAGAAAGGGGTGTTCTTTGATTCGGAAAACGACGGGGAACTTCTGGGGAGGATGCTGGTTTACAAGATAGAGGAGGAGGAAAAGGACCCCGTTCAGGCAATTTTTGAACTCATGGAGGAGGTCAAGGGGGCTTACTCTGCCCTTTTTCTTACCCCCACCAGAATATACGCCTTCCGGGACCCCTGGGGATTCAGGCCCATGGTCTTCGGAAAGACCGAAGCAGGATACGCCGTGGCCTCGGAGAGCGTGGCCATGGACATAATCCGGGCCAGGGACTGGAGGGAAGTGGAGCCGGCGGAACTCCTCATCATTTCCAAGGAGGGGGTGGAAGGGATCAAGTTCAACGAGGAGGAACTCCGGGGCGGAAAGAACCGGGCCCATTGCTCCTTTGAGATTATTTATTTTGCCCGACCCGATAGTTATCAATACCGTCAATTCGTCCACGATAAAAGAATTCTCCTGGGAGAGAAATTGGCGGCCAAGGATGCGGTGGAGGCCGACGCCGTGGTTCCAGTTCCTGACTCCTCCAATTTCATGGCCCTGGGCTACTCCAGAAAGAGGGGGATACCCCTCTGTTTTGGTTTGATAAGAAGCCATTATGTGGGGAGAACCTTCATAAAGCCCACCCAGAGCATAAGAGACGAGTCCGTAAGGCAGAAGTTCAACCCGTTGTATAAATTTTTCTCGGGCAAGAGGATCATTCTGGTGGATGACTCCATAGTCAGGGGCACCACCATCCGGAAGATAGTGAGGATGGTCCGGGGGGCCGGGGCCCGGGAGGTTCATGTGAGGATAGCGTCTCCGCCGGTTAGGTTTCCCTGCCGCTACGGCATAGATACCCCCACATACGAGGAACTCATCGCCAACAGAATGAACTTGGAGGAGATAAGGAAGTTCATTGAGGCGGATTCCCTTATTTATTTGACGGTGGAGGAGTTGAGGGAAGTTCTGGATTATCCCCGGGACTTCTGCTACGCATGTTTCACCGGTGAATATCCGGTTCTGGAGGAAAAATGAGGTGTTTTGTATTTCCCGGTCAGGGGAGCCAGAGGGTGGGCATGGGAAGGGAGGTTTACGAAAATTACCCCCAGGCCAGAAAAGTTTTTGAGAGGGCCAACGAGGTCCTGGGTTTTGACCTGGTGAAAATCATGTTTGAGGGGCCGGAGGAAGTTCTCACCCTCACGGAAAACGCCCAGCCTGCCCTTCTAACGGTTTCCTACGCCATATACAGGGTTCTGGGGGAAAGACCCCACTGCGCCGCAGGACACAGTCTGGGAGAGTGGACCGCCTTCGCCGCCGCCGAAACCCTGAGTTTTGAGGACGCCCTTTATCTGGTCAGGAAGAGGGGAGAGTTCATGGCCCAGGCCGCCCCGCCGGGGTTCGGAGGCATGCTGGCGGTGCTGGGAGGAGATGATCGGGAGATAGAAAAGGTGGTTTCGGAGATAGAGGGGGTGGAGGTGGCCAATTACAACTGCCCCGGGCAAATCGTTCTTTCTGGAAAAATGGAGGCCCTTCGGGAGGCAGAGGTGAGGATAAAGGCCAAGAGGAAGGTTTATCTGAAGGTTTCGGCCCCCTTCCACTCCAAATACATGAAGGAGGTGGAGGATAAACTCTGGGAAGAGATGAAGGCCCGTTCCTTCGGGGATCCCCTCTTTCCGGTTTATGTGAACGCCTGGGCCAGGCCCGTAACCACCGGAAAGGAAGCCATGGAGGCCCTGAAGGTTCAGATATCGTCGCCGGTTCTCTGGACCCAGACGGTCCGCCGCATGGTGGAGGACGGGGTGGAGGAATTCGTGGAACTGGGTCCTGGAAGGGTTCTTACGGGGCTTATAAAAAGAATAGTTCCCGGAAAGGTTCTCCGGAACATAGACGGAAGCGGTCAGGTAGCCCTTTAAAATGGCCCTGCCCAGAATACTTATCCTGGGTCTTCCCAATGTGGGAAAGTCCACCCTCTTTAACAAAATTCTCAGAAGGAAAAAAGCCCTGGTCCATCGCCGTCCCGGTATGACCCGGGATGTTCTCACCGGGGTGGGGGAGTGGCAGGGACACTGTTTTGAGGTTCTGGATACCGGGGGACTTTTTGAAAACCCCTCCCAGCCCCTCAACGAAAAGGTAACCGCCAAAGCCCTGGAATACGCTAAAAAGGCGGACCTGGTGTTGTTTGTGGTGGACGGAACCCGGATGCCCCTGCCCTGGGAGGAGGAAGTGGCCCGGAGGCTCCTGAGGATGGGAAAGAAGGTCATCCTGGTGGTGAACAAGATGGATGCCCGGCGGAATTTTGACCTGACCCCCTTCTATTCCCTGGGATTGGAACCGCTGGTGGCCGTTTCCGCCGAACACAACCACGGCCTCTCGGATCTTCTGGACGAGATAATAAAAAACATCCCCCGGAGGGATTGTCCGGAGCAGGATGAGGTTAAAATCCTGGTCCTGGGCAGGCCCAATGTGGGGAAGAGTTCCCTGGTAAACCGGATAGCGGGGAAGGAGCGTGTAATAGTGGATGCCAGGCCCGGAACCACCAGGGATGTGATAGATGTGGAGGTTAAATTCCACGGAAAAAAATACCGCCTTCTGGACACGGCGGGCATGAGAAGACTCTCCAGAGCCTCGGATTCCCTGGAGGCGGCGGGGATTATAAAGGCGGAAAAGGCCATAAGGGGAGCGGATGTTTGCCTCCTGGTAATGGACGCTTCCCAGGGACCCACCCATTACGATGCGGCCATAGCCTCCAGGATCGTCAAGGAGGGGAAGCCCCTGGTTCTGGTGGCCAACAAGTGGGACCTGGTGAAGGCGGATACGGTGGAATATTTTAAACGGCGGGAGGCCTTTCTGGAAAAACTCAGTTTTGTTTCCTTCGCTCCCCTCCTTTTCGTATCGGCCCTCACCGGAAGGAGGGTACCGAAGGTAATGGAGGAGGTGGAGGAGGTCTTGAAGGAGGCGGAAAAGAGGGTGAAAACCGCAGAACTTAACCAATACCTCCTTCCCATACTCCGCCAGACCCCTCCCAGGATACCCGATGCGAAGGAGGTTAAGTTCTTCTACGCCGTCCAGGCCGGAGTAAAACCTCCCCTTTTCATACTTTTTGCCAACAGGGAGTTTAAATTAGACGAAGGTTATAGGAGGTTCGTGGAGAGGAAAATAAGGGAAAAATGGAAGTTCAAAGGCACCCCCATAAGAATAAAGGTGAAGAAGAAAAAATAAACCTTCACCTTAAAGATGTGGCCCGGGGCAGTTTTCTGTCCTTCCTGGGGAGGATTCTTGGAATAGCCCTTTCCCTGGGGTTTACCGTTCTGGTGGCCAGGCTCTCCGGGGCCAGGGTCCTGGGGTACTTTTCCATGGTGTTCACCTTTTACCTCATCGGGGTGAGGATTTCCTCCCTGGGCCTCCACACCTCGGTTCTTAAGTTCGGAGGGGAGGCCTATTCCCGGGGAGACCTGGGGAGGCTGAAGGGATTTTTGCTCATGAGTTTGAAGGTTACCCTGGTGGTCTCGGCCATCCTGGGAGGTTTGACCTTCCTCTTTGCCAGGGATGTGGGGAATTTCTTCTCCAAGCCCCTTTTCACCCCCCATGTGAAACTCTTCGGGATTTTCTTCCCGGTCCTTTCGGTTTTTTACCTCCTTACCGAATCCCTCAAGGCCCTTAAAAGGGCGGAACTTACGGCTATTTTCCAGGGGGCAGGGCTTTACCTCCTGGCTTCCATCTCGTATCTGGTCTTTTATTTCATGGGCTGTAAATTCGTGTCCCCCACCCTTTCCCTCTTTCTTTCGGCCTCGGTGCTTCTGGGAGGCTTGATCCTCATCTACAGGGGATTTTTCTCCGGCATCAGGGCGGAAGAACTGGCCTTTTCGGGCTTTTTCAGGGTTTCCCTGCTTCTCATGGCCTCCGGGGTTTTCTACTTCCTCATGATCCAGATGGACAGGCTTATGCTGGGATACTTCAGGCCTGCCCGGGAGGTGGGGGTTTATTCCGCCGCCTCCAGGACAGCCCTGCTGGTGGGCTTCGGACTCACCATGGTCAATTACATTCTTCCCCCCATAATTTCGTCGCTTTTTTCCGAGGGCAGAATAAGGGAAATGGAGGCGGTGGTGAGGAGGACTGCCCGGTGGTCCCTGGTTTTCTCTGCGGTGGTGGGCGGGCTGTTTTTGTTGTATCCCGATGCGGTGCTTTCGGTTTTCGGAAGGGATTTTGCCGGGGGAAGGCCTGCCCTTATGATTCTTACCTCGGCCCAGATAATGTCCGCCGGCCTGGGCTCCGTGGGATACATCCTCTCCATGACGGAATACCAGGGTTTTTACTTCCGCATCACAATGCTTTCGGTGGCCATAAATTTCGTGGGCAACCTTCTGCTCATTCCCCGATGGGGGATTATTGGGGCCGCCCTTTCCACCGGTTTTTCCCTGGTCTTCTCCAAGGTCTGGGAACTTGTTTACATAAGAGAAAAGATGGGGTTCTGGGCCTGGGCTCTTACCCCGGGAAGGGGGATTCTCTCCTTCCTGGCGGTGCTGGGGATTTCCCTCCTTCTCTTGAGGATTAACCGCCTTTTAGCCTTCCCCGTCTTCCTCTTGCTTTCGCTCCTTTATCTTTTCCTGAACCTGGATTCCCAGGACAGGAAGGTCTTTCTATCCCTTTTCCGTTAAATTCTCCGGGGGTTATGAAGGTATCTTCTTTCCAAAGTGGGTAAGGTAACTCATGCCCAGGGCTATGGGAAAAACCACTATGCTTATGAGGGTGCCCATTATGAACAGGGAATTGAGAAAAGAGAATATGGCCATTCCAAGCAGAAGGGGATATACGGCGTGGGTTTCTGAGGTCAAGATAAGCCTTCCCACGGAGTAGAAAATCACCGTGTACCCGAAGAACAGGGCCGCCAACAGGAGGAGGACCATGATGATGAGGAAGGGAATCCCTATGAGGAGCACGCTCAGGACGGCAAATATGACTAAGAGGACAATGTATGCTAAGAATATGAGAAGCCCGTAGAGCCAGAGTTTCAGCGGATCTTTGAGGAGGACCGAACTGGCCAGCATAATGTTCTTTTGAAAGAGAAGGAAAACCAGCAGAGAACAGATTCCCCAGAATAGGAGGTTGAACATGAACTTATAGCCGTTGAACAGGGCCGTTCCTCCGGCGATTTTCACCAGTTGAGGTTTGTGAAAGGGGGGGTGAAAAATCCTCTTAGGAGTTCCGAAGACGGTGATTCTGCTTCCATTGACTTTTATGCCCTCGGTCTGGCCTTTGCTGAAAATCATGACCAGATCACCGTTTACCTTGCTCCCTTCGCTGGCCTCTACGCCGGAAATTATGGCCACCAGGTCCCCGTTGACCTTGCCGGAGAAGGTCAGGTCGCATTTTATGGCCACCAGGTCCCCGTTGACCTTGCCTTCCACCACCGCCTTGTCCCCCACGCAAACCACATCTCCGTTCTTCACTTCGTCCTTCTTGACATGGATGGTCGCCATAAGGAGCAGGGGTGATATCAGGAGAAATACTATTTTTTTCATGTGCTCCTCCAGATTTTCTTCAACCCAAAATATATGGGAACGAGCATCGCTCCTGCGGCTATCACCAGGAACAGATTTACCCTGGCCGATAGGATCAGGGAAAGGAATCCCTGGAAGACGAGGAAAAGTTTTTTGAAGTAGTCAAAGATGACATAGTAGAAGAAGACGGCCCTGTCCAGGCCGAAGAAGACGGGAACGGTGAGGGCCGATACTAAAAGAATGAAAAATGCATAGACCAGGGGCAGGAGTTTCCTTTTTTTGTCTATTTTGTTCATCACCAGGGACGCCACATCCACCGTAGGTTCCTCTTCCTCCAGTTTGGTCTTTTCCAAAAATTCCCTGGCTCTCTGAAGTCTGTGGGCGCAGTCTTTGCAGACCAGGATGTGATCCTCAAAAAGGGTCTTCTCCATGGGCGGCATTTCTCCGTCCAGGTAGAGGTAAATTTCCTCCATGCTATAATGCTTCACGGTATGCCTCCAGAAGTTTTCTAAGTTTTTCCCTGGCCCTGAAGAGTTTACTCTTTACCTCGTGGAAGGCGAGGCCGGTGACTTCGGATATTTCCTGATAGGATAATTCCTGGAAGTGCCTTAAAACTATGAGTTCCCTCAACTGGGGAGGAAGTTTCTCCAGGGCTTTCATTATGAGGTCCCGCCTTTCCCGGTTGAGTTGTTTTTCGTAGGGTCCGGGGTCCCTGGACTCCACTTCGTATTCCACATTTTCTCCGTCCACCTCCATGTTCAGGGAAACCTGATTCAGTTTCCCCTTTCGGAAGTGGTCCACCACCAGGTTGTGGGCGATTCTCCAGAGCCAGGTGGAGAAGTTGTAGGATGGATTATACTTGTCTATGGAAAGATAAGCCCGGAGGAAGGCCTCCTGGGTGAAGTCCACGGCCAGGTCTCTGTAGCCGGTTAGCCGGTAGATGTAGTTGTAAAGTCCCTTTTGATATCTCCTCATCAGCAATTCAAAGGCCTCCTTGCTTCCATTTTTTGCCCTTATAGCCAATTCCTTTTCGCTCATTATTTCTTACGGTTTCCGACGAGAAAGGTTGGCTGAAACAGGGATGAGGGAAGTTTTGTGTTGTATCGGCACGAGGTGAACTCAAAGACGGTATCTGCGAAGCGAATTCTGCGAATCTTGCCGTTTTTAACCTCTATTTCCACTTCTTCTCCTCCTCTTAGTTTTACGAAAATTTTTCCGTTTTTCTCGCGGATTTCCTGGGCCACCTCCTGCCACCTTTGGGGATTTTCCATGAGAACCCAGAAGTTCGTCTGGGGCCTGTATTTTCTAAGGAAGTTTTCCTCTGGATAATATTCCCATACCATCCCCCGGGTGAAGAGGAATGTTTTTTTCTCCTGTCCGGTGTAGTCCCAGCGGATCCCCTGGCCTCTGCTGAAGTAAAAATACCCTTCTTCCTGGAGTTTTTCCCCCTCCACGGTTACCGTTTCTCGGAACTTGCAGGTGGCCGAGTTTATGCCCATGAGGAGGTCTATTATCAGCAGAAGGGTGAGCATCAGAGTTTTTTCTGCTTTTCTTTTCTGGTGAGAATTTTCTGGGCTTCCCGCCTTATGGGGTCCGGGACCTCCCTGCTCCGGGATATCTCCCGAAGGTCCCTGCCTCTGAGGCGGGATAGGAATCCCATGGCTATGGGAAGGGGGGTTTTGGGGTTTTTCACCAGGTTCAGTATGACGGAATAGTGCTTCGTCCAGTCCCTGGAGGAGGCTATTTTCCGAATAACCTCCTGGGGCAGGGATTTCATTTTGGAATAAATGGCAATTTCGTTTTCAGTCAGTTTGGGGCTTTCCAGAACCGCCTCCACCACGATTTTGTTGTTGTCCCTTATGAGAATGGCCCGGTGCATCTTGGAGCCCATGAGGGCCAGCCTCACCTTGGCTGGAACGGGCAGATTTTTAATTTCGTTCCAGGTCAGGGTGTATATGTTCTTGTCGTCAAGTTCCGACGACTCCAATAGTTCTTCTATCTCCTCTATGTCCTCCAGGTCCTCTCCCTCCTCCAGTTCCTCCAACTCCTCCAGCATTTCCTCCACTGCCTCCACGGCCTTTTCCGTCTGGGGATCGTAGTAAAGCCTTTTCCACTCCTCCATGAGGGCCCTCACCCTCACCGGGGTGGCGGGGTTCTTCACCAGAGCGTTTATTATCTTGGGGCTGGACATGGCCCTTACCTGGTTGTCCGCCACCAGTTCCGTTACCTTCGCATCCCCTTTCTCCGCCAGGAGAATGAGGGTTTCGTCCTTGACCTTGGGATTCCTTATGATGCTGTCCAGGAGGGAGTAGTTTTTCTCCTCCAGGGCCCACTGGGCGTAGAGGTGCAGGAGTTCCGGGTTGGCTTCCCTGCTGGATATGTAGGAGTTTATCGTGGATGCCGGAAGGCTCACCAGGGTGGAAAAGGCCTTGTCCGCTATACTGCTTACGGGGTCCTTGAGCAGGAGGGCCAGGACCTCAAATTGCTCCCTGGGCGGCAGGGGAATGGCATTTTCCGCCGCCAGTTCCCTTATGTCTTCGCTTACCTTTCCAGCCCTGAGTTCTTCCAGAAATCCCATTTCCTTTTTCCTTCTTGATAATTATAATTGTATGTGATGAGGCGAGCAAGGTTGGTTGTTCTCTTTTTGATTTTGCCTTTGCTGGCGCAGGACAACTCCCTGGATTTTTCTGCGGGGCTTTCCATGAGCCGGGGAAATTCCGAATCCACCAGGTTCTACGGGCGGGGAATTGTAAGTTTGAAGAGAAGGGATACCCGGTTCATCATATCTTCCAATTACATCTACGGCAAGGGAAGGGACGGGGTGGATACCAACCAGGGAAAACTCACGGTTTCCACAGAGAAACTCCTCTGGGGACGCTGGAGGCTTATTTCGTCCGCTGCTTACTTTTTTGACCGGCTGGCCAACATCCAGGGTCGGGTGGACTTCAGCATGGGAATAAATTATACCGTGGAGGAGAGACCCAGGAATAAGTTTTCCATATCGGCCTCCTATTCAGAGGAATACGAGGCTTATTTCACGAAAACTTCCCTGAAGAAGAGCCGGAGGTTGGCCTTTCAGATGAGCGTGTATCAGAGGCTGGATTCTGGGGCGCAGTTCAACCTGGGGGCCCTTTACACTCCATCCCTCCTGGACCTTTCAGATTTCAGGTTTGAAGGGGAAGCCTCGGTTAAGGTTCTCATGAAAAAACCGTTTTGGCTCAATTTTTCCCTCAGCGAAAGGTTCAACAACCAACCTCCTTTAGCCACCCTGAAGAAAAATGATATAATCCTGCTGACTTCCCTGGAAATAACTATTTAGGAGGGGAAAGATGAAAAATCTGAAATTTTTGATGTTTGCCCTGGTTCTCTTTCTTGTTCTGCCCTTCTGCGGGAAGAAAGAAAACGCTAAAAAACTTCCCGTGGACCTCAAATTGGAATTCAATCCCCCCCAGCCTAAAGACGCTTACATTTTAAAGATGAAATACTCCTGGACTGCCAAGCCGGGATTTTCCTTGGGCGACGATTATTGGGTTTATGTCCACTTCTGGGACCTCCATTCCAAAAGCATGTATCTGGTGGACGACCACAAGCCCCCGGTGGAGTTTTCCCGCTGGAGACCCGGCGAGGAGATCTCATACGAGAGGGTTCTGGTCCTTCCCGAGTACATAGAGGACATCAGGGGGGATAGTTTTCCCGTAAACTTATCCATTGGCTTTTACAATCCCGGCACCGGCGACAAAATAGAGGTTCTGAGGAAAAACCTCAAAATAAAAATAAACCCGGAAATTCTGCCCCAGAAAATATACGCCGAGGGATGGTATGGGGAGGAGACCGACAGCAGCGGGAGAACATGGAGGTGGATGTCCCGGGTGGCGGTGTGCCGGGTGGAAAACCCCAGGAAGGTTTCCTTCCTTTACCTGGAAGGGTTCTTCCCCACCAGGTTTCTTCCCGACCAGAAACTCAGGGTTTTCGTCAACGATAAACTCTTAGCGGAGATTACGGAACCAACCTTCAAAAAACTTTACGAGATATCTCCGGAGATGATGGGGGATGGGGACGAATTCATCCTGAGGTTTGAGGCGGAGAAGTCCTTCGTTCCCGCCCAAGTAAGCAAGGATAGCACTGATAAAAGGGAACTGGCCGTAGCCTTTTACAAGGTTTTCTTCTGTGTAAAATAATGAGTATGGGTAGGGGGAAGTTCCCCCGGCGATAGGGGGAACTTCCGTTTATTTACCCTTAACTTTTGGGCTTGAATACCGTCTCTCCCGCTTCCCGGTCCACTATCAGGTGCTGACCTTCCTTCACCCTTCCTTCCAGGATGGCTATGGCGAGAGGATCCTGGATGTAGCGCTGGATGGCCCTGCGCAGAGGACGGGCACCGAAGGCCGGATCGTAGCCCTCCGCCACCAGAAAGTCCTTCATCCTTTCGGTGAGTTCCAGGGTGATCTTCTTGGGTTCCAGGAGTTTTATAAGCCTTTCTATCTGGATGTCTATTATCTGGTATATGACCTCGCGGCTCAGGGGCTTGAAGATTATTATCTCGTCTATGCGGTTGAGGAACTCGGGCTTCAGGGTTTTTCTCAGGAGGCCCATGACCTCGGCCTTCATCCTCTCTTCGTCGTTTACCAGTTCCTGGATTATGGTGGAGCCTATGTTGGAGGTCATTATGATAACGGTGTTTCTGAAGTCCACCGTGCGCCCCTTGTTGTCGGTGAGTCGGCCGTCGTCCAGGATCTGAAGTAGTATGTTGAAGACATCGGGATGGGCCTTTTCTATTTCGTCAAAGAGGACGATGGTGTAGGGTCTCCTCTTTACCGCTTCGGTGAGTTGGCCTCCCTCCTCGTATCCCACATACCCCGGAGGGGAACCTATGAGTTTGGAGACGGAGTGGGCCTCCATGTATTCGGACATGTCCAGGCGCACCATGGCCCTTTCGTCGTCAAAGAGTTCTTCGGCCAGGGCCTTGGCCAGTTCCGTTTTTCCCACCCCCGTGGGTCCCAGGAAGATGAAGGAGCCGATGGGTCTGTTGGGATCCTGAAGTCCTGCCCTGGCCCTTCTTATGGCGTTGGCCACAGCCTTGAGGGCGTGGTCCTGGCCCACCACCCTTCTGCGGAGCCTTTCTTCCAGGTGTATGAGTTTTTCCTTTTCGCTTTCCAGGAGTTTAGTCACGGGGATTCCGGTCCAGCGGGAGACCACCTGGGCTATCATCTCCTCGTCCACTTCTTCCTTGAGGAGTCCCCCTTCCTTCTGGATTTCCTCCAGTTTTTTGTGGACCTCCTCCAGTTCCTTCTGGAGTTTTGGGATCTCCCCGTACTGGATCTTGGCCGCCAGTTCCAGGTTCCCTTCCCTCTGGGCCTTTTCCAGTTGCCTCTTGAGTTCGTCTATTTGTTCCTTTATCTTCCGGCTTTTGGTGATGAGTTCCTTCTCTGCCTTCCACTGGGCCTTCAGGGCGTCGGATTTTTCCCTGAGTTCCGCCAGTTCCTTTTCTATCTTGGCCAGTTTTTCCCTGGATTCCGGGTCGTCTTCCTTGGAAAGGGCCTGTTTTTCTATTTCCAGTTGGATGATTCTCCTTTCAATTTCGTCTATTTCCCTGGGCATGCTGTCTATTTCTATTCTCAGTTGGGCCGCTGCCTCGTCCACCAGGTCAATGGCCTTGTCCGGGAGGAACCTTCCGGTTATGTACCTGTCGGAGAGGACCGCCGCCGCCACCAGGGCAGAGTCTTTTATCCTTACCCCGTGGTGAACCTCGTATTTTTCCTTGAGGCCCCTGAGAATGGCGATGGTCTCTTCCACCGAAGGTTCCTTGACGAATACCGGCTGGAACCTCCTCTCCAGGGCCGGGTCTTTTTCTATGTACTTCTTGTATTCGGTGAGGGTGGTGGCTCCTATGGCCCGAAGTTCTCCCCGGGCCAGGGCGGGTTTAAGCATGTTGGAGGCGTCTATGGCTCCTTCGGCGGCGCCGGCACCCACCACGGTGTGAAGTTCGTCAATGAAGAGTATTATCTGTCCTTCGGAGTTTATTATCTCGTTCAGCACCGCCTTGAGCCGGTCTTCAAATTCTCCCCTGTATTTGGTCCCGGCTATGAGGGAGCCCATGTCCAGGGCGAAAATTCTTTTGTTTTTCAGCCCTTCGGGGACATCCCCGTTGACTATCCTCTGGGCCAGACCCTCCACGATGGCGGTTTTTCCCACGCCGGGCTCTCCCACCAGGACGGGGTTGTTCTTGGTCCTTCTGGAGAGTATCTGCATGACCCTCCTTATCTCCTCGTCCCTGCCGATGACCGGGTCCAGTTTTCCCTTGGCCGCCAATTCCGTAAGGTCCCTTCCGAACTTCTTGAGGGCTTCGTATTTTTCCTCGGGGTTCTGGTCGGTAATCCTCTGGGTTCCCCTTATGGAGGTAAGGGCCTGCATGATGGCCTGCTCGCTCACCCCCATGGCCTTCAGGACCGCAGAGCCCGGGCATTCCACCGTGAGAATGCCCAGGAGTATGTGTTCCTGGGCCACATATTCGTCCTTGAAGGTTTCGGCGTAGCGGAAGGCGGCCTCCAGCGCCTGCTGAAGCCTGGGGGATATGTAAACATCGGAAATTCCCTGGATTTTGGGGAATTTCTCCACCACTTCCTTCAGCCTCTGGGCCAGAACGGGGATATCAACCCCGATTTTCTCCAGGATCCTCCTGGCTACGGATTCCTTGTCTGCGATTAAAGCCAGGAGAAGGTGAGCCGGCTCTATGTATTGATTGGCGTATTCCAGAGCCAACTCCTTGGAAGCCTGAAGGGCCTCGGAAGACTTTATGGTGAACTTATCCCATCTTATCATTTTTGTTTACCTCCTTTTCTATTATTTTTTTTAGGTGGGGTGAGGCGTCCCTGCGCATCACCAGAAGCCCGTGGGGCGTTTCCACGATGGCAAGGTCGTCCACCCCGATAACCACCGTTTTCTTGGTGGTCATAACCAGGGTGTTTTCGGTTTCGTGGAGGGTGGCATCTCCCCTGATCACATTCCCCCGGGCGTCCTTTTCCAGAACTTCCCAGAGGGAGTGCCAGGAGCCCAGGTCCGACCATGAGAACTCCGCCCTGGACATGAGAAAATAGGGCAGGGCCTCCATGAAGGCCTTGTCAATGGGCATGGGCTCCACCCTCCTGTAAACTTCCACGAGATCCCTCCTTCCCATTTCCTCGTATATATTATAGAACCTTGGGGAGAATTTAGCAAGTTTTTGTAAGAAAATCTGAGCGTTCCACACGAAGATACCTGAATTCCAGAAGTAATTTCCCTCCTTCAGCATTTCCTGGGCCCTTTCCAGGGAGGGCTTTTCGGTAAATCCCAGGGCTCGGTAAAAGGTAAATCCGCCTATGGTTCTGGAGGAATTTTTCTCCACCTTTATGTAGCCGTAACCCGTCTCCGGTCTGGAGGGGGGGATGCCTATGGTTACGATTTCCTCCCGGGCCGCCTGGAAGCATGCCTCCACCTGGTGGGCGAAGGCCTCCGCCGGCCTTATGTGGTGGTCCGCAGGGAGGAAGGCCACATTGAAATCCCCGTATTTTTCCACCAGGACCCTCATGGAAAGGAGGACCGCCGGCGCCGTGTTTCTTCCGAAAGGTTCTTCAATTATCCTGTCCCCTATGAAGGGAAGTTCCCTTTTTACCCTTTCCGCCAGGGAAGATGTGGTGACCACCCAGATGTTTTCCTCCCCCACCACCGGCTTTATCCTTTCAGCCGTCTCCTGCAACATGCTTTTTCCCGAGGTTATCTTCAAAAACTGTTTGGGTTGGGCCTCCACGCTCATGGGCCAGAACCTGGTGCCCTTCCCACCTCCCATGAGAACCGCTATTTTTCTCACATTAGCCTCCTTTGATCAGGACCAGAAGGAAAAGAAGAAAAAGATAGGGCGAAAATATCCAGAGTCTACCCTTTTTTACGAGTCCTCCCAGGATGGAGAGGGAGAGATATCCTGCGGCAAAGGCCACCACCATTCCCTGCCAGTGTGAAAGGATGGAAGCAGGGGAGACCTTCACCGCTTCCAGGAGGCCAGCCCCGGCCACGGCGGGAATGGACAGCAAAAAGGAAAAGCCGAAGGCTTCCTCCGGGGGAATTTTCAGGTGAAGCCCGGCGGAGATGGTGGTCCCGGAGCGGGAAATCCCGGGCAGTATAGCCAGGGCCTGGGCTATGCCGATTAAAAGGCTCCTGGGGATGTTCAGATTTTCCCCTCCGCCCCTGGCCCAGCGGGTGGAAAGGAGGATCAGCGAGGTGATGAGAAAGAAAAACCCGATGGCCGTGGGTGAGGCAAAGGCCTTTTCTATGTAATCTTTTCCAAGAAACCCCACCGCTGCCGCCGGGAGGCTCCCTACCACCAGATAGAGGAGGTAGTTCAGATCACGACCTCTGAGCCAGGAAACTATCAGTTTCCATACTTTACTTCTGAAGTAAATGAGAACCGCCAGGAGGGTGGCCAGGTGAAGGGCCACTTCCCGGGACAGGTCCGGAGAAAACACTCCGAACCAGTGCTCCAGGAGGGCTATGTGGCCGGAGGAACTCACAGGGAGAAATTCCGTAACGCCCTGAACGACCCCTATGAGCAATTCTATCCACTCCATCTACTGAGAATATACCAGAATTTTGCGAAGAATATAACCTTTAGTGGATTCTTTCCATGAAACCGGAGGGGTAGAGAAAAACCCTTCCCGAAGGGGCGGCCTCCCCCCGGAGGGGGTCCTTCTCCGGCCGGATTGTTATGCAAAGGGACCTGTCCTTGACCCTTCCCGCCCAGGAGTTTTCGTAGAGGTCGTAAACCACGGCGTTCTCCCGGAGAAGGGGCGAGGTGAGACATATTTTTACGGGCTCTTCCCATTCCCCCACCACCACGAACCCCCCGGTGTAGAACCTGACGAATCCCCCTGGTATTTTTTCGTAGGCCTTTCCCCGGGGTTTTCCCAGGTCGTAGAAATAGAGGTCCGTCCTTTCCAGGGACCTATCAAAGGGCACTTCGGTGTAGGAGATGAAACCCCGTAGTTTGGCCACGCAGTATCCGAAAAAGATGGCGTTTCGGGGGGTGAGGGCTCTGTAAAGTCCCGGAGAGACCTCCTTGAACTCCGGGGCGGCGTAGTTGAGGTAAATGAAATTTTTGAAACTTACCGGGGCCTTTTTTCTAAGTTTCCAAAGATAGTCAAGGTATTGAAGGGTATCCTTCAGGGAGCCCCGCAGGGGATCAGGACTCACCGGGTAGTACAGGGTTTGAGGGACTTCCACCACTCCGCGGCCCTCCACCCGAAGGACCTTGCCCAGGTATTCGCTCCCTGTGCCGTAGGATTCCGTCATGTCGTAGTCCACCCAGGCTAAAATGCCGGGGTTTCTGAAGGCCTGATTGGTGACTATCACTTTCTTTCCCACGGTTTTTCTCAGAAGTTCGTAAGTTTTTACCACTTCCAGGAGGTAGGAGGCTCCGGGATGTTTGATTCTGAAGTTTTCCCTCATGGGAAGGTATGGTTCTTCTAAGATGAAAACTCCGCTGGCCCAGTCAAAGAATATTCCGGAGTAAAGCCCATGGCTTAGAAGCCCGTGTAGGTAGTCCACCAGTTTCTTCCTGACTGAAGGATTGCCCAGGTCAAAATAGAAGTCCTGGCACCAGTCGTAGCCGCTTTCCTGACAGTGGGGAAAGGGACCTTCAGGATTAAGGGTGGCGGTTCTGCGGTTTTCGTAGGCCCACTTCATGAGGGGATCGTCCCTTCCTCCGTAGAGGTAGTGGTAGTCCGCCGGAAACCACCGGTAAAATATCACCTCCGTGCCCCGGGACCTGAGTTCCTCCACGAAATTCATGGACAGGTCTCCGGGGCCTCCCCCTTCCACCAGGGAGAAGCGCCCCGCCCAGATGAGGGAAGGCCGCCCGGGGTTCACCGTGGCGTAATCCCCTTTTTTCGTAGGGAGAAAGCCCTTTAAGGGTTCTTTGGGTTTTGCGAATATCAACAGGGAGAGGGCTATAAAAAGGAGGGGTTTCCTCATACCATGGTCAGGATGACTTTTCTCTTTTGGAGGTCCACCTTGTCTATTCGGAATACGAATTCCCGGCCCTGCCTCTGGGGCCTTTGCCATGGGAGGTTTACCGGAAATTCCGTGAGAAGGTCCGGGAAGAAAGCAAAATGCCTGCCGGAGAGGAATCTGGAGTAATAACCCACGAGGTGTTGGCCCTCCCTTTGCTGGAGGTACCTCAGGATCCAGTAGGTTCTCCTGGAGCGGACCAGTTCCTTTATCTGTTTTGCCCTTTCCTCCAGATATTCAAACATGGCCATGAGGTCCTGGGTGGTGTAATTTTCCTCGGACAAGCCCAGGGCGTGGGCCATCTGCCTCTGGATGAGGAGGTCCCCGTAGCGCCGTAGCGGCGAGGAAGCCTGGGTGTAGTAGTTGACCCCCAGAGAAAGGTTGGGCTGGGGATGGGTGGTAATCTGGGATGCCTTGAGGAAGGGAAGGATTTTCAGGAAGTAGAGGGGATCCTCCGGATCTATTTCCGGGAGGTCTCCGGGGTCAAAGGGCTGGGTCCTGAAAACCGCCGCCACCCCCTTTTTCACAAGCAATTCCGCCGCCTTTTCGTTGTAGAGGACCATGGCCTCCTGGATGGCCCGATGGGCTGGGGTCATCATGTCCTTTTTGCTGATTTCCACCCTTTCTCCATCAATTTTTATCTCCAGTTCCGGGAGGTTCACTATCAGGGCTCCCCTTTCCCTTCTTCCCTGTTCTCTGCGCTGGAAAAATTCGCTGAGGACGGGATAATCCCTTTCCAGCCTTTCGTCAGCCTCCTGATAGGACATCCTTTTAATTCTTACCAGGGTTCTGGAGAACCACCATTCCTTCGTCTGAAGTTGTGGCCCCAGGCGAAGGTAAAGGGAGAGGGCCCTGGAAGGTTTCTCCTCCGAGAGGGTGTAGACTTCGGTGACCAGTTCTTCGGGGAGCATGAAATACCTTTTTTCCGGTAGATAAACGGTCTGTCCCCTCTTCATGGCCTCCCGGTCCAGGTCCGTCTCCCGGGGTATGAAGGCCTCCAGGTCGCAGACATGGATCCCCAGAATGTAATCCTCCCCATGGCTTCTCAGACTTATGGCGTCGTCAACCTCCACCGTGTTGGCATCGTCTATGGCCAGGGCCAGGGCAGGTTCTTCCTCCCTTCCCTCGTCGGATACGGGGAAACTCCTGGCCTGAATTATAAGTTCCGGCTTGAAGGGGCGGTTCAGGTTCAATTTTTCAATCAGGGGTTCCTCGTCCTCCTTCCACCGACCCATTCGGCTCAGGAAGGAGACCAGGCCCTGGCTTTTCCTGATTCCGAGGGATGTCATTATTTCCTGAACCAGGTTCTTTTCCGGAATTTTCCCCTGGTGAACCACATAATTCCTTAAAAGGGAGAAGATTTCCTCCGCTTCCTCCGGGGGGTTTTCCCCTGTTTCCACGAAGTTTAGAAAACGGGATATCAGTTCTTTTCTTTCCTCCCGGGCCCTTTCCGCCCTTTTGAGTTCCTCCACCTCCCGGGGACTCCTGGCCACGAATAATTCCCCCTTCCTTTTGAAAAAGGGGGAGTTGGACAATTTCAGGAAGAGGGCCACCAGCCTTTCGTCTTTGACCTCCTGGCCGTAGTAAATCTCCCCGATTTCCTCCAGGGTGGCGGGTTCGGAAAGGGTCTCCCAGAGAAGTTGATCGTCCACCTCCCGGGCCAGGTCCTCCGCCCTCTTCTGGGCTTCCTTAAGCGCTGTCTTAAAGGTTGCTGGGTGATAATCGCCCTGGAGGCTGGAGGACGAAAAGACTTGAAGGGATTTTTTCCGCTTTCCCGAAGGCAGAACGAAGGTGTTTTCTTCAATTTGAAAGGCCGGGATGGGTTTTCCACCCTGAAGGACGAACACGATTCTGCTCAAATTTCAATTATACCCTTGGCCAGAAGAATTTTGAGGATTCCCCTGGTGGTTTCCTCGGGAAATGGGCAGAGTTTTATTATCTCCGCCAGGGTCCACGCCCCGTTTATTCTGGAAAGGACGAAACCTTCCTGGGGGCTCAGGTCGGCGGATATCACCTTTTCCATGGAAATTTTAAGTTTTGGGACCCACCGGTCCTCCAGTTCCACGGAGTGGGCCTTCTTTATTTCCTCTATCCGGGCCATAAGAAATTGGTTGCCGGGGTCCTCCTTCAGCAATTTTTGATATAGGTCCAGGGCCTCCTTGAGCCTTCCCTCCCGGTAGAACATTTCCGCCTTTTCCCTGAGGAGGATAAAGCGGTCGCTTTTCTCCTTCTCGTCCTCCCTTTTTTCCACGCCCAGGGGTTTGAGGTGGCCGCTTTCGTAGAGGTCGTAGGCCTTCTTAAAGGCTTCAAAGGGGGATAAACCCAGTTCTTCCGCCGCCTCCCCCAGGGTCATTCCCCTGGCCAGAAGTTCCAGAAGTGGCTCTCCTTTCTTCTTTTTTAAGATTTCAAATTTTACCCCCAGGTGGGGAATCACCTTCTGAATTTCCAGAAGTTCGTCCTTTCGGGCATATCCGCTGAGGAGTATGTCCTGTATGTCTATGTCCACTTCGTAGGGGACTTCCATTTCCCTTTCTTCAAAGCGGAAGTACCCCTCGTCCACGAAGGAGTTGAAGGCTATTTCCCGCACCAGTTCTTCCAGGGCGCGTTCCACGGTTTCCCGGGAGGCGATCCCCAGGGTTTCCATGGCCTGGGGCAGGGAAAGTTTATCCCTTTTCCCCAGGGTGATGGCCATTATTAGTTCCTGCTTGCTGATGTCCAGGGTTTTCATCAAATAAGGACCGAGCCTTTCGTTGGGTTCTTCGGAGATTCCGTACTTCAACTTGCCCTTTCTCAGGAAAAATTTTTTCTCGTAATTGTTTATTTTTACCGTAAGTTGGCCGGTCTTGCCCCTCAGGTATATCCACTGGAGGATGTCCCCCAGGTCCATGGTCTCAAGCGAACCGTAAATGGGCATCACACCAATTCCTTGACCTTTTCCAGGAAAATTTCGCAGGTCTGGTCATCTATGTTGCAAACCCGGATCCTTTCCAGGGCGGTTCCCTGGTCTATGTAATCCACTATGGCCCGGAGGATAACTTCGGCTCCTTTATCCTTGGGAAACCCGAAAATCCCCGTGCTTATGGCAGGAAGGGAAACGGACCTGGCCCCCTTTTCCTCCGCTGCCTTCAGGGCAGAGAGCACTGCGCTTCTCAGTTTCTCTTCTTCGTCACCTTCCCCCCATCTGGGGCCCACAGCATGGACCACATAACGGGCCTTCAGTTTTCCGGCCCCGGTTACGGCGGCGGAGCCCACCGGGACAAAACCTATCCTGTCGCTTTCCTCCTGAATGATTTTTCCCCCTTTTCTGACGATGGCTCCGGCCACACCTCCCCCGTGCTTCAAATAAGAATTGGCCGCATTTACGATGGCGTCCACCTCTTCTTCGGTGATGTCCCCCTTCACTATTTCAATCCAGGTGTTTCCCCTTTTGAAAGAATAAAGAACCCGATTGCTCATAACTGTCCCTCCACCGCCCCGTAATCCAGAAGAAACAATTTGTTCCTGGCCCCGGATCCCATCTTCCTTCCCGAGAGGAACATGAGCAGGGGGGATAAGAAGCCCTCCGGGGTTTTTATACCCATTTTCCCCAGAAAGTTTCCCCGGGGATCGTAGATGTATGCGAACTGGGAGGGCAGGGATATTATGAAGCGCCCCCGGAAGTCTATGGCCAGATCCGCCGCCGCCAGGATCACCGCCAGGGTGTCTTCGTAAACTTCAATGCTCCCCTGGGGGACCTCAGGACCCTCCATTTTCCTTTCAAAAACCAGGGTGTAGGATGTGGAGTATTTGCGGAAAATCCCAAGAACATTGGACAAAACTCCTATCTCTCCGGAGGGGGAAACCCTTACCGTTATCCTCCGCTGGAGGGGATAGAACTTCCTCTGATCGCTGTAGTCCGGTGTGTGGAAGGGCATTCCGAATCCACCCAGAAATTTGCCCCGGGAACTGTAAATGGAGACCAGGGCGTTGCGCCGGGGATCGTAATCTGCCACGAAAATCAGACCGTTGGGACCTACGCCCACGGAGCCCGGGGTGTCGTGGGTTTTTATTAGAAATTTGAACTTCCCGTTGAGGTCAAAGACCTTGAGGGACTTCGTCCCTTCGTCTATTACATATAGGTTGTCGTTGGCCAGGTAGAAATCCTTGAGGGAGGAGACTTCCTTTTTTCTGAGTCCCAGGGGAAGTACCGCTCCCAGAAACCTTCCGGACGGGGAAAATTTCAGTATGTTTCCCCGATCCCTGTCGTGGATGTAGATGTTGCCTTCTTGATCCAGGGCTACCCTTCCGCAAAAGGATATGTAGTTTCCCGAGGATGATAGCGTCTTCCCCAGGTCCTGGATTACCGGAATCTCCAGGATTTTTTGCGAAAATACCCCAAAAACCATCCATAAAAGAGTTATAATCTTCGCTGAGGTGCTGCTCCTCATACTTATAAAATAGACCATGGGCAAGGATTTTTCAAGGGGAAAATGGGTGGCCCTTTTCCACCCGCCCATTTACGATTTTACCGCCTACGACCTTTGGCTAAGACCACTGGGGCTTTACCGTCTGGCCTCCTATATTAAAAAATATACCGACTTTAATTTTTTCCTCTTTGATTACATGGACAGAAATTCTCCCCTGGCTCCACCCACCAGGTCTAAGAAATACGGAACCGGGAAGTTTTACAGAGAAAGAACGGAAAAACCTGAAATTTTAAGAAGGGTGAAGAGGTTTTTTTATCGCTTCGGAATTCCCCGGGCCAGGATGGAAGGTTTTATGGGGGAATTTCCGCCTCCCCTGGCGGTTTTCATCACCACGGGGATGACCTACTGGTATCCCGGAGTGGGTGAGGTTGTGGAAAGCGTAAGGAGGGTCTGGGGGAACCTTCCCGTTTTCGTGGGTGGGACCTATGCCAGCCTCATGCCCGGCCACGCTTCACAGTTCGGGGAGGTCATAAGGGGAGAGGCGGGATGCAAAGCAGTGGAGGTCCTGGGGGATGTTTCCGGGAGGCGGTTTTCCTGCGGTGGGGAGCCCCTGACTATGTTGGGGCTTTCCGGGGGGAACTCTTCGGTGTTCACCACCACCCGGGGCTGTCCCTTCCGCTGCAGTTTTTGCGCCTCTTTCCTTCTTCACCGCTGGAGAAAAAGGCCCCGGGAGATCGTCCTTGGTGAGATGGAAATGGCGGTGAGGCTTTCCATAAAGGATCTGGCTCTCTACGACGATGCCCTTCTGGTGGATTCCGCCTCCCACTTCAAGCCCATTTTCCGGGAGGTGGCTTCCCGGGGATGGGACCTCAGGTTTCACCTTCCCAACGGCCTCCATGTGAGGCTGGTGGACGAGGAGGTGGCCTGGCTCATGAGGGAGGCGAATTTCAAGACCGTTCGGCTTTCCCTGGAGAGCGTGGACGAGGATTTTTTAAGGGAGCGGACGCCTAAACTCAGCCTGGAGGAGTTTGAAAGGGCGGTGCTCCATTTTGAAAGGGCCGGTTTTCTCCGGCGGGACCTGGTGGCCTATGTGATAGTGGGGGTTCCGGGGCAGGGACCTTCCTCGGTTCTCAAAACCCTGGATTATCTGGAGAAGTTAGGGGTAAAACCTTCCCTGGCCTATTACTCACCGGTTCCCGGAACTAAGGATTTTCAGGAACTGGTTTCCCGGGGTTATCTGCCAGAGGAACACGATCCTCTCCTTCACAACAAACTTCTCTTCCCCTACATGGAGTATTCTCCCCTGGGCGAGGAGGATTTTCAGACCATCAGGCGCAGGGCCTTTGAGATAGTTTCAGCCTTGAAGGTCTAATACTCCTGGAATAGTTTTCCCCACTTGCTGTTGTGGATGTAGTCATCCACCACCTTCTTGCCCTTCAGAGGATACCAGAGCATGTCGTGGAAGAAGAAGGAGCCGAAGACGAAGATGTAGACCAGAGGAGTGTGAAAGAAAAGCCACTGGAGGCCCTTCAGGGGTCCGAACCAGAGTATGTCCCCCACCTTGCTGGCCAGGTTATCCCCCACCCGGCAGCGGAAGTTGATCTTTTCCACATCTTCCCCCACGATCTCTATTTCCTTGAGGTCCCCCACCCCGAGACCCCTTTCGTGGGCCAGGCGGATGAAGGGGATGGTCATGGGGTCAAAGCCCAGAATTTTGGCCTCCACGGCGTCTATGGCCACCGAGTCCGCGGAGGCGAGGATTAGGTCTGCCTCGTGGGGTTCCAGGGTCCGGGGACCGGGGCCGCATCCGATGTGGGTTCCGTCCATGAGGGTAAAGATGCCGGAGTGGATTTCCTTTTGAATGGTGAGAAGGTCCACCAGGGTTTCGTGAATCCAGGTGTGGGTGTAGTGTCTTTTAGTATTGAGAAGTCCCCCGAAGGCGTTTTTCATGGAGCCCGTGATGGTGGAGTAGATGTGGGTTTTTACCGTGGGGAGGTGGATTATGTTCTTTCCGAAGAAGAACTCCGGAATGTAAATTCCCTTCTTGTATATCTTGGGCAGGATCAGTAGTTCTCCCTTGGGTTCGTATTTTATCCAGCGCAGGTCCTTGAAGTTGTAGTAAACGGGAAGGTCGTATTTGGTGAAGACCTTGTCAAATTTCAGGAGTTTTTCACCCTTGTAGGGATTGGTTACCACCGTGTTGTTTTCCACCACATGGAGGTCTTCGTATCCCCGCTTTTTCAGGGAAAGGACCGTCCCCTCCAGTTGCCATGGGGTAGTGTTGGAGGCCGGATATACGAAGTGCCAGGAGATGTTGGGCTTTATGATGGTGGAGGCCTCCCGGGAAAATTCCCGGTCTATTTCCGCCAGTTCAAAGGCCCGGTCTATGTCCTCCAGGACCGTCTCGGGTCTGGTTTTTAAAACAACTACTTTAGCCATACTTGAATTATATCACCTCCGCCTTTTCCTGGAAGGAAATTCCCATCTCCTCCAGTTCTTCCAGGGCCGGTTCGTAGATCTCCTTGTAAACCGGGATCATCACCCCCCGCCTTGTGATTTTCCCATCCAGGATCATCTTTACCCCTATGGCGGCGGGAAGGGAAACGGTTTGGGCGATGGAGGTTTCCTGGCCGTAGATTCCGAAGTCTACCAGGAGGGAGGTGTGCTTCTCCCTTTTACCGCCGGGGAATTCCGCCTCTATCTGGTGGAGAAGTACATCCATATCCCTTTCCCCCCGGCGATACTGCATCCTGGCCCAAAGTAGTTTTTCCAGGAGATCAATGGGGGAAATTTCTTCCTCGGGAATTTTCTCTCCGGAGAGCAGCCCCATCCACTCAATCTTTTCCATCTCCTGGTCGCCGGCGCCGTATTCCTCCCTCAGAGTTTTCTCCACTTCTTTAGGGGAGGTTTTAAGAACCGATGCCGTGTATTCTGCCCGGGAAACACCGCCCTGTTTTTTCTCTTCGCTGAGGAAACCCGCCGAAGAAAGCACTGCCCAGAGTTTGGACCAGCCTGGATACCGGAGGGTTCCCCGGAACATGGTTCGGGCATCCTCAATGCCGTAAAGTTTCATGTATGGGAGAGAATCCCTGTTGGGGTAGTATTCCAGTTCCCCCACCCCTTCCACATCAATTCCCCGGTGATAGGTGAAGAGTTTTTCCCCGGGTACCTCCACCACATTTCCGTTTTCCAGAAATCTGGCGGAGTTCCTCCCCGCCAGGAGGACTCCCCTGGGGGACCATCCGAATTTGTATTTCAGCGGGTTGTCCGCCGCCTCCGGGGCCGGAAGGGCTCCGCAGTAAGAGCGGAAGGAGGTTATCCTTCCTCCCCTTTTCCTTATTCCCTCCATGAGTTTCATGGCGGACATGTGGTCAATTCCGGGGTCAAGACCTATTTCGTTGAGGAAAATGAGGTCCTTTTCCCTGGCTTCCCGGTCCAGGGCCGCCATTTCGGGCTTTACATAGGAGGTGGTTACCAGGTGTTTTCGGTGTTTTAGGCAAGTCTTGGCCACCTGGAGATGATAGGCGTAGGGAAGAAGGCTCACCACCACATCCGCCCATTCCACCAACATCTCCAGGGCCCCCTGATTGTCCACCGTCCAGGGAAAGGCCCTGCCCAGGGGATGGCCCTGGATGAGGGCCTCGGCTTTGGAGAGGGTTCTGGAGGCCACGGTAACCTCCACCCCCCTTTCCAGTAGATACCTAACCATGGGCCTGGAAACCAGACCTGCTCCCAGGATTAATACTTTTTTCATGATTTCACCTCGTTTATAAAAATTTCTTCAGGTATTCGTAGTCCGGGGTGAGATTTCCCCGGTAAACTATTACCGCCCTTTTAAGTTCCGGAGGGAGTTTCAGTTTTTCAAAGGGGACGGTGTAGTCGGCGGAGACCACCTCCGGAATGAATCCCTTGAGGACCTGGCTGAAGTGTTGGGAGGCCTCCCGGGGAAGTTCCGCCGGAAGGATGTCCACCGCCAGGATGAGGGGGCCCCTGCCGGTGAATTTCTCCTTGACGGCGTCCTCTTCCACATCGTAGAGGTAAACGGGAGAGCCCGGGTCGGTGCACTTCACCGTGGCCTCAATGGCTCCCTTTATGTCGCAACTTATGTCCCCTATTACCCTGAGTCTTGCCCCTTCCCTGTAGAGTTTCTTGAGGTCCTCCACGGTGACCAGTCGGGGATATCTGGCATCCCAATAAATGGCGTTTATCAAAACGGTGAGGTGGGGAAGGTAGCGGGAAAATACGCCACGATATTTTTCCGGATGTGTGTAGTAATGCTGAAGGTCAAAATCCCCCTCCGTGGGTTCCACCATGTGCCATTCCTTGAAGACCACCTTGTAAACGGTGTGGGGGTCCGGCTTAAGATGGCCAAGGTCCTCGGGATTCACCTCCCGGGTGGGCAGAAGGTCTATTATTTCCTGACCTCCCCGGGAAACATTTCCGTAGCCTGCAAAGCCCACCACCAGGGGCAGGAGTTCCCGGGGGAGACCCTCTCTTCGGATTTCTTCCCCCACCGAGCATATTTCCTCCCTGGCTTCCTGAAGAGAGGAGTACTGATAGGCCTGTTTTATCCTGGAAAACGGGGTTTTCCACCCTTCTTCCTCCAGCCTTTTCCCCAGGGCCCAGAGGGTATCTATGGCCCCGGCATAGCCGGCAAAGGTCCCGAAGAAAATAAGTCTCCTTCCCTTATCGTCCACGATCCTCTCGTAGTCAATGAGGGTATCCTTCAGTTCCATGAGCCTGCGCAGCATGGGCATGTTGTAGGGCTGACCTTTGATGGTGTGGGAAAAGAACATGTAAACCTTCTCAGGCAGGAGTTTGGCCGGTGGAATTTCCTTTACCCCTAAAATCACATCCGCCGGGGAAAGGTCCTGGCTTAAAATGGCTCCGGCCCTTTTGTATTCCTCGTCGGGGAAGACCCTGATGGGGGAGGGTTCCACTATGAATCCTATTCCCCTTCCTGTAAGTTCCTCCACATGGGAGGGGATCAGGGGGGCCCTCCTTTCCCACCGGCTTTTATCTTCCTTCCTTATGCCGACCTTCATAACTTCCTCCTTGATTTTCAATCCTAATTATTTTCAGATAAAAGCGGCGGGGTAGTCAACCCGTTTCCGGGGATTTGAGTTGGAAATTCAGGTGCCCCACCGATAGGAAATTTTAAGAAGGAATATGTTGTCCCCGGGGGCCTTTATCATATCCACCACATCTCTCCCCAGGTTCAGGACCCCGGAGTTTTCGTAGTCCATCCTTTTCTGGGTCCAGACCAGGTAGAGGGTGGAGCCGGGCCTGTATTCCCACCGGAGGACCACCGTGCCCCTCATGGACCTCATGTTGAAGTCAGGGTTGAAGAAGGAGAAGGACGGGGCAGGTCCGGAGCCATCGGGATCCACGGTGTAGAAGCCGTTAAGGAAGGCTATGGTGGAGTTCCCTTCCCCGTAGAGGTTGAAGCGATAGGTTCTTGGGGCGGCCAGTTCCTTGAAACGGCTGTAGTCTCCCGTGGCGATGAAGGGCTGCAGGTAAGCCTGGAGGGTGAGTCTTGGGGTGAAGGCCCAGTTGACCCTGATGGAGGCAGATAGGGTGTGCTGAATTATATCCGCGAATACATAGCGGACTCCGTAGGTGTTTACCGCCGACGGGTCTTCCACCCGGGTAACCCACTGGGCGAGGTTGTAGCGGAAATTGTACATGGGGCCCAGCGCCAGGGTTATGTTGCTCCTGGGCTTCCACTTTATCCTGGCCAGGGCGGTAAACTCTTCTTCGCCGGTTTTCGCCCGGAGGTAATCGGCCATAAGGAAGAAGACCACCGGTTTTCTCCGGTCCGAAAACAATCTTCCCATCAGCATTCCTGCCCGGGGGCTTTCCGCCATGGGGCCTCCCCGGGTGAGGTCCCGGTCCCAGGTCCGGGCCTTGTAACCTGCCATCACCTCCCCTCCCCAGTAGTTGACGAATTCTCCCTTGGCGAAGATAAAAAACATTTCCTCCAGAAGATTTCCTCCAAAGTCGTGGTCCACCGCTCCCGCTAAGGCCAGGATTTTCTGCCGGAAAACCTTGCCGGGATGATACCAGACATAGCCGGCTACGGCCTGGTTGTGAATGCGGTCTCCCCGGAACTGAAAGCCGAGGTCGTTTATCTCAAACCCCGGGGATATTACTCCGGAGGATAGGTTGAAGAGCCAATTGCCTCCCTGCTTCCCCAGGGTCAGTCTTCCTGCCCAACCGGAAAGGGATTCGGCTTCGGGGTCCAGGTGAAGGTGGGAGGCATCGGGTCTCTGGAAGTAGTGAAGGGGGGATTGCTGAAGGGAGAAGATGAAGTCCCTGTTTCCGACCACATAACTCGTTCCAAACCAACCCGAAACCACCCATCTTCGTTTTTCGTCAAGAAAACTCCACCCGTCCAGGCCGAAGGCCATGGATTTTTTTGCCAGGGAAGAGGCAAGGTCCGGGTCCCTCAGGTCCCGGAAAACCCCGGTGGCTATGAAGCCCAGGCCCCGGGCTCCCTGGTCAAATTCCTTCTGAACCCTGGCCACATTGTAAAGGGATAGGGGTTCTATCTCCTGGAGAAGGGTTTTCCCATCCTGCCATATCTCCGCATACTCCCTGGAGGTCAGGGCCGAGATGAGGCCCAGGTTCCACCCGTGGCCCACCTTGCCGGTTAGTTTTCCTGCCCCTAAAATGGTGGTCCTGTCAGCCTGTTTTACGAACCGCCCCCGGGCCCACCCGTGGGGAGGGGCTCCGATTCTTCGGCTGTAGAAAAACTGGGGGTCCTCCCAGTTTATATTTGATCCCATGGTGGCTCCCCCGGTGCCAAATTCAAAAATGCTGGAACCCTCTATGAAAAAGGGCCTTTTTTCTTCGTAGTAAGTTTCGTAGGCGGTGAGGTTGACCACGGCGGGGTCCACCTCCACCTGTCCGAAGTCCGGATTTATCGTTCCCGTGAGGGTAAGATTGGACTTCAGACCCAATTTAAAGTCAAGACCGGCGTTTGAATAATAGGAACGGCCCGGGGCGAAGGGATTTCCCTCTTCCCTGGGGGAAAATTTAACGCTGCTCACCCCGTAGGGGATGGCCTCCACCAGGGGTTTTGGTTTTATCCCCTCTATACCGGTAAGTTCAGCAAAGCGGGATACATAGGCGGTAAAGGTCTCCTCCCTGGGAATCCACACGAAGGTGTCCAGTTCCTGTTTCCTCATGATAAACCTGGAGAAGTTGACCCCCCATATGTATTTGTCCTTTTTCTGAAAGCGGAGTTGGCTGAAGGGAATTTTCATCTCCACGGTCCAGCCCCTTTCGTCCTTCCTTACGGCCCATTCCCATACCCCGTCCCAGGAGTAATCCCTCCAATTGTCGTTGTAAAGATAGGCATCCCTTACGGAGCCGGCGGGATTGACCTGGAATAGGAAGCCGGACCGGCGGTCAAAATACGGATCCACGGCGAAACTAAACCAGTCGGAATCCAGCCTGTCGTCCCTTCTCCCCAGCCTTCCCACTATCTTGTCCGGCTCTGAATCGTAAAGGCGTGCCGCCACATACAGAGCATCGTCGTCGTAGGCCACCCAAACCACGGTGGTCTCCGTGGGTTTTCCTCCGTCCTCGGGTTCTGACATGACGAAGTCGTTGAATCCTGGATTTTCCCACACCTTCTCCCGCAGGAAGCCGTCAATTTTTATCCTTTCCTGGACTCTGTAGGCCCTTACAGTTCTGTGTTTTTTGTCCAGGGGAGAGTTTGCCCAGAGGGAGAGGCTCAGGAGCACGCTCAGGAAGGCTGCGCTTATCTTCTTCATTTCGTCCTCCTTGTCTTCTCGCTTGCATCACTGCTTTTATACGGGTGGAAAGCAGTTCAGGTTTACGATTTTCTGAAGGGGGTACCTTCCCGGCGAAGGATGATGGGTTCTCAGGTTTCCCAACTAAGCCTGCAGGGACCCTTCCTTGACAAGGGAAGGTCTGTTGCTATAATAGGATGGACAAATCCCCAGGAGGGAAGAATGATTAAGGCTGATATTTTGGCGAAAATTGTTAAGGACTCTTTTTTAACCAGAAGGCAGGCCAGGGAAGTGGTGAACATTATTCTTGAAGAGATAAGCGATGCCCTGGCCCGGGGGGAGAAGGTCACCCTGGTGGGTTTCGGAACCTTCCGGGTGGTGGAGAAGAAACCGAGGAAGGGAAGGAACCCGAGAACCGGCGAACCTATTGAAATCCCCGGTAAAAAAGTGGTAAAATTTACCCCTGGAAAGGCTTTAAAAGAGAAGATCAATAAATAGGCGCGTAGCTCAGTGGGAGAGCACTTGCTTGACGCGCAAGGGGTCGGCGGTTCAATCCCGCCCGCGCCTATTTTTTATTAATTTATGAAGATAAAGGTTGATGGAAAATTGATAGAGAAAGAAGTTCACGCAGAGAACTACATAGAACTGTGGAGGAAACTCTATCCTGAAAGACCCCTTCCCGTGGCTGTGAAGGTCCGGGGTGAGGTGAGGGACATAAGGAGCGAAGTGGAAGGTGATGAGGTAGAGTTTCTCTTTGACGGGGAGGAAGCCCTTCCAGTCCTTCGTCACAGCGCTTCCCACCTCCTGGCCCAGGCGGTTCTTCAACTTTATCCCGGCACCAAACTGGGGGTGGGGCCCGCCATAGAAAACGGTTTTTACTACGATTTCCATCGGGAGCAACCCTTTACCCCGGAGGACCTGGAAAAAATAGAAGAAAGAATGCGGGAACTGGCGTCCAGGGACCTGGAAATAAGAAGGGAGATATGGCCCCGGGAAAGGGCAATAAATTACTTCAAGGAGAAAGGTCAGGACTTCAAGATAGAACTCATAGAAGAGAAAACCCAGGGAGATGTTTCCGTATACGTCCAGGGGGATTTCGTGGACCTCTGCCGGGGTCCCCATGTCCCCTCCACCGGTTACATCAAGCACTTCAAACTCCTGTCCGTCTCCGCCGCATACTGGAAGGGGGACGAGAACAGGGAAAGCATGCAGAGAATTTACGGTACTGCCTTCTTCAAGAAGGAGGATCTGGAAAATTATCTCCATTTTCTTGAGGAGGCGAAAAAGAGGGATCACCGCCGCCTGGGAAAGGAACTGGAACTCTACCTGGTCAGCGAGGAAATAGGTCCTGGGCTTATTCTGTGGTTGCCCAGGGGAGCGGTGGTAAGGAGTATCGTTGAGGATTACTGGAGAGAGGAGCACAGGAAAAGGGGATATCATCTGGTCTACACCCCGCACATAGCGGATCTTTCCCTTTGGAAAACCAGCGGTCATCTTGATTTTTACCGGGAAAACATGTTCCCTCCCATGGAAAAGGACAGGGTTTCCTATCAACTTAAGCCCATGAACTGTCCCTTTCACATAGTTATGTTCAAGAGCAAACTGCGCTCCTACAGGGATCTTCCGGTAAGATGGGCGGAACTGGGCACCGTGTACCGCTACGAGCGCAGCGGGGTTCTTCACGGGCTCTTGAGGGTGAGGGGATTCACCCAGGACGATGCCCACATATTCTGTACCCCGGACCAGATGGAGGAAGAGATTCTGTCCACCCTTTTCTTCGCCAGGGACATGCTCTCCGCCTTCGGCTTTGAGGATTACGAGGTATACCTGTCCACCAGGCCGGAAAAATTCGTGGGGACCGTGGAGATGTGGGATCGGGCAGAGCAGGCCCTCAAAAACGCCCTGGACCGCTCAGGGCTTTCCTACGAGGTTGACCCCGGCGAGGGGGTGTTCTACGGCCCGAAGATTGACATAAAGATAAAGGATGTTCTTGGAAGAACCTGGCAGTGTTCCACCATTCAGGTGGACTTTAACCTTCCCCAGAGGTTCGGCCTTTACTATGTGGGGGAGGACGGGGCCCATCACACCCCCATAATGATCCACAGGGCCCTGCTGGGTTCCCTGGAGAGGTTCTTCGGGGTTTTGATTGAACATTACGGAGGGGCCTTCCCCCTCTGGCTTTCTCCCGTTCAGGTCAGGATTCTGCCCATAACCGATAGAAACCATCCATACGCCAGGAAGATAGAGGAGAGACTCCAGGAAGAGGGTTTGAGGGTGGAGGCGGATCTGAGGAGCGAAAAACTTGGATACAAAATAAGGGAAGGTCAACTCCAGAAAATCCCTTACCTACTTATCGTGGGAGATCGGGAGGAAAAGGAGGGAAAAGTTGCCCTTCGCATAAGGGGAAAGGGGGATGTGGGGGCGGTCACCCTGGAGGAATTTCTGGCCAGAGCCAAAGAAAAAATTAAAAATAAATCCACTGAACTTTAAGAGGGAGGATTTGAGACGAAGGTATTACAAGAGAGAATTCGTTAAAAAAACCAGGCCACACAGGATTAACGAAGAAATAAGGGCTCAAAAAGTGAGGGTAATAGGAGAGGACAAGAAGCAGATAGGGATTATGCACATAAGGGAAGCCCTGGCCCTGGCCCAGGAGGCAGGTCTTGACCTGGTGGAAATAGCCCCCAAGGCCAACCCCCCGGTGGTCAGGATCATGGACTACGGGAAATTTCTCTACGAGGAACAGAAGAAGCAGCACGAGGCCAAAAAGAGGCAGAAGCAGACCAAGGTCAAAGAAATACAGGTAAGGCCCAAGATAGACAAGCACGACCTGGATGTAAAACTGAAAAAGGCCAGGGAGTTTCTGGAGGAGGGAAACAAGGTGAGGGTTCGGTTGAGGCTCCGGGGAAGGGAAATGGGCAAACCCGAACTTGTAACTTCCCTGGTGGAGAAAATAAAGGAGAATCTCCAGGATATAGCAGAGATAGAAACCCCCATGAAGGTGGAGGGGAGGATCGGAATTATGGTTCTCGGTCCTAAAAAACAGAAGAAAGGAGGAAAGAATGCCCAAACTAAAGACTAAAAGATCCGCAGCCAAGAGGTTTAAGATAACAGGCACGGGAAAAATTAAAAGAAGGAGGGCTTACCACAGCCACATCCTCACCAAAAAAAGCAGAAAGAGGAAGAGGCACCTGAGGAAACCCGCCCTGGTGTTCAAGGGGGAAGTAAAGTCCATTAAAAGACTTCTTGGAATTTAAGGAGGTAAAAGATGAGGGTTAAGAGAGGACCCAAGAGAAAAAACCGCAGGAAGAAAATCCTGTCCATGACCAAGGGATATTGGGGAGCAAAGCATCGTCTATACAGAACCGCCAAGGAAGCCATGGAAAAGGCCCTGGTGGATGCCTATCAGGGGAGGAAGCAGAAGAAGAGGGACATGAGAAGCCTATGGATTATCAGAATAAACGCCGCCGTAAGGGCCCGCGGACTCTCCTACAGCAGGTTCATGGCGGGCCTGAGAAAGATGGGCGTGGCTCTCAACAGGAAGTCCCTGGCAGAGATGGCGGTGAGGGCTCCCCAGGAGTTTGACCTTCTGGTGGAGGCTGTGAAAGATGCCGGATGAGATAGATGAACTTCGGGCGAAGGTTGAGGCGGCGGCGGCTGGAATAAGGAGCCGTCAGGATCTTCAGAAGTTCAAGGAGGAATTTTTAAGCCGAAAAAAGGGGAAAATTCCCGGGCTTTTCAAGAAAATTCCCGCCCTTCCGCCGCAGGAACGGTCTTCCTTCGGCCAGAGGGTGAACGAACTCCGGCAACTGGCGGAGCGCCTTTTTAAAGAGGCGGAAGAGGGGCTTAAGGGAAGTTTGTGGAGGCAGAAACTTCAGGAGTCCATTCCTGATCCCACCCTTCCCGGATACCTTAAGCCCCTTGGAACTGTCCATCCCATTCCGGAGATTTCCCACAGGATTGAGGAGATATTTCTCCGGATGGGCTACGACATTGAGGACGGACCGGAGGTTGAGAAGGAATACTTCAATTTTGATGCCCTTAACATTCCGCCTCATCACCCGGCCCGGCAGGAACAGGACACCTTCTTCGTGGGGGAAGGATACCTTCTCAGGACCCATACCTCGCCGGTCCAGATAAGGGCCATGAGAAGAAGGAAGCCCCCCATAAGGATAATCGTCCCCGGAAGGGTTTATCGCCGGGACGAAGCGGATCCCACCCACACCCCCATGTTTTATCAGATTGAAGGGTTGGTGGTGGACCGGGGCATAAATTTTGCCCATCTAAAGGGGACCCTGGAGACCTTCCTCAAGGCCTTATTCGGCGAAGATACCCGGGTGAGGTTCAGACCCTCCTATTTCCCCTTCACGGAGCCCTCGGCGGAGGTGGACATATCCTGCCCCGTATGCGGAGGAAAGGACCCGCACTGCAGGGTTTGTGGAGGAGCCGGATGGATAGAGATCCTGGGATCGGGGATGGTTCATCCTCAGGTTCTCCGTTCCGGAGGCATAGACCCGGAGGAGTATTCCGGTTTTGCCTTCGGCCTGGGAGTGGACAGAATATCCATGCTTAAGAGAGGCCTGGCGGACATCAGAAACCATTACTGGAACAGGATGGATTTTCTGGAGCAGATGAAATGAAGGTTTCAGTAAATTGGCTGAAGGAATATGTGGACGTTAAGGAGGATCGCCAGGCTCTGGAGGAGGTTTTCTCCTCCATGGGTTTTCCGCCGGAGGAAATCGTGCCCTGGGGCGATGACCTCATATACGACCTGGAGGTTACCCCCAACCGCCCCGACTGCCTTTCCCACTACGGCCTGGCCAGGGAAATTTCCGTCTTCACCGACCGTCCCCTGAGAAAAATAGAGTTCGCCCTGGAGGAGGACGAAGAGGAATCCAGTTTTCCCGTGGAAATCCAGGAGATGGACCTGTGTCCCAGGTATGTGGCCAGGGTGGTGGAGGATGTGGAGGTGAGGGAATCCCCCGAATGGCTGCGGGAAAAACTGGAGAAATTGGGACTTCAGAGCGTAAATTCCGTGGTGGACCTTTCCAATTATCTCCTCTACGCCATAGGCCATCCCACCCATGTCTTTGACCTGGACAAACTCAGGGGAAAAATTCTGGTGAGAAGGGCCAGGGAAGGCGAGAAGATCCTTTGCCTGGACGGCATAGAGAGGGTCCTGACCTCCGAGGACCTCGTCATCGCAGACGAAGGGGGGCCGGTGGCCATCGCCGGGGTCATAGGCGGGGAGGAGACCGGGGTTACCCCCTTTACCAGGAGGGTACTCATAGAATCGGCCTATTTTAACCCGGTGGCCATAAGGAAAACCTCCCGCCGTCTGGGCCTGACCACCGATGCCTCCTACAGATTTGAAAGGGGAGCGGATCCCATGATCCTGGAATTTGCCGCCGATTATCTCGCCCATTTAATTCGCAAGACCTCCGGCGGCAGGATTTTGCGGGGGAGACAGGTGGCCGGGGAGTATTCCGAGGAAAGGAAGATAAGAACTTCCATCTCCTTCATCGGTTCAAGATTGGGGGCGGAGGTGGAGGAGGATTTTGTCCTGTGGAAACTCAGGGCCCTGGGGGCCAGGGTGGAGAAGAAGGGCGAGGTCCTGGAAGTTTTTCCCCCGTCCTGGCGGAGGGACCTGGAGATTCCCGAGGATTTGGTGGAGGAGATAGCCAGACTCAAAGGATACGGAAGCATTGAAGGAAAACTTCCACCGGTGGAAAAACCCCAGGGACTCCAGACCCCTGTGAGGGAAACCCTGTGGAAGGTGAGGGAAATACTCACCGGCCTGGGTTATACCGAGGCCATGACCTACATCTGGACCAGCCCCCGGGCGGACGAATTCAGCGGGGGAAGGGGAGAACCTGTCGTGATCCAAAATCCCCTGAGCAAAGAGATGCCCCTTCTGAGAAGGTCCCTGATCCTCACTCTCCTTGACTCCGTCTCCCTGAACCTGCGGATGGGGCGGAAGGGTGTGGCTCTTTTTGAAATTGGCAGAGTTTATTGGAAGGAAGGGGAGCCCAGGGAAGAGAGGAGGCTGGCCCTGGTGGAGGCCGGGGAGATAAAGGGCAGAACCTGGGATTCTCCCCCTGTCCAGGCCTCCTTCTATTCCCTTAAGGGAACCGTGGAGGCCCTTCTGAGGGCCTTTGCCCTGGAGCCCAAATTCGTTCTGGAGGATTGGCCCCTTTTTGAAGAAGGGTTTTCCCTCCACTGGAATGGATTAAGGCTGGGTCCCCTGAAGAAGGAACTTCTGGAACTCTTTGACCTGGAAGTTCCCGTCTTTGCTGCCGAACTTCCCATGGGTCTCCTTCCCCTGGAAGTGAGGAAGCCCTACGAGGACCTTCAGAACTATCCTTCGGTGAGGAGGGACCTCTCCATGATTTTCCCCGCTCAGGTAAGTTTCCAGAGGATAAGGGAAGTGGTGGAGGGCCTTTCCATACCCATTCTCAGAAGTTTTCGGTTGATAGACCTTTACAGCGGAGAGGGCATCGGGGAGGGCAGGAAGAGTTTAACCCTTTCCTTTGAGTTCAGGGCAGAGGACAGGACCCTCAGGTCCGAGGAAGTGGAGGAGGAACTGGGGAGAATCGTGGATGCCCTTTCTAAAAAACTGGGAGGGGAGTGGAGAAAGTGATGGAAGTGTGGGAGAAGTTGGAGAAACTGCGGGAAAGGGTTTTGGAACTCAAAAAAGAGAGGGAGGAAGCCAGGAAAAGGATCCTGGAACAGGAGGAGAGGATAAGGGCCCTCCAGGAAAAAATAACGGAGGCCCGGGAAAGAATAAGGGAACTCATGAGAATGATTGATCGGGAGTTGGGAAATGGCTGAACTTAAGGTGGAGATAATGGGGCAGAGGATGCTAATATCCTCCCCCAGGGGAGAGGAATTTCTCCGGAACCTGGTGAAGACCGTCAAAGAGAGGATAGCCGTTCACTCCTCCCGCTATCCCGACAGTCTGAAGGCTGCCATATCCGCTTGCCTTGACCTTGCCCGGGAGGTGTATAATCTTAAGGAGGAAAACATAAAACTCAAGGAGGAGTTAGGAAGGAGGATAGAAACTATCCTGAGGGAAATAGAAGATGAAGAGAAATAATCCCTGCGGTGCTGGTGATGGTCTGGGAACCCTTGAGCCAACAAGAGTTCACTTGGGGCCGAAGTTCCCCTGTGGTGAGCATGCCCCTGCGCGGGGAAGCCTGAAACAGGGGACAAGCCCCATGCTGTTTGCATGCGGGTTCATGAGGCCCTACCACACCTCACCGCGGGGTTAACTTCCCCTTCCCTCCTCCCCTAAAAGGAGGTTGCCATGACCGCATATACAATAATTGCTTTGATACTGGGAGTTGCGCTGGGATTCCTCCTGGCCTTCGGTTTGAGAAAGGTTTTCTTTGCCGGGGTTTATAGAAAGGCGAAACAGACCCTGGAGGAGGCAGAACAGGAGAAGCAGAAGATCCTCAGGGATGCCCGCCGGGAGGCGGAGAGGCTCAAAAGGGAGGGCGCCCTGGAGGCCAAGGAACGGTTCATAAAGTTCAAGACCGATTACGAGCGCCAGATGAGGGGGAAGAAGGAGAGGCTGGAGCGGGACGAAAAAAGGCTTCTGCGGAAGGAGGAAAACCTCAAGTCCTTTGAGGCGGTTTTGAGGGAAAGGGAGAAGGAACTCCGCAGGAAGCAGAGCGAGGTGAGCCAGAAGGAATCCAGCCTCAGAGAGAGGGAGAAGGAACTGGAAAAACGGGAAGAGGAGATAGGACGGAAACTTGAGGAAGTGGCAGGGATGACCAGGGAGGAAGCCAAGCAGGAGATCCTGAGGAGGGTTTCCTCGGAGATAACCCAGGAAAAGGCCAAACTCATCAAACAGTTCAAGGAAAAACTTGAAAGGGAAAGGGAGACCCTGGCCCGGGAGGTGATAGCCAGGGCCATACAGTCCTCTGCGGCGGATGCCGTGACGGAATCCACGGTCACGGTGGTGGAAATTCCCTCCGACGATATGAAGGGAAGGATAATAGGAAGGGAGGGGAGGAACATAAGGGCCCTGGAGATGGCCACCGAAGTGGACTTCATCGTGGACGACACCCCGGAGGCCATAATCCTTTCCAGTTTTGATCCCCTGAAGAGGGAGATCGCCAAGTTGGCGGTTCAGAAACTGGTGGCCGACGGCAGGATTCATCCCGCCAGGATAGAGGAGGTGGTGGCCCGGGTCAAGGAGGAAATAGACGAGCACATAAGGAAAATAGGACACGAGGTGGTGGAGGAACTGGGCATCAAGGACATTCACCCGGAACTGGAATACTACATTGGAAAACTCAAGTTCAGAACATCCTTCGGTCAGAACGCCCTGAGCCATTCCAAGGAGGTGGCCCTGATGGCGGCCCACATGGCCAGGGAAATAGGGGCCAGGGTGGATGTGGCTTTGAGGGCCGGTCTCCTCCACGATGTTGGAAAGGCCATTGACCGGGATTACAACCAATCCCATGTGGAACTTTCCGTTATGCTGGCCAGGAAATACGGGGAGAGCGAGGAGGTCATACAGGCCATCGCCTCCCACCACGACGAAATGAACTTCCCTTCGGTGGAGGCGGTGCTGGTTCAGGCGGCGGATACCCTATCGGCGGCGAGGCCAGGAGCCCGCAGGGAACTTCTTGAGCATTACATAAAGAGGATAGAGACCCTGGAAAAAATCGCCTCGGAATTTGAAGGGGTGGCCAAGGCCTTTGCCCTTCAGGCGGGCAGGGAGATAAGGGTTATAGTGCAGAGCGACAAGATTTCCGACGACGACGCCTACATCCTTTCCTACGAGATAGCGAGGAAAATAGAAAAGGAACTGACCTATCCTGGCCAGATCAAGGTCACCGTCATAAGGGAGGTTAGGGCCGTTGAGTATTCCAAATAGGTTCAGGGTTCTCTTCTTCGGGGATGTTTACGCCTCGGCGGGAAGAAGGGCCATTTTTGACAACATAGAGAGGTATAAAAGGGAATACTCTCCGGACTTTATAGTCTTAAACGGAGAAAACATCGCCGGCGGCTTCGGTATTTCATCCAGAATAGCCTCCTCCCTGTTCCGGGTGGGGGTGGATGTTATAACCTCCGGCAACCACATATGGGATAGAAAGGAATCGGTGGAGGCCCTGGAGGATCCCCGGATTCTGAGACCTGCCAATTATCCCCCGGATAATCCCGGATACGGCGTTTTTAAAAAGAAAACCGAGGACGGAACAGGGGTGGCGGTGATAAACCTTCAGGGGAGGGTTTTCATGGACCCCATAGACTGCCCCTTCAGAACCCTGGACCGGATTCTGGAGGAACTGGGGGAGGAATACCCCGTCAGGATAGTGGACCTCCACGCCGAGGCCACGGCGGAGAAAAAGGCCATGTTCTTCTACGCCCGGGGCAGGGTTTCGGCGATTATCGGGACCCACACCCACATTCAAACCGCCGACGAACAGGTGGCAGACGGGACGGCCTACATCACCGATGCGGGAATGGTGGGCATAGCGGATTCGGTGATAGGAGTGAAGCCCGACGATGCCATCCGAAGGCTTCTCCTAGGAAGGTCCCTGAAACTGGAACCCGAAAAGGAGGGGCATGTTTGGGTGTGTGGGGTGGTGATTGATGTGGACCCTGCTTCAGGAAGGGCCCTGGCCGTGGAAAGGCTCAGGGAAAAACTCCCCGTAAACCACGAAGAGCAGACCTGAACCCTTTCCCTGGAATTCCGTTGTTTCCCATCGCTTTCGGGGTGTAAAATTGGATGGGAGGTGAGACATGAGAAAGGCGGCATTTTTTCTCTTGACGGCCAGTCTGGTCTTTGCCTTGGGTTTTAAGGTGGAAAAACTCTGGGAGACCTCGGCGGTATTCAGCGTTCCCGAATCGGTGCTATACGACCCTGAGGGCGGTGTGCTTTATGTTTCCAGCATAGGGGGAAGCCCCACGGCTAAGGATGGAAACGGCTTCATCTCAAAAATGGGAAGGGACGGAAAAATTCTCTCCCTGCGATGGGCCACGGGTCTGGATGCCCCTAAAGGAATGGCCGTTTACCGGGGGAGCCTCTATGTGAGCGATATAGACAAACTGGTGCAGATTGATCTGTCCACCGGCAGAATTTTGAGGAAGTACCCGGCCCCCGGGGCCCGGTTCCTGAACGATGTGGCGGTGGACTCTGAGGGAAGGGTTTATGTCTCCGACAGTTCCCCAAAAAACAGCGTGATATACAAACTTGAGAAAGGCCGGATGGAGGTCTGGCTGAAGAACCCGGCGGTGAAAAGCCCCAACGGGATCTTCTACAGGGACGGCAAACTCTACATAGGGAGTTTCAGCGACGGCAGAATCTTCGCCTGCCATGTGGAGACCGGGAAAATCCGCCAGGTGGCCCGGGCCCCCATGGTTATAGACGGGTTGATACTGGATGATTCCATGTTCATACTTTCGGACTGGCAGGGCAGGGTGGGAATACTCCAGGACGGCAGGTTTCAACTCCTTCTGGACCTATCCGCCGGCAAGGCTAACGCTGCGGATCTGGGATTTATTCCCGGCGAGAAAATTATCCTGATCCCCACATTCTTCGCCAACACCGTGGCGGCGTATAAACTCAACGAATTTTAATTTCGGTGGTGGAGGGGAAGGGAAAGGCCCGCCAGGAGGTATATTACGCCGGCCAGAAGAAGGACGGCGTTGAAACCGAAGAGGACCGCCAGGAGCACCGTAAGGGCTGAACCCATTACCGTGAAGAACCCGTTTATTCCCCAGGCCCACGGGACCAGGTTTACCGAAGTTTTCCTTACCAGTTTTAAGCCCATGGGAAACATGGTTCCCATGAAAAAGCCTATGAGGAAAATCAGAAGGAAGGAGATGAGGAACCTTAAAAAGAAGGGAAGGTGAAGGAAGGTGTCAAAGATCCGGGTCAGAAAGAGGGTGTAGGCCGTGGTAAGCAGAAGGAGCAGGAAACTCACGAACTTTACGCTCCGGGGATGAAAATTTCTGGAAAGAGCGCTTCCAATTCCGGCGCTCAGAAGCAGGGAGGATATAACTATGGTGATGGAATAAACCGGATTTCCCAGGAAAAGTATGAATTTTTTTATGAACACGATCTCTATGAAGATGAAGGCCAGACCTATTCCTGCAAAGAAAAGCAGGAAGCGCCAGGCGTTTTTCTCCTCAATCCCTTTCCGGTGAAAAACATAAAGGGGATAGGGGATCAGGAAGAAGGAAAGCAAAAATAATATGGCTATAACCGAAAGGATGGTGGCGGTGGAGTGGAGGTGATAGGCCTCCACCACCTTTTTGAAGATGGGTCTCACCAATTTCCCCCGGGTTTTGAAGTGGAACGGGGATAGGAATTGATAGAAGAAGGGACGGTTGTCGGTGGGAGGAGAAAGGTCAAGGTTCGTCAGGCGATATACCTCCTTGACCCCTTTTTCCAGAACCAGTTTTTCCAGGCTTTCGGGGTTGTTCCGGTGGGGAAGATATATGGGGCGCATCTTTACCTTGCTCTTGGAATGGGAGTTTACCCAATCTATCTGAGCCTCAATGGTTTTAACATCCTCTTCGGTAAACTCGCTCTTTCTCAGCATAAACAGGTTCCTGAGAAGACCGCTTCCCACCACCGCTATGTGATTTTGGGGGTTCTTGATTCCCTTCTTCCTGAGCAGGGCCCTGGCTATGGCCACCAGCCTGGGAGAGCCCCAAACATGGATGGCCACCAGACCCCTGGGGGTGAGGTGGTCCCAGTAGTTTTCAAAGGCCTCCAGGGTGAGAATGTAGGATTCGGAAAAATTCAAAACTCCCGAGGCGATGGCCGCCGGGGTGCAGTTGTTGACTTCCTGAATCACATCGTATTTTACCCTGGAGCGCTTCAGAAAACTCCTGCCCTCGTCGTTTATTAATTTCACCCTGCGGTTTCTGTAGAGGTGACCTATAAAGGCGGAGTAACGGTTTTTCACCACATCCACTATGACTGGGTCCAGTTCCACGGCGTGGATTAAGTGGGGAAGGTAGGTGAGGGCCACGAAGACCTCCGTACCCCCCGCGGGACCTATGATGAGGTAAGTTCCTCCCGGATTTATCAGGTAGGGTATGGAAACATCCCTGAGCCTGGCCCTGCGGGGTATGTTCTCGTCGTATCTAAGGTCCTTGGGGTAGTGGGTCATGAAGGACTGGTTGGTTCCCGCGTCAATCCATATTATCTTGGAAAGACGGTTGTATTTTGCCACATCTATTTTAAAGATGGGACTCCACCGGGAAAATTCAATCCTGTTCAGGGTGGCCAGGTAATTCCTCTTGGCCATGGAGTAGTGGAAGCGGAAAACCCTGGAGGAGAGGGGAATGAGGAGCAGGGTTACGGCTAAGGCCAGGGCCAGGTTCCAGTTTAACCTTCCCTCCAGGATTACGGCGGCCACCACCGCCAGCCCCGCCGCCAGAACTATTATCCCTTGCCCTCCCAGGAGGGAGATGCCGAAGCCGAAGACCACGCCGCCTACGGCGGCCCCCATCAGGTCGTAAAAATACAGCCTGTTGGCCCTTTCGGTGATCATGGAGAAGATCAGGGAAAGAAGCAGGCCCGCCAGGAAGAAGGGAATAGTGAGCAGGGTCAGGTAAAGGAAAAGGTAGAGGAACTGCCTTAACTGGGGAAGGGCGGAGAAGTCCAGGGGAATTATGAGAACCACCTTGAAGACTAAAAGAAGGGACACCCCCATGGAAAGGGCGTAAAGGGGAAGTCTTTTGTAGAAATTTTCGTAGTCCCCTTTAACCGAAAGGTAGACCCCTGCGGCGGCGTAGCCCAGAAGGGCTATGCTGATAATCAGAAAGGCGAATTGGTGGAAAAAAAGCACCGAGAATATCTTTGTAAGGGCTATTTCCGTGAGGATGGCGGAGGCGCTTATGAAGGAAACTGCCACAAAAAGATTCCTTTTCATGAAGGTAATATTTAACATTTTATCCCCTTTTTTGCAAGAAACTCTTGAGGGATGCGGCCCCATGGACTAAAATATTCCGGTGAGGTTTTTGATAATCACAGACCTGGACAACACCCTTCTGGACGAAAACTACCGGTTTGAGGAGGCTAAGAAAACCCTTAAGAGACTGAAGGAACAGGGGATTCCCCTGATAATAGCCACCAGCAAAACCCTGGGGGAGACCCTTCACTTTCAAAAACTCCTGGATATAAACCACCCCTTCGTGGTGGAAAACGGAGGAGCCGGCTACATTCCCAGGGCTTTTCTCCTTGACCGGGGAAAGGAACCCTTTTTTGAAGGGGAGTTCTACGAGATTCCCCTGGGGGTTCCCTTTGAAGACCTCCTGGATTTCATGGAGGAGTTTTCTCGGAAATACGGGGTGAAGTTTTCCTACTTGCACTCCTTGCCCCTGGAGGAAGTGGTCGCCCTCACCGGCCTGCCTCCCCATCTGGCCCGTCTGGCTGCGAGGAGGGAGTGGGATGTCCCCTTCCTTCCGGAGAACGAGGATGTAATTCCTTCCCTTGAGGAGGAGGCGAAGCGCCGGGGCTTGAGGGTCCAGAAGGGCGGTATTTTCTATCACCTCACCGGAAATCACAGCAAATCTTCTGCCTTGAAGCAGGTTCTGAAGGCTTCGGGCCTTGATGGACACCTTATAATAGCCCTGGGGGACAGTCCCAACGACCTTGAAATGCTTGAGATGGCGGACCTTCCGGTCCTGGTATCCGCCACCCCGGAGACCTCCAGGAAAATGAAGGAACGGATACCCCACCTGAGAACTTACGAGGAAAAAGCGGCCCGAGGATGGTCCAGGGCCGTGGAAGAAATCTTAAAAGAAATTGAGGGAGGTGAAAAATGGCAGACATATATCAAACCGGAGTAATAACCACCCTCCACCTTCTGGGGAACACCGGAACGAAGGTGATAGAGGAGGAACTGGAGAGATATTCAAAAAAAATAAGGACCTCTCTCCTGATTCCGGCCACCTACTCCGATTATCAGAAACCCGCCATGAAGCACATCATGGCCCTTTTGAGCGAAGTCAACTACATAAACCAGGTTCTCATAGTCCTGGGAAAGGCAGGAGAGGAGGATTTTCTCAGGGTAAAGAGGGAAATCAGGGAGTATCCCTACAGGATCACGGTCCTGTGGCTGGAGCATCCCCAGGTGAAAACGCTCATCAAGGAACTGGAGGATGCGGACCTTTATGTGGGCCCCGATGGGAAAGGAAGGGCCGTGTGGTTCGGGGTGGGCCTGCTTCTGGGTCAGGGGGAAACCGATGTTATAGCCCTCCACGACAGCGACATACTCACCTATTCCCACACCATGCTTTCCAGGCTTATTTATCCCGTGGTCAACCCCCACATAGGCTTTGAGTTCAGCAAGGGATTTTACGCCCGCTTTTCCCACAAAATCCACGGGAGGGTGACCAGGCTTTTCCTCATACCCCTCATAAGGGCCTTGAAAACCATAACCGGAGGTCATCCCTTCCTGGACTACCTGGACAGTTTCCGCTATCCCCTGGCGGGGGAGTTCGCCATGAAGGCAGACCTGGCCAGGGTTATAAGGATTCCCGGGGATTGGGGATTGGAAGTGGGGATCCTAAGCGAGGTCTACAGGAATGTGGCCATAAAGAGGATTGTCCAGGTGGAACTCTGCGAAAGATACGACCACAAGCACCAGCCCCTTTCCAAGGACAACCCCAACACGGGTCTCCACAAGATGGCGGTGGACATCGCCGTGAACCTCCTCAGAAACCTTTCCGCCCGGGGAGTCATCGTCAACGAGGGAAGGCTTTTAACCCTCAGAACCACATACCTGAGGATAGCCGAGGACATGCTGGCCCGGTTTCACGCCGACGCCATGATAAACGCCCTGAGTTTTGACCGTCACCAGGAGGAACTGGCGGTGGAAACCTTCGGCAACGCCTTGAGGATCGCCTGTGAGCAGTTCCTGGAGGATCCCCTGGCCATACCACTTACCCCCAACTGGAGCCGAATTACCTCGGTGTTTCCCGACTACCTGGATCGCCTCATGAAGGCGGTGGTGGAAGCCAACAATTAGGAAACCTCCTCCCTGCATTTCACGCTCTTTGAAAGGAGGAGATAGGAAGCCAGGGAAGCGGTGCCTATCAATATTCCCCACAAGAGGAAGGAGGGGATGAGTCCCATGCGGTAGGAGAGGTAGCCGAAGATTATGGGACCCGTGCAGAAGCCCAGGTCTCCCATGGAGGAGACGAATCCCATGATAAGGCCCCGATGCTCTTCCTGGGCGGTTTTCAGGGTTATGGAGGTTATGTTGGGATATACGATGCCCACCCCGATTCCCACCAGAAAACCCACGGCCAGGAATTGGAGGGTGGTTCTGGCAAAGGAGGCCAGGAGGAAGCCCAGGGCAAAGCCTGCAAATCCGGGAAGAAAGGCCAGGGGTTTTCCCCAGAAGGGAAGTTTCCTCCCAAGATAGGCCCTGATGAGGACCGCCACCGCCGATACCATGGTGAAAAAGAAACCCGTTTCCACCCCGGGACGAACCTTCTCTACCAGGGGAATAAAGGGAAAGGCTATGTTGACGCTCCATCCCATGAGGAAGTTCATCAGGCCCAGGAAGCCCACCCCCGGGGTTATCCTGAGCCTTCCCCGGGCCCTTTTCTCCCTTTTGTGGCCCCTCAGAGAAAGAATGAACGGAATGGAGGCCAGGGCGCTCAAACCGGCGGCGGCGAACATCCATGGGAACCCGAATTTCCTTGCTATTTTTATGCCCAGGTACGGGAAAAAGAAATAGGGGAGGAGGTAGAAAACCGCCACGGTGGAAACATTTCCTGTGAATTTTTCCAGCCTCTCTCCCTCCACGCTTTGAAGGAGGGAACCCAGACCGTACCAGGCGAAGCCCAGACCGGACCCCACCCGCAGGGCCACGATGAGGGATATGTTCCTCCCGGCCAGAGCCAGGCCAAAAAGGGAAAGGGAGAAAAGGGAAGCCCCCAGGAGGAGAAGGGTCCTCGGGCTAAAGGCATCGGCTATCCTTCCGCCGAAGGGCCTTGAGAAAAGGGCGGTCCAGGAGAAGAGAGAAACTATCAAGCCAATCTGGGCGTTGTTGAGGCCTATTTCCTTGAGAAACAGGGAAAAATAGACCAGGATGGCCAATCCTCCGTATAGGAGAAAGGTGGAGGCGGAAATTTTCCAGAGGTTCTTATTCATTTGACACGGAAGATTTTATCATCTAAATTCTAAATTTGGAGGTGAACCATGGATAAGGTATTTGAAGGCTTGAAACCGGAATTGCTGTGGAAGCATTTTGACGAAATAAGAAAAATCCCCCGTTGTTCCAAAAACGAGGAAAAAATAAGGGAATATGTGATCAACTTCGCTAAGAAAAAGGGCCTGGAATACGAGGTGGACGAGGTGGGAAATGTCCTCATAAGGAAAAAGGCCACACCGGGCCACGAAGGGGCCCCCGGCGTGGTTCTTCAGGCTCATCTTGACATGGTGTGCGAAAAGAATTCCGATGTGGATTTTGATTTTGAGAAGGACCCCATAAGGGTGAAAAGGGAAGACGGGTGGATTACCGCCGACGGCACCACCCTGGGGGCGGACAACGGAATAGGCGTGGCGGCGGCCCTGGCGGTGCTGGAGGACGATAGCATAGTTCACGGTCCCCTGGAGGTTTTACTCACCGTGGACGAGGAGACCGGACTTACCGGGGCTTCCAACCTAAAGCCCAACTGGCTGAAGGGAAAATACCTGCTGAACCTGGACAGCGAGGACGAAGGGGTTTTCTTTATAGGGTGTGCCGGGGGAAGGGATACCATCTTTAAACTCCCGGTTAGCCGCAGGAAAGCGAAAGGGGACGCCTTTGAAGTGAAGGTGAGCGGTCTCAAGGGCGGCCATTCCGGAGTGGACATCCATCTCCAGAGGGGTAACGCCATTAGGATTCTGGCCAGGGTCCTCTACGAAATAGACGGGGTTAAAATATCCGAAATTGAGGGAGGAAACAAAAGGAACGCCATTCCCCGGGAAGCCAGGGCGGTTATTTTTGCCGATGAAAAGGATGTGAAGGCGGCGGTGGAGAAGGTCCTGGAAGAGGTCAAGGAGGAATTGAAGTACTCGGATCCGGATGTTCGCATAGAATATTCCCCGGCCCAGGGAGGAGAGGTCCTGGAGGAAACTAAGAAAATAGTGGACTTCCTCATGAGCCTTCCCCACGGGGTTCTGGCCATGAGCCTTGCCATGAAGGGTCTCGTGGAAACCTCCACTAATCTGGCGGTGGTCAGGTCCCAGGAGAAGGAAGTGGAGGTGGTTGAATCCAGCAGAAGTTCCATAAACTCCTCCCTGGAATTCGTGTGCAAGCAATTGAAGGCCCTGGGTGATCTGGCCGGGGCTGAAACCCATCAGCCCCCGGGATATCCCGGCTGGACCCCCAACCCCGATTCCGAACTTCTCCGCAAGATGAAGGAGGTTTACAGAAAACTCTTTGGAAAGGAGCCGGAGGTGACCGCCATCCACGCAGGGCTTGAGACCGGAATCATAGGCAAGAACTATCCCCACATGGAGATGATTTCCTTCGGTCCTACCATAAGATTTCCCCATTCCCCCGACGAAAAGGTGGAAATAGCCAGCGTGGAGAAGTTCTGGAAACTCCTGGTGGAAACCTTGAAGGAACTGGCCGGATAATAGAATGTTTTGTTTCTCTGGTATAATCCAGGGGACATTATAGGAGGTTAACATGAAGAAATTTCTGGGAATAGTTGGAATTCTGATTCTCGTCGGTTTTACTGGTTTTTGTGGGAAATCAAGGGAAGAAAGACAGGCCGAGAGGGCAGTTAAACAGTTGAAAAACCAGATGGAAAAAATGGCCAAGGGAATGAAGGAAATGGCGGAGCAGACTCAGCAGAAGGCTAAGGAAGTCAAGGAAGTCAAAGTCATGGACTTTAAGGCCCTGGAGGAGGCTCTGCCGGAGGTGGAAGGATGGAAGAGGGCCAACCTGGAGGGCCAGAAGATGGCCGCTTCGGGTTTGAGTTATTCCACCGCCTCCGCCGAGTATACCCGGGACGGCATAAAGGTCCATGTGAGCATTACCGATACCGCCGGAGCCAAGGTGGCCCTTATGCCCGTTCTTGGAATGGTGAACATGGGAATAGAAAGGGAGGACGAGCACGGATACCAGAAGATAGTGAAAAAGGACGGTCTGGTGGGCGTGGAGGAATACGACAAGGACAACCAGGAGGGGAACCTTTCCCTGGTTTACAAAAACAGGTATGTTATAACCCTCCAGGGAAGCAACCTGAAGAGCCCCTCGGACCTGAAACTTCTCTGGGACCTTCTGGAGAAAATAGACCTTTCCAAACTGAACTGAGTTCTTCCTTTTAAATCCCGGGGAGTCCTGGGAACCGTCGGAGTCCTTCCCATGGGGATGGGCTTCTGGTAGAATTTTCAAGATGAATCTCGTGGTAGTTGGAGCCCAGTGGGGGGATGAGGGAAAGGGAAAAATAATTGACATCCTCTCGCCCCACTTCAGTCTGGTGGTCCGGTATCAGGGCGGAGAAAACGCCGGGCACACGGTGGTGGAAGGAGGAAGGAAGATCGTCCTTCACACCATTCCCACCGGAATAGTCAGGGGGGTGGTCTCCCTCATAGGGAACGGCACCGTGATCTATCCTCCCACCCTCTTTCGGGAAATGGAGGAACTCCGCCGGGCGGGGGTGGAGGTGGAATCCTATCTCAAAATAAGCAAAACCGCCCATGTGGTTCTTCCCCTTCACCGGCGGGTGGAGAAAATCTCCGAGGCCCGGCGTAAAGATAAGAAAATCGGCACCACCGGAAAGGGCATAGGTCCCGCCTACGAGGACAAGTACGGCCGCCGGGGGATAAGGGTGGGGGATCTTCTCCACAGGGAAGTTCTGGAGGAAAAACTGGAAATTCTCTTTGGTGAGAAATACCGGGAGGAATCCCCCGACGAAAACCTGGTGGACGAACTCCTGTCCTGGGGGGAAAAACTTTCTCCCATGATGGTGGACGGGCCTTATTTCGTAAACTCCTATCGGAGGGCAGGGAAAAACATCCTGTTTGAGGGAGCCCAGGGAACCCTGCTGGATGTGGACTTCGGGACCTACCCCTATGTGACCTCCTCCAATTCCTCGGCGGCGGGGATCAGCGCAGGTTCCGGACTGTCCCCCAGGTTCGTGGATCGTGTGCTGGGAATAGGAAAGTTTTACACCACCCGGGTGGGGGAGGGACCCTTTCCCACGGAGATGGACGGTCCCGTGGGGGAAAGGATAAGAGAAAGGGGAGGAGAGTTCGGGGCTACCACCGGAAGACCCCGCCGGTGCGGATGGCTTGACCTGGTGGCCCTGAAATATTCCGCCATGGTCAACGGTTTTTCTGGTCTGGCCCTCATGAAACTTGATGTCCTGGACGGGCTTGATTCCATCAGAGTCGGCGTGGAGTACAAACTGGACGGGAAACCCCTGGAGGTCTTTCCACCGGAGCCCTACCTTCTGGAAAGGGTGGAAGTGGTTTACGAGACCCTTCGGGGATGGAGGAAGCCCACCAGAGGAATCCAGCGCCTGGAGGAACTTCCCCCCGAAGCCCTGGACTACCTGAAATTCGTAGAGGAACACCTTTCCCTTCCCATATGGTTCGTCTCCACCGGCCCATCCCGGGATGAAATCATAATAACCCCTTCCGGAAGGAAATTTCTGGAAGAAATTTCCCGATGAAGCCCAAAAAAAGCCTGGGCCAGCACTTTCTCCACGAGAAATCCTACCTTGAGAGGATAGTTAGGGAATGCCCTCTGGAGGGCAAACCCGTTCTTGAGATAGGGGCGGGACCGGGCAACCTCACCCGCTATCTGGTGAAAAAAGCCTCCGAAGTATTTGCCGTTGAGAAGGACCCCGAGGCCGTCTCCCTTCTGAAGAAGGCAGGACTTGAAAGGGTAAGGGTGGTGGAAGGGGATGCCCTGGAAATCCCGTGGGATTTCTTCCAGGAAGGGGTTTGTGCCGGAAACCTTCCCTACTACATTTCCTCCCCCCTGGTGAGGAAGTTCCTTCAAAACTGGAGGCGTTTTTCCGCCGGTTGCTTTTTGCTTCAATGGGAACTGGCGGAAAAGTTCACCTCTCCCCGGGGAAGGAAGGCCTCCCCCCTCTCCCTTCTCCTTTACAATTTCTACGAACCTTCCCTGAAGTTCAGCGTCCCCCCCGGAGCCTTCGCACCTCCCCCCAGGGTTCGTTCGGGTTTCGTGGTATTCCAAAGGAGACCGTCCCCCCTCTTTGATTTTCCGCTGGAGGAAATGGAGGAATTCCTCAGGAGGGTTTTCTCCCAGAGGAGAAAAACCATTTACAACAACCTGAAGGCCTTTTATCCTCCGGATAAACTCAAGGGGCTGGACAGGAGGCTGAGGCCGGAGGAGGTGGGTTTGGAGGAACTTTTCCGTCTCTTTCAGATGTTCCGCCGGGACTGAGTGGTAAAATTTAAATATGAGGGGGGTTGTTTCCTTTTTGCTTTTCGCCATTGGCCTTTTTCCCCTTGGTTTTAAAAGGGTAAACCTACACCTGGATTCCTCCAGCGACTGGGCGGTGATGAGGTTTTCCCGGGCCAGGATAGCCCTGTGCCGTGGGATAAAACCCGATTACCCCGGTCTTCGCTGTCTTCCCGATGCCCTCCTTTTGAACCAGCCTCCGGGCAGAAGGGCCAGCATTTCCCTGACCCTGTATCTTTACGACCTCCCACGGCGGGTGGAGATAACCACGGAGAAGGGAGACCTTGGGGATCTGTTTTTAAAATTTACGGCGGGGGGACGGGAAGTGATCCTGGAAAACCGTCTCCATGGGAACACCTTCAACAGGAAGGTTTTCAACCTGGAAATTCCTGCCCGGGATGTGGAGGCCGCCGGAAGATACCAACTTCCCCCCGGAGTGTATTCCTTTTACTATCCCTGGTACGGAAATCCCCGGGGGCCCTCCGGCCGGTGGTTCCACTGGGATTTATGCGGGCACGACCCCGATAGGGGAGATCTGGCCTCTTCGCACACCCCGGTGCTGGGAGCCTACGACTCCCGGGACCCGGAGGTTGTTGCCCGACACATTGAATGGGCCGTCTCCGCAGGCCTGGACGGGTTTATCCTGGCCTGCTTCGGTCCGTCCTCCCCATCCTGGAAGGGCATAAGGGCCTTCGTGGATGTGGCGGAGACCCAGGGTTTTCGCTACGCCCTTTCCTTTCCCTTTCCGGACTATCCCGGGGAGATTTCCCCCCTGGAGGGGGCGGAGGTGATAAAGGGTGCCCTGGAGGAATTTTACGGTCCCCTTTACATAAGGATTGAAGGCAAACCCGTAGTTTTCTTCTACGCCGCCCATCAACTTCCCAGAGGATTCTGGAGGGTTCTTTTTTCGGAACTGGCCCGCCAGGGGATTGAGGTTTTCCCCGTGGGCAATTTTCTTGACCCTTCCTACGGGGACCTTTTTGAAGCCCTTTATTTTTACCTCCCCCTGTTTTTCGCCGGGACGGAACTCCGAATGGAGTTTTTCCGCTGGGCCATGGCCCTGGGAATCCTGACGGGGAAGCCCTATTTTTACCCGGTTTTTCCGGGGTTTGACAACCGCCGGGCCTGCGGAGGAAGGGTCTACATCCCCCGGCGTCGTGGCCGAACGGCGGAGGACCTTCTGGGACCCATCCTGGCCCTGAGGCCCCAGTGGCTTCTGGCCTCCACCTTCAACGAATGGCACGAGGGGACGGAGTTTGAACCCTCCCTCCAGTTTGGGGATTTTTACCTTCGGATTCTGGGGTTGATCTCCAGGCAGTTTAAGGAAAATGAGCCGATTCGTCGTTGACTGCATGCTGGGAAGATTGGCCCGCTGGTTGAGGATTCTGGGGTTTGATACCCTGTTTGATTGTAAACTTTCGGACCAGGAACTTCTGAACCTGGCCAGAAGCCAGAACAGGGTTCTCATCACCCGGGACAGGGAACTGGCGGCCCGGGGAGGTTACCTTCTGGGGGCGAAGAACTGGGAGGATGGGCTCCGGGAGGTAATAAAGGCCTTCCATCTGGAGGACAGGATAAATCCCTTCAGCCGGTGCCCGGTGTGTAATTCCCCCCTGAAGAAAATGGAGCGGGAGGAAGCCAGGGTTCTGGTTCCACCCCTGGCCTTTGCCCGGGCTTCCAGATTTGCCCTCTGTCCAGGCTGCGGGAGGGTTTATTGGGATGGAACCCACTTGCTCAGGATGAAAAACATACTTAATAAATTGGGAGGCGGTGATGAGAAATGAAAAACTCAGGGAGAAAAACCTGAGGATAATCCGGGATTTCTTTGGGGATTCGGAGTTCAAGGACTTCGCAGTTCGCCTCTGGGACGGTACCGAATGGAGGCCCCCGGGAAATTCCCGGGACCTTTTCACCATAGTTTTCAACCATCCCAAGGCCCTGGCCAGGCTCCTTTATTTCCCGGTGGACAGGAGGTTGGGGGAGGCCTACATCTACGGAGACTTTGATGTGGAAGGGGATATGTTCTGGCTCTTTGCCCTGGAGGACCACATAGAGAAAAAGTACAGGGAATTGGTGAAGAAGATATCCTTCTGGCTGAACCTCAATTCCATACTCCGGGCCCGGGTGGAGGAGAAAAGGCTCACGGGGAGAAGGGGGCCGGCCCGACTCAGGGGCAGGGTTCATTCCATAGAGAGGGACCGCCAGGCCATATCCTATCATTACGATGTCTCCAACGAGTTCTTTTCCCTATGGCTTGACGACCTCATGAACTATTCCTGCGCCTACTTCCGGGATTGGAAGGAAGATCTGGGCACGGCCCAGAGAAACAAACTGGAACTCATTTGCCGAAAACTCCGCCTCAAGGCCGGGGAGAGGGTTCTGGACATAGGCTGTGGATGGGGGGGCTTCTTAATCTACGCAGGGAAAAAATACGGTATAAAGGGATTGGGAATCACCCTCAGCCGGAACCAATACGAATACGCCAGGGACAGGATAAAAAGGGAGGGTCTGGAAGACCGGGTGGAGGTTCAATACAGGGATTATCGGGAGGTGGAGGAGTGGGAAGGCTTTGACAAAATAGTGAGCATAGGCATGTTTGAGCATGTGGGCAGGGAAATGCTGGAGGAATACTTTTCCAGGGCCTTTAAACTCCTGAAGCCCGGTGGTCTCTTCATGAACCACGGAATCACCCGGCGCCGGCCCCTGAAGGTTCCCAAAAAATGGTCCTTCTCCAACACCTACATTTTTCCGGACGGGGAACTCCACTCCATTTCCCACACCCTTTCTGTGGCGGAAAAGGTGGGTTTTGAGGTGAGGGATGTAGAGAACCTCAGGGAGCATTACGCCAGGACCCTTAAACTCTGGGCGGAGCGCCTGGAAAAGAACCGGGAAAAGGCTCTACAATATGTGGATGAGGTTACTTACAGAACATGGAAGATTTTTCTCGTCGGGTCCAGTTACGGGTTTGCCACTGAGAGGTTTGGCCTACACCAGAGCCTTCTGGTGAAGAACCTGCCCGGGGGTAAAAACCACCTTCCCCCCACCAGGGAGGACATATACGCAAATTGGGATAGCAACCTATGAGTCTTGAAGATCTGAAAAACCGAATTAAGGAAGCGGCGGACATAGTGGAGGTGGCCTCCCGTTACACCACCCTAAAGAAGGCCGGGAGATATTATCGGGGTTTGTGCCCGTTTCACCAGGAGAAGACCCCCTCCTTTTATGTGGATCCGGACAAGAAACTTTACCACTGCTTCGGATGCGGTGCCGGAGGAGATGTGATAAAACTGGTGATGGAGATGGAAGGGGTGGGTTTCATGGAGGCCCTGAGAACCCTGGCCCGCCAGTATGGGATACCCTTTGAGTGGAGGAGGACCGGGGAGACCTCCTCCTCGGATGTCCTTTTCCGCATCACCGAGGACGCCATGAAACTTTATCAGGGGGAACTGTGGAAGGGTGGAAGGGGGCTCTCGTATTTGAAGAAGAGGGGGATCTCCCAGGAGACTGCCCGGGAACTTCTCCTGGGTTATGCCCCTGCAGGATGGGATTTTCTGGTGCAGAAACTGGGGAATAAATATCCGCTCACCGACCTGGAAAGGGCCGGCCTGATTATAAGAAAGGAGGGGGGAGGGTATTACGACAGGTTTAGGGACCGGGTAATATTTCCCATCCTCACCGAATACGGCCGGGTGGTGGGCTTCGGGGCCCGGGCGGTTTCCCCCCAGGAACAGGCCAAATACATAAATTCCCCCGAAACCCCCATTTACCGTAAGGGTAGAATTCTCTACGGATTGAATTGGTCAAAGCCCCACATCAGAAGGAAGGAGGGCCAGGTGGTCCTGGTGGAGGGCTACATGGATTTCCTTTCCCTCTACTCCCGGGGGATAAAAAATGTGGTGGCAAGTTTGGGGACCAGCCTCACAGAGGGCCAGGCCTCCCTTCTTTCCCGATTCGCCACGGAGGTTTTCCTCAATTACGATGCCGACGAGGCAGGGATGAGGGCGGCGGCCCGGGCCGTGCCCATACTCTTTTCCGCAGGCCTAAAGGTCAGGGTTGTTAAATTAAAAGACGCCAAGGATCCGGACGAATTTGTGGAAAAATTCGGACCTTCGTCCTATATATATAAATTGGAGGAAGCGGAAAAAGGGGTGATTTTTTTGTTTAATTATTATTCGGGTAAGGGAAAGGAAGTTGGAGTGAAAATCGCTTTGGAGGCCATAGGGAATATACCTGATCCCATAGCCAGAAGATACGAAGTGGCGGAACTTTCCCACATCTCCGGAATTGAGGAGGAGATTCTCGTATCCATGCTGGAGGGGAGTCAGGGGCCTGAGAGGACTGCCTCCATTCCTTCCCTCACCCCCATGGAGGAGGAGGCACTGGCCCTCCTGGCGGAGTCTCCCCGGAGATTCCTCTCCCTTCTTTCCGAAGACGAAAGGAGGGTTATCGCCTCCACCAGGCTTTCCTACCTCCTGGAGGTGGCGGAGGCCCTGAGCCGGGGGGAGGAACTCCCCCAGGGTGAGGTGAAAAACCATCTTTCAAGGATTGCCTTTGAGGGAAGAAAACCCTCCATGGAGGCTGGACAAATAGTTTCAAACCTGGTAAAATATTCAATTGGCCTTGCCCTTAAAGCCCTTCAGCGGAGAATAAAGGAGGCGGAGAGGGTGGGCGATACGGAAAAACTTATTGAACTTTTAAGGGAAAAACAAAAATTGATCAAAATGAGGGGTTAAAAATGGCCAGGAGAAAAAGGGAAAGTTTTGACGACATTGAAAAACTTATAGAGATCGGAAGGGAAAGGGGCACTCTTACCTACGATCAGATAAACGAATATCTGCCCGACGATGTTCCGGACCCGGAGGACATAGAGAGCCTCTACACCCTTTTTGATTCCTACGGAATAAAAATTGTGGAGAGGGAAAACGACGAGGAAAAATACGACACCTCCCTGGACGACGAGGGGGAGGTCATAACGGATCCCATAAAACTTTATCTCAAAAACATGGGCAACCTGGGCCTTCTCACCAAGGAGGAGGAGGTCCTCTACGCCCGCCGGATGGAGAGGGGAAGGGACATAATGCTCAAGGCCCTCATAAGGATCCCCTACATAGTCAACAAGATAATAGGGTTCGGGGAGGATTTTGAGCAGGGACGCAAAAGCCTGAGGGAACTCATCTCCCTTCACGACGAGGACAAGGAAATAAGGGATAAACTCTTCCTGGAGAGAATAGCCAGGATTAAGAGGCTCAAGGAAAAGGTGGAAGAGGCCGTGAAGAAGGGCAAGTCCAAGAGGGAGATCGCCCGCCTCCTTCTTGAAATGCTCCAGGCCATCAGGGAAGTGGGCCTTCACAAGAGCACCATACGGAACTTCAAGCGGGAGATGGAGGAGAAGGAGAGGGAATGGGATCGTTACATCCGCGAGGGGAACCAGGAAGCGGCGGCCAAGATGGAGGAGAAGATGGGGATTCCCTACGAAAGGTTCAAGCAACTCATGGACCGAATCAGGTACGGAAGCGAGATTTACGAGGCTGCCCGGAAGGTTCTCATAGAGTCCAACCTCCGCCTGGTGGTCTCCATTGCCAAGAAATACACCAACCGGGGACTCCCCTTCATGGACCTCATCCAGGAAGGAAACATAGGCCTTATGAAGGCGGTGGAGAAGTTTGAGTACCGAAAGGGCTACAAATTTTCCACCTACGCCACCTGGTGGATCCGCCAGGCCATAACCAGGGCCATAGCGGACCAGGCCAGAACCATAAGGATTCCCGTGCACATGGTGGAGACCATAAATCGCCTTTCCAAGGTTTCCAGGGAACTCTTCCAGGAACTGGGGAGGGAGCCCACCTGCGAGGAGTTGGCGGAGCGCATGAAGATGCCCGTGGAGAAGGTCAGAAAGATAATGAGGATAGCCCAGGAACCCATTTCCCTGGAAACCCCCATCGGAGACGAGGAGGACACCCAACTGAGGGACTTCATTATGGACCGGGAGGCCCCTTCACCCTCCGATACGGTAATGCATTCCGCCCTGAAGGAACAGTTGAAGAAGGTCCTGGAAACCCTCACCCCCAGGGAGGCCCTGGTCCTAAAACTCCGCTTCGGCCTGGAGGACGGAAACGAGCACACCCTGGAGGAGGTGGGTCAGATATTCAATGTGACCAGGGAGAGGATCCGTCAGATAGAGGCCAAGGCCCTGAGGAAACTCCGGAGTCCCTCCAGGGCCAAGAAACTCAAGGCGATCCTGAAGGGCTATAAACTCTAAACCCCCAGTTTCTTTCTCAATTTTTCCAGCATGTCGTCCACCATGGAGGGGAGGTCGTAGTCCGGAGACCAGCCCCATTCCTCCCGGGCGGCGGAATCGTCCACGGATTCGGGCCAGGAATCCGCTATGGCCTGGCGGTAGTCGGGTTCGTAGGTTATCTCAAAATCGGGGATCCTCTTTTTTATTTCCATGGCCAGTTCCTCCACGGAGAAACTCATGCCGGCTACATTGAAATCCGTGTGGTGCTTTAAATTATCCAAGGGGGCTTCCATGAGCATCAGGGTGGCCTTTAGGCAGTCGGGCATGTACATCATGGGAAGCCGGGTTTCGGGCTTCAAGAAGGCCGTGTACTTCCTGTGCTTCAGGGCCTCGTAAAAGATTTCCACGGCGTAATCGGTGGTTCCCCCGCCGGGAAGGGTTTTACTGCTTATTATTCCGGGGTAACGGACCCCCCTTACATCCAGGCCGTACTTCCAGAAGTAGTATTCTCCCAGCCTTTCACCCACCACCTTGGAAACCCCGTATATGGTTCTTGGCTTCAGTACGGTGTCCTGGGGGGTGTTTACCCTGGGGGTTTCCGGTCCGAAGGCGGCTATGGAACTGGGAATAAAAACCCTTTCCAGTCCCTTTTCCCGGGCAACCTCCAGGACATTGTAAAGCCCACCTACATTGACCTTCCAGGCCAGTTGTGGGTTTTTCTCTCCGGCGGCGGAAAGGATGGCGGCCATGTGATATACGATCCCTATGTTGTGTTTATCCACCACCTCCGCCAGTTTTTTCCCGTCGGTTACATCCAGGAGTTCGTAGGGGGCGTCGCCTTCCTCCCGGGGTTTTATGTCAGAGGAGATTACACTTTCCTCCCCGTATTTTTCTCTTAATAAAGGAACCAGTTCGCTTCCTATCTGTCCCTTGGCACCGGTTACCAGGATTTTTCTTCTTTTCATCTTTCCTCCCTTCTGGTAAAATCAAGACCATGAGTAATTTACCCCTTCAAATTCGGCTCTGTCAAGGAGAGGGGAAGGGCTTGTTTTTTTTCGGGAAAATTTCTATAATAATGGAGTAGGAGGAGAATATGTTTACAGAATGGATGATTTCTTCAACCCCTAAGAAAGAGAAAGGGAAGACGGGGCTTACGGGGATCATTTCCATAATTTTTCACGCTTTGATCATAGCGGCTATGATCATAATCCCCATACTCAGTTCTTCAAAACTTCCCAAGTACGAGGTCAACGCAGCCTTCTTAGCACCGCCTCCACCTCCACCTCCGCCTCCGCCGCCCAAGGGGGGTAAGAAGATAAACAAGAAACTGGAAGAGAGACTTAAAAAACTCAAGAAGAAAAAGGCCGAGTCCAAACAAACCAAACAATTAATGGCTCCCCTGGACATACCCAAGGAGGAACCCCAGGACACCGACGCCGGCCTTATAGAGGGATTGGAGAACATAGGTGAAGGAGTGGAAGGAGGAGTTGAAGGGGGAGTAGAAGGAGGGGTGGATGATGGTTCCCTCTCCGGACTTCTCTCTCAGGTGGGAGGAGACAACCTGGACAATGTCCAGACGATAGTTCAGCCTCCGAAGATAATCAAGAGGGTTGCCCCTGTTTATCCGCCTCTGGCCGCTAAAATCAGGGTGCAGGGTGATGTGGTCCTTCAGTGCGTTACCGACATATACGGAAATGTGGTCCGCGTGAAGGTTCTCAGTTCTCCTCATCCTCTCCTTACCAAGGCCGCCATAGAGGCCGTGAGGCAGTGGAAGTTTGAACCCATGATAATAAACGGACTACCCAGGCCGGTAAGGTTTGTCCTTACGGTTAAGTTCCGTCTGAGATAAAAACAAAAGGGAGGTATAAAGAATGCAATTCACATTGACAGAACTGTGGTCATCCATGGGCTTGATAGCCAAGGGAGTTTTTATATCCTTGGTGATTCTTTCCATCTGGACCTTAGCGGTGGGAATTGAAAGGTTCCTTTATTATTCCTCGGTGAAGAAGCAGAGCAAAAAACTGGCTCCCAAACTCACCAACCTCTTGAAGGAAGGGAAACTGGATGAGGCCATAGCCCTGGCTACCAACAAGAACTTCCGCAAGAGCCACCTCGGCAAGGTCGTGGCGGCTGCCCTTCAGGAATATCAGCACCAGGCAGAGTTGGGCGTTCCAATGGAGAAAAGGCTGGCTTCAACCCAGAGGGCTATTGAAAGGGCCACGGTGAAGGTGAACAAGGAACTCAAGAGGGGACTCAACGCCCTGGCCACCATAGGTTCCACCGCTCCGTTTATCGGACTTTTCGGAACCGTCTTCGGGATCATCAACGCCTTCCACAGCATGGCGGTTACCGGAGCCGGAGGAATAGGAACCGTGGCGGCAGGAATAGCCGAGGCCCTCATCACCACCGGAACCGGAATATTCGTGGCAATTCCCGCAGTGTGGTTCTACAACTTCTATCTTGCCCAGGTGGAAGTCCTCACCGCGGAGATGTCCAACGCAGGTTCTGAAATAATAGATTTCTTCTCCTCCAAAGAAGTTCAGGTATAACGGGGTAAAAAAATGGGCGCCGATATTGGCACTGGCGTAAAATCCGAACCTAATGTCGTCCCCTTCTGCGATGTTCTCTTAGTTCTCCTCATCATCTTCATGATCATAACCCCCATGGTGGCCTCTGGAGTGGTGGTTCGCCTTCCCGAGGCCATAAACACTGCCAATCAGCCGGAACCCTCCAACATGGTCTATGTGGGTATTTCCATTGACGAAGTCACGAAGAAACCCAGATTTTACCTTTCCAACCGCGGAAGAATTGAAGAAATAAAGATCTTAGACGACCTTGGACCCAAACTCACCGAGGCCCTGGAGAACCTGGACAAGAAAGTGGTGTACCTCAAGGCTGACAAGGATGTAACCTTTGATGTGATTTCCGATGTTCTGGTGAGGATCAGGGGGGAAGGCATAGAGGTTCTGGGAATACTCACGGAAAAAGCCACAGAATAGATTAACGAAGAACTCTGACGGCCCTCTTCATCACCCGGAGGTTGATCTGGGTGAGAAGGGGGCCTTTTTCTCCGTCATAGTGGGATGGCTGGGGAGGAGATATCCTCAATTTAAGGCTTGAAACCCTCAGCCTGGAGTATATTTTCAACCTTTCTATTCCTCCAACGAAAAGCCTGGGCCAGTTGCCCAGGGTGTAGCCTATGGTGGGCTTGCGGAGGAAGATTACATCCACCTTACCATCGGAGGGATTTGCTCCGGGGGCTATTCTGGCCTCCCCTCCGTACTGGGGGAAATTGGCAAAGGCTATGAGGAAGGCCTTTCCCTTGAGGCCCTGGGTTTCGTAGTGAAATTCTCCGAATTTAAAGTATCCCTTTAGGGCCGCATACACATAGGGGGGGATTCCCCTTTTTCCCATGTTTTCAAACTCGTGGGCCACGTATCCATCAAAGCCCACCCCTGCCACATTCATGAAGTAAATGGTCCCGTTGATTATCCCCACATCCACCCTGAGTTTTTTTGGTTTTAAAAGTTTCCTGGCGGCCTGAAGCGGGTTTAAAGGGATCCTCAGGTTTCTGGCAAGACCGTTGCCGGACCCGAAGGGAATTATTCCTAAGCAAGCCCCTGATTCCACGAGATAGGGGATGGTGCTGTTTATGGTGCCGTCCCCTCCGGCCACTATTACCGTGGATGGCTTCATCCGGCGGAGTTGGTCCAGGGTCTTTCCCTTGTCTTCAGCCCTTAGGACCTCCAGAGCAAAGCCCTGGTTCAGAATTTCAAGGATGTCTTCCCTGAGTTGTCGGTTGGTACCGGCCAGTGGATTTATAATGAGGACGGCTTCTTTCTTTTCCACAGGGTAATTATAGAACATTCCCGTAAAGGGGGAAAGAATTATCGTTTCCAGGGGGGTAGATTTTCCGTTATAATGGGTTTATGTTAAAGGTTCTTCGGGGCTGTCCCAACTGCTACGGCGAAGTTGAGGACGGAAGGCTTAAGAAGGGTCTCCCCTGCGAGTCCTGCCTTCCCCAGGAAGAGGAGCCCTGCCAGGGTTTGCAGGAGGCCGGCACTCTGGACAAACTTTCCTCCTTTTGCGATGCCCTTAAGAGGGAGGAGGAGTTCAGGAGTTTTTTTAAAAGGGCCCTGGGTTCTGAGCCCTGGAGCCTCCAGCGCCAGTGGGCCAGAAGGGTTTTTATGGGGGAAAGTTTCGCCATGGTGGCTCCGGTGGGGGTGGGCAAAACCACCTTCGGATCCCTCATGGCCCTTTTCCTTGAGGGTCGGGCTCTGATGGTTTTTCCCACCCGGCTCCTTGCCACCCAGGTTTACGATAGAATCCGGGCCGTGGTGGAGAGGGGAGATCTTTCCAGGAGGGTTTTTCTATACAGGCCGTCTCGGACTTCCAGGAAGAAACTTGAGGAAGGGGATTTTGACCTTCTCATCGGAACCAACGCCTTCCTTCAGAGGAATTTTGAGGTTTTAAAGAACTTCAAGTTTTCCTTCATCTTTGTGGACGACATTGACTCCTTTTTGAAGGGCTCCCGGGGCGTCAGAAAACTTTTTGAACTGATGGGATTCAGTCCCCGGGAAATAGAGGAGGCTGCCCAGGGGAAACTTCCCCGCAAAAGACCTGAAACGGTCCTGGTAATTTCTTCGGCCACCCTGAGGCCCCGGGGGAAAAACGCCCTGCTTTTCCGAAACCTTCTGGGCATGGAGGTTCAAAGGGCTTCGTCCTCCTTGAGGAACATTCTGGACATAGCCGAGAGGGTGGAGGAGGGCGAAGAGGCTTTGAAAAGGGCCGCCGAACTCATAAGGAAGATGGGTTCGGGAGGGCTGGTTTTCGTGTCAATCCTCCAGGGCCTTGAGGGTGCGGAGCGGGCGAGGGATTTTTTGAAGGGGAAAGGAATAAACTGCGTCCTCCACAACGAACTTCCCCCTGAGGACCTCAGAAGGGGGCTGGAGACCGGGGAAATTCAAGTGGCGGTGGGTATATCCCATTCTGGAAACCCTTTAGTTCGGGGCCTTGACCTTCCCCACGCCATAAGGTATGTGGTTCATCTGGATGTTCCCAGGCGGGCGTTTCCCGTCAGGGTTTCCCTTGCCCCCGCCGGTCTCATGGGGCTTATCCTGGCCTTGATGGGAGTTTTTGAGGGAGACCAGAGGATAAAGGCCCTGGCCTATCTTAAGTATTTGAAAAAATATTCCGGGATAAGGGAAGAGGTCCTGGACAGGTATCCGGGTATAAAGAAAAGGGTTCGGGAAATAGCCGGATGGTTGGAAGGTCTCCTGGCCCGGGAGGATTTCCGGGAAAGGGTGAACTCTTCCCCGGATGTGTCCATGAGCGTAGTAGAAGGGGAGATGAGCGTGGTGGTGGCCGATGCCGCTTCCTACATACAATCCACGGGGAGGGCCTCCCGGCTGGTGGCGGGTATGCTCACCCGGGGAATTTCCCTTCTCTTCTGGGACGACGAGAAGGCCTTTACCTCCCTCAAAAAGCGCCTATCCTATTATTTCCCGAATCAGGATGTGGAATTTAAAACCTTGGAGGAGGTGGACCTGAAGGAGGAACTCCGCAGGGTGGACGAGGACCGGGAAAGGGCAAAGGCGGTGCTTTCTGGGAAGGTCCCGCCTCAGGTCAGGGACCTCTTTCGCACCACCCTGGTGGTGGTGGAATCCCCCAACAAGGCCAGAACTATTGCTGGCTTTTTCGGAAAGCCCCAGACCAGGATGGTGGAGGGGGCAGTGGCCTACGACATCCCTCTGGGGGAAAGACTTCTCACCATCACCGCCTCCCTGGGACACATTCTGGACCTGGTGGTAGAGAGAGGGTTTTTCGGAGTGGAGGAAGTAACAGAGGGCTTCATTCCCGTATATGACACCATAAAGTCCTGCACGGAGCCCAGGCTCCAGCACACCGAGTTTTCCTATCTAAAAGAAAGATGCCGGGGCGAGATCAGGGACAAGATCTCCATTATAGACGGCCTTAGGAAACTGGCCTTCCAGTCCGACGAGGTCTTCGTGGCCACGGACCCCGATTCCGAAGGGGAGAAGATAGCCTACGATCTGTTTTTACACCTTAGACCCTACAATTCAAACATTTCCCGGGCGGAGTTTCACGAAGTAAGGCCCGGGGCCTTCAAAAGGGCGGTGGAGGAGCCCAGGGATTTTTCCGAATCCATGGTTAAGGCCCAGATGGTACGCAGGGTGGTGGACCGGTGGGTGGGTTTCGTCCTCTCCAGGGTTCTGTGGAGGGTTTTTTCTAAGAACTGGTTTTCCGCCGGCAGGGTTCAGACCCCGGTTCTGGGCTGGATAATTCAAAGGGAAGCCGAGGCCAGGAGAAAAAAATCTCTGGTGGAGGTTGAGTTCGGGGAATTTTCCCTGAGGTTTGAGGAGGAGAATTTGGCCCTGGCCAGAAGAATTCAGAAGAACTGGAAGGAGGTTGAATTCCGTTTGGAGGAGCAGGGGGAAGAGGAAGTTTCGCCTCCCCCTCCCTTTTCCACCGACGCCGTCCTGGAGGAGGCCGGGGCGAAACTTAAATTTTCCGCCCGCAAGACCATGAACCTCCTTCAAGAACTCTTTGAAAAGGGATTCATAACCTATCACCGGACCGATTCCACCAGGGTTTCGGAGGCCGGAAAGTTCTCCGTGGCGAAGCCCTACATAGTGGAGACCTTCGGCGAGGAATATTTCCACCCCCGCACATGGGGGCACGGAGGGGCCCACGAGTGCATAAGGCCCACCAGAGCCCTTACTCCGGAGGAATTCTCCGCCATGGTCTGGTCAGGGGTGGTCCAGTTTTCCGACGCATCCGGCGCCATCCGCCTCTACGCTTTGATTTTCAGGAGGTTCATGGCCTCCCAGATGAGGCCGGTTAAGGTGAAGAAGGCCCGCCTTTGCCTGGAGGCCTCCTTTTTCTCCCGATGCCAGGAGGTAAACCTGGAGATTTTGCAGGATGGGTTTAACCGTCTGATTCCCTCGGTGAAAACCTTTCCTCCCCATGCCGAAATTACCGGCGTGAAGGTAAGGCTGATTCCACTAAAACCCCTCTTTACCCAGGGTTCCCTGGTGGCGGAGATGAAGAGGAGGGGGCTGGGGAGACCCTCCACCTATGCCCACATAATACAGACCCTTCTGGAAAGGGGTTATGTCCGGGAGGTGAGGGGCAAACTGAAACCCACCCCCCGGGGAAGGCAGGTTTACTCCTTCCTCAGGGAAAGGTACCCGGAATACATCAGCGAGGAACTCACCCGACGCCTTGAGGAGGTTATGGACAGGGTGGAGAGGGGAGAGGCCAACTGGCAGGAAGTTTTAAGGCAGGTTTACGAGGTGAAGAACCTCCTTCAGTGAAAGCGACGGAATTTTTTCCGGAGAAGTTCGTGGGATTTTCCGCTGAGGAAGAGTTCCAGATTCGTGTAGTCCTTGCTCAGGGTGTATAGGTTGGCGTCGGAGGGGTCCCGGGGATCAAGGCCCACCAGGGATTCCCACAGGTCGGACATTCCGTCGTGGTCCCCGTCGGGATAAGGCTGGAAGTGGGGAATTTCCGGATATCCGCCCACCTCCGCTTCGGTTCTGGGGATCTTTCCCCGTCTTTCCCGGTATTCCTTCACGAGGCGGCGGTCCACGGCGTCCCTGAAATTTACCAATTCTCCGTATTTGTTCAATCTGGCCGAGGCCCCGGCTTCCTTTAAAAGGATTTCTTCAAGTTCTTCAAGGGAATTGACCGATATGGGATATTTTGCGGCGGGGAGGGGGGTTGACCTCCTGAAGTTTAAGGGGGCCGGGCGAAGTTCCCCTCCGTTTTCCCCGCTTACCTGATAAACCATCTTCCAGTTGTCCTTTTCCGGATGGGGGTTATATGGTCCCGAATTTCCTTCTATGTAAATGGAGGGAGTGCCGTCCACGGCATCGGTTCCGTAGGCCGGGGCGGCCTGAACGGCGTGGGAGGAAAACCGTTGTCCGTAGAGGGGACCCCGCCGGTAAAGGTTGGAGATTATGTCCATTTTGACCCCCCCTATTATCTGGGTGGCGTAGAAGAACCAGTTGTAAACTATGTTGTTGATGAAGCGGAAAGAGGGGGTTTTTACCAGCGGAAGGCGGTGGCTCATGTTCATTATGAGGTTGTGGTGGAAGTCCACCCTTTCTATGAGGGAGGCTTCGTAGGAGGAATTCCCTCCGGTGAGCACCGCCGTGGAATGGCCCTGTAGGCCTTCGGCCATCAGGCAGTGCTGAACGGTTATGTTCCATATTTTGGCCCTCCAGCCCCAAAGGTCCACCCCTTCGTCGGTGTTCCAGGAAATGGAGCAGTGGTCAACTATCACATTGTAGACCGGGGAGGAGTCGGTAAAGTTCAGAATCCTCAGGGCGGCGCAGTCCGGGGCGGAGATTCCAGGCCTCAGGCGGATGTATCTTATTATCACATCGTGGGTGGCCACCTCCAGGAGGGTGTAGTCCATCCTTTCCCCCCGGATGGTAATTCCCCCTGGAGAAGTCTGCCCCGCCACGGTAATGTAGGGCGAGGTTATCCTTATGGGGTAGTGGATGGTTATGGTTCCGCTTACCCTGAAGACCACGGTCCTGGGGCCCTTAAGGTCCTCCAGGGCCCATCGGAGGCTTCCAGGTCCCCATTCCCTGAGGTTGGTAACCTCCACAACCCTTCCACCCCTTCCACCCCGGGCTTCGGCACCCCAGCCCTCGGCTCCGGGAAAGGCCCTGTTTCCCCAGAGGGCCGCCGTTATCATCAGGAGAAGAGATAGTCTTTTCATTTTCTTATTCTAACCTGGTTTTGATTTGAGAAAAAGTATAATGTGAAGAATTTTGTTTCCGTAATAAAGTTTTTCTGGGATCGGTGGAATTCCCCCGGGGCTTGTTCTAAAATTCACAACAGAAGGAGGTATAAAATGAAGACGGTATTTGTCCGCCCTGAAAGATGCATCGGGTGCCGTCATTGCGAAATAGCCTGCGCTGTGGAGCACTCCCGGAGCAAGGACCTCTTCGGAGCCTTCTTTGAAGATCCCAGACCAGCCCCCAGGATCCATGTGGAGCCCGGGGTGGATTTTTTAACCTTCCCCAACAAGTGCCGCCACTGTGAGCCTGCCCCGTGTATGGAGGTCTGTCCCACAGGAGCCCTCTACCGGGACGAGGAAACCGGGTCCGTCCTGGTTAATTACGACAAATGCATAGCCTGCGCCATGTGCGCCATGGTTTGCCCCTTTGACATCATTTCCTTCAGAAAGGTGTGGCACATCAAATTCCTTAAGACCGTAAACTACAAGTGCGACCACTGCGTTGACCGCCAGCGGGATGGGAAGGAGCCCGCCTGCGTGGAAGCCTGCAAGACCGGAGCCTTGGTTTTCGGCGAGGTCAACGACATCATAAGGTCGTCCCGAAGGGACTTCACCCTGAGGACCACCATGGCCCTTCAGGGGGAGGAGGCACCCGAACTTCCCGAAAGTATTGTCACCTTTCGGGAAATCATGAAGAAGGTGGCCCACCTGGGCCCCTTAGGCTAAGGAGGGAAAAATGGATGTTAAGATTGTCAAGGAAATCGTGGACATGAGGACCATTGACGAGGCGGCCAAAGAGATTCTTGAAAAGGCCATAAGCGAGGGGGTGGAGACCGCCTGGGACCGCCTGGAAGCCCAGCAGCCCCAGTGCGGCTTCGGCCAGTTGGGAGTCTGCTGTAACAGGTGTGCCATGGGACCTTGTAGGATCGCCCCCTTTGAGGACGAGGGTCCCAAGAGGGGAGTGTGTGGAGCCACCGCCGACACCATCGTGGCCAGGAACCTATTGGACGACCTCCTGGTGGGAGCCGCCGCCCACTCCGACCACGGGAGGGAAATAGTTGAGGTCCTTTTAAAGACCGCCGAAGGAAAGTCCCAGGGATACGAAATACTTGATGTGGAAAAATTGAAGCACCTGGCCGGGGAATACGGGATAGCCACCGACGGAAGGTCCAAGGAGGAGATAGCCAGGGACCTTGCCTTAGCCATGTTAGAGGAGTTCGGGACCATCAAGAACAGGATACAGTTCGCAGAGACCCGTCCCCCGGAAAAGACCAGAGAAACATGGAAAAAGGTCGGTATTGTGCCCAGATCCGTGGACAGGGAGATAGTGGAAGCGGCCCACAGGGTTCACATGGGGGTGGACGCCGATTATGTGAACATCCTTCTTCACGCCCTGAGGACCTCCCTTTCCGACGGCTGGGGAGGCTCCATGATGGCCACGGAGATTTCCGATGTTCTCTTCGGAACCCCCAAGCCCGTGGAGGCCTATGTTAACTTAGGAGTTTTGAAGAAGGACATGGTGAACATCATCCTCCACGGACACAACCCAGTGCTTTCCATGATGATAGTGAAGGCGGCCTCTGACCCGTCCCTGGTGGAATACGCCAGGAGCAAGGGTGCCGCAGGGATAAACCTGGCGGGTATGTGCTGCACCGGAAACGAGATACTCATGCGCCAGGGAGTTCCCATCGCCGGAAACATGCTCAACCAGGAACTGGCCATTGCCACGGGAGCCGTGGAGGCCATGATAATTGACTACCAGTGCATCTTTCCATCCATAACCTTTACCGCCGGGTGTTACCACACTAAAATAATCTCCACCTCTGAAAAGGCCAAGGTTCCCGGAGCCGTCCACATGGAATTCCATCCGGAAACCGCCCTGGATACCGCCAGGGAGATAATAAAACTGGCCATAGACAACTTCCCCAACCGAAATCCCGACAGGGTGAAAATCCCCAGCAAGCCCATAAAGATGATGGCGGGCTTTTCCTACGAGGTCATAAAACAGGCCTTAGGGGGGAGTTTCAAGCCCCTCATAGAGGCCATAGCCTCGGGAAAGATAAAGGGAGCCGTGGGAATAGTGGGATGCAATAATCCCAAGGTCAAGCAGGACTACGGACATGTAACCCTGGCCAAGGAACTCATCAAGAGGAACATATTGGTGGTGGAGACCGGATGCGCCGCCATAGCCAGCGGTAAAGCCGGACTTCTCCTTCCCGAGGCCGCTGACTTGGCCGGGGAAGACCTTGCCAGCGTCGTCCGCTCCTTAGGGATTCCTCCGGTCCTCCACATGGGCTCCTGCGTGGACTGCTCCAGGATACTGGTTCTGCTGGCAGACATAGCCAAGGAGATGGGGGTTGCCATAAGCGACCTTCCCGTTGCCGGCGCCGCTCCCGAATGGTATTCCCAGAAGGCCATATCCATAGGAGCCTACTTCGTGGCTTCCGGAGTCTTCACCGTCCTGGGCCTTCCCCCCAAGATTCTCGGAAGTCCCAATGTTACCAAACTTCTTACCGAAGGGGTGGAAGGAGTGGTGGGTGGAAAATTCGCCGTGGAACCCGACCCGGTGAAGGCCGCAGACATCATAGAGGCCCACATTGAGAAAAAGAGGAAGGCCCTGGGAATCTGATGGGAAAGGACAGCCCCAGAAGAAAAGCCCTCTTTGAGGCCGCGGAGAAGATAAAGGGCCAAGTAAGTGGAAAGGAGGACAGGGGCTTTAGAGTGGTTATAACCGGAAAGGGCGGTGCGGGGAAAACCACCCTCACCGCCCTTCTGGCAAAACTTTTGAACAGGGAAGGTTTAAATGTTCTGGCGGTGGACGAGGACCCGCAGATAAACCTTCCCTACGCCCTGGGGATACCCCCGGAGGTGGAAATAATCCCGATATCCAGGAATCTGGATTATGTGGAAGAAAAAACCGGGGCAAGACCCGGGGAAGCCTGGGGGGTTATGCTTACCCTGAATCCGGATGTAACCGATGTGGTGGAGAGGTTCGGCCTCCGCACCGACGACGGGATAAACCTCTTGGTTATGGGAAGCGTGGTCCAGGCAGCCACCGGTTGCCTCTGCCCGGAAAACGCCCTGCTGGATGCCATAGTTCGCTACATAAGCCTCAGGGATGGGGAGGTGATACTCATGGACACCCAGGCCGGGGTGGAGCACTTCGGAAGGGCCCTGGCCCAGGGCTTTTCCCAGGCGGTGATAATAACGGAGCCCACCTTCAACGCCCTGCAGGTGGCCCTTCATTCGGCCAAACTGGCCTCCCAGTTGGGGATTCCCCACATTTACCTTGCGGTGAACAAGGTAAGGAGGGAGGAGGACCGCCAGAAAATCCAGCGTTTGGGCGGTGAAAGTCTGGAGGCCTTTGAAGAGATATTTTATCTACCCTACGACGAGGAGGTTTTGAGGACCGAGCCCGATGTTACCCCCCTCCTTGAAAACCCCACGCCCTATGTCCTGGAGGCCTTAAAACTCAAGGAGGCGCTTCTCAGAAACTCCTGAAGGAGGCGAGAATGAAAATTTTGATAGCCGGGGCAGGACCGGCGGGGGTCACCGTGGCGGAGACCCTCCGGGAGATGGGTTTTGAGGGGGAGATCCTGATGTTTACCGCAGAGCCCTATCCTCCCTATTCCCCTCCGGTCCTTGCCGAATACCTGAAAAGCCGGGGAAAGGACAGAACGGTTTTCTGGAAGGGGGAAGATTTTGCGGAAAAGGCCGGGGTAAACCTCCTGTTCAAGGAAATCTCCGGTCTGGATCTGGAAAGAAAAAGGGTTTACACCCGAGAGGGAGAGGAATTTTCCTACGACAAACTGGCCATTGCCACCGGAGCCCGGATGTGGATTCCTGTCCGTTGCCAGTGCCAGGGGGAAGGGGATAAGTTCTACAACTTCAAGTCCCTTTCCGCCGTGGACCGGCTGCTTAAGGAACTTGAGAGGGGGGCTGAAAGGGCGGTGGTCATAGGGGCTGGCTTTATAGGCATGGAGATAGCCCTGACCCTGCAGGAAGCGGGCCTTGAGGTTACCGTGGTGGAGATGATGAACCGGATCCTTCCCAGGATGGTGGACGAAAAAATAGCCCATCCCCTCCAGGAAGAGGTATTGAAAAGAGGGGTAAAACTCAAACTGAACTCCAAGGCGGTCCTCCTCAGGGGCAGGGAAAGGGCCGAAGAACTGGTCCTTGAAAGCGGAGAGATCGTAAAGGGAGACCTCTTCGTGGCCGCCACCGGGGTAAAGCCCAATGTGGAGTTCCTCAGGGACTCCGGCCTTCCCCTGGGAAGGGGAGTGAAGGTCAACGAATACTTAGAGGCGGGTCCTGATGTATACGCCGGGGGAGATGTGGCGGAGGTCAGGGATCTGGTCACCGGAAACACCTATCCCCACGCCATTTACCCGGAGGCGGTGGCCCAGGCCAGGGTGATGGCCGCCAACCTCCTGGGGGAAAGGGTGGTCTACCCCGGAGGGTTGAATATGAACAGCCTCCATCACTTCGGCCTGCCCCTCATTTCCGAGGGGGCCATGGAAGGGGAGGAGGAGCCGGACGAGGAGATTTACATAGAGGGGAAAGGTGGAATAAAGAGGGTTCTCCTCAAGGACGGCAGGATCCTGAGGTTTGAACTGGTGGGGGAAAAGAGGGGGGCTGGAATCCTACACTGGATAACCAAAAGGAGGCTTCCCTTTGAGCCCTTCAGGGACGCCTTCGTGAGGGGAAGGCTAAATACCGCCTTTAACCTTCGCTTCCTCCCCTGATTTCCCCCGTGGTAAAATATTTCAATGAAGGAAAAATTTGCCCGACATATAATAGAGGGGACCGGCCCCGATGCCCTGGAGGCAGCCCTCAAATTCTACGGGGAGACCGAGAAAAAGGCCCGGGCCGTTCTTGATAACCTGGAGAGCCTTTCCTCAGAAGAAATCCTCGCTTCCCTTTCCCTCTTCCCCGCCGAGACCCAGGCCAGGATTCTTCTCTACCTGGCTTTGAGGGGGGAGCCGGTAAAGGAGAGGGCGATGGATATGGCGGGATACTTAGACGGGGAAGGCCCCGATGCCGCCGCCGTAAGGAGGATTCTGGGCCTGGAGGAACCCCAGGGAACGGAAAGATACCTCCGATACCTCAGAAAGAACTACATTCCATACGCTCTGAACCCCTGCAGACTTTACGCTGCCTCCTCATGGAAACTCCTTTCCCAGGGCTGGGATAAGGAAGTTTTCTCCCGGGCCCTTTCCTACCTGAGGCGTTGCTCCGATGACTTCGTAAGAACCCCCTATGTGCTTTCCCTGATGGAGGCCGCCGGGGAGAGAATGGCGGAGGTACTGGAAGAAGTCCTTGACTTCCAGAGGGCCATGCTTTTTGACCCGGAGAGGGTTAAAATCTTGGTGAAGGCAGCGGAGGTTTTAAAGGATGCCGGTCTTCTTGACGAGGGGTCTTCGGAGAAAATTCTCTTAGCGGTCAGGGAAATTGAGACCAAGGCCTTCCGCTTCTGGGCCCTGAAGGAGATCGCCAGGACCATGGCGGAGGCAGGGCTTCGGGAAAGGGCAAAGGAAATTTCCCGCAGCATAGAAAATCCCTTCTGGAAGGGAGCCACCGCCTTTGAACTT
>JAMOUJ010000008.1 GCA_027068075.1 Candidatus Aminicenantota bacterium | reverse complement strand
AAGTAAAACCTGGAAAGTATTGCGTGGATATTAGAAGTGTGAGTTTGTGGAAATATAATTATTACCTTGACCTTCAGGTAGATATTTATTTAGGAAAGAAATCTTTGTTTGAAGATTTAAGACAGAAGGAGTAAAGTTATGAAAAAGATAGTGATTTTCTCATTGTTTCTGCTACTCGGTCTGCAGGCAGGGCCTGTCCGCTTGCTTAAGGAAAACCTGAAGGTTTATCAGGTGATTTATCCCAAGAAATACCCCTTAAAGGAGAAGGTTCCTGTCATAATAGCGGTAGCGCCTGAGAGGGATGTGGACTTCTTCCTTGGAAAATGGAATGAATTTGTGGAGGATGGGCCTTTAACTAAAATCTGGCATGGCATTGGGGTGGTAGGAGGGAGGATATCTTCTAAACTGCCAGATTCAGGGCTTAAAGGAAGAACGAATATGGAGTGGTTTACTTACACATATTTTTCCCCTTACGCCCTTATTCCCAAGGAAAAACGCAAATTTGAAATAAATCTGAACTTTAAAACAAATCTTTTAGAAAAAAGCACGAAGAAGGTCATCCATTGGGAAGCCCCTTATTGGTTTAGGATAAAACTTCTCCAGGATATGCCAATTTTAATGAAAATCAATCTCCCAATTTCCTCTGGTGGAATAGGTTTAAAAAATTTTGAAATAAACATTGACGGGATTGTGGAGAAATACGAAGACCCCATGGCTATATGCGAAATAACGGATATTGAAAAAGAAGTTGATAAAGGAGATGAACATAGCATTTTCTTTATGCGATTTAGAAAATTAGAGATAGATGGGAAGTGTGTCAAGATAAAGGAAGAACTCAATAAATCAGGAGAGATAGAAAAAATTAGGATAGAAAAAATTCTTCCTCCTCAGGAGTGTCGTTGTATTCCTGAAGTGGCCCGGCTTTATAGTGGAGTTGTGCTAAAGTGGAAAGGTTCTTTAAAGTTGCCTGTAAAAGTCGGAAAAAGGAAATTTTCGTTTAAAAAATTGTGGGAGGTTAATTCAAAAAGAAAATCCTTCTTTAAAAACTGGAAACTTGTGGCGAAGGAGAAAAAAGAAAAAATTCATATAAGTTTATTCAAAAAAACGCCGCGGATCCAACCAAGAGGGGAATGGATAGGATGGTCGCCAGAACAGTTGTGGGATAAGGAGCCAAGAATAGTGCCAAGCCGTATAAAATCAAACTCTGCTATTCCTCCGCAAAGTATAAGAGATTTTTTAATGGAAGTTGAGTTGATAGGCAAAAACAAAAAGAAAAAAGCCCTGGTTTATCTTTATCAGTTAGGTTCGCCCAAGGGAGGCAAGCGCCTTACCTGGTTTGACTGGGCGGAGGTTATAGAGGGGGAGGGAAAAATAGAACTCTGCAACGGCGATGTTGCCCCTGCCCTTATGTTTGAGGATAAAGATTGCGGGAAGGCCTCCCTGGAGTTTTGCCTTAAAGCGGACGATGAAATAAAAGCCATAAAAATAACCGGGATAAGGGCCAGCAACTATGCTGGGGAGGTTTGGGAAGGGAAAGTAAACCTTTCTGCGAAGATTGAAGGGGGTGGGCAATGAGGAAATATGCCAACTTAGCGCTTTTCCTTGGGATTTTATTAGCCTGGGTCATGCCCGCCAGGGCTACGGTGTATGCGAAGATAAAGGGTAGGGTAGTGGATGCCCAGACGGGAAAGGGCGTGGAGGGGGTTCGCTATAAGTTGTATTTTATGAATATAGACGAGAGCACTCTTCCACCTTCCTATTCCTTAGGGGGAAAGACGGGGAAAGACGGGTTCTTTGAGAAGTTGCTTCCTGTGGGGAAGGTGTGCATAGGATTTTATCCGAAGAAGTATAAGCGGGACCCATCAATTAGCAACATACCCACCCAAATGCCAGAGCAATGCTTCTACACTCATCCGGGGGAAGAGATTCATATGGTAAAGAAATTGGAGAAGGGGGAGGTTTTAGAGGGAAGGCTGATAAAGGAAGGAGGGGGGTTAAAGGGAGTTTTGGTTATTTTAAAGGAGAAGGAAGCGGACACCCCTGGGGAGGTAGTTTACACGGATGATTCAGGTAGGTTCAGGATAGAGGGTTTGTGGGGAGGGGAGGTTGAGTTGGATATAGGGTTTACGCGTTTCTCGTCGTATCCCAATGCCGCTGAGATTTATTGCAAATACTATATATCTCCTGGAGTGAATGAGCTTAACATAGATGCCTCTTGGGTAGGGACGACGGGTGTGAAGGTGAAGGTTGTGGACGAGAATGGGAAACCATTGGACCCTGATGAGTATTTGATTGATGTCCATATAGCTTCAAGTCAACTTTCTGGTGTGCTATCCGAAGAGGGAGAATGCGATATTTCACCGCCTTTTGCTAAGTTGACCCAATATTATCCTCCTGGAAAATACGTTTTTACTCTTGAAGTAATGCAATACAATCCCTGGGTGCTTTATAAATGCCCGGATAAAAAGGAAGTTGAGATAGAATATGGGAAGATAAAGGAGATTAGATTTGTCTTTTCTCCTGAAAAATGTAAACCAGAGGAATTAGGGAAAATAAAGAAAAAGGAAGAGCTTCCCGTGCCAGAAGAATGTAAAAATCTTTTTAAATATCTTCTTGAAAAAAACAAAAAAGGTAAGCTAAAGCACATGCGCTCAGAAAACTGTCCACATCCATTATATGATTTTACTGCTGAAAAATATGCTGACATAATGAAAACAGCCTGTGTTCATATTTACAATGGATGTCCCAAATGGGATTCCTCTGAAAGGGAAAAATGTGTAAGAAAGTATGCCAAAACTGGAATAAAGGCATTAATGGATGGATGGAAGTTAATCATAGACTGTAATATGGGATGTGACAAGGAATACGCAGGTGAGGCGAATCTGGATGGTATTGTCTTAGGGAGAACCGGCTGCGAGAATTGCGAATTAGCCTCGGTGGCGATTCACGAGCTTCTTCATTTGGGGACAGCTACCACAAAAGACACTGTTAGGTGTCCGCCAAATGAACAGAATGAAGAATTTGTAGAGGCTTGTGAATATCTTTGCGATGAAGATGAAGGCATATGTTATGTAGGCTCATTGCCGAACCCGAAGGAATGTCGTTGCGGAAATGAATGTGATGACAAAGATGGAGGGGGTGGAGGAGGTGGAGCTGGGAAGGGGGGAGACGGTTCTTCCTCAGTAGGCAATGACAACCCCGACGAGACAAAGGGGATAATAAACACCCTACTTGCTTCTGTGCTTAAATTTTCAAAAATAGCCGACACAACACTATGGAAGAAGGGATACTGGAGCGAAGGAGGTGATCTTTTAAATTTTTTCAAAATGGAGGCTGCCCTTGTAGAGTCTGACCAATCTCCCTTAAACATGCAGCCTCCTGCCCCGGTTTGGATACTTCCCACAGGTTCCCTTTACGGCGAAGAGGGCGACTTAGCTTTAAAATACTCTCTGGATGAATACATAAAAAACGGAGGCACAGCCCTTGTCTTTGCTCAGCAGCATGGCTCTGATTTTTCCATTCTTCCCACCCCCTCCGACCTTCCCCTTTATGCCTATGGCTGGAGGGAGGACCAGAGTTGCAGTTGGGCGAGGGGTATTGAAAAAGTTAGAAATTTTCCTAAAATATAAAAATGAGGAGGCGGGAAGAGGATTTATTTAAAAATACATTGAGAAGGAGGTGTTAAATGAGAAGATGGATTAAATTAGCGCTTTTCCTTGGGATTTTATTAGCCTTGGCCATGCCCACAAGGGCAACGGTATATGCTAAGATAAAGGGCAGGGTAGTGGATGCAGAGACGGGAAAGGGCGTGGAGGGGGTGACCATTTATATTTACCATCTTCCCTCTTTTGGACCTGCCCCTCTTGCACCTCCCTATTCCTTAAAAACCGACAGTGAGGGGAGATGGGAGAAGCAAGTAAAACCTGGAAAGTATTGCGTAGATGTGAGAGGTGTGAGGAAGTATAATTACTACGTGGCCCTTTCCATTGACAAAGAAAAACTGAGACAATCTCCCACTCCACTTATTGCCCGTGCCTGGGCTGTTGGTAATTGCTTTGAGGTTCTTCCAGGCGAGGAGAAGTATGTGGAATTTCCTGTAAGGAAGGGCAGGTGGGTGAAGTTTATTTTAACGAGCCTTGGTCAGCCTCTGAAGGGGGTGGAGGTATTGGATAGTATGACTGATGAAAGAGGGGAGGTGAAGATAGGGGGTTTTAAAATAGGGTATAAATTTCCTGAAATTAGTTTCCGGGAGAATTATCAAGATATATTTCATGCATGCCGTTATCTGCCGGATTCAGAGCCGAGATATTCAGCGGAGGAAGAGATTCACTTGGATTTTCCCTGGATAAAGGCGGGTAGTCCTGGAATAGGGATAGAGGTAGAAGGAGGGGAGATAATAAGGGTAGAGATAAGGAAGAACGATAGCACAGAGATAGGTGGGCTAAGATTTAGAACCATACTCTGTAATGGTGCTTTTACTACCCTTCCTTCGGGGAGTTACCATGTAAGTGTACTTTTGGGAAAGGGATATTGTTATTTTGACTGGAATGTGAAAGATAAATTTTATTTGATAAAAGTGAAAGTTCCTGAGACCAGAAAAGGTTATTGCAAAATTTTAAAAGTGACGCCTTTAGATAGACTTCCTCAGGAAAGATTGAAGAAGATAAAGAAGAAGGAAATGGCAGAAGAAGAAGTTTGTCCATATACTTTTGAAAAAGCTGAGAAGGTAGAAGTTAAGGCCCCCCAGGAATCTGCGGGATACCATGATCTTTTTACAGAAGAATATGAAAATAGCATACCAGACAATTACTTTTGTCCTCATGTAACTGATGAAATGGCGGATGAGATAAGGAGATTGGTTTTAGTCCCTGCGGGCAGAATGATATGCGAAGGATGTGAAAAATGGAATGAAGAGGGTAGGGAATGCATCCGGAAGCTGGCAAAAGAAGGCCTTTCAAAATTGAAGGAAATAATATGGGATTGTTTAGCGGATTGCCGAGGATGGGGAGGAGGAGCAATAAAGGATAAACTTTCTATAGCTATTTCTTCTCAAATAAGAGAAGATTGCCCTCTTTGTGAAAAGCCCATAGTTTTGATTCACGAGCTACTTCATTTAGGTTCATCGGTGACAGGAAAATGTAAAACGGAAAAGGAAGTCACGGTTCAAGAATGTGCGAATTTATGCACCGATGACCCCAAATGTAGGACCAAAGGGTATGGAGAGGGAAAATGTGATTGCGGAGATTTTTGCGAAGATAAAAAAGATGAAGATGACGGAGATGATGGAGATCGCGGGGGTGATGATTCTTCTTCTTCTCCTGGTTGGGACCATCCTGACGATGCTAAGGGTGTAATAGACACTTTGTTTGCCTCTTTAGCGCTTAAATTTTCAAAAATAGCCGACACAACACTATGGAAGAAGGGATACTGGAGCGAAGGAGGTGATCTTTTAAATTTTTTCAAAATGGAGGCTGCCCTTGTAGAGTCTGACCAATCTCCCTTAAACATGCAGCCTCCTGCCCCGGTTTGGATACTTCCCACAGGTTCCCTTTACGGCGAAGAGGGCGACTTAGCTTTAAAATACTCTCTGGATGAATACATAAAAAACGGAGGCACAGCCCTTGTCTTTGCTCAGCAGCATGGCTCTGATTTTTCCATTCTTCCCACCCCCTCCGACCTTCCCCTTTATGCCTATGGCTGGAGGGAGGACCAGAGTTGCAGTTGGGCGAGGGGTATTGAAAAAGGAGAAAATTTTCCTAAAATACAAAATGATGAGAGTGAAAAAAATCCTCAAGGAGGGAAGGGATGAGAAGGTGGATTAAACTTATGCTAATACTTGCGATTTTTGCCTTTTTGGGTAATGTCTACTCTCAATTTGAGACTGTGCCTGTTCTTAAGGTAAAGATTTATTATG
>JAMOUJ010000007.1 GCA_027068075.1 Candidatus Aminicenantota bacterium | reverse complement strand
GTGCTGAGCCAGCCGGAAAGGTTCGGTTTTACTAAGGATAGGGTAGTGGCCATTTACGAAAAATACGGGGAGAGGCTCGGTTTTGAGGGCTTTGCCAGGGAGGAGATACTAAGGGAGGCTATAAGAGGGGGCTGGATAAGGGTGCGCCGCTACGCAGGCCGCAGGGAGGTGGTCAGCATTAATGTCCCGTCCCTTTCTCCCGAAATAAAAGGGGTTTTGTCCCGCTTTGCCGCCAGATTGACAAAGGGCTTTGAGGTAATGGGACCTTCCGGCCTCAGCGAACACAGCAAGGATTATCCCGACGCCAGGGTAAACATAACGGACCCTGAGGGAAACCTCCTCCTTGCCACAACCCTCCAGTCCCTGGCTGAGGGCAATTTTGAAAACCCAGAGGAAGGATAGTCCCCACCCAGACCTCCTCTTAGCCTGCATGGTCTAATTTTTAAGAAGATACTGCTTTTCGGTATTTTGATACTATTCGCTTGACAAATATGATATAATTATCCTGGAGGTAAAAATGGGTAGTTATTGGAGTGTTTTTTATAACTCAAAGGAAAAGGTGGCTTTGGTTTTTGAGTTATCTTGGAGAGGCTGGGCAGATGATGTTAACATTTTGAATCTGGAAAAGCCCGAAGGTATTAAGGAATTTTTCAAGGAGAAAATTCAGCAGTACGATCGCTTGCAGAAGGCGGGGTATTTTTACCTGAGTTCACCGGAGGAAATTCTCAGGAGGGTAAGAAGGGACCAACTTATATATTTAGCCAAAGAGATTATGGACCTCTCTAAAATGGAGGAACTTCTTGAGGCCATTTTCCCTTACAGTGAACCTATTAATGCGCTTATTTTCTGGGTATCCTCAGGATGGCATTATTACTTTAAGGAAAACGGCTGGGAGATCTATGTGAAATGGATAGAGGAGTTTGAGGCGCTGGAAAGATACATTCAGGAAAAGGAAAAAGACGGATGGAGAGTTCTTCTCTTTAGAAGGATAAAAAAATGGGCACCGGAAAAACCCAAAAAGTATGACTTTGACATAGGAGAGGCCGAAACTCCGCCGGGGGAGCGGATAAAACAGGAGGAAAGAAGATGACTTTATCGGAGGCGGCTCGTAAAATTTTCAGGGAGAGGATTGAATGGACCTTAAATTTCGGTGGGAAAATCGTTGAGGTCCAACCCATTAGCAGGATTATAGGGCCTTATTGCAGGGTATTTTCCCCCGAACTTCATATGGAGATGCACGAGAAATTGATAAAGGAGTTTGAGAAGTCCGGCAGAGTTTCGAGAAAGGACGGGAGACTTGAGCCCCGAACAGACATGCTGCTGCGTCTTCTCATCAATGTTTTCCTTGTCAACATAATGAGAGACAGAACCTCAAGGGAAGTATTTATAAAAGCACTCAAAATTCGGTCATACGAGGAGTTTCAAGAATCTTCGGTCCCGGACGCTTTGGAAAGGCCCTACAATGTGCTTCTTTTTTACATGGTTTTGTTGTTAATAATGGATAAAGCCTGGGGAATAACCCTTGAACTCCGTTTGGATGAAGAAGAGGAGCAGAAGAAATCTCTTCTTGTAAGGACTTTCAAAGAATGGTACGGGGTAGGGAAAAGGGACAGGGATACAATACATCTTATAATAGAGAATCTTTTGAAGGAGTATGTAAAGTCATATTACTATGACGGTGATTTTGAAGAAGCGGATTTTGCCCCGGCGGTGGACAGGGACGGAAAAGTAATCATACTTCCAATGGTAAATTACGCCATAGACGGAATATATGCTATTGGATGTGAGAAACTGGGAGACCTTGAGATTTTCCTTTCCGAAGACATAGTAAACCACTTTAAATTAATTATCGTTGAAGATTAAGGAGGTAAAGGTGGGGGAAATGAATCTAAATCAATTTCTCAGGGTAGTTTTTTGGGGAAGGAAAGGAATGGGCTATAAATTTAGGATTTTATAGTGGAGGAGCCTTGAAAAAGAAAAAAAGGGTTTTCGTCCCCTTTGCCCACACCAGGGCCTACATAAAAAGTAAGTCCTCCCGCATAGGGGACATGTGGACGGACCGGGAGAACTTCATCGCCTTGATGAAGGCCATGGGATACGAGAAATTTCACAACCACATATCTTTCCTTGATAAAAGAAGGGAGTGGGACAACCTTGTGGTTCATCGCAGGAGAAACTTGGCCGTGCCCCGAAGGTATTTTGACTACATCGGGGTGGAGGAGAAGGAACTCGTCCGGAGGGTGAAACAGGATCAGGAGGAGTATTTGGAGGCCTTAAAGCGCGCAGTGCCCGAACATTTTGAGGTGGGGTACTGGATCGTTACCTTCGGCGGCAAGGAATTGCCCCCGGGGATGAGCGAGGAGGAGGCCCTGGACTATGTTCTGGGCTACATAAGGGAACGCCATCCTGAAAAAATGCGGATGGATCGTTTCTGGGCGGTGCTGGTTTTCTCCGATGGGGTGAAGACCATTGACATAGGGAAAAACCTTAAACACTTCGTTTCCTACAATTATCCGGACATGGAGGTGAGGAAAGACCACTACACATTTCTCCTGAGGAGGAGTCTCCCCAAAAAATAAGAGGCTGCCCAAGGCCTCCTGGAATTAAGCCCTACATGTTGACGCCCTTCGTCGGGGTGGTGTAATATTGAGCCGTGAGGAAAAGGAAGGATTGGGACATAGAACTCAGGATGGACCTGAGGCTGAATCCTCCGGAGGAGGCTCCCGGGCGTTCCTACGAAACTAAGGCCCTTCCAGCCGGGGTTCGTGAGAACTTCTCCTTTGAAAACACCCTGGTCCTGGGAATGGAGCATGGGGAGGCCTGCGGGGGCCTGAGCCCGCACCTCGTTTTCGCCGTGGGACCCCAGGGAGAAATCGTGGTCCTGGACCGGGACCGCAAGAAACTCTGCAGGTTTTCGCCGGAGGGGGGCCTCGTGTGGAGCACGGGCAAAAGGGGCGAAGGCCCCGGCGAGTTCAGGTACCCCATGGGGGTTTTCGTCACGCCTCAGGGAAGGGTCTGGGTTCTGGACCACGGAGGGGTGGTTCACGAGTTTTCGCCGGAGGGAGAGTTCCGCAGAGACATCTTCGTTGACTTCACGGCAGGGGAGTTCTATTTCACCGAGGACGAAAGGGTCCTTGCCACCCTGTTTTCCAGGGGAGCCTGCCGGATAAGGGCCGCCTTTTACGACCTGGATTTAGAATTTATCTCTGCCTTTCCCTTTGAATACGAATATCAGTGCGGTCCAGGCCCCGGGAGGGGGTGGAGGATGGAATACGGGAAGGTAACCCTCTGCGGGCGCAGGGTTCTTTTCGCCCTTCCGGATAAATACGAGGTCCTGGTTTTCAACTACGACGGGGACCTACTCCTCAAAGTGAAGCGTGAGGTGGAGTTTCACCCCACGAGGTTTGAAAACTCCGGAGGTGGAGCCTTTGCCCTTATACCGGGAGACCACATTGGGCCGGCCTTCTATGTGAAGGGGGGCAAATACGCCGTCCAGTTTAAAACCCTCCGGGGGAAATTTTACGAACCCAGGATAGACCTTTACGACAACCGCGGAAGGTTTCTGGCTTCCCGCACCCTTCTTCCCTACTCCTCCCTCAGATGGGTGGATAAGGAGGGCAATTTCTACTTCCTTCAGACCCAACCCGCCGTGAAAATTTACCGGGCTAAACTCCGGTTTTTTCAGGGAACCAGTGGCCCTTAAAAGCCCTCCTGCCAGATTACCTTTTTTACCTCAACTGGAGGCGTTTTTCCACACCTATTCCCAGGGTTTTCAGGGCCTTTTCAATCTCCTCGTTGGAAGTGGTGCCTTCAAATTTCTTTACGATGTTCAGGTTGGGGTCCAGAAGAAATAGGGTGGGAACCCCCCTTATCTTGCTCACTTCGCTCACGCAGGGCCTCAGTTCCAGGCTCCTGAAGATGAGGAAATTGGGCTGAAGTTCCTTTAAGTAATTGCTGAAGTGCTCTTCGTCGGTATCCAGGGAAACCGGAACGAAATTGATAACTCCCCGGTACTTCTTATAGAGTTCCTTGATCCTGGGCATTTCGTGGCGGCAGTGGGGACATGTGCTCCTCCAGAAAATGAGGAGGGATACCTTCCCCTTGAAGTCGGCCAGGGTGTAGTTCTTCCCGTCAAGGCCCTTAAGGGTTATTTCCTGGCATTTTTGGGGGATGGCCTGGGCGGAAAGGAGAAGCGCCAGGGCAAAAAATCCTAAAATTGCGGAGAAAATAAGTTTTTTCTTCATGCTCACCTCCTCCTTTAAGGTCCCATATTTGTCCTTCCCTGTCAAGTTGGAAAACCCTGCCTTTTGTTTTATAGTAAACCTATGAGAAAACTGGCCTTTCTCATAAGTCTCGCCCTGGCCTACGGCTTCGTGCCCGCCAGAAGGGTGTATCTGGAGGATTTTTTCGTGAAGAACTCCTCCCTGGTTTCCCTGAAGGGAGAGGTGGTCTCCAGCCCCGATTTTCTACCGAAAGACTGGTTCAAGTGCAGGGTTCCCACCACAGTTCTCACCTGCCTGGTAAAAAACGGCGTTTATCCGGACCCCTATGTGGGACTCAACAACATGAAAATCCCCGACGCTTATTACCCCTACAATCTCTGGTATGGCCTTCTGGAATACAGCCACATCCCGTGGAAAAATCCCTGGAAGTCTCCCTACTGGTTTAGGACCGTGTTTGAAGAGAAGGGCCTCGGGCCAGGAGAGAACCTCTGGCTGGTTCTGGAGGGGATAAACTACAGGGCAGAGATGTGGGTAAACGGTCACAGGGTGGCGGAGCGGAGCAGGGTGGTGGGCATGTTCCGGCGCTTCCGCTTCAACATTACCCCGTGGGTGAGGGCAGGGATAAACGCCCTGGCGGTGAAGGTTTATCCCCCGGATTTTCCCGGCGCCCTGCCTCCCCCCTTCAGGAAAAACCCCAACGGGGGCTACACCGGAGACATAGGCAAGAATGTGACCGCCCATTACTCCGTGGGATGGGACTGGGTGCCGCCGGTGAGGGATAGGAACACCGGATTGTGGGGGAAGGTTTACCTGGTCCACACCGGCCCGGTGGTCCTCAGAAACCCCTGGATAAAAACGAAACTCTCCCCTTCCAGGTCCACCGCCTATCTAACGGTGAGCGTGGATGTTTTGAACTCCTCAGGGGAGTTTCAGAGAGGAACCCTGGAGGTTTTATCCGGAAAAATCCGCCTCAAAAAAAGAATTGCCCTGGGGCCCGGCGAAAGAAAGACCGTGGCCTTCTCTTTTCGGCGCCACCGAAGCCTCGTAATCCGGAGGCCGAAACTCTGGTGGCCCCGGGGCTACGGAGAGCAAAATCTGTATCGCATGACCTTTATTTTTAAAACCCGAAGGGGCATTTCCCACATAAAGATGGTGAACTTCGGGATAAGGGAAATCACCACCAGGCTGGAGTATGTGGACGGCTTTCCGGTGAGGTATTTCTACATAAACGGGAGGAAAATTTTCCTTCGGGGAGGGGCCTGGGTTCCCGACATGATGCTGAGGAGAGATTCCCGCAGGCTTGCCCGGGAACTGGAACTGGTGAAAAACGCCAACCTGAATTTGGTGAGGATATGGGGAGGTGGGGTAACCCCTCCCGGGGAATTCTTTGACCTCACCGACAAACTGGGACTTCTGGTCTGGCACGACTTCTGGATTACCGGGGACTGCCAGGGGACCTGGGGCAAAGGCTCCCGGGACTGGCCCCTGGAAGCGGATGTTTTCCTGAAAAACGCCGAGGATGTGGTCCTGAGACTTAGGAACCATCCCTCCCTTTTCCTGTGGAGCGGCGGAAACGAAGCCTATCCCGGGAAGAGAATTTACCTTCCCCTGCGGAACGAAATAATCAAAAAACTGGACGGAACCCGTCCCTTCGTCCCCTCCTCGGGGATAACCTCTCCGCCCCCCGAATGGGGCCTTTCCCTGCCCGACGACGGCCCCTCCGGTCTCTACAGCGGAGGACCCTACGGATGGCAGGAGCCGGAATACTACTTCCAGAGGGTTAAGGAAGGAAAGGAGTGGCTGTTTAAAGACGAAGTGGGAGTTCCCTCCATGCCTTCTTTGGAAACCATCAGGAGATTTCTCACCGCCTTCACCCCGGACCCCACCTATCGGGTTCCCTATTTTAACGAGGAGTGGAGATACCACTTTGCCCTTTACCCCATGGACGGAATAACGAGATACGGGGCACCCCGGAGCCTCCGGGAATTCGTCTTCTGGGCTCAAGTAATGGCCGCCGAAAGATACAGGGCGATATTTGAAGCCGCAAACACCGGAATTTCCAGGCTGGGGGGCATAATGCTGTGGAAGTTAAACCCCGCCTGGCCCGAATTGAGGTGGCAAATTTACGACTACTACCTGAACCCCATCCCTGCTTACTACTACATCAAGAAGGCCTCCTCCTCACTTCACATCCAACTGGACCTTGAAAGCCTGGAGGTGGGAGTGGTCAACCACCAATACGAGAGGAAGAAAGCCCTGAAGGCCAGAATAGAGGTTTACGACGGGCACCTGAACCGCGTCTTTGCCAGAGAAAAGGAATTTGAAATAGGTCCCGCTCAATACAAAGTCCTTATCTCCCTGCGCCAGATCCTCCCCCGGGGCCTCCACTTCGTGAAACTGAGCCTTTTGGGAGAGGGGAGGGTGGTTTCGGAGAATTTCTACTGGCTCTCACCCGAAGGGGATTATTCCGCCTTCCGGAGGATGGGCAGGGCGAAAATAGAAAGGAAAGTCCGGTGGGAAGGGCGGATTTTGAAGGTCCAACTGAGAAACACCTCGCCAGCCCTGGCCTTTTTCCTGGGACTTTCGGTGAGGAAGAGCAGGGGGGCGAGGGAAGAACTCCGTGGGACCTGGTCCGACAACTACTTTTCCCTTCTTCCCGGCGAGGAAAAGACCGTCACCTGGGAACCCGCAGGGGAACCCCCGAAAAGACCCACCTTCCTCAAACTCACCGCCTGGAACTTCTCCGCCCAGATTCCCCTCCCCCCACCACAAAGCCTCGCCTTTAAATCAATAAGGGGAGAAAACTAAACGGTTTGGTCAGGAACTTCTAAACCACCAGAAACTCTCCATTTCCGCAGGTATTATCCATAAACCCTTCGTCCCTCTCCGAAAATCCTTGAAAAAACGGGCCAGTTGCCTCACCCGTCCGCTGTTCTATTTTAATTGTAATTTCTCACGATCCTTCTTCAGGAGGGAAAATTTGGAGAACCCAAGGTTGTGGAAACGGGGAAGGCTACATGAGATTCAGAATTGGGAAATACGGGGTTATTTTCCACCTGGAGAAGGAGGCTATTGGCGCAAGGGAAAGGGGGGTTTTCTCCCCTAAACGAAGAACTGACCAGTGAAAAAGTGAATTAACCAGAAAACATGGACTTTTGAATCAGCGGGGCGGGGGATGCAGGGACAGGCGAAGGGCTTTCAGGGGAGGTTCTGAACTTGGTTTTTAAGGATTGCGACTCTGCGCTTTAACTCCCTCTGGGCAGGATTGATCCTGAGGGATTCCTGCCACGCTTGAAGGGCTTTGTCCTTTCTCCCTAATTTCACATAGGCTTCCCCAATAAGTTTGTAAACTCTATCGTCTTTCGCCTCTATGGATTTCAATAAGTCCAGGGCTTGCCCTGGTTTTTCCATGTTGAGATAAGCCACCGCCGCCACGATTTTGGGCTCCCTGAACGAAGTCTTCAAAAAGGGCTTCAGGGTTTCTACGGCTTTTTCGGGTTTGCCTGCCTTTATGTAGGCCCCCGCTACGAAAAGATAATCGTTTTGATTGGGGGCGGAGGGGAAGTTCTCCTCCAACAATTTCAAGCCTTCCCGTATTTTCCCCGACTTAACGAAGATCTTTCCCATTTCCCACAGGAATTCCTTTCTTTCCCGATAGCGAAATCTAATGAAGGCTGGAATGGATTTTCCCTCTTCCGGGGATATGTAGAAAACGATGTCGTCTGAAACTTCCATGGAGCCCTTCTTGAAGTTTACCTCCATTTTGTATTTGCCCACTCCTAAGGAAGATGCGGACAAATTGAGAAAAACCACTCCCTGGCCCTTGAAGTCAATCTCCGAGGTCTTTATCGTCTTTCCCCACCTTTCTATCCTCATTAATCCCTGGCCTTCAAGGTTATGGTAACGGATCGCCAGGATTACATCGTCCTTTAACTTATACACGGTAGAGGGGTTCGTCAGAATAATTTTGTCCTCAAAGGCGAAGGGCCTCAAGGGTGTGGCGGTTTCTTCAACCCTAAAGGAAGGAAGTATGCGGATAATCGGGGTGTTTGCGTCTACATTTACCCAGACTTCGTGCTGGTAATACGATTTGTCGTTGGAGTTTTTCAGAATTACGGTTAGTCTGTTGAGTCCAGGAGGTATGGGCACGATGTCTTCTATGATTATAGGGTTGTTTTTTGCCGTCAAGTACTGTTCCTCCGTCATTCGCAACTTCAATATCCTGGTTCTTTCAAAAAGCAGGTCCCGCGAAGGGGAGTGAATCATCACCTGGAAGGTCAGGTCAGATTTGTAAGTTTCCCCCACTTTTTTGAAGGTTAATTTTTCCGGTTGAAGAGCGAGGCTCAGCGTGTATCCACTGTCTTCCCTCGCCACCGAATAGATAAGTTGGCTCTTTTTGGCCAGAAGAAACTCGGATGTTTCCACATGTTTTTTTATGGCTTTGTTTTTCAGGGAATTCTGGTAAAGGGTTTCGGGTATGGAGAAAATCCGGCTCAGCAGCCAATTGCTTGAGCCTCCTATGTTTAGACCGTACAGGTCTTCCCCTTCGGAAAGAAGGTAACTCGTGGAGGCCCTGGCCAATTCCGGGGAGATCCTGCGTAAAATCCGAAGGGCCTCGTGCCTCGTAATGCCCGACCTGGCCACCTCCGGGGTCAGCAGTTCTTCGGGACCATCGTTGGATGGGTTGTAAAGCCTGTATTTGCCAACGCCTTTCTTTTTGTAGAAGATCAAATAGAAATAGGCGGGCAACCCTAACTCCCTTTTCCCCTTGTAAAGCCAGAGTTGGGAGGGATAAATCTCGGAGTAGGTTTCGTAGTGCTGGATTTCCAGGGGTTTGCCCAGGAGAAGGTAGATTTTGCCCATGTCGGTTTTCCATCCGTCCCTTTTTCCCGGGGAACTGAAGTGGGAGTTAACATATTCCCATCGCCTTTCGTATTCTATTTTGAACTCGTTTACGGGCGTTTCCGGCACAGGGTCTCTGATGAGCCAGAACTTCTTTACGAATTCTTCCCTTTCTTCGTCCGTTTTAAGGGAGAGGAAAACCTTTTTTTCAAAGGGTGTTATTATGTAATTCACCTTCTGGAGCCAGTTCTTCCACCTTTCACCGGCCCTGGAAGCGGAAAACAACAGGCTGGAAAGAATCAGCAAGAGGTAAATTCTTTTTCTCATTTCCCAACGCATTGAGGGGTAGGGGGGTAATCCCCCCTACCTTGGATGTTTATCAGAAGAAGAACCTTACGCCTGCTCTGAATCCTCTGGGCATGACTATGCGCGTGGGTTGTTCAAATTCCGGTCCTGCGTATGGGATAACTCTGATGGGAGTCCCCTTGTTTAACAGGTTGAACACATCCAGTATCAGTCCCAACCTCCTATCTCCGAAGATAATCATCTTTTCCAATCTCAGGTTCAGATTGTAGCGGGTGGGCAACCTTCTGCTGCCTCTTTTTTCCGTCATAAAGGACACGAGGCCCTGATTGAGCCTTACCCTTAACAATCTGGTGTAGGTAAATCCGCTTACCACTTCCAGGTAGGCGTTGAAACTGATGTCAAGGGGAAGTATGAATGTTCCGGAGATTTTCAGCATGTGCGTCGGGTCGTAGGTTAGGTGCCCCTCTGCGTTTATCTGATGGTTCGGGTCCGTGAAAACGCTGGACTGTCCCACATTGGAGCCAAAACCTCCCCAGAAGTTGTTGTCGTAGTTGCCCGTGGTTTGAGAATAGATGTAGGAAACCATGAGTTGCCACCTGTTTGAGAATCTCTTGTTGAACATGAATTCTATACCCTTGTATTCCCTGTATGGGGTGAAGGTCACTATGGGATACTGTCCTTTTCGGGGGTTGGTTATGATGTATTTATCTTCCCCTGGATTCAATTCGTTGTAAACCTCGTATGTCTGGCCGGTGTAGGGGTCCACTACGGTTGTGGTTTCAAATTGCCCGGTGTAGTTAACCCTATCTATGATGTCTTTGTTCTTTCTCCAGATGAAGGTTACTCCCGCGGAAGCGTCGGTAAAGACTTCTCTTTCCAGGGAGACTACGATCTGGTCCATGTTGGGATGTTTTATGTTGTCGTCTATTATGTATGCGTTCTGATAAGGCCATCTGACGAGTTCCACGAGGCTTCCGTCCGAATTGACATAGTAGAGGATGAAATCGCTTCTGGTGGGATCCAGGTTGTAGTAATAAGCGCTGAACAGTCCTTCGTAGTATCTTCCGTAGTGGGCTTTAAACACGGTGGAGTGGTCCCCGAAGATGTCGTAGGCAAAACCAATTCTCGGGGCGAGGCCGTGGCTCCTGTAAACGGTTTTCTTTAGGTGGGGCAGGTATCCTCTGTAGAGGTTGTATCTTACCCCGTAGTTTATGGTGAGTTTGTCCGAAACTTGCCAGGAATCCTGAGCATAGGCTGAGTATCTGTTGTTGACCGCCTCTATGTCGTATCCTTCGTATCCGTACGCAAGGTAAGGTTCACCGTTGTAATCAAGGTAGAAAATTCCGCTGGTGTATCCAAATCTGTTGCGAGTATAGGATTTTTCAAACTCAATCCCGAATTTGAAGTCGTGGGAGCCCTTTATGAATTCGTCTGAGTGATAATTGACGGCGGCGTTGGCCTGGTGCCTGTATCTGTCTGCCTTGAAGTACCAGGGGGAATTTACGCTGTATCTCTGGGTGTATATGTCGTAGTGGCCGGGGGTATCGTATCCCTGGGATGGGTCCAGATAATAATATCCGGAATATCCCGCCACCTTGGCGTCCAGGTATGTGTTGGGGTTGAATGTGTGCATCCAGCCCACGCTGTAGGATATTTCCGGTGATTCCTGGGTCACCGTGGCTTCGGGATCGTGGTATGCATCGGCTCCACGGTTTATCCCGTTATACAGGTCCGCCTCAAGGAAAGTTTGAACCCTGTCGTTTTCTCCAGCCTGCCAGGTCAATTTCAGAAAACTTCTCGGTTGTTTGTAGTCAATGGGATCGGGGAATCCAGCCGGATACCTTTTCGTCCTGTAGTATTGGAGGCCGAGGAAGAACCAGAGTTTGTCCCTGAGAATAGGTCCTCCCAGGTAGCCGTTAAGGTCAAAATATCCCTGTTTAGGGGGCTGTAAGTTTGGGTCCTGCGTGTTTTTGCTGTTCCAAGAATCGCCCTGATAAAGGAACTCCACATGGCCTTCAAAATTATTGCTTCCGGACTTGGTCACGGTGTTGAGAATGGCACCGGTGAAGCCGTCGTATTCTGCATTCAAACCGCCGGTAAGAACCCTGGCCTCTTCAATCACATTGTAGTCAATAAAGACCCACGCTGTTCCCCCTTCGGGGTCTGAAACATCAACTCCGTCAATTTGGTAGGAAATGGAAGAACTCTGAGCCCCGCCGAAGGCCACATTGTCCACCACTCCCGGCGCCAGGTTTATTATCTGGGTGGTGAACTGGGAGTTGGGAATGTTCTTTAGAACTTCGTTGGTGAGGATGACGGAGGCCGCTTTGGAATCGGTAACATCAATGGCAGGGGCCTTGGCTTCCACCACTATGTCTTCCCTCATCTCCGAAAGATTGAGTTTTAAGTCCACCGTCAGAGTTTCTCCAACATGGAGGCGAATCCCCTTCACCTTGGCAGGGGGATAACCCTTAAGCCTCGCTTCCACTTCGTAGGTTCCCGGGGGTAGAGCAGGAAACCTGTAATGGCCGGTTTTGGTGGTGAGGGTGGTTTTGGGTCCACCTATGAGTTTTGGACCCTTGATGACCACAGTTACACCGGGGATTGGTTTTCCCTGGGTGTCCACAACCCTCCCTTGAATGGCCCCCGTTTCCCGGCTTTGGGCCTGGAGCGGAACAATTAATACGAAGATCAAACTTAGCCCAACAAAGCCGATGAAGGCCTTGGTTAAAACTGACTTCATGGAACCCTCCTATTATTTTTATTTATCTTCGCTTTCAAAAATAGGCCCTTGCGATAGTATTCTTCAGACCTGGACTTGTCGCCCATCAGGGCGTATATGTCTGAGAGTATGTAGTATCCGAATACGGCGTATTCGCTGGATGGGTTCAATTCAATACCCCTTTGGGCGAGTTTTATTGCCCGCTCCAAAGACCTTCCCTCGTCAAGGTAGGCCTTCGCCAGGTATAGAAGGCCTATTTGAAAGTCTGGGGCAAGTTCCACCACCTTCTCCAGGTGCGCTATCTCCTTATCCCTTTCTCCCCTTTCCCTGTAAAGCCTTGCCAGGTTAAAGTGGGCTTTCAAGTTCTCCGGGTTGTTTTCAATCTCCTTCTCGTATTCCTCTATGGCGGCTTCTGTTTCCCCTTCTTTTTCTTTGATTAAGGCTATGTAGTAGTGGGCCATTTTTATTGAGGGATTTAATTTTATTGCCCTGTTGAACAGGTCCTCTGCTTTTTCCAGGTCGTCCTTCATCAGTCGTATTCTTCCCAGGTCTCTGAGGGCGAAGGGATTTTCCTCTATTTTCAGGGCCCTTTCCAGAGTTTTCTCCGCTTCATCAAGTTTTCCTTCGTCCACATAGAAATTTGCCAATATGATGTAGAATTCGCTTTGCTGGGGAAAGATTTTTATAAATTTTCTGGCTTCTTCTATTCCCTGGTCGGTTTTTCCCAAGAATCTGTAGCAATTGAGGATGTTCAGCATGGCGAAGTTGTAGTCGGGTTTCAATTCTAAGACTTTTTTGAAGTATTTTAAGGCGGTTTCAAAGTCCTTTTCCCGGTAGTAAAGATTCCCCAGGGTGAAAATGGCATCCACTATGCCGGGCTCTTCTTTGAGAATGGACTTTAGAAGGGCGATAGCCTCCTGGGTCTTTCCCTGCCTGGTAAGTTTTCTGGCCTTGATTATGGCGTTGAAAATTCCTATTTTTTCCTTGGGGTCCGCCAATTGTGCTTCGTCTTTACCGCCAACGAAGGTGCTGATGTATCCCAGGGCTCCCAGTTTAGCCCTGGTCTCTGGGTCCATTTCCTTGATGTGGGCATTCAAGGCGTGTTCCGTGCCGGTCCTTTCAAACTTCAGGAGCATCGCCTTCATCTTCTTCGCTATCCGATTATTTTTTAAGTAAAGGTTCTCCCTTTCCGAAGGGTCCTTCGCCAGGTCGTACAATTCCGGGCTCCTGGTATCAATGTATTTGTAGTTTCTCCAATATACGGCCTTTAATTCGTGCCATCCAAAGTGAAATCTGGGGTAAAAACTTTCCGTGTAAAGGAGGCGTTCCAGTTCCTTTCCGGGATTAAAGAGGAGGTCCTTTAAGGATTTTCCTTGCATTTCCCCGGGAATGGGGTAGCCGAGAAAATCAAGGATCGTGGGGGCGATGTCAACCAGCCCCACCCTGGTTTTTACCACTTTTCCGCTAAGACCTCTTATGGGGGTTTTTACGATAAGGGGCACCCACACCGTGGATTGGTATACGAAGAATCCGTGGGTTTCCTCCCCGTGTTCTCCCAAACTCTCCCCGTGGTCTGCGGTTAAGACGATCAATGTCTTTTTGTCCAGGCCCTCGTCTTCTAAAAACCTGAAAAGCCTTCCAAGTTGCAAATCCGTAAAGGCGATTTCTCCGTCGTAGGGATGTTCCGCAAATTCCTCGTCAAAGGGCGGCGGAGGAGTGTAGGGGGAATGGGGGTCGTAAACATGAACCCAAAGGAAAAATCTCCTGTTTTTATTTGCCTTCAACCATCCAATTGCCCGGGAAACCACCTCGTCCGCCCTTCTCTCCACCAGGTTCAGGGATATTCTTTTGTACCTGGAAAGGTCAAAATTGTCGTAATAAAAGTCAAAGCCCTGGTCTAAACCCCATCTTCCGTCAAGGACATAAGCCCCCACCACCGCTCCCGTTGTAAACCCATGCTTTTTAAGGATTTCGGCCAGGGTCTCCAGTTTCTCAGAGACCACGAATCCGCCGTTGTCCTTCACATTGTGATAAAAGGGATAGGTGCCCGAAAGAATAGTGGTGTGGGAGGGCAGGGTTAAGGGGACCTGGGCGATGCAATTGGTAAATTTTATCCCGTGGGCGCACAGTTCATCTATGTTCGGGGTCTTCGCCTTGCCGTAGCCGTAACATCCCAGATGGTCTGCCCTCAGGGTGTCTATGGTAACGAGTATCACATTTAAGTGCTTCCTTTTCAGTAAATACGGGATTTTCCTACCAACCCTGTATCCTGCTATCCCTAAAAATAATACAATTACTCCAGAGATCAATATCTTCTTCACATCCTTATGTTATAACAACTTCCCGCCGGGAATCAAGGGCTTTCACAAAGGAGGAGGCTCATGGCCGATTCTCCTTCCTTGGGTGCCTTGGGGTTCGTCCCGAAGGCTATCTGGAAAACCTTTCCTGACGAACCGAGAGGAGTTCCTTTATTTTCTTTGCCTGGGCCCTGTAAATCTTCCTGAAGTGATATCCGTAGATCTCAAAGGTTACGGTGAGGGGAAAGAGTTTCGGCTTTTTGAATGCGGTTTTCAGAAGGGACTTCCAGTAGTATTTTCTCCCCTGGTCAAATATGCCTATGACGAAGATGGACCTTATGAAGGCCCAGAGCCTTTCCCTGGTGAGCCGGTATTTCGCCTTGGTCACCGGCCTATAGGTTTCTATGAAGGCGTTTATTCTCTGGTAAAGCCCTTCGGGGGAATACAGTTTATCCACCACCTTCTTGTAGCCGAGGAGGAGTTTCCTGTAGTCCATTTTGGGGATGAAGTTCAGGGAGAAGTCGGTGTTGTTGTCCACGAATTCCTTGAGGAGCCTTCCCTGCTCCTTCAACTTCCGGTAAAGTTTCGTTCCCCTGGGGGCCTGTAAAAGCCCCACCATTGCCGTTATGATTCCGGATTTCTGTATGAATTCCACCATGGTGTCAAATATGTTGGGAGGGTCGCTGTCAAACCCTAAGATAAATCCTCCCTGAACTATGAGCCCGTGGGAGTGGATTTTCTCTATTGCCCCAAAAAGATCTCGCCTGTAGTTCTGGACTTTGTGTACCTCCTTCAAACTTTCGGGGTTGGGGGTTTCAATCCCGATGAAGACTTCGTCAAATCCCGCCTCCACCATCATTTCCATGAGTTCCTCGTCGTCGGCGAGGTTTATGGAGGCTTCGGTGAAGAACCTGAAGGGGTAATCCCTGAACCTGGACCATTGGATAAGAGCCGGGAGGATCTCCGCCTTTAGGTTTTTCCTGTTCCCTATGAAGTTGTCGTCCACGAAGAAGACCCCGCCCCTCCATCCAAGTTGATAAAGGGCTTCCAGTTCTTTTATGAGTTGGGGGGCGTTTTTCGTCCTGGGCTTGTGTCCGTAGAGCAGGGGAATGTCGCAGAATTCGCAATTGTAGGGGCAGCCCCTTGAAAATTGGATGTTCATGGAGGCGTACCTGTAGATTTTCACCAGGTCAAACCTGGGAACAGGGGTTTTCTTTATGTCGGCAAAGCCCGGTGGGAAGTAAATTCTCTCTGCTTTCCCCCTTTCCAGGTCCTGAAGGAATTTCGGCAGGTTAATCTCCGCCTCTCCCAGGACCTGGTGGTCCACGCTGTCCTTGAATTCGTCAAAGTGCATGGTAAAGAGGGGACCTCCTGCCACCACGGGTTTTCCCAGGGCCTTTGCTTTTTTAATAACGCTTTCTGCCGAACTCCTCTGGACCGCCATGGCGCTGACCATTACCAGGTCTGCCCACCGCAGGTCCCTTTCCCTTAAAGGCTCTATGTTTAAGTCAACCAGGCGCAGTTCCCAATCCTGGGGTAAAAGGGCGCCCACCGTGAGAAGTCCCAGGGGAGGGAAGGTTGAACTTTTCCTTACGAATTTAAGGGCATACTTAAAACTCCAGAAGGTATGGGGCGGGTGGGCCGGATATACCAGCAGGGCTCTTTTTTTCATTGGTCCTCCTTTTCTCACATTATACTTCGTAAAAAGTAAAAGTAAAACGAAAGAGAAAAGTTCCGGTTGACAGAGCAGGGTAGGGCGGATAATATATCCTTGTGAGGGAAAGAATAAAGCAGTTTATTTTAAAGGTTACGGAGAGGCAGGAGGTGTGAAGGTCTCGCAGATTATCCTTTTCGGCTCCAGGGCAAGGGGCCAGGCCCGCCCAGACAGCGATTGGGATATTTTGTGGTAGATAGGGAGATAACCAGTAGGGGTAAGGGAGTTTACATTTTAGGGCTGGACCATGGACCACCATATAGGATTTATACTGTACAACAAAGGCGGGATTTACATCATCCATTCCAGCGGGCGCTTTCCCTTTTGTGTTGTGAAGGAAAGGATACGCTTTTCAAGGTCCGTGCTCTTTTCCAGGGTGAAAGCCATAGGCAATCTTTCGGAGGACAGGACGCTTATTCCCAAATGGCTCTTCCGCCAGAGGGTGTATTGACCCCGTACACAAAAAGAATTATGCCCCCTGCTGAGCGCAAAGAATGTTACGACATTAAAAGGAGAAAGCGGCCTTCCTTCTCCCCTTCTTTTATAACCTCTGTGTACATCTGTATCTAAAGTGTTCTTCTGCAACCAGGCGTGTAAGGACTGTTTTCTTCCTCAAGCGATAGAGTATCCATCCCAGAATGCTTTATTTACGGCAAACTGCAGCGTTGCTCATTTTGCGAAAGCTCTGCCTCCGTAAAACACGAATAATCTATTCAACTTAGAATCTCCTAATTGCCTTATGGAAAATCCATATGAAATAGCATTCATTGCCTCACGAGAATTTAATGAGGCAATTTAAGGACTTGACTTTAGACTCTTTATGCTATAATAAATATGTGATGTTAAATGAGGATAAACTGAACACTTATCATAGTCGTTCAGAGGGAAGTATATGCGAACTGCTCGCATATGCTTATCATTCGGTAGTATGTCCGAACAGTTCGGACATGAACGAGTTATATAATATCCCGAATCCATGCTTATTGAGGAGATGAAAATGAGAAACAATGTAGTATTTAATCCAAAAACCTATCCCTTGTCAAACTTAATAAACGATATAGATACTGGAAATATCGCTCTTCCAGATTTACAAAGGCCATTTGTATGGGATTCCACAAAAGTTAGAGATTTAATAGATTCACTCTATAAGGGTCTTCCAGTAGGGGTAATAGTTTTGTGGGAAATTCTAGAACCGGGAAGATACAGAAAAATAAACCTTGAGAATAAGCGAGAGCCTAGATTTTTGGTAATTGATGGACAACAGAGATTGACTTCTCTTTTCTCCATTATTAATGATAAAGAAATAGTCAACAAAAATTTCAGGAAAGTAAAGCTAAGAATCTCATTTAATCCTATTGAAGAAAAGTTTGAGGTATGGAATGCTGCAATAGAGAGAAATCCCGAATGGATATCAGACATTAGCACAGTGTTTCATAATAGTTCAACATATCCATTCGTAAAAACATATTTATCAAAACTAAAATCGAGAGTTGTTGAAAGTAACATAAGCGAAGAAAGAATTGCTGCTAATATTGAAAAATTAAAAAACATTCTAAATTATCCATTCTCAGTCTTAGAGTTATCTTCTGAATTAGATCCTGAAGAAGTATCGGAGATTTTTGTGAGAATTAACAGTAAAGGTAAACCTCTAAATCAATCTGATTTTATATTAACATTAATGGCGGTTTATTGGGAAGAAGGACGAAAGGGGATTGAAGAATTCTGTGAAATGTCTCGTAAGATTCCCGAAGGAAATAAACCAAGTTCTTTCAATATTATTAATATTAATCCAAATCCTGAACATTTGGTTAGAACTATTGTTGGCTATTCTTTTTTAAGAGGTAGATTGAAATATGCATATTTGATTCTAAAAGGAAGAGATTTCGAGAATAAAACAATTTCAGAAGAATTGAGAGAGAAAAATTTTGAAATCTTTAAAGACGGACACAAAAGAGCATTGGACCTGACAAACTGGCATGACTTTATAAAGATAATACAAAGTGCTGGTTTTGTTAATGAAAAACTAATAAGCTCAAAAATAGCATTTTTTGTATCTTATACTCTTTATTTACTAGGCAAGTATAGATTCCATTTACCTTACAAGAAATTAGAAAAAGTGATTAGAAAGTGGTTTGTGTTTTCTCTTCTCACTCAAAGATACACGGGATCCCCTGAAAGTGTGATAGAAAGAGATTTATCTTTATTTAAAGATAAAGGAGATTTTGTACAAAAATTGGAGGAAATTATCAAAAGCGAATTAACACATGACTATTGGAGCATCACCTTACCTCAAAGGCTGGTATCATCTTCTACTCAGAATCATGCTTATCTTATATACTTAGCTTCGTTAGTCTATAACGATGCCTATATTCTTTTTTCAGACATTAAATTAAGAGATTACCTAAATCCCTTCCTAAAAACAAAAAAGAAAACAATAGATTTACATCATATATTTCCACGCAACTATTTGAAAAAAAAATCTATCACCGATGTGAAAGAGATAAATCAGGTTGCTAATTTAGTTTATATCGAGTACAAGGATAATATCAACATTGGGGATCAATCACCTAAGGAGTATTGGCCATTTTTAACAAAAAATTTAACTCCAATAGAGAGGCAGAAAATTTTGAGAGCCTATGACTTGCCAGAGAATTTTTGGGAATTGAATTATGCTGAATTTCTTAAGAAAAGAAGAGATTTAATGTCCAAAAAAATTAAAGATTATTTTTGGAGGATAGGAAGATAATGAAAAGATTTAATTTTTTTGAGCATGGATTCGGACAGAGCAGAAGAAAGCTTTCATATATCGCTTTTTCCTTTTCTGTTCCCTTCGTAAGATTGCTTTTTAAAAAGTTAAAAGAGTAGAGCAAAGGGTAATCCTCCTTGGTTAAACTTAACCCGGGGTTGGCGTAGGAGGACAGCGTATGCTCCAATTGGGATATCCTGGCCTGGGCTTCTTTTACGGTTTTCCAGTCCAGTTTGATCCTGTAGAAATTCTTCAAAAGGCCTTTCAATTGGTATTTGTAGAAGGTCTCTACGGATTCGCGCAAAAGCTCAGCCGCCAACTTCACGGCCTTTCTCGGAATTTTCCTAAGGAGCTTTTCGATTTCTCTCTTTCGCCCTTTTTCTATAATCTCTGATGACCTCTCTTCAAGTTTGAGGAGATGCAAAAACAAGGTTGATAGATTGATTTTTCCTCTGTAAAGGTCATACCAATTAGTCATGAAGCCATTATACCAAGTAAAAGTAATTTGTCAAAATCTTGAGAATTATTCCTGCAAAATTAGGATTAATATTATGACATATAAACAAAATTTATATTTCTGTCCATTTGTTGATAAATCTTTAGTTCGTATAAGATATATTATGTAAACTAATGAGGGGTTAGGAGGGTCAGGACGAGGAAGGGCGGCGAACGAGGGACCCCCTACCAAAAATATTCGCATGAAGTAAAACTTTAACCAAGATTTCACGGATGGGGGTTACGGTGCTATTGGTCGGCATGCCGACAGAGGGGATTCGTGGGGAGGGAAATAATTATTGTATTATTTTTAAATATGATTAAACTTGACTTTTCCGGAAGAAAATGGTTAAATTCCTTTGTGATTGAGCAATATTTAACGAAAGGAGGCTAAAATGAACGGAAAACGAATTTTAAAAATCCTGGCCGCGGTGCTGTGGGTATTTTCTGTTTTCGCAGCACCGGAAAATTCGGTTAAAAAACCGTTTTCAATTGAAGCCCTTTACCAATTAAAAAGAATTGGAAACCTTGCCCTTTCTCCGGATGGAAGCCGTTTGGCCTTCACGGTTACGGAGTACTTCCTTAAAAAGGGTAAATCAAATACCGACATTTATCTTTTGAACCTTAAAACTGGAGAGATAAGAAAACTAACCACCAATCCAAAGGCGGATTTTTCACCCATTTGGTCAAAAGACGGAGAATTTTTGTATTTTCTCTCCACCAGAAAGGGAAAGACTCAACTCTGGAGGCTTAGCCTGCGGGGTGGTGAACCGGAGCAGATAACCCGTTTTTCCACCGGCCTCTCCTCTGCTCTACCGCGGGGGGACAAGGTTTTCTTTTCATCCTATGTGTACACCGATTGTATGGAGAAAAATTCCTGTAATCAAAAAATGGAAAAGAGGTGGGAGAAGGGCCCGGTGAAAGCCCATCTTGCCACCTCCCTTCTTTTCCGTCACTGGGACCATTACAGGGATTTCAAGTATAGACACATCTTCCTTATGGAAAACGGTAAAATTAAGGCTCTAACCCGGGGAGAACACGATTTTCCTCCCTTTTCCCTTGACGGACACAGGGGCTGGGATCTTTCTCCGGATGGAAGGTGGCTGGTTTACGAGGGAAAACTTTCCCCCAACCCTGCCCTTTCCACTGATTTTAACCTTTATTTAATGGATCTTAACACCGGAAAAAGCCGCTGTCTAACCTGCGAAAACAAAGCCTGGGATGGGCATCCAAAGTTTTCCCCCGACGGAAGATTCATCGGATACATAATGCAGAAAGTCCCTGGATACGAATCCGATAGGTTCCGCCTTGCCCTCTACGACACGAAAACCGGGAAGATCAGGGTTCTTACCGAAAATTACGACAACTGGGTGGACGATTTTGCGTGGTCTCCCGACGGAAAATACATTTACTTCAAAACCGAGGAAAGGGCCCGCCGTCCCATCTACAGGGTAAACCTTCGGAGCGGAAAAATGGAAAAGGTCCTGAAGGCAGGGGCCATAAGGGAATTTCTCCTTACACCCGATGGAAAAAGCATAATACTTACGAGAACTTCCGTGAAGGAACCGGTGGAAATCTGGGAATATCCCCTGGGAGGGAAACTTCGCCGCCTTACTTACCTGAACAAGGGGGTGGAGGAAGATTACGACATAAGACCCGCGGAGGAAGCCTGGGTTAAAGGGGCCGACGGCGCCAAAATACACCTCTTCATAATAAAGCCTCACGATTTCAAGCCCGGCAAAAAATACCCCCTCATTTTGAACATCCACGGCGGACCTCAACAGATGTGGGCCGATTCCTTCAGAGGGGACTGGCAGGTCTATCCCGGCGCTGGATACATAGTGGCCTTTGCCAATCCCCACGGCTCTCCGGGATACGGCCAGAAGTTCGTGGAAGCCATCTCCGGAGACTGGGGGGGGAAAGTCATGGAGGACCTCATGAAGGTAACCGATTACCTGGCCTCGCTTCCCTATGTGGACTCAAGCAGGATGGGAGCCATGGGATGGTCCTGGGGAGGTTACGCCATAATGTACCTGGAGGGCCATACCAACAGGTTCAAGGCCCTGGCCGCCATGATGGGGGTTTACAATCTCCGGGCCATGTTCAGCGCCACGGAAGAACTCTGGTTTCCCCTCTGGGAGATGAAAGGGGCACCCTGGGAAAACCCCAGCCTCTACAGAAAGTTCTCACCGTCCAACTATGTTAAGAACTTCAAAACCCCCTGTTTGATCATCACCGGAGAAAAGGACTACAGGGTTCCCTACACCCAGAGTCTTCAGTTCTTCACCGACCTTCAACTAATGGGCGTTCCCTCCATGCTCATCGTTTTTCAAAACGACGGACACTGGCCCAACTATGTAAAATCCATGCCCGTTTACTACAACGCTCACCTTGAGTGGTTTCACAAATACTTGGGAGGAGCACCTGCCCCCTACTCCACAGAGAAGTTAATAAGGAACCTGGAGTTTAAACCGGCTAAATAGAGAACTTATAGGAAAAACCGAACCAGGGTAAAGGGACCTTATCTCCGCCTCCTATTATGTTGTACATAACCCCGAGGTCCACGGCCAGATTTCCGGTGCTGAACCTCAAGCCCGGGGAAATTAAAGTGAATAGTCCGGTTATTAAGTAGGACTCTCCCACGAGGCTGAATTTGGAAGAGAGGGGCAATTTCCCCCCGAGAAACATTATCATGTGAGAGAAAGTCTCCTTGCCGGAAAACGGCATCGCCAGGCCCACGGTGAAGTATTTTTCCACACTTCCGGTGGTAAGCACTGCGTAGCCGAATCCTTCGTATCCTCCCCCGATGACTCCCACCAGAAGGCCTCCTGCAGAGATGGCCAGGTTCTCAGTTTTGTAGAAGCGAAACTTGGGGGCTAAGTAGTACATAGTAAAGTTGTCAATGAAACCGGATATACCTGGTAGAAAGGCCATTCCACCAGCCACATCAAAGGAATCGGTTATGCCAAAGGTGAGGGACGGGAATATCACTTCGTATACGGAGAAAACAATCTCACCTTTTTCCAGAGTATAGGCCGTGGGAGCAAATAGAATCCTGTTGAGGGCAGGGTTTGCCCCGCGCACGGCCAAAACCAAAACTAACGATAGAAGTAAGGCTTTGACTCTCATGGCGGAAATTTTATCTCAAAGGAGAGGAAAAATCAATCCTTCTCGTCTTTTCCCTCCACCTTCACCACTTCCACCTCAAAGGTGAGGTCCTTTCCTGCGAGGGGATGGTTGGCGTCCAGGACCACGGTGTCTTCCTTTACCTCTTTAACCGTAACCACGAAGGAATGACCGTCGGGCTGGGTCAATTGAAGTTGCTGGCCTTCGTAGGGGGTGATGTCAGGGGGAAACTCTTCCTTTTTGACCTCAATCACCAGGTCCTCCCTGTGGGGGCCGTAGGCGTCCTCCGCCTTAATGGTAAAGGTCTTCTTCTCCCCTTCTTCCATCCCCACGATGTTATCCTCAAAGGCGGGTATGATTTCGCCGCTTCCCAGGGTAAACTCCAGGGGCTCTCCCTTCCGGGAAGAATCAAAAACGGTTCCGTCGTCCAATTTCCCTGTATAGTGAACCTTGACCTTGTCTCCTTTCTGGGCTTTACTCATAAAATACCTCCTTAATTCTTTTTGAGTGGAAGTAAAACTTACCCCCTACTCAACAAAAGTTTACAACACCCTGCCGGAAAAATCAAGGGTTCAAACCTTGTTCATCCCTGAGACTATTCTTTAATTTTCAATCTTTCGTTTTTCCAAAAAATCGTTTTTAAATTTTATTTCAAAAACCGAGATCCCTTTAAAATGGCGCACCCCGGCTACGACCCCAAACTTTTTCAAGACCTGTAAAACATTTTTTAAGGCCCCGGCAGGCAAATGAGAGGTTATTAACCACATCCTTTTCACCGGTTTTCCAAGGATTTCCTCCTTAACCTTCTCCTCTATCTTTCCGGGATTTCCGAGAAGCCTCCACTCTATTACATCTCTTTTAAAGCCCCTTTTTCGGGAATAATAGGAGAAGGCCTTGGCCAGAAATTCCGGGGTCAATACCACTACATCCCCTCTCCTCAGCCTTTTTTCTATGAAAGAAACGACTTCCCTCCACTGCTCCTTCTGCGGCACGGAGTAATAGGACTTCAATTGGGGAAAAAGAAAAACGCCGATGAGAAGCATGGCCGTCAATTTATGCTTAATCCCCTTCAGTTCCTCCACCCCCAGGCCTACGAAAGCAACGAAGGGTATGAAAGCCCCTATGGTACATTTCCTCAAGAATATGTGAAGGCGAGAAAAGGAGATCAGAAAAGGCAAAAACACGGGCAGTATTAACCACAGAAGAAAATAAACCCCCAACCTTGGATTTTCTTTTAAGGACCTGAAGAGTCCCATGAAGAGCAACAAAAACATCAACGAGACCTCCAATTCCCCTCCTGAATAAACCACTGCGGTTTTCCACAGAAGATTGAGACTTGCCCGGGGAGGCCAAAAATGCCCGTAGATCTTCTGAACCGTTTTGATCATCCAGATAAGCCACGGTAAATAAAAAATTAAAATTAAAAATTGAACCGTAAACCACCTTTTAAGGATATCCTTAGAGCGCCAATAAAAAAGCACTACGAAAACCCACTGGGCGGCCAGGTAGAAGAATCCGTAATAATGGGTCATCAGCATAAGAAAACTGAAAAGAAAGTAAAGGACCTGGTATTTTCTTCCGTGGTTTTTTAGAAGTTTGTAAAGAAAGTACATGGACCCCAGAACGAGGAAAGCCAGCAGAGAATATCCCCTGGCCTCCTGAGAATATCTTATGTGGAAGGGGGATATGGCCAGAAGGAACACGGAGAAAAGGGCCACCCTGCGTGAAAAGACCTCCTTCAAGAAAAGATAGAAGAAAATTAAGGTGAGAAGGCCAAAAACCAGAGAGGGAAACCTCAGGGAAAACTCGGATTTTCCGAAGAGCGCCGTCCAGACTTTGAGAAGAAGGAAATAGAAAGGAGGATGGACATCGTTGGGGAATGCGACCTCCATGTAATCCGAAATGGAAGCCCAGGCCAAAGAATTGGCCTCGTCCAGCCACAAACTTTCCCTTCCCAGATGATAAAACCTGAGGGCAAAGCCCAGCAGAAACACAGAGACCTCAGCGATAAAATCAGGCCCTCTGGAGAGAAAAAGGTTAGACCCTCCTTTATTCACCCCTGCACTGTCTCCGCCCGTTTTCATAAATTTTTTATGCCAAATTCCCGGCCGAATGTCAACGCCTAAACGCCACCCCTCCTCATACAAAAGATAATATGATATCGCTATTATCTCGTGTCTTAAACTTCACCACCACCTCCTCTACTTCTATCAAGTTGATCTTCCCTCTGAAAGGAGCCTGAATTTTCCAAATCCAAAAGAAATGTGCTTACCTATATGAAATTCCTCCCCTGCTTTTAACCAGGGGAGAAAAATCCCAAGGTCGCCTTTATACTTTAGCCTTCCTTGAAAGCCCAAAAGGCTCATTTTTTCCTTTTTCCGGGTGGAATATCTCCTTACTTTTACCTGGTTACCCTCCCACTCAACTAAAGAAACTTCTTTGGCCTTCTCTAAAAGCCCCTTAAAATTCACATTTAACCTCTTTTCCTCAAAGAAGTAGGCGAGGAGGCTTATCCTGCGAAAAACGCTTCTCATAACCTGTTGAAAATCTGGAGGGAAAACTACTTTTCCTTTGGAAGAAATCTTCAATGGAGTCAAAAGTTCAATCTCTACTTCTTGTAGTTTTGTGGGTTTTTCCAGAAGAAAAATCCTCCTCGTAGGTTCCTTAAAGTTCTCCTTCCTTGAAGAGAAGATTAACCTATCCGAATCGTAAATCTCAAGGCTTTCGGACTTTGACCTTTTACTTCCGAAACCTATACTTCCCATTTCTTTCAATGTTCTAACAAAATAGGAATAATAATTCGTAAATTTTCCAAAAAGGAGAAAATCAAATTCTAACAAAGGAGATTTTTCTAACTTTGGTTTGGTAGGGGAAATAACAAATGGATGAGGGGAGTAATTCAGAGAAAAGGGAGAATCTGGAGGCGCTGGAGTTTCAAAAACCTTGTAATAAAAGCATCCTTCCTTTACGGAGCAGGTCTTACAACTTTTTCGCTTATTGAAAATACAGAAAATTTTGCGAAGACTGTGACCGAAGGCTCCTCTAAGCATAGTGCCCACATAGGGGGTAGTCACAGGTGGGTCAACTTCTTGAAACTTCACATTAACTTTAATGAAATTTAAAATTTCCATTTATTTATTATACAACTACAGTTTCTTCTCGCTCATATAATTTTCCCTTTCCATCCACCTGAATTTTTTCCCTACAGGTCTTGCAGAGAAAGTAGAACCGTATACTATCTTCTTGCATATTTATTAGTTTCCTCAGTCTTTTTCTCATTCTACTGAAGTTCTTTTCGTCAAAATCGCATTCAAATACGCTTTTTTGCACCCTTTCTCCCCAATTCTCCATTTCCTTGGCCACTCGCCTTAACCTCTTTTCATCAGAGATATCATAGGTTACGACCACAAACATCGTTACCTCCACTTAAAGCCTTTGTAATCTTCTTCTCCCAAAATAGCCTTTGCAGCCCTCAAAATCTGCCTTTCTATGGCAACCTCCAGCCTTACCTTCTCATCGTTGTATATAACACTTTCGGAAAGTCTTTTCTCAAATCCCTTGATCAATTTTCGGATGGTTTCTTTTCTGATAATCAAAGGTAAATTCTTAAATTCTTCTAAGAGTTCAGGATACGGCGGGTTCTCTTGAATTGGGTAATAAAAATCTTCTTTCTTTATCATTTTCTTCCTAAAAAACCTCATAACCACATTATCCCCAACTACAGGTCTCCATTCTTCCATAAGGTCTAAGGCCAGTGCAGGCTTTCCATATTCCTCACTGTGGAAAAATCCCAGAATTGGCTCTAAGGAATGTATGAGGATAAAATTTTCTACTTTATTCAAAAGGAGAGTGTAAACAAAACTTAGAACAGCGTTGAACTCGTCTAAGGGAGGGTGATATGTTCTTCCCCTAAATTCCCATCCCAGTTTTTTTACTATTTTTCCCAAGGCTGAAAAATACAAAGCCGAGGCCCTTCCTTCAAAACCTCTTATAGAATCTAACGAAACAGACTTTTGTAGAGAAGGTATTAGCTTCACCATACTTGTCAATTCCGATTTAACTTCCCGTTCGCCTTTCAAACTTAACCTTCTTAATAGTTCCGCTTGATTTTCAATCTTAGATTTAACTACCTCCTTTGCTATCTTAATCTTAAATTCCCAGTCTTCAGCCTTCTTAAATTGGTTCTTTCTCAGATCAACATTTCTTGGATACGAAGAAATTAATCTTCCCTTGAATTTTCCCGCCGGTGAAAGGAAAACCAAATCTATCCCTTCTTTTAAAAGAAAATGAATTGTAGGGGTTGAAATATTGATGTTGCCAAACAAAACCACCTGTTTTAGATCAAAGGTTTTTATTTTGGCTAAAATTTGAGATTCTTTTATAACTATCAATTGTTTCCCCCTTTTTATAAGGCTACTGCCCTGCTCTGTCACATAAAGCGTGCTCATGCTATTTCAATAAGAATTCTTCCATCTCTAATTTCTAAACTACCATACTTGGTAGAAATCCTCTGGCCTTCTCTAATCTTTTTTTGTATCTCCTCTTCAATTTCCAACAGTTTCTCTTCAATATCCTTTTTCTGACGAGTAAGAAACAGGAATTTTCTTATCAAATACTCTATTTCTTTAGGTGTTTTTGCTTCCCTAAGGTGAAGAAGAGGATTAGGATATGTGTCGTCGTAGGGAAAAACACAATCGCACGGAAGAGATGCTGTAAGGTATTTTAATTCCTTTTTAATTCTGGCACAACTTATAGGGTTTCCCCTGTGAGGTTTTTTAAGTGGGCTTTCATAACCTATCATAGAATAAAGTTCTTTAATGATTTGAGGCCCCTCTTCCAAATGCCCAACGGTATGCTCCAAGACTTTCCTTTCCACCGCGCTTATGGGATTCATCCTCAAGATTTTATCAATTATACTATCAATAACAGAGCAGCCGTTTCTCAAGGCCTTAAGTTCAGCACTCTGCTCAAGAATCAAGGGAACAGGTAATCTTTCTCCTTCCTTCTTTCTTAAATTCCAAAATTTTCTTTTAAAATCCGAGAGGGAAATTTTCTCTACCTTTTTCACAAAATCTACCAAGTTCTCTGAGCCAAGAAAATAACTTCTTCTTCCTGTCTTTAGGTGGACTCCCCCTGGAAACTTTACGAGATTGCCGTAACCGTTGCGGGGCACATACGAGTTTTTAGGAAAAATCTCCAGGTGGAGATGGGGAGGCAACTGTATTTGGCCAGCCTCTTTTTCCATAAATTCTTTTACCGTTCCTGCATTGATCGGATCTCTGAAAAACATCCACACATGATATCCTTTGAAACCTGATTCCTCTATGTAAGACTTAAGACCCACTTTTTCCAATTTTTCCCTGAAGGCTTGAGAGAAATCAAGCATTTCTTTCATAAACCTGTCAAAGATTTCTCCATTTTCCAAGGCCTTTCTAAGGAACTTAAAGGAAATATCCAGGTCAAAAACAGCCCAGTTAACAGTGTTATTTAGTTTTAATTGGTAAATCCCTATAGTGTATTTACCTGCTAAGTGTTTTTTGAGAAGTGGAATGTTCACCGGCGCCTTTACTGGGGAGTACCCCACTTTACCTTGAGAAGAGACCCACATCTTGGCGTGTACCCCTTCTCTTCCTGAAAAAAGGTTTAGAATTTCCATCAATTCTTCATCGGAATACTTGTCAGGAAAAGGATAGTGAAGGCTTTTTAAGAATTCCTCAGCATATGGAATTTGATTAGCGAATTCCTCCAATTCGCTTAAAGCCCCCATCTCTTCCATAATCGTGGCCAGGCGGTCTATAATAACGCGGGGATAATTCAACCGACGAGCCATTCTCTTCAGAAAGCCTACCGCTTTGCGGGCCTTACCTTCCTCTATGTATCTGTCCGCCAGCCAAAGTATTATTTCTTCATCGTCTCCTCCGTGCTGGAGATAGCGATTGAAGAAATAAGTAGCCCCCGCCAAATTTCCTTTAGCCCTTTCCTCCACTCCCCTTTTTAGAAAGAGTTCTTTTTCTCTCATCTTACTTACCTCTCTAATCTCTATTTTATGGCAAAATTTGACTTTTGGCAAATATTTTATTAGTATATATTTTGCAGCGGGGCTGCGGTGTTCTCGGAAAACTTAGGGTGTGGATTCGGGAGGCAAGGGATTATTATAGAAGTTCGGAAGGTGGGTCTTAAACGCAGTGCTGGCGGGCATTTAAGTAAAGGCTAAAATAGGGATAGGGGGAATTTTTATTAATAATGAGGGTTGACATGGTGAATTTTTGTTTTGTAAAACCAATAATGATGCGGGCTCAGGAAACCCGCGGTCAGAATCCATGCCCTGCTCTATAGGGGATTGCGAC
>JAMOUJ010000006.1 GCA_027068075.1 Candidatus Aminicenantota bacterium | reverse complement strand
TTCTGTCTTAAATCTTCAAACAAAGATTTCTTTCCTAAATAAATATCTACCTGAAGGTCAAGGTAATAATTATATTTCCACAAACTCACACTTCTAATATCCACGCAATACTTTCCAGGTTTTACTTGCTTCTCCCATCTCCACTCACTGTCGGTTTTTAAGGAATAGGGAGGTGCAAGAGGGGCAGGTCCAAAAGAGGGAAGATGGTAAATATAAATGGTCACCCCCTCCACGCCCTTTCCCGTCTCTGCATCCACTACCCTGCCCTTTATCTTCGCATAAACCGTTGCCCTTGTGGGCATGGCCAAAACCAATAAAATCCCAAGGAAAAGCGCTAAGTTAAACCATCTCCTCATTTAGCCCTCCACTTCTATTTTAGGAAAAGCGCTACTTTTTTCAACATGCGAGACAAAAACACAGGAATGTCCGATAAAGAAGCATTTTTTCCGGATGACACAAAGGAAGATTTCTTCTACTGGGTTTTATGTGTTAGAATAATTCCTAATTTATAAAAGGAGGTTATAATGAAGGTTGTTCTGGCTGGTAGGGTTAACCTCTTGCACACGGGCCAGGAAGACATCCTGGAAAGCACTGTCTCCCTGATGAATAAACTGGGGGTTGATCTTGCCTTTATTGAAGACGAAGTGGTGTGCATGGAAGCCTCCATTAACCTGGGAATAAGCGATGTGGCGGAGGAACTCTTCAGGGATTTTAAGGAAAAGGTGGAAGCCCTAAAGCCCGATGTGGTGGTCTCCGCCTACGCCGCCGGGGTTGCCAAGTGGAAGAGGGAAGTTCCCGAGAGATACGGCCTGAAACTTCCGGTGCCTTACATTCACCTGACGGAGTTCTTCGCCGAGGAGTTCAATAAAAGAAAGCCTGATTTGAAGCCGTTTCCTCACAAATATTTCCTCCAGCACGGATGCACCCTGGGAAGGAAACTGGGCAGGTATCAGGCAGCCAGGGATGTCCTTTCCCATGTGCCGGAAATAGAGGTAATGGAGGAAGATTATCCCACGGCGGAACTGGAGGGTATGGACCCTGCCATGTTCAACTCCTGCCCGGCATCCTGGCTTAATTTTACCCTGCCGGAGTTGGGGGAATACGCCAAGGAAAACTATGTGCTGGATGTTCTGGTGCCCAGGAATCCGGAATTTGCCGGCTCCACCTGCGCCAACGGCCATTACGGCATCAGGCAGGGGCTGGAAATAGCGGAGATTGAAAGCATAAAACCCTTATACTTTACCCAGATTTTAGACCAAGTTTGGAGGTAAAAAATGGAAAAGGATAAAAGCATCCAGGAAATATACAACGAATATCTGGCGGAGATAATTGGCGACGGGGCGGAAAACGAAACCCTGAGGGAGGCCATGAGAAGGGCCAGGGCCGCCTACAGGGCTAATTTGAAAAAGGCCCTGGAGACCTTTCCCGAATCCGTCCAATACAAGGAAAAGGCCCGGCAGATAAAGGAGTATTCCATTGACCACCTGGAGGAACTCATTGAAAAAACTATGGAGGCCGTTCGCAGAAACCATGGGCATGTTTACTTGGCGAAGACCGCTGAGGAAGCCAACCAGATAATTTCAGATATAGTGGGAGAACCGAAGAAAATAATCGTAAAGGGCAAGAGCCTCACCACCGAGGAGACGGAACTCCGCCAGTTCCTGCAGGCCCGGGGTCACGAAGTTTGGGAAACGGATCTGGGGGAATTTCTGGTTCAGGTGAGGGATTCAAGGCCCATGCACATGCTGGCCCCTTCGGTGGACCTTACCAGGGAGGAGGCCGCCAGGCTTATTTCGGAAATAACCGGAAAAGAACTCCCTCCAGATAAAATTGAGGATCTGGTGGCGGCGGTGAGGGAATTTCTCCGGGAGAAGTTCACTTCGGCGCATGTGGGGATCGCCGGCGCCAACGCCATAGCCGCCGAATCTGGAACTCTTTTCATCATAGAAAACGAAGGAAACATAAAACTCGCCGCCTCCCTTCCCGAAAAATTCGTGGCCTTAGTGGGGGTGGAGAAGATAGTCCCCACCCTGGACGATGCCTTTCACATGGTGAAAACTACATGGAGGTTCGCCAACTACATGGTTCCTTCTTATGTTCACATGATTTCCGGACCGTCAAAAACCGGAGACATTGAGAAGGTAACCACCTACGGAGCCCACGGCCCCAAGGAATTCCACCTGGTCCTTCTGGATAACGGAAGGATTGAACTTTCCAAAAATTCCGACTTTAAAGAAATTCTCTACTGCATGAAGTGCGGGGCCTGCATGTACGAATGCCCACTCTTCTGGCTGGCGGCGGGACACTTCGGAGTGAGGTATCCCGGAGGAATAGGAGCCCTGTGGGATGCTTTCATTGCCAAAGGATTTAAGGAATCGGCCCCGGCGGTTTACACCTGCGCCATCTGCGACCGCTGCAGGGTTCGCTGTCCGCTTAACATAGACACTGCCAGGATGATAATAAAACTCCGGGCGATTCTTTACGAAAAGGGCTACGCTCCTGAAGTAACCAAAGAGGTAAAGACCAAACTTTTCAAGAAATAATCACACGAAGATAATCTGGGCTCCCTCTGCCCGCTCGTAGAACTCACCTACGGTGAGGATGCCGTCCAGGTCGTCGTAGAGGTCTTCCTTCTTGAGTTTAAACATTTCCATGGCCAACTTGCATGCGAATATCTTACCTCCGGCGGCCTTTATCATGTCCAGGAACTCGCTCACCGGGGGGATGTCAAGTTTCTCCATTTCCTTCTTCATCATGAAGGAAACCATGGCCTCCATTCCCGGAATTACGCCCAGGAGGGTGGGAAAGGGAAGACCGCCGGGTAGGCGCAGACCGGGGTTTCCCACCACCGGGGTGTGGAGTTTGTCCATCCTCTTTTTGGTGACGGCATCCAGGCCAAAGAAGGTGAAGAACAATTCCGCCTCAATGCCCTCCATCCTGGCCCCGTTGGCAAGAATCAAGGCGGCGTAAACATCCTCCAGGTTGGCCTTGGCGCAGATAATACAAACCTTCCTTTTTTTATCTTCCATGACTACCTCCTTAGACGCATCCCCTGGGTTTGGGAAGGCCGGCTATTTTAGCGGCCTTTTTTAGGGGACCGTTGGGGAAGAGTTTGTAGAGGTCCTTGATGGATACTACCCCGGACTTTCCCAGTTTTCTCATGGTAACTTCCTCCCCTGCCGCGGCCTTTTCCCTGAGGAAATTGATAACCTTCCAGTGCTGGTCGGTGAGGGTTATTCCCAACTCCTCTGCAATGGCTTCCGCCACCTGGGGGGTCCATTGGCTCATGTCCTTAAGATAGCCTTCGTCGTCCACTTCCACCTCAATGCCTGCGTATAATTTCTTTGGCATATCAACCTCCTAATCATTTAATTATTCAATAAAATTTTAACTACCAAAACTGCGAAAGTCAAGGTCCGGGAGTTACCGGAAGGCGTGGGGGGAATACTTCCGCATCAGTTCCACGGTTCTCTTTACGGGAAGAGCCGAAACCGTTCCCCGATGGCCGGATACGGTTTTAGCCTCAAAGAGGGAGTTGAGAATCGCCTCTTCGGTGGCTTCGGCCACGGCCTGAAAAAGCGGGGTCATTCGGTCGTTGGGCACCAGGTCCGTATTCCCCACCTTTTTTCCATTGACGATCCTGTAGGCGGTGGAAAAGGCGATCACATAATCCCCGCTTCCGTTGGAGGAAAATCCCCCGGTCCTTACGAGGCCGAAAACGGCCCTTTTGGCAAGGCGGTAGAGGTTACGGGAACTGAGGGGGGCGTCGGTGGCAACAATTATCATGCAGGAACCCTTCCTGGAACTGAGGGGGTTTCTTCCCAGGTATTTCCAGAGGGGGAACCCGGCCACGGTGATAAGCCCTCCGAAATTGCTTTGGACGAGAACCCCTACCGTATATCCTCCCTGCTGCGGTGGAAGGACTCTGGAAGAAGTCCCAATTCCTCCTTTGAAGCCCAGGGCAACGGTGCCCGTTCCTGCTCCCACGGCCCCCTCTTCAACCCTGCCTGAACGGGCTTCTTTTATGGCTTCCAGGACATCCTTTCCCTTTACCCTCAAAGCCCTTATGTCGTTGAGGTAGCCGTCGTTGGTTTCCCCCACCACCGGGTTTATGGAGCGGGCCGATGGATTAAGGTTCATGGTGTAGACCACCAGGGCCCGGGCGGCGTCCCAGACCGAAAGCGTGTTGGTGAGGACTATGGGTGTTTCTATCTCCCCCAGTTCCACGACCTGACTTATCCCCGTGAGTTTTCCGTAGCCGTTGGCTATGTAAACGGCAGCAGGGACCTTTTCCTCGTAGAGGTTTCCGGAATGGGGAAGGACGGCCGTAACCCCTGTCCTTATGTTTTTTCCTTCTACTATGGTCTTGTGTCCCACCAGAACTCCCTTTACATCGGTTATGGCGTTGAATCGGCCCGGTGAATAAACCCCTATTTTAATTCCGTAATCCCTAACTCTTCCCAGGACTGCCGAGGCAAGTAAAAGCAATAAAACCGCTTTTTTCATGGCCTTCTATCACCCCCTGGTTTTCTAATCAAGGGGAAACCTCCGTTCCCCCGGTGATTTCCACTATGTATGCGGGTTTACCCAATCTCTCTATGCTTTCTTTGACTTCCCTTTCCTTTCCCGGGGCGTAAACGAACATGGTGCCACCTCCCCCTGAACCGTTTATTTTGCCACCCATGGCACCTGCTTCCATCGCCCTTTCCAGCATTTCCTCTATTTCCGGGGTGGAAATTCCAAGCAGGTCCCTCAAAATGAGGTGATGTTCCCATAGAAGCCTGCCGAGGTCTGCGGGCTTGAAATCCCTTTGCAGAAGAAGGTCCCTGGCCCTTTCCGTAATTTCTCTGTTCTTAACCGCTGCCTGGGCGTAGGGGCGGAGTTCGGAGGGGAGTTTTTTTATGGCGTCCTTCACTTCCTCAAAGGGGGTGGTCCTGGGGTCAAATCCAGGATGTATTCTGGCCAATTCCTCCAGGGCCCTGGTTTGACCCTGCCTCACCCTCTTGAGTATTTCCCGGGTGTCCTTGGGCTTCAAGGAGTTGCCCAGGACGAATCCAGAAAGGGTGGGAAGAAGTTTCTCCACCTTTCCGCTGGAGAAGTCTATGAAAAGCACTCCCCCCATGGCGCAGGTGTAGTGGTCCATTTTCCCGCCGGGTTCTTTGAACTCCATAACTTCGGCCTCGTGGGCGAGTTCCGCCACGGTCTGAGGGTCTTCCTTTCTTGGGTCCCGGGCCAGTTCCAGGAGAAGTTTCACCAGACCCACCACCAGGGCCGTGGAACTGGAGGCTCCGGCGTTTACAGGAATGTCGGAGGTTATAATTCCCTTCACTCCCCACTTGAAGTTCACCCCGTGGCGCCGGAGGACATTGAAAACGCTGCGGAGGTAATCCCTCTCCCCCTGGTATTCAAGGGGAAAGTTAAGGTCAAACTCTACCCTTCGGCGGAAATCAGCCAGGTAAAAGGAGGCGGTGGGTTCATTCCTCCTCCGGGCGAAGATTTTCATGAAGAGGTTGACGGCCGCCGATATGACGGGAAGTCCAAGATAATCCTGATGCTCCCCGAAGAGGCAAATCCTCCCCGGGGTTGCTACCTTTACCATGTCCGCCCCACGCAGGCTCAGCCTTTCGGCCTCCTTTTTGTGGGCATATACCCATTTGTAGTAATCCCTTCGCTTGAGAAAACTGGCGGCTTCTTCGTCTATAATCACCTTTACCCTGGGGTGAAACTGAAGGACCGAGGCCGGCAGGAAGGCGGTGATGGGACCTTCCACCGCAGCGGCCACCGCCTCTGCCTTGGCCCGTCCAGAGGCCACCAGGATGATCTCCCGGGCCTCCATGATGGTCCCCAGGCCCATGGTGATGGCAAATCTTGGACCCTTTCCCTCCGGGAAGTTGTCCCTCAGGGTTTCCTCCACCAGGGTTTTAACCCTGGTTCTGGAACTCAGGGAGGAGGTGGGTTCGTTGAACCCTATGTGCCCGTCCCTTCCAATCCCCAGGAGTTGAAGGTCTATTCCTCCGGCTTTTTTTATTTTTTCTTCGTATCTGCGGCACTCCCCCTCCACATCCTCCGGTATGGGAGAGGGGATGTGGATGTTTTCTCCGGGGATGTTTACATGCTTGAAGAAATGTTCCTCCATGAAATAATGGAAACTTACCGGGTCCGTGGGAAAAACCCCTAAGTATTCGTCAAGGTTGAAGGTGGTCACCGAAGAAAAATCCACCCTTCCCTGCCGGTAGGCTTCCACCAGATACCGGTATATACCCACCATGGTTCTTCCGGTGGCCAGTCCTAAAACGGCATTGGGTTTCGCCTTCACTAAGGAAATAATCCTTTCCCCCACCTCCCGGCTGACCTTTTCGTAATCGTCAAGGATAATGACTTCCATCTATTCCTCCTTCAGGCGCAGTATTTCTTCCCGGATTTTTTCAAAAATTTCCCTGGCCGTGCGTTCCGAGCGGGCCTCCACTATCAGCCTCAGGACCGGCTCCGTGTTGGACGGGCGAAGGTGAAGCCAATAATCCGGATAGTCAATTCTGATGCCGTCCATAAGGTTCAACTTTCCGCCGTGGGAAGCCTCCTTGAAGTGCTCCACTATCCTTATGCCGTCCTTCATGGAAACCTCAATTTTGTCCTTTATCATGAAGTAACGGGGAAGTTCCGAGGCGAGTTCCGAAAGGGTTTTCCCGCTTTTTGAAAGAAACTCCAGAAGGAGAACCATGCCGGAAAAACTGTCCCGGCACGGATGAACCTCGGCGGCGATAATCCCTCCGTTTCCTTCTCCGCCTATTTTAGCCCCCCTCCTTAGCATCTCCTCCACCACATTTATCTCCCCCACCTTTGCCCTGAAAAAAGAAACTCCCGCTTCTCTGGCCACATCCTCCACGGCCCTGGAGGTGGACAGATTGACCACCACCGGGGATTTTCCTTTATTCTCAAGGTAGTATTTAACGGCTAAGGCTAAGGTGTATTCCTCTCCTATGGGCGTGCCGGTCTCGTCCACGGCGGCCAGCCTGTCCGCATCGGCATCCTGGGCAAAGCCTATGTCCGCTCCGTATTTCTTTACGGCCTCGGAGAGTTGGGTAAGGTTCTCCGGCACCGGCTCCGGGGGATGGGGAAAGGGTGAATCCACATCGGTGTTTATGGCCACCACCTCGCATCCCAGGGCCTCCAGGAACTCGGCCACATACGGGGAGGCGGCACCGTTGCACGCATCCACTACCACCTTGGGCCTTCGCTTTTTTATGGCTTCAATGTCCGCAAAGCGGAGGAGCCTTCTTTTGTGAAACCGGAAGGCATCCCTGTCAATCCTGGGCTCTGAGGAGAAATAAGGAACTCTCTTGAACCTCCCCTGGTGGTAGATGTCAAGGATTTCCTCCGCCTGATATGAAAATGGGAAAAATCCTCCCCTTCTGACCAATTTCAGGGCGTTCCACTCCACCGGGTTGTGGCTGGCGGTGATGGCTATCCCTCCCCGGGCCCTGGTATCCTTTACATAGATCTGAAACGAGGGAATGGGCAGTATTCCAGCGTCCACCGGTGTGGCTCCGCAGGAGAGAAGCCCGGCGAAGACGGCGTGTTTCACCAGGTCCCTGGTGGGCCTCGTATCCGTGGCCACTGCAATCTTCCCCCCGCCCAAATATGTGGCGAAGGCCTCGGAAAAACTGAGAACCAGCGAAGGGGTGAAACTCCTTCCTATTTTTCCCCTTATTCCGGAGATGCTTATCTTCAGATCCGATGGTCTTCTCATTGAAAACTCCACAATTTCTCGTTGATTTCTTCTTCCAATTCCTCAAGCACCCGGGGGGTTTCCGCCTCCATGATTATCCTCAGGACGAATTCCGTGGTGGAAGGCCTTATGTTGAACCACCCCCTTTGTCTCTCCACCCTTATACCGTCCACGAGATTTGGGTTCTCCGGGGAGTAAACCTCCTTCAAGTGGTGGACGAATCGGTAGATTTTCTCCACCGGCATGGCAAATTTCATTTTTTTCATGTGATATTTGGGAAGTTCCGAGGTGAGTTCCGAAAGGGTTTTTTCCTTCCTGGCCATGAGGTCAAGGATGAAGGCCATGGAAAGGAAGGCGTCGTAGCCCCTGGAAAACTCCTTTAAACACACGCTTCCGCTGCCTTCTCCCCCTATCCTGGCCCCGGTGGCCTCCATCGTGTGGACCACCGAGGACTGGCCCACCTTTGTCCTTATCACAGGAACCCCGAATTTCCTGCCCACATGCTCTATCATCCTGGAAGTGGCCACGGTGGTTATTATGGAGGAGGGCCGTTTTTCAAGGTAGGAGAGGGCCGCCAGGGGGAGGGTGTATTCCTCGCTCAAGGCATCCCCTTTCTCGGTTATCAGGGAAAGACGGCTGGCGTCGCTGTTGAGAAGAAACCCGGCGTCGTAGGAGACCGCCTTTAAAACCGCCGCCGCCTGGGCTGCGTTTTCGGGGTTGGGCTCGGGGTCGTGGGGGAATTTCCCTCCGATCCCGGAGTTTATGGTCAAAATTTTCAAGTTGAAAAACTCTGCAAAATCCCTGAGAAGAACCGCCCCTGACCCCTGGCACGGGTCCACCACGATTTTAAACCCGGCCCTCCTTATCTCCCCTGCATCCACGAACTGCCCCATGAACTCCAGATATGCGCCTAAGTCGGGGATGTATTTCGTGATTTTTCCAATCTCGTCCCATCCTGCCCTGGAAAACTCCCGGGAGTGGTATATGTTGAAAACCTCGTTTCCCTCAATGCTGTCAAGGTATGCTCCTTTCTCGTTTAAAAGGAGGAGGGCGTTCCAATCCTCGGGATTGTGACCGCCGGTTATGGAGAGACCGGCGTTGAAAATTCCCCTACCGATTAAAAACTGAAGCACCGGAGTAGGAAGAACGGAAAGGTCGTAAACATCAAGGCCGACGGCGGATACGGCGGCAAAGACCGCATGGGAGAGCATGGTCCCCGACCACCGGCCGTCCACACAGATTCCCACCCTTCCCCTTTCTAAATATGTGGCGAAGGCAGAGGCAAAATCCGAAGCCACCGCCACATTAAGCCCCTCCGGCACCTTCCCCCTAATTCCCGAAAGGCTGACCCTCAGGGTTGTCATGGCCTCCATCCTCCTTCTTTCCGGAGTTCGTCCGGGGCCTTCCGCCGAGTTTCCTGCAGCGATGCTTGTCTAACCTGCCACATCACCTCTCTATTATAACCCGGCTTTCTCTATTTTCCCTGCCATCTATGCCATCTGGGGAAAATATCTTTAACTTCAACGGGGAGGCGCCCCACGGCCCTTCGCCTGCCCGCCAGAACATCAAAGAGGGCCTTTATGCTGCAGTCCCTGAAACTGAAGGCCGCAAGGTAGGTCTTCGCACGGGGAAACCGCCTTATGTCATAGGGATTGGCCAGGGAGGAGACCACGGCATCCTCCTTCATCTTCAGGATCTCCGATATAACCTCACCCTGGAGGCGCTCCGCCTCAGGGGTTCTTGAATAGGGGGCAAGGATTAGGGCGTCGTGGGAGGCCACGAACTCCTTAACTGCGCTGAAGTCAGGCTCCTCAAGGGGAAGAAGGAGAACCTCAGCCCCTTCAAAATACTCCCCTGCCCTTGCATCAAGATAACTTTTTCTCCTGGCTTCGGAAATGGGCACCGTGGAGGGGACCTTGTCCCACTCTACGATCCCAACCCTTTCGTTCTGCGAAATGGGGATGGCCCGGACTTCGTTTCGCAGAAGGGCAATGGAGGCAGCGCATACCTCATCCTCCACGGCCCGGAGCGCCCTCAAATTTTCCTCCGCCTGCCGGGGAGCCCTTTCTTTACTGTTTAAAACACCGTATTTTTCCTTGGCCCTGAGAATCCTTGACACGGAGAGATTTATTCGCTCCTCCGGGATTTCCCCTTCCTTTACCATATTCAGGAGGATGGCGTAGAGTTCCCTTTGAAGTTCAAGGCTGTGGCTCACAACCAGAACATCGGCCCCGGCCTCCACGGCAAGTTTTACGGTGGCCTCCGGGGAGAAATTTTCCCTGATGGCGGCCATCTCTAAGCAATCGGTGAACACCACCCCTTCAAAACCCAGTTCGGTCCTCAGCACTTCGCCCAGAATCCTTCGGGAAAAGGTGGCGGGAAGGCCCGAGGGATCAACGGCGGGAAATACCACATGGGCGCTCATCACAAAATCAACCTCCTGAGAAAGGGAGGCGAAGGGGCGGAGGTCTACCTCCCGGAGAAAATCCAGATCCTCCTCCACCACCGGAAGGGCAAGATGGGAGTCGGCGGAGGTTCCACCGTGGCCGGGGAAATGCTTTAAAACCGGTGCTGGACCGGCTCCCCTAAGACCCCGGAGAAAGGGTCGGGAGAACCTCACCACCGTTTCGGGCTCGTCGGAGAAGGCCCTCACTCCGATTATGGGATTGGAAGGTTTCCGGTTGACATCCACCACCGGGGCTATCACCCCGTCTATCCCCAAAAGCGCCATGTCCCTCCCAATTCCAGCCCCGGCGGTCTCAGCCATAAGGGGTTCGCCGGTGGCCGAAAGCCCCATGGGAGAGGTAAAGGTGGAGGCCATCTCTCCGAACTGACAGACCACTCCCCCTTCCTGGTCCGTAAATATCATGGGGGGAATCTTCGCCGAGGCATGAATTTCGTTGGTGAGTTCCACCACCTGGGCCGGGCTTTCCACATTTCTCCAGAAAAGGCTCACGAATCCTATGTTGGCTTCATTTATGAAGGCCCTCACCTCCCGTGGGAGTGACCTCCCCTGAAACCCTATCATGAACATCTGCCCCACCTTTTCCCTGAGGGAAAGTTTTTTCATCAGAGAAAGATAACCCATGCTTCCTGCTTCTCTCATGTGATTCATACCGAATCTCACCCTTCTATTTTACTCATATTTCTTTATTTTCCGAAGAGAAAAGTACACGGTAAAAAATCGTATGGAGAAAAGAAATATGGATGAACTGAGAGAGGAAAGTTCTGTTTTGCTTCCTGTGGATTTCAAAGACGGCAAATGGGGATTTATAAACGGCAAGGGCGAGGTGGTAATTGAGCCCAGACTTGACAGAGCCTGGTCCTTTGAGGAAGGCTTAGCAATGGTTAGAAAAAAGGGCAGATATGGCGTTATAAACGAAAAGGGAGAGTTCGTCATAGAGCCTCGCTTTTACCTCCTTTTGGGGCCCTCCGAGGGACTTTTCCTCTTTGCCTACAAAAAGCGCAAGTTCGGCTACATGGACAAAGAGGGAAATGTGGTAATAAAACCTCGCTTTCCAGTCGCATATCTGTTCTTTGAAGGAAGGGCTTATGTAGAGCTAAATGAGTATGAAAGAGTCTACATTTATTATAATCCGGAATTCCTCAGCCATGGAAAGACCCCGATACATATAGTTTACAGAAAATTTCCCTGGCGAGAATTTCTGAAGAGGAAGAAATTTCCCTGCACCATGAAGGAACCTATAAGCGGATTTATAGACCGGGAAGGCAATTTCGTGGCGAAGGGAATTATCATGTCCCCCGGCTTTTTTGAAAGTGAATACGACTTCCCCCGCTTTTCCGAAGGGCTGGCAGCGGTGGCCGTTGGTCCTGTCTTCTCTATACCCAAGGGATACTACATGAACAGGGAAGGGGAGCTGGTTTTAGGCCCATATCAAAGGGTTTGCCACTTCAGCGAGGGCTTAGCCTGCGTGGAAAAAGACGACCATTTCGGTTTTATAAATAAAGAGGGGAAATTCGTCTTCGGCCCATTCTTCAATTACGGGCCCAAACACTTCAAAAATGGGCTAATCCCTGCCTTAGGAGACCTCCGCAAAAAGGCCATAGTCCACTTTGATGAGCCTCCAGAGGGAGAGGAACGCTTCTACAAATGGGGCTTTCTGGATAAAAACTTCCGGGTAGCCATCCCCCCTGCCTTTGACGAGGTGCATGATTTTTCAGAATGGCTTGCCGCCGTAAGGGTCGGAGAAAAATGGGGATATATAGACACCCAGGGAAATATGGTAATAAAGCCCATCTTTGATAGAGCATATGAATTCCTGGACGGCTTTGCCGAGGTTATTTTGAAAGGCACCTGGGGCTACATAAACCGCCAGGGCCGCCTCATCTGGCCCCCGGAGGAGGAATTTATGGGAAGCTGAGGGGTGTTAGCTTTTCTTGACTATTTATGGGAAATATTGTATAAGATTTGTTGTGGAGGTGAAGGTTTTTTGGAGAACAAAGCCCGAGGGCATGAGATATGCCTTATTCAATGACAACATCTTCATAGTCCCAGAATGGGAAAAAATTTATTTTGAAGGAGAAACCCTGAAAGTTCAAGGGGAGGACATAACAAAAGGACGAAGATTAAATGGCAAGTGGCATTTAGTTTATACCTTTAAGAATATCTCCGGTTATGTTCCAATAGAATTGGATGGCAAAAAACACGAAGTTCTTGTGATCTCCAAGAAACTCGGAAGGGAGTTTACAGAGGAAAATCTATTCCAGACTACAAAGAAGGATAAAATGACGGAGGTAAAAAGCATAATTGAAAAATACAAAAAATTATTCAGCGAATTTCTAAACTCCATTAAATTCCCGTTTGACCTTTCCGACCTCTCCCATTGGCCTTCAAGCCAGGGAAGGGAGGCGGCTTTTCTTTATTGGAAGATTATCTTCCTCAACTCCAGGGTAGATGATATTAAGGCTGCCCTCTCCATAATCATGCAAAGGGCCCATAGCAGACTTTTAAGAGAGGAGAAACTTCTGCTTGCCTCCAAAGCCAAAAAACTCTCTCCTTCCTCCCTAAGACGCAGCCTTTACCACAGGCAATACATAGTAGGCGCCCATCCTTATTTTCTTAAGGTATATCAGGACTCTCCTGAGGAGACTTTCAATACCCCTGAAAATCAATTCGTAAAATTTGCCGTCTCCTCTTGGCTTAGGGACCTGCAAAAAGCTAAAAAGGTGCTGCAAAAAGGGGTTCCCGATGCCCTTGAGGAATTAAGAACCTTCTTTATAAGGAGTCTAAACACCCTACCCCTTGCTGAAGCCGAAGGCTTCTATGGAATTCCCTCCTCCAGTTATGTCCTCCAAAAAGCCCCTGGCTACAGACTGATAAACAGGCTTTGGGCTGAATACCAGTGGAATTTTCTTCCCCAGGCTAGTGAAGACGCAATTACTTTGAAAAGAATAGACCTCCTTTGGGAATACAGGGTCCTCTTCTGGTTGCTGGAGAAACTAAAAACCTTTAACGGAAAGGAAAAATGGAGATTGGGGATAAGGGGGCTTGAAGGAGGTTGCATTTTTGAGGGTATTTTTAAGGGGAAAAGAATTAAGTTATATTATCAAAAGAGCGAGAAGTCATATTCCCTCTCCCTTAAACTTCGCCCGGATTTTATCCTGGAGGTAAAGCAAGACCGTAATTCTGACCGATACATCCTTGATGCCAAGTTTGGTTTTGTAGAAAAAGTAGATGAAGAGATAGGAGAGATGGAGGAATTCTTTGAAATAAGGGAAGAGGAAAACAACAAAGGAGCGGAGCAAACTAAAAGGGAAGCTAAACCCATTGACCTTGTGAAAATGCACGCATACAGGGATGCCTTAAAAGCAAAAGCCGTGATTGCGGTCATACCAGGAGAGAAAGAAGTTGTAAGTTTCTTTCCCGAGGATAACGATAACAAAGAAAAGAGTCCTGAAAATATGGATATAGAAGAATTTTTAAACAGAATTCTTGGAGAAAATGCTAATGAAAACGGAAAGGAATTAAAGGGGATAGGATATATAGAAATTCCAGTAATAAATAAACAAAAGGGAGGTTAACCATGATTAGGAAATTTAGGTGGGAGGAAATTAAGGAGGAATTTGAATTCAATAAGGCCTTTTTAAAACAGATCAGAAAAATTGTGGAAGCATTCATGAAACTGAACATGTCCAGAGAGGAAAAAGAGGAGTTGGGGAAGAAAATGATAGAGAAGGCATTAGATATAGGAGAATCTAAAGATCGCCCAGATAAGTTTACACCTTTTCAGTTAGTTAGCATTTTTACCCGATATGGCAAAACAGATAAAAGGCTTGCCATATTAAAGTTTTTTTCTAATAGTTTAAGCATAAAATTCCCCTCAATATTAAGCTCAGAAACCAATGCTAATATTTACATCCCGGGACGACAAATGAATATTTGGATGTATGCAGGAGATAAGTTGAGCAAAGAGGAAAAAGAAGAAGTAATAAAAAAACAATGGGAACTTATGAAAAATCTTTTGCAAATAAATCATTGGCGAGAAATAAACGAAGAAGATAAGAGATTTATGGAAAATTGGAAAAGCGTTAAAGGAAACTTTTTAACTTTCATTTTATACTTAATTCGACCAGATGTTTTTTTCCCAGTGAGCGATCCTTTTCAAAAAAACCTTTTTTGGAAACTCTATAAAGAAACAATTGAATTTAAAGTAAACGAGCGGTATTTCCACAATTATTGGAAATTCTTGGATTGGTTTTATCCTAGAAGAAATAAATTGATAGAGACCTTCATCTCAGATTTTCCTTTTGGCAAAATAAGAGAAGAAGACCACAATATAGCCCTTAATATAGCGATACAAAAAAATGTGGAGGACGAAAAGGGAGATGGAGGCAAAGGAAAAACCACAACCATTTTAAAAAACGCTCAGCCTGAAACCTCCGAAGAAGAATCTCCAAAGGATAACCCCGAAAATCTCCTCTCCTACCTCCAATCCAGGGGCTTTCTCATAAACGAAATCGACCTTAACGCTCTGTGGAACGCCCTCAGGGTTAAGGGTTTTGTTCTTTTGGCAGGGCTTACTGGAAGCGGAAAGAGCCAGATAGCCCAGCTTTTGGCGGAACTGGCCTCCGAAAAGGAGGAACAATTTAAATTCATATCTGTAAAACCAAATTGGATGGATTCCTCGGAACTTTTGGGCTGGGAAAATCCAATAAAAGATCGGGAAAACAAATTTATCCCAGGAGAAGTCTCCGATTTATTGGCCAATTTGGCAGGAGAAGCCGAAGGCAACCAAAAGCCCGAAAAACCTTATTTCATTATCCTTGACGAGATGAACCTCTCTCACATTGAGTATTACTTCGCAGAATTCCTCTCTGTTTTAGAAAGCGGAAGAGACGATAAAAGAAAAAACAAAGGAAGAACTAAAGGAACTATAAAGTATTATAAAAAGGGAGCGGAAGAGCCTGGTAAATTAAACCTCCCTCCAAACCTATACATAATAGGCACCCTAAACACCGATGAAACCACCAAATCCCTCTCTCCAAAGGTTCTTGATAGAAGTTTTGTGATTGAGTTCTGGGAAGTGGATATGGAAAATTATCCTCCAGACAACGAGTTTCAAGAAGAGGAGAGGAAGAAGAAAAATGTGGAGAAAAAACTCAAGGAAAAGAGTTTGACCGAGCTTCAGCATCCTTTTGAAGTGTCAACTTTCCTTTCCCATTGGGGAAACAAAGAAATAGTTAACAAATTGGTTAGAAAGTTTAATGAAGGGGAGGATAAAGAAGGAGAAGATAAAGAAAAGTTTAAAAAACTATGGGAAGATTTGAAAGATTTAAAGGATAGGTTAAAAAATTACAACCTCCACTTTGGATACCGAGTAATAGACGAAATATCCCTATTCGTTCTGGCAGCGGAAAAATCGGAAATAGCCCATCTGGACGCTAAGGTTGCCTTTGACATAGCCATAAAAGCAAAGGTCCTTCCCAAATTTTTCGGAACCCCCGCTAAGCTTGAAGAACCGCTTTTAGAAGTCTTGGCGTGGTCTTTAAAGGAAGAAAATAAAAAAACTGAGGTAATCAAAGAACTAAAAGATAACTTTCAAGATTTCATCATAGCAAACGGAAAACTTACCACTAAGAAAAACTTGGAAAGTGAAAAAAGACAGGCAGAAAAGGCAAATGAAGAATCTGTGGAAGAAGTAGAAGAAAAAGAAAAGGAAAAGGAAAAGGAGATAAAAGAATATCCCCTCAAATACCCGATAACAGCCGAAAAGGCTCTCTCCATGCTCAAACGCCTCCATTCCGAGGGCTTCACAAGTTATTTCTGAGCACTTTAAACCCAAAACTCTCGCAAACTGCCTCCCATGCTATAATACCCTCATGAAGGAATGGGCAAGGATTATTATCGGCGACAGCCGAAGGATGATAGAGCTGGAGGTTAGAAGAAGGAAATTCAATTAAACCCATAGATATTTAAAATTTTTGTCCTGGACGAACCGGATAGTAAAATAGTGGGGAGGTAGTTTATGGATTGGAAGAAGGTTATCGGGCTTTTAGTGGTGGCAGGGCTTGTTATTTCCGCCATTGTGACTTTTGCTCTGAAGGAGCCGATAAAGTTTAAACCCTTCAGGGAGGAAGGAATATCCTCGATGGTTCCTGACTGGAAGGGGCAAAGATACTGCAAAAAGGGCTGGGAGGGATGGACCTTCAAGGCGAGGTTTGCCCTGTTTAGGGTGCTTTGGCAGAAAACGGCCCAGCCCGATCTCTTCTTAACCCAGCTCCTTCCTTCAATAAAAAAGCCTAAATATACCTTCAAACTTTCCCTTTTCGGAGGGGGTTATTATTTTGTGAGGAAGTTAGAGCACGGATACGAGATCGTGGTTATTTTTAAAGACCACGATAAGGTCTTCTGGGTTGACCTTTCCACCCGCTCCACCTTTAGAAAATACAAAAAAGTCCTGGACACTTTTTTGATAAATTTGAAAATCAACGGTCAAAAGGTCTCCCCCAGGGCTGTAGAGGAAATTCTAAAAACCGACCGGGAAATTTCCCCTTTAATGATGCAGGACGAAAACATTATCATTTTTCTCATCGCAGCAGTATTCGTCGTCATTATCTCAGTAAGCCTCCTTTTCTTTAAGCTCTCTGGCCGATGTCCCCAGATGATGGACGCCCTGCTCTGCTCTCCCATGTCCACCCTCTGGGAGAAAACCCCTATGAGAAGCACCATCACCACCTGCTGCGTCTGCTTGAAGGGAAATAAAATAGAAGTTTACGTCAGGGGAAAGCTAAAGTTTGAATTTGACCTTTCCGACTTGAACGAGGAGTTCTACCGCAAGGGAAAAATAAAATTTGGAAACTACATCATAAAAATAAACAACTTCCACCGCTGGTTTCCTTACCTCCCTGCGCAAAGATGAAACTTTTTCTTTCCTGCCTTCAGAACCTAAAACTCAGCCCTGCGGAGAAGGAAAACCCGGAGAAGTTAAATTCCGCTTCCCTTACATTTCTTACGGAGGAGGAAGGATTCGGTTTTCCAGCCCTCAAAAAGGGATACCATACGCTGTCAATCATCATCTCTAAGTGATATACCGTGCCGTAGGTCCTGGTTCCGTCGGTTACCTGGTAAACGCCCCTCAGATCCTTGAAATTAAGATAATTGTAGGAACCGGAGAGGAAAATCCCCACTTTCTTCCAGGGCCAATACTTTATCCCCAGGCCCCCCATGAAGCCCGGGGCCCACTTTTTTACATCCCTCAAACTAATGTAGTTCCAGGCTCCGCCCCTGGAAACGAAGGTTTCAAGTTCCGTGGAAAAATCGCCGTAGAAGTAGCCCATTCCCGCCGACAGTTCCAGGGAAAAATCCTTAAGAGGATACACAAAATAAGCCCTGGCAAAGGGATAGAAAATTTTAGGGTTAAGAACAGTCCTTCCCCATTCGTAGCCCGAGGCATCATAAATGGTTGAAATCCCTTTTCTCTTTCCCAAGGAAAATCCAAAACCGAGACCCAGGGCGAAGTAGGGGGTGAAGAAGGGCTTTAGTTCCACGCTCCCTCCCCACATGTTTTTCACCAGGGGAAGAGGATGGTCCAGAGTAATTTGGGGGTACAGTTGGACGGCGCGCTCAAAGGCGGAGTTTACGAACTCCGCCATGGCGTTTAAGTCCGAAGGATTTACGAGGGAACCGTTGAAGGAAAGGTTAAATTCCAGTTTTTTCTGGGAGTAAAGGCCCCCAACCAGGAGAAGGAAAAAACCAAGAAAAACCACACATTTTCTCAAGGCTCACCTCCACCTTTATTCTCCCACCAATCTCAGTCTATTTCAATTCCCGCCGCAGGATTGCGGAGTTTTCCGGGGGTGAAATCAGTACACTTTTATTTCCAGGAGTTCCTCCTCAGGCCCTCCACTCCTTTGGTCCGGATGGAACCTCATCCTGAGTTCAATTTTTATCCTATCCGCTTTTATGCCCTGGCCATATCGCAGGTAATCCGCCACGCTTTGAGCCTTCCGGAGAGTACGGCAAAGGTCGGCTCCGGGGTTTTCACCGCCGGCATAGACGACGATGAAGGCTTGTTTTTCAGGGTGTTTTCTGAGGGCATCCACCACAGGGCGAAGTGCCCTGGCCGCTCCCGGCCTTAGGAAAAATCCACGGCGGCCGAATAGAAGTTCACCGGGGATCATGAACTTAACTCCCCGGGGTGTTCTCTCAACTCGGATTCCCCTTTCTTCTCCGCCGGAGAAAGCCCTGGCCACTCGTATTCCGGAAAGCAGGATGCCGTACTTCTCGTTGAACCTGAAGTCGTTTAGGGTGAATTCCAGGCCGCTTACGAACTCCCCGGGGTCCAGTTTAAAGGGAACGGAGGCCAGCATCCTTCCGTTGAGGAAGAGCATCAACCTCCTGTTTCTTGCCCGGAGGGCAAAGTGAAGCGTTTTTCCGCTGCAGTTCCTGAGGGTGGCCACCTTTCCAAGTCCCGTAAGGAATACCCCGCAGAAACCTCCGGAAATCCCGGCAACCTCCAGGGTGATGGGAAGTTTCACCGTGAACCTGCCGTTGCTTTTGTATAACTCAAACCAGAACCTGGGCTGGCCGGGACCCACCTTCCTCTGGTTGATCATAAGGTTAAATTCCACGGTGAAGTCACCGGAGGCGAGGTTTACCCTCTTGTAAACCCGGAATCTTTCGCCGGCGGGTGCTATCCAGGTCCTTCCGGCGAACTTCACGCATTCCCCGGTCCCCTCCACCTTGTCAAATACGGCGGGAAGGCTTCCCGAGGGACAGCGGGAAAAATCCGGTGCAAAAACCACCTGCTGTCCGGGAGCAAATCCCCGGTGGCGGTCTCCGCCGGAGGTTTGTCCCAGGAGAGGAAAGAGGACCAGCGCCGGAAATAATATGCTCAAAACCAGTTTTTTCATCTTCCTACCTCCTTATCTCTTCTCATAAATAGTTTACCAAAATCTCACCCCACCGGGAGAACGGAGAAGGGGCCTCTTCATCCAGCCGGAGGGAAGGGGATAATTCCCAAGGAAATGGCTTTGTCCAAAGCCGGGGTTTCGTTTATAATTCTTTTTCCTGAAGTGCCTGAAGGAGGAAAGATGAAAAGACTGGGCCTTTTCTTCATACTGGGTCTCCTGGTTTTCGCCGAAAACCTCCAACTGGTGAATCCCAATGTAAAGTTCGTGGTTTATGTGAAGGACGGAAACCTGGAGTTTGAAACCCTGAGTTCTTCCCGCAACGCTTACATAACCACCGACGGAGACTTCGCCCTGGATGTGGTCTGGACCGGCTGGAGGGCTCCCGGAAAGTTCAACAACTCGGAAAACCCCGTGACCTTCACCAAAAAGGACTTCAAGGTGGAGAAGATTGAAAAGGGAAAAGAAAGCGACGGCACCGCCTTCGTGAAAATCCTCATGGCCGGCAGAAGGACCGTACCCCTGAAACTGGAGATTCTCTACTCCCTGGGTCCCAGAGACTTCTTCGTGAGGCGTAAGATAAGGATTTACGATCCCAAGTTCGGCCTCCACTTCCTCAGAAGGATATCGGTTTACAGGTGCAAACTCCTGTCCCCGGTGAAGGTCATCAAGGCGGGAGGCTACGGTCAGCCCGCCGCCGTAAGGAACGACCGGGCCGGAGCCTTCTGGGGGCTTGAGTATCCCGCAGGGACTGCCGTTGTGAAGGACGATGGGGTGGAAGTTTACCAATACATAGGGGAAAAAATCACCTCCCGGGGAATCTGGAGCGACCCGGCGGTGGTGGGGATAACCCCCGATCCCAGGGTGAAGTACTGGTTTTTCCGCTACCTGGAGAAGGTTCAGGTGGCCCCCTTTAAACCCTATCTGCTTTACAATTCCTGGTACGACCTGAGGTCTCCGGAATTGGTAAAGGATCCCCTCAGGGTGATGAACGAAGAAAACACCCTGCGTATAATAAATCTTTTCCGGAAAAAACTTACTGAGAAGTACGGGATAAAATTGGACGCCTTCGTCTTAGACGACGGGTGGGACGAATACAGAAGCGACTGGCGCCTTTCAAGGAAGCAATTTCCCCGGGGACTTAAACCCGTAGAAAGGGCCCTGGCCAGAACCGGAACCGTCCTGGGCATATGGTTCGGCCCCACGGGGGGTTATTCTCACCGGGACTGGAGGGTTTCCTGGATGAGGGAACACGGCTACGAAACCGTGGGAGACCAGATGTGCTTCGGGGGGAAGAATTATTATGCCCTCTTCAGAAAAAGGGTTCTGGACTTCGTAAATCAATACGGGGTTGCCTACTACAAATGGGACGGCTTTCAATTCTCCTGCAGCGAGCCGGGACACGGTCATCCCGTGGGCATTTACTCCAGGAGGGCCATTTTGAAAAAATTGGCGGCCCTGACCAGGGAAGTAAGAAGGGCCAATCCGAAGATGTTCCTCAACATAACCTCCGGCACCTGGCTGAGCCCGTGGTGGCTCCTCTACGCAAACACCATATGGATGCAGGGCTACGACTACGGCTACGCAAAGGTTCCCTCCATCAGCAAGAGGGACCGGGCCATGACCTACAGGGACTATGTCCTCTACGACGACTTCGTGAAAAAGGACTTCTGGTTTCCCGTAGCCGGGCTTATGACCCACGGCATCATAAAGGGCCATCTTCAGAAACTGGGGGGTGAAGCGGAACCCCTGGACAAGTTCACCAACAACGCAGTCCTCTACTTCGCCCGGGGAATTTCCATGTTTGAACTTTATGTTTCCCCGGACCTTCTAACGCCCCAGGAATGGGATGCCATAGCCAGGGCTTATCTCTGGGCCCGGAGCAGGTTTAAAATCCTGACCCATTACACCGAAATGGTGGGGGGAAATCCCGGAAAAGGGGAGGCCTACGGATATGTTCACTTCTCGGGCCGGAGGGGAATAATAGCCCTGAGAAACCCGGCGATGAAATCCCAGAGGATAAAGGTAAAACTCAGCAACGATTACGGCCTTTCCCCCGCCGCCCGCTCCCTGGCGGTGGAGGAGGTTTATCCCCGGCGGGGCTTCTTCCGCAAACTTTACTCCTACGGGGACGAGGTGGAGTTTCAACTTGACGGATACGAAACCGCCATCTACGAAATTTATCCGGTGGAGGAGGCCCTTCTTCCTGCCGTGGGTGGGGCCTACTACGAAGTGGAAGGCGTGGGAAAGGACGAAGTTCTTCTGAAACTCTACGCCACCTACAAAAAACCCAGACCATTAAATCCGGAGTTGATATCGGGCATGTGGCTGGAAGGCCGGAAGGTCTCCCGCCTTTCCAGCAAACCCCTTTCCTGGCCCCGGGTGAAGTTCCGACTGAAAAGGGACAGGGAGAGAATAAACCTGAAGTTAAGAATACCCTCCGAGGTCAAAGGTGCCCGCCTGGCGGTGCTGCTCGTCTCTTCCGGTAAAGGTCCCCTGCCCGCCCCTGTATTTTACCTGGACGGGAAGAAGGTGGCGGTCCACCAGGAAAGGAACAGGGACTCCTCCTGGGCCTGGTATACCCTATCCCTGCCTCCGGGAGAACACGACCTGAGCATGGAGGGAAACCTGAACGGAGTAAAGAAGGAGGGATACCTCACCCTCTGGCGCTCAGTTACTCCCACCGTTTACAGGGTGAAACTCAATGGGGTTTTCAAAGGAAGACCCCTTCCTCCCCTGCCCTATCCTCCGGGAACCTTCAGGAAAACCCTCCGCATTTTTTAGGAGGAAACCGTGACGGCGGATACTCTGGCGTTGATAAAGGCGGCCCTGGTTCCCTTCGTTTTGATTTCGGGAGAAGGACTGGTGGCCCTCACCATGCAGAACAGATACGGAAGGGTCATAGACCGGGTGAGGGAACTCCACCAGAGAATGCGGCGGGGCGAAGACATCTCCGGGGCGGAGATAAAGGTCCTCTACCGGCGGGGACTGCTCCTCAGAAATTCCATGATTCTCCTTTTCTCCTCCATAATGTTCTGCCTCCTGACCTCCCTGTTCACCTACTGGACCGGCGGCGGAGGCCTGAGTTTCCTCCTGTTCTTCGCCTCCCTGGTGATGTTTTTTCTGGGCATAGTCCTGGCCATAGTGGACCTGTTCGTCTCCTACAGGGCCCTTCAGTTGAGGATAAGGGGCTTTACGGAAGGAAAGGGAACCCGCCCCCCCAGTTAAGCCCCACAAACCCTCCATACCCGGTATTTTCCTTGAGAAAAATTGACCAATGAGTTAAAATTTGACTCTGAGGTCAAAAAATGGGCACCGTTCACCGAAGGAAAAGGGAAAGAAACCAGCGAATTGCTCAGATAAAGGAGGCGGCCCTGTCTGTCTTTTCCGAAAAGGGCTACGAAGCGGCCACCATGGACGAGATAGCGGAGAGGGCAGAACTTTCCAAGGGGATTCTTTACTACTATTTTCCCTCCAAAAGGGAACTTTATCGCTCCCTGGTCCTGGACTTTACCTCCCGATTTTACGGAGAGGCCTATCAGAAGGTTAAGGATGAGGAGGACTTTCGGGAGGCCATATACGCCCTCCTTGACTTCCACATCCAGTACTTCAGGTCCAGACTTGACGAACTGAGCATAATCCTCAAGGAGGACTTCCTGGGTTCCGAAGACGAAAACTTCCGCAGGGACCTGGCCCGGTTTAGAGCCCCCCTGGAAAGGAAAATAAACGAAATTTCCCCTGCCCCATGGCTCTTTGACCTTTTCTGGACCTACATCCTGGGTCTTTCGGTAAAAATGATCCAGGGCAAGGATGCGGAAGACCTTGGAAAGGAGGCCCAGGCCTTCAAAAAAATGTTGAAAGGAGAACTGCCATGAGAAAAATCATTGATTGGGAAGTAAAGCATCCCTGGAGGGTAATTTTAATTCTCCTGGCCCTGACGGCCTTTTTCGGTTATCAAATGAAAAACCTGCGGATGAACCCGGACATAACCGCCGCCCTGCCCCAATCCATCCCCGCCAAAAGACTTTACGACAAGATGAAGGAGGTATTTCCCTCCAAGACCATAGCCATGGTCATCTATCAGGGAAAAGTTTTCTCCCTGAAGGGGGCTTCGGAACTCATGGAACTCACCTCCTCCCTGGAAGATTTTTCGGAGGTTTATTCCGTCATGAGCCCCACCAACGCCAAGGTCATCCTGGGAACCCCCGAAGGCATAGAGGTGGTGGAGGCCCTTCAGGACAGGCCCGAAACCGAAACGGACATAGAGAAGTGGAAAACCAACCTCAGCCAGAACCCCAAACTGAGCAAACTCCTCGTAGCCGACGACCGAAACTCCGCCATGGTCCTGGTTTTCCTCCAAAAGAGCGCCGACGAGGACCAATTCGCCGAGAAACTTCTGGCCTTCATAGACCGCTTCAATTCCTCCCATGGGGGGAAGGTTTTTGCCACCGGAGAACCGGTGATAAACCTCTACATAAGCAAGGGAATTGCCAAGGACATGGGAATTTTCTTCACCTCAGGGATAATCCTCATTTTCCTTCTTCTTCTCTTTATCTTCACCTCCGCCCGGGGCGTTCTCATTCCCCTGACGGTGGTCCTGGCCAGCGTGGTCTGGACCCTGGGTTTTATGGCCCTCATCGGGAGACCCCTGAGCCATTCCACGGAAATGCTTCCCATACTCATAATGGCCATTGGCATTGCCGACAGCATCCACATACTCTCCCATTATTACTTCAAGGCGGAAAAGTATTCCCAGCCCCGGGCCCTGGTGCGTGATGTTATGTACGACCTCTGGGCGCCGGTGGTCATGACCTCCCTCACCACCATGGCGGGATTCTTAGCCCTTAACACCAGCCACATGGAATCCCTGGAGGAATTGGGAGTTTTCTCGGCCTTCGGGGTCTTCTCCGCCCTCGTGTGGTCCCTTTCCTTCGTTCCGGCCACCCTGGCTCTTTTGAAACTCAAGACCATAAAAAGGAGAACCGGTCTCAGGGAAAGGTTCCGCCGCTGGATGGAGGCCTACGCCCGGGCCCTGGTAAAGAGAAAGACCGCCTTTGCCCTGGGCATAGTGGCGGTGCTTCTCCTTTCGGTGGCGGGAATTTCTAAACTCAAGGTGGAGGCCAGCACCATCAACCAGTTTCCAAAGAACAATCCTGTGAGGAAGGCGGCGGAATTCGTAAACCGCCACTTCGCCGGCACCACCACCTTCTATGTTTTCGTGGAGGGGGACAGGGACGGTTACTTGAAGCAGCCCAGGGTTCTCCAGGCGGTGGACGAACTCCAGGCTGAACTGGAAAAAAACGCCCATGTGGGGGCCACCCAGTCCATAGCCGACTTCGTAAAACTCCTGAACCGGGCCATGCACGACAACGACCCGGCCTACTACAGGATTCCCGGGGAGATAGAGGTGGAAAGGGAGGTGGTGGAGGAAGGGGGACGGCGTGTGGAGCGGACCTTTAAGGTAAAAGGGGAAAAACTCATAGCCCAACTGCTTCAACTCTACGAAATGAGCGCCTCCCCCGAGGACTTCGCCAACCTGGTGGACTTCAATTACAGAAACGGCAGGGTGGCCATTTTCGTCAAGACGGACAAAAACTCCGTTTTGACCAAAATTGACCGGGAAATATCCGATTTTCTGAAGAAACACGGGGAAATAAGGGCAGACATTACCGGTATGGCAAAACTCATCCTGGTGGTCAGGCAGATGGTCATAAGCGGCCAGTTCTGGAGCATAATAGCCTCCCTGGTTCTGGTGTGGCTCCTCACGACCCTCATGTTCCGGTCTCCGGTTCTGGGGATTTTCAACACCGTTCCCCTGTTCTTCGGTATTTTCCTGAACTTCGCCACCATGGGCCTCCTCTCCATTCCCCTGGACATCCAGACCATGGTCACCTCCAGTCTGGCCATAGGAATAGGGGTGGACTACGCCATACACTTCATTCACCGATACATAAGGGAGGTGGACAAGGGCTACAAGGAGGCGGTTTCCCCCACCATGACCACCTCCGGGGTGGCCATAGTCTTCAACTCCTTAGTGGTGGCCAGTGGGTTTATGCTCCTGGTGCTCTCCGTGTTCAAGGGGGTAAGGGCCATGGGCTTCCTCCTGGCCCTGACCATGCTGACCACCGCCTTTGCCTCCCTGACCATCCTCCCCATATACTTCATAACCTTTAAACCAAAATCGCTGCTTAAGGCAGCAAGGAGGACAAAATGAAAAGGGGATTGATTTTTGCGGTAATTCTTTCCGGTGCCCTGCTGGGGGCCCAGCCCAGCGGCAGGGAAATTATGGAAAGGGTGGTGAACAAGGCCTCCTGGAAGGACCTGGTGGCGGATGTGACCCTAAAGATTGAATCCCGGGGAAAAACCAGGATAAGGAAAATTAAGATGTTCGCCAGAAAAAGAAACCAGAACGAAACCGACACCCTCATGAGGTTCACCTACCCGCCGGATGTGGCCGGAACGGCCTTTCTCCTGCGGGAGCACAGCCAGGGGGAAGACGAAAGATACCTTTACCTTCCCGCCCTCAGGAGAATAAAGAGAATAGCCTCCAGCGGAAAGGGAGGTCCCTTCATGGGTTCCGACTTCAGTTACTACGACATCGGAAAACCCAAACTGGACGACTGGAAGTACGAAAACCTGGGGCTGGTGGACCTGGACGGAAAGAAGGTTTACAAGATTGAGGCCCTGCCCGCCAGCAGGAAGGTGGAAAAGGAAACGAAATACGGGAAGATAATCCACTATGTGGACCCGGAAAAGTGGTCGGTGGTGAGGGCGGAATACTACGACCGCACAGGGGCCCTGTGGAAGGTCCTGGAGGTCAGGGAGTTCAAAAAAATAAAGGGGGCCTGGTTTCAGACGGACCTGGTGATGAAAAACCTCCAGGCCAAAAGCCAGAGCGAGATGAAGTTTGAAAACCTGAAGGTGGATCAGGGCCTGCCCGCCGCCATGTTCACCAAGAGGAACCTCAAGAAATGAGAAGGGCCGTTTTCTTACTCCTGGCCTGGCTGAGCCTGACCGCCGGGGATTTCACAGGATACATGAAGTTCTACGCTCACCAATCCCTGGTTTCCCCCTACGGTTTCTCCCGGTTCGGGTCCCGATTTCAGTTGAACATGAAGAAGTCCACACAGAGGATAGACTTCTTTTCCTCCATTGACTTTGACCTTCGGGCAGGCCACCTTTCCGAAAGGGGTCTCAGAATTTACCCGGTGGAGGCCTACATAACCTTCCACTGGAAGGCGGCGGACCTGAGGCTGGGACGGCAGTTCGTTTTCTGGGGAAAAACCGACTGGATAAACCCCACCGACAACATAACCCCCTGGGATTACACCAACATCACGGCGGAGATTGAAGACTACCGCCTGGCGGTGGATGCGGCCAAACTGGACCTTTACTTCGGGGACTCGTCCCTGGAACTGGTCCTGGTGCCCTTCTTCAGGCCCAACCACCTGGGCATGGAGGTACCCGGTGCCCGGGAAGAGATCCCGGAGCAGAAGCCGGAAAACTGGCAGGAAGGTTTGAGGTTTTCCTCGGAAGTAAAGGGCCTGAACTTCTCTCTCTCCTACTGGAGCGGTTTTGACCTCCACCCTTCGGTGGTCCCTGACCCGTCCACCCACGCCCTGGTGATGAAGCATCCCCGCCAGCAGGTCTTCGGGGCTGACTTTGACTACGCCATCGGCAGTTTCGTCCTCAAAGGGGAAGGGGCCTACTTCCTCACCGGGGACAGTGAGGGCACGGACCCCTTCACCAAAAACCCCTACATCCACTATGTCCTGGCCCTGGAGTGGGCCGCAACGCCGAACCTTACCGCCGACCTCCAGTTCATAGAAAAGAGGGTTCTCAAGTGGCACGAGGGCCTCATGAGCCCCTTTGAGGAGAAGACCTCCCGCTCCGCTTCACTGGTTCTCACCTATAAAAAGGAGGGATACTGGAAGTTCCAGTTGATAAGCGTTTACAACTTCCGAGACGGCGACTACTTCCTGCTTCCCATCTTTACCTATCAATTCGCCGACGGGGTAAACATTTACTTAGGGGCCACGGTGTTTCACGGTGCCCCTGAAACCCCCTTCGGAAGGCTGGAGGACTCCTCCAGGGTCTTCCTGGAGGTTAAGTATTCCTTCTGAGGGGCGCAGGAGCGATCCTTCCCTCCGATGCTTTTTAAAACGGAGGAAAAGGTATAGAATTTTAAACATGACCGAAGAAAGCCCAGACTTCAGGAGGTCCAAATGAAACGACTTCTGCTAATTCCTGCCCTTGTGCTCCTGGTTCTTTTAAGCCTTGGGGCCAGAAAATGGAAGTACGCAGAGACCCCGGCGGAAAAGGCCCGGAGAATGAGGTGGTGGCAGGAAGCCCGCTTCGGAATGTTTATCCACTGGGGAACCTATTCCCTGAGCGGAAGGAGCGAGTGGGTTAAGTACTACGAAAAGATCCCGGAAGAAGAATACACGAAGTATTTTCGCCATTTTTACCCGGACCTCTACGACCCGGCCCGGTGGGCCCGCCTGGCCAGGGAAGCGGGAATGCGCTATGCGGTGATAACGGCCAAACACCACGAGGGCTTCTGCCTATGGGACAGCAAGTACACCGATTACAAGGCCACCAACACGCCCTACGGCAGGGACCTCCTCCGTCCCTTCGTAAAGGCCTTCAGAGAAGCAGGGCTGAGGGTGGGGTTTTACTACTCCCTCCTTGACTGGCACCATCCCCAATACACCCTGGACAAATACCATCCCCTTTTCCGGAATCCGAACCAGGCCCGGGAAGAAAACCGCCATAGAAACATGAAGGCCTATGTGGAGTACATGAAGAACCAACTCCGGGAACTGCTGACACAATTCGGCAGGGTGGACCTGCTATTCCTGGATTTCTCCTTTCCCGGAAAAAACGGCAAGGGAAGGCAGGATTGGCACTCCACCGAACTTCTGAGCCTCATAAGAAGCCTCCAGCCCTGGATAATCATCAACGATAGGCTTGACCTTCTGGATTTTCCCGGAGGCTGGGACTACCGGACGCCGGAGCAGGTAATGCCCAGGGGATGGGTGAAACACGGTGGGCACAGGGTCCCCTGGGAAACCTGCCAGACCATAACCGGCTACTGGGGCTACATGAGGGACAGCAACGGGTGGAAAAGCACCCGCCAACTGATAACCATGCTCATAGAAGCGGTGAGCAAAGGAGGAAACCTCCTGCTCAATGTGGGTCCCACCGGCAGAGGAGCCTTCCCGGAGAAAACCGTCCGAAGGCTGAAAGGAATAGGAAGGTGGATGAGGTACCACAGCCGGTCCATATACGGATGCACCCAACCACCGGACGAATTTAAAAAACCCGACAACTGCCTTTTAACCTACAACCCCCAAACCCGACGCCTCTACATACATGTTCTCTCCTGGCCCTCCATCGGGAGACTTCACCTGGAGGGCTACGGCGGGAAAGTGGAATACGCCCAACTGCTCCACGACGCCTCCGAAGTGAAATTCACCGAAGAAAAGGGAGATGTAATCCTCCACCTTCCTATCCGGAAGCCCGCCGTGGCCGTTCCCGTAATTGAAGTTTTCTTGAAGTAAGGCGGAAAGCCGCCCCCCTCTGCCCTGGCGCCCGTTACCGAAGGTGTCCTGAGTCAACCCCCTGAAAACCATGCGGTTCACCCTTCCCCGGCCCGGGTTGCCAACCACAAAGAACGGGCCAGGAACGGAACCAAGCCCCTCTGCCCTGACCGGGATAAGGCCGTATTCCTCCCCAAAACGGGACTTGAATCGGGTATTAAAATTGTGGTTATGAGCAAGGGAATGGACGAAGCAAAACACAGGGTTGAGGAGATTTGTCGGAGGGCACTTTACGAATTGGACGCCCTCTGGTACGGCCTTAAAGACCTTTTCTGGGCCACCATAGCGGTCCTAACCTTTGAATACGAAAACTACTGGATACTGAGGCGCTGCCGCTTTGTCCTGGGCGTTTACACCATGTATGTGGGGATTTACTCCTATCTTTTTGAGGACTTGCCCCCGGAGGAAGCGGAGAAAAACAGATATCCTGAGGCGGAATTGGCGGTGGGATACTGCCTGGAAGGCCTCCCGGAGATTAAGGCCCAATTGAACGAAGTGAATACGAGGGTCTTCGCCCGGTGGAAGAGGAAATGCACCGGGGCTCTCTTAGAACTGGAAAGGGAACTTCAGCATCTCAAGGAGAAAATACGCTACGGCTGGCACTTAGAGAAACTGAAGGGGGCTTATCAGAGCGCCAGGCCCAACTCTCGGCCTCAGGGATAATGTTATACGTGCAGATTCTCCAGCCCCCGCTGGGGGTCTGCCCCCTCCATTTCAGACTCCCCTCATCTTCTTACAATCAACGACTTTCCTTTTCCGGAGATTTCCCAGATGCCTCTTAAGGATTTCGGTGGAGGCCGAAAAAATGACAGGAATCCGAGTTTTACCCTACAAAACTTGATTTTTGCTTATTGGTAGGGTAAAATTATAATGTGAAAGACCTTAAACACATGCTTGATGAAACGGTTGAATTTTACAGACAGCAGGAGCGCTCAATTATTTCCGCCCTTGGGTCGCTTCCTAAGGGGAGAATCAAAAAAAAGAAAAAAGGAAATAGGATTTACTATTATCTCCAATATAGAAAAGAAGGGAAACTCGTTGATGAATATATAGGAAAAGAAGTCCCCCAGGAGCTTTTAAAGGCTTTGAAGAAAAGAAAAAAACTGGAGGCCGAACTAAAAGAAGTAAGACAAGCATTAAAACTGTTAAGAGAAAAACCCAGTGGGGAAGTTCATTTTCTCCAGCCCATAGAGAAACTTTTTAGAGAATTTACCAAAAGCGGCCTTTGGGAAGAAGGCATAGAGGTTATAGGCACATGGTGTTTCTGGCTTTATCAGAAATACCTCTCGGTTCCCCATTATCCCCTAACCACCAGGGACCTGGACATTCTCATCCCCCTGCCCTATAAGGGAAAGGAGTTTAACCTTTCAGGGCTTCTTAAGGATCTGGGATTTTCAGAAAATTTCAATCCTGACGGCTCACTTTACTTTACCGGATATGGGATGAAAATAGAATTTCTCGCGCCCCAGAGGGGAAGGGGAAGAAGCAAGCCTCCTTTTATAAAGGAACTAAAAGTAACTCCTCAGATTTTAAGGTTCATGGATATATTACTTTCGGATAGCATAACTTTAAAGGTCGCCCGCGGACTTAAGATATTACTTCCTTCACCATCGGCATTCTTCTTCCACAAAATTTTGGTTTCCAGAAGGAGGAAGGAGCCAGGGAAGGCCGAGAAGGACCTGAAACAGGCGGTTTATGTGGGTAGATACATTTTGCAGAATCCTCAGGAGAAGGAAAAACTCCTGAGGCTTTGGAAGACCTTCCCTCCCTCCTGGAAAAGGCGAATAAAAACTTCATTGAAGGAAACTAAGGAAAAACTTCCCCTGGTAAGTTCTTTCGTAGAATCCCTGGAGGACCTTCTCCAATGACTTACCCTACAAAACTTGATTTTTGCCCGCTTGTAGGGTAAAACTTGCCTCTGATTGAGGAATGCTCTTTCTTTCCCGGAAATTTCCCAGACGCCCCTGGAGATTTCAGGAGTTTTTACAAGGGGCTTGACGCACCATTGGACAGAATTTCATAGACGATCCTCACTTCGTTATTTTCCGTGGTTTCTTTCCTCTGAGGCTTCTATTTTCAATGAATTGCTTTCAAATTTTTCCTCTAAAGCATCTGCTATGACAACCCTTATTTTTGTTGGAAAGGAGAGATTTTCTTGCTTCGCCAATTCTTTAACTAAAGAGACAGGGAACCAAAATTTACAATCTTGACCACTTTTTATTATACACGGTAAACCTTGCTCACTTTTGATATGGGAATACATAAATAATTTCTTTTTACCTAACCTTGAAAAATAAAAGGAAATCCGAACTATTTTTACATCCCTCAACCCTGGGTTTCTGACAATTATAAAGACAAAAGGTCCTTTCTCATTCTTTTGAGCCGTTCCAGAAGAAAAAGACATAATATCTCTCACATTAACCGAAACTTCAAGGGAGGTTTTTATTCCTTTTCTCTGGAGAAAGTAAGTTAACATGACAAAAATGGCAGTTATAATAGACCCTATTGCCCCAATTATTTGCCAAGTCGATAAACTTCCCATAGTTCACTCCTTTTTTATTTGCTCCTATCTCACAGGCTCCTTGCTTTTTGGAGGCGGGATTGGACGAGGTCGGCGAGGGCGGAATAGAGTTTTCTGGGAGCGTAGGAAAGTTTCGCGAAAGCGGAATGCGCTAAATGAACCTTCGGGGCGGGTGCTGGTAATGTTAGAGACAACGATTCAGAACTGAGCATTTCCCTTTTCTCCCTAAGAAAAAGATGTTCTTAACTTTTCCATGATTGAACAAGATACTACTCTTTTTTCTTTAACTTTACTTTTATTCTTAACCCTTCTATGGCTTTGACTTTTTTCTTCCAAGTTTCATATCCTTCTAATGCAATGGAGACGGATACAATCTTTCCCCTTTCTACTTCTATTTTACATGGTGTGCTTCCCATATATATACCATCAACTTCCACCTCCGCTCCTTCAGGCTCAGAAATAACATCTATTCTTAATACTCGGTTTCGTCTTTCTTTTTTGCCTTTGTTTCCATAGGAGGAGGCATAGTAATTATTTAAATCTTGCACAAATTTTTGAAAGGCTATTTTAAGTAGTTTTCTTACTGCTAATGTATTAGAACTTTGGCTAAAACCTGTGTCTTGAACCCTAAACTCGGCATCATATAATCCAGCCTTAACTATAGCTCCGGTATTGACATCTAACATTTTAAGTGAAGCCTCTACAAAATAGACTATACTTTCAGTAGAGATTCCATACCCTCGAAACCTTCTCCTTTCCCTTCCAATATTTACAATGGATCCCGTTACTATATAATTCGCCCCTAAGAGTTCTCCTAACCTTACTGCCATATCAGAATTATTAACCAGGCCAGAGCGATTAAAATCTTGCTCTTTTATTAGAGTAAGGACTTTTCTTCTTTCTACTACAATGTAAGGAGTTTGAGATGCTATAAGCGTAGTTAAAACCTCTTCTGCATAGGAAGATAATAGGTCTTGTGTAATTCCTAAACTTTCAAGAGCCCTTTCTGAACGGAATGGTTGGCCAAACTGTGAGACATTTGTTATCCCTACCACAGCAATTTTCACGCTTTTTCCAGATAGAAAAGAAAGCAGGGCTAAAGTCACCATAAATTTACCTATTCTTGACATCTTTTACCCCCTTCTTGTTTTATTGTCATTAAAGATACTCTCTGTCCTAATTCTCTTATTCATTAAGTTTCTTGGTTCTATTTTCGTAATTAGAAACATCCAGCCACCCGTTTCTCTATATGCTCCCTTGCGCATCTTATAATGCATGCATCTATTAACACCCTCCAATCACACACTTAATATTATAACACATACTCTAAAAAAGAAATGACAGTAACATCGTTATCACGCTTACCACAGTCAATGCGAGAATTGCATAGGTTAAATACCTGAGATCCCTATTTATTTTTATTTGTTCGAGATTGACTCCATCAATGACGAGTATGGGCTGTCTTAAAGAGTTCTTTTCCTCACCTTTACTCCACCCCCGACCTACTCCTCCATTTAGCATCCTCTGTTTTGTTTCTACACTTTCCGGTTCTACTTTTAATTCCAGCCAGTAAACGCCAGGTACAGGAAAGACTATTTTGTAAGATGTTTGAAGCAATATTTCGGTTTCTCCTGGAGGAAAATGAACTACAAAGTCCTTTCCAAATGTTACTTCATATCTTATATCTTTGCTCAGCACTCGCATTTTCTTAATCTTTATTTGCTCTACCGTTTCGCCTCCTGTCTGGCTCAATTTAAGTTTAAAAGAAGATGAGGCTCCAGATTTTGCTATCAAAGTAAAGGCCACCCGAGAAAACTCAGGAAATGCTTCCAAGAGTTCTTCGTTTTCAAATACTGGCTCAATTAAAATCTCAGTAGCCATCTTTCCCTCCATAAAATTTTGGACTTACCACGAACCACCACCGCTGGAGCTGTAAATCAATGCGACGGTGGTCGGGGAAAAATCTGGAAAGAAGGTCACGAAAGGCTTTACCATGATTCTTATGTATTAAATGAGCAACCTCATGGAAAGCGATGTAACGGAGGAGATGGTCGGGAAGCACTTTCGCCAGGCGATTCACCGTTATATTACCCTTGCTTGAGCAACTCGCCCACCTTGTTTTCATCTTCCTGAATAACACCTTCTTGGATTTTACCCCAAAAGCCCTCTCGGCTTCGCATATAAAATCCCTCATCAAGCGTCTAAACTCCGCCTCTGTTCTTTCCACAGGTTTAAGTTTCTCGGCCTCTGCCTTTACCCTCTCTATCTCCCTCATCTTTTTCTCTATCCACCTACGATGCCTCTCTACAACGGCATCGGCTTTAACTCCAAAGGGAACAATTACCCTCAACTCTCCTGACCTTATTTCCACCCGGGCGTATTTTACCTTTCTGTAAAAAACTTTGTATTCAAATTCCATAGTTTTTCACCCTTTCCCAGATTTTCCTGTAAAGTTCTTCCATCTCCTCAAAACTCAATCCATATTCCTTTTTAAGCCTTCTGGCAAATCTCCTTATCTTTCTTTCCACTTTCCTCCTCACCGTTACCTGACCGAGCCAGCCCTCAAATAGGTCTGCTCCAATTTCCTCCACGAGTTTTCTTATTTCGTTTTCAATTCCCTTTTCCTCCCCAATCTTTTCCTCCACTGTTAACAAAATGGAATATTCAAGGTCCGAAAGCCCAAGTTCTTTTTGCCTCTTATCTATATTTCTTTTTTCTTTCAGAATTCCAAGACCTTCCTCATATAATTTCCTGTAATCTTTCGCCCTCTGCTGCCACATCTTCACCAATCTTTCCACTTTATCTACCAGAGATTCGTAAACGGGCTTTCTCTCTTTTTCCACAAGGATTATGTTTCTCAATGTAAAAATCACCGTGGCGGCTTTTTCCTTCTCTGATTTAGCGTTTTTAACAATATCCTCTATAGAGTCCACATCTATGACAATTGGCGGAAGGTCCTTTTCTATCTTCTCTATTTCTGTGGTTTGATGAATAAGTTCTATGGTCTTTCTAAAATATTTACTGACATCCGGCTTCTCCTCTTCCCTATCCACCAGTTTTCTGTAATAGGAATAGACCGCTGACAACCACTTATAATCGTCAAGATATTTTAACTTGTCCGGGGAGGAGCCCAAAAGTTCAAAGAGCTTTCTAAGCCTCCAGTATTTAGCGATAAAGTCCTTCGCCTTCCCATCTTCGCCGGTTAAAATCTCCACTGCGGAGACAAAGGTTTCCCTTTCAAATTTTCTCTCCAGACCCTGGAAAAAGTTCAGAATTTCCATCAGTTCCTTTTCAAAGTCGGTCTCAAGGTCTTTCACATTCCAGAGTGCCCCTTCTATGTCCTCTTCATTGTAAATTGCAAATGCCCTCTTAAACTCCTTCAATATTCCTACATAGTCTATTATGAGCCCGGCTTCTTTGAGCCCCTTATAAGGTCTGTTTGTCCTGGCTATTGCTTGAAGAAGACGATGTTCCTTTAGAAGTTTGTCAAGATACATGGTTTGAAGAATCGGGGCATCAAAACCTGTAAGAAGCATTTCCGTCACGATAAGAATCTTGGGGTATTCTTCCTCTTTGAATTTGGTTACCACAGTTTTAATTGCACTTGAGACATCGCTGCTGCCATACTTCTCTGCTATTTCACTTACATATTCCCCTTTTCCCTCTTCCTCGCCCGGGCTGGCAGTCATTACAACCTCAACATAATTTTCCGGAAGGAGTTTTCTAAGCCTGTCCCTATACATAAGACACGCTTTCCTGCTCCCTACCACAACCATAGCCTTGAATTTTCCATCTAAATTTTCAAGAAAATGCTGAGCTATGTCTTCAGAGATTTTATCTATCCTCTCAGGGTCCTCAAAGAAGGTATTTATGATATTTATTCTTCTCCTAAGTTCCGGCTCCACTATCTTCCTTTCATCCTCAGGCAGCTCTTCAAGGGTTGAGTTTATAAAAAGGTCCAGAAGTTCTTTTCTCAGGTGAACCTCGCCTGTAAGTCTCGGCTCATAGACGATTCTCACTGTAAAGCCGTCCATTATGGAGTCGGTTATGAAATAACGGTCAAGGTATAGTTCCTCAGGCGGATAGCTGAACTCCAAGTAAGTATCCCGCTGATTCTTGGATATGGGCGTTCCTGTAAATGCGAAGGCAAAGGCATTCTTGAATATATCCTTCATCTGGGCTGCCAGCACACCATATTGGTTCCTGTGGGCTTCGTCTATGAAAAGAACAACATTTTTCCGTTCCGCTATGGTTCCGCTTCCCTTTGAGGACATAAACTCCTTAACTTCCCTTAGTTTCTCCGGAGAAAATTTCTGAATAAGGGTTATAAAGATTCCCCTTTTTCCCTTAAAGTCGTCGTGAGAGATTATCTTCTTTAGATGGTCAATGGATTCCACAGTCTCAGCAGAAAAAGGCATATCCAGGGCAGCGAATTCTCCCTGAAGCTGCTCTGCAAGGTCCAATCTGTCAACAACAAAAAACAGCGTGGGATTTTCCATTTCTTCGGCATAAAACAGTTTGTGGGCTGCAAAGATCATGGTGAGAGTCTTTCCGCTTCCCTGCCAGTGCCATATAAGACCACGATTTTTATCCTCCTCGCCCCTCAAGTTTGCAAGCACTCTGTCCACAATTTTGTTTACAGCCCTATACTGCATGTATCTGGTCATCACTTTGGTTATCTCCCCATGCTCCTCCCTTACGAAAATAAAGTTTCTTATCATATCCAGAAGCCTTGCTGGCGAAAGCATGAGAGATAGGGCTTCAAGAGGCTCTTTTCCATCCTCACGCCAGAGGTAAACCGTTACATCTTCTCGCCAGGGAACTATCGGGAAATATCTGGCGGTGGCCTCTGCTGCAACCCCTATCTGCACATAACGGTAAAGGTCAGGAACGGTGCTTTCATAATACTTTATCTGCTTGTAAGCGTTTCTCCAGCTGATGGAGGGGTCTTCAGGGTTCTTGCATTCTATATCCACAAGGGGAATTCCATTTACATAGAGCATTATATCGGTTCTTATAGGATTTCCCCCATGATAGATTACCTGGTTGGAAACTATAAACTCGTTGTTCTGCGGATTCTTGTAATCAAAAAGCTCTAAGAACTCCACAACTCCGGTTTTTTCGAGCTTTATTGGGATGCCATACTTAAAATACCGAAGAACCTTCTTATGGCCCTCTGGACCAAAACCTTCCCCTTTTAGCCTTGCAATTGCCCTAAGAAAATCCTTTTCAGTGGCTTCTGTTTTGTTTATTCTCTCCAGAGCCTTTATAAGGTCCTTCTCAAGGAGGGGCTGGCGGAAATCCTCCCTTGGAAGTTCATCCCCTGGAACATACCTCCAGCCCTGCTCTATTAACTTATGGATGAGAAATTTCTCAACTTGATGCGCTTCAGGTGTCCTCGGCATCTATCTTAACCCTCCTTTTGCCCGTCAATAGGTCTTCCATTAATCCCTGCTTTAATTTTACCAGCTTTTCCCTGCGTGCTCTCAAGCTTTCTATGAAATCGTCAACAGAGGAAAGAATCTCGGCTATTTTTTTCTGTTCTGGAAGAGGGGGGAGGGGAACATATAGCTTTTTTAGAGTGGTCCTCGAAACCTCTTTGAAAGTACTTCCCCCTCCTAATTGAAGCAAAAAATCTCTAATTTTAGAGAACCAGTAAATATAAAAAACAGGATTGATAAGGTCCTTCTTCAAGGGGATAAAAGCTGTCATTCCTTGATTTATCGTAAGTTGCTTAGGAGATAAAGCTGCGTAACCTATTGTTGCTCTTGTAGTCAATAAAATAGTAAAAGGTTCCAATAATTTTAGATTGGACTTTTTTAATCCTTCCTCAGAAATTTTTCTTTCAGTGTCATTTAAATATATTCTATTTCCTAATTTTGTTATATCGGTAGGAGTTACCCAGAGAATCTCTCCATCCCAAAAAGAAGGGTTATTAGTAGAAGGAGTTGTCCCTCCATAAACATCAAAAATTTTTTCTACTCTCACCACCTCCCACTCCTCAGGTATCGTTCCCACCTCGGTTTTCTTAAACCTGCTGTGCCCTATCGCCTTAGTCAAAAGCTCCTGCATAAGCCCGCGTTTCAAGCTCTCCGCCTTTTCAATCTCCTTATCCGTAACCTCTATGGCCTCATCCACAGTGGAAAGAATCTCAGCAATCTTCTTTTGCTCGGAGAGTGGAGGGAGGGGGATGGGGAGGGATAAGAGGGCCTCTTTAGATGCCCTCTGTCTTCCAGTAGTCCCTATCATGGAGGTAATAAGCACATTTCTGAACCTTGGAGTCTTAAGAAGATAGAAAAGGAATAAATTTAGAATTTTTTCTTTCTTTGATTGAAGAGGGAAAACTTCGGTGGTAGCCAGAGCAAAACCATTAGGTATATCTTGAGGAACAATACCTTGTTTTCCATTCTCTAAGGAAGGTGTGATCTTTGCTAAGAGCAGGTCTCCAGCTTCACAATATGTAAAACTTTTAATTTCTTGGGGCTTCTTTAATTCATATTTAACATACACACTCTCAGTCGGGATTAACTCCATAGGAATAAAGGGAATCTTCTTATCTTTAAAAGAAAGTCTTTTAGACCCTCTTATTTCCACACATGCCCCTAATTTTGTAAGAATCCAATCATTCGGAATCGAGAAAAGTCTTGATGAAGTTGCTCTATGTTTTTCATTCCTCATGGCCTAACATAAACTGATACCCTAAATCCATCTTCTTCTTTGCTAAGGTCTTTTTCCAACCCACGAGGATTGCCAATTCTACCTTCCGGGTCATACACAAAACATATTAAATAGTCGCAATCAGAGTGTTTTTTATATCTCTCAATATCTTGAAGCAACTGGTCACCTATCTGCTTATCAGTTAAACCTTTCCTTGTCTTTTTCACTTCTATGACTATTTTTTCATTTTTAAGCAAAAAATCCATCCTTGCCGCTCCTCCGGCATAGCTTGGAGTCCACTCTTCCCTTCTTATATCGTCAAAAAACAATTTGAGAAGCGCATGTAATAAGTCCTGAACATCGTATTCATCAATAATTTCTAAAGTAGGCCTATTGTTATGTCTTTTTTCTATTTGGCGAGCAATAATATAAAATCGATCAAAAATCCTCTCAAGCTCTGAAATGACATCGTTGAATTTCCTTTGTGTCTTTTCAATCTCTCCAAAATCAATCAATTGTTCTTTAAAAGAATTTAATAATGCTTTTGCCTCTTCTAAAGCTTGGATTTCTATCTCATGAATCTTATACGCTGGTTTCTGAGCAGCTATCATAATTATAGCTCCTGCCTGTTGATGTTTAAAGATTTTTCCAAAATCTTCCAATTGTCTTGAGTTTTTTCCAAATATTTTCTCTAAAAGAGAATTTGTTTTGCTTTTCCAAGCAGTAAATTGAGGTGAGTTAAATCTTACTTTTTTTAATTCTTCGATTTCAAGAATGCATTTCTCTAAAAGCTGAATTGCTTTACCTTTCTCCATATTATACCCCCATTTCTAAATTTTCCACTCATCTTTCCAAACATCCAGTTGCATTGACACAATTGTTGAGGACTTTAAATTTCTATTTCTTAAGCATTCTTCTACATGTATAGCTAAGCTTAGATAAATCAAAGCCGAACGGACTAATTTCAAAAGTTTGAGTGCCTTCGCCTCAAAATCAAAACGGCTCATTGAAAATGCTAAGTGGTCTATAAAAAAGCCATTTTTTTGTAATCTCGGCCATTCTTCAGAATGCAATTTAAGATATCTATGCTCAAGGCAATTCCGAACTTTATGAAGCTCTTGCGCTTCTGGCTCTAAATATTCCTTAAATCCTGGAGTGCTTTCAAATAGATCCTTACTTAACCAAAATAAACCTCGCAATGGCCAATTAGGACGATTTACAAATTCTTTTCTAAGACCTTTTTGTCTATCTTGTTTTTCATACCAAAATGACTTAAAACTTACTCGTCTTTCATTTATATTCAGTCTTAAATAATCATTGAGGAAGTAGGATAGCTTGTCAAGAATAGAATAAACCATTCTAAATGCTATTTTAATCTTTTCAGCTGAAAAGGAATATACGGGATAATCTAATGTATTATAAAGTAAGACTTCTCTATCGGAGAAATGCGGTTCATAAGAGTTAATACCTTCATAATAAAGATATCGAGCTGATACAAATTCCTGCTTCATTTGATTATAAAATCCGTGATAATATGGACCCTCACCTTCCCTAACAATTATAGATGGGGTAGTAAGGACATCTCTCGCTGCAAGACTATAGGAGCCAATATCATTTAAAGGATTGAGGAAAAGTCTATGTTCTAAAGCCCATTTCCTATAAGATATTTCTTCGATAGAGTCACCCAGAGAAAAATTATTTAGATTTATATTTTGGTTTCCACATTGGAAGGGAAATTCTTCGATTTTTTTTAATGTTTTTTCAAACTCGATTTTAGCACTATCACGAATTTGGTATTTTTGAGAATAAGACAAAGCTTTGTCCAAATTCTCATATGCATGTCTTAATAAAACTTCTCGATGACAAGGATCATACAGAATTCCAGCCAAACTTAAAAGTGCCTCACCTTTATTTCCCAGCGCCATAGGAAAATTTGGGAATATTTTTAAAGCCTTATCGAAATATTCGATAGATTCTACAGAGCGACCTATTTCACTGAATGTGTTTCCTAAATTTGTATAGATCTGGGCTTTTCTTATCGAAGGAAGTTTCTTGAACCCTTCTTCTTTTATACATCGCCTAAGATAAAGTAATGAATTCCCAATTTCTTTTGCTCTCCAGTTCCAATTTTCAGAAGAGTTTTTTTCTTTAACGCATTTTAAATTTGACCAAGCATTAGAAACAAAATAATACAAAAGAGCTTTTTGCTCTGAAGAAATACCTTTTCTCTTCTCGAGCTCCTTTGAAAGATTTAGCGCTTTTTGCAAACCTTCTGGTCTCTTTAAGTCTAAAGAAATGTCTATCAACACCCCTAAAAGGTTTAAGGCTTTTTCTATCGGAATATTCTCCCAGTTCTCCACCTTCATTAACTGCTGATAGTAATTTTCCAAATTTTTTCTTTCTTTATTGTTCATTTTCTCCTTTTTCCATTTTTTACCCATCCTTGACTCATTTGGCCCATTTACTCCTCCCATAGTTTTTTGCCCTTTTCGGTAAGCACATATTTTCCAGTTTTTGGTGGACCGACAAATTCAATGAGTCTTTTTTTCTTTAAAAATTCTACATCTCTTTCTATGGTTCTTTCAGAGACTCCAAACATTTTTGCGAGCTGAGTTATATTCAAAATTTCTTCTCTTTTAAGTATCTCAAGCATCGTGTTAACTCGCTCAAGCCGCTTCCCTTTTAGTCCTATTTTTACTCCGACATTTACTCCGACATTTACTCCGACATTTTTCCTAATTGGTCTCCTGAAGGTAACTGTGAAAAATGTATCAAACTCAAATTCCGGCTCAGGAAGTCCGGCTTCTCTCAGAAGTTTCCTCATTCTGTTTATGCCTGTTCCCATTTTTTCTATATACCCTATTCTATGAAACAGGCTGGCGATGTGAGGGTTTCTTAAAACGCTCTTTTTGCCAAAATCCTTTGGTTTAAGGCCTTTAACAAGTCCCCCTGGATTCGAGATTTCTATTCTATCGTCAAATATTTCCACCATCACATTGGCTCCTTTCTCAAAATAATCCCTGTGGACCACTGCATTGATTACGGCCTCTCTCAGCGCTTCATAGGGAATCTCAGGAATTTCCTTTCTCCTTGGTTCACCTGTGATTTCGTATTTTACCGGAATATAATTTTTAAGGAAATTCATAGCCATATCCACATTGCTCACTATATCCTCGTTGTAATCTTTTCTATCAAGAACATTTACCTTCTCTGTGCCTTTATATAATGCACAAGTTACAACGGTGTGGAAATATATATCGTTAAGGTTTCTGGCAAAGAATAAAATACCCGCATTATTGAAAATAAGCTTGCCTTCCTGTTTTTCTGCTACTCCTAAATTTATCAATATTGAAGGAATACTAAGCACTTTAGAGATTCCAGCCAATTTTAAGAATTTCTCAAACTTCTTACGGTCAAAGTGCTTTCTGTAATCAAATTTTAGATTAACAAGTTCATCAAAACGAATTTTTCCCTCAGATTTAAAAAACTCTATTATCTCGTTTCTGCTCAGTTTTTGGGAGTTGGGGCCAACTCTAATATAAAATCCAGATGAACACTTATATGGTTTGTCCTCTCCTTCTCTTACCTCTACAATAAGGATATTTCTAAATTCTTCCATCAGGATATTTACGGGTGGCTGACAATTGTTGGCAATATCTTGAACTTGGGATTTCAACTTGTTGGTAATCTTAACACCCTTTATTTCTCCATCGTCTGTTATTCCTATAAATATCCTTCCACCCGCAGAGTTAGCAAAGGCTACCATATCTTTATCTATTCCGGTAACACTCTCTTTGAACTCTATTTTATATCCCTCTCCGCTTTCAAGGATCAATTGAAGTTCCTTCTCGTCCAATTTTTACTCCTTATGTTTAAAATACTCCATCTCTTCCAGATAACCTTTTATCTTGTTTTTCAGTTCCGAATACCTTTGCTCCAAACTCTGAAGTTCCTCCCATTCTTTCGCAACATCTATCTCTTCCTGCTCTTCCACGGGGAATACATAAAGGGTTACATTGAGGTTATAGTCGTTTTCTCTTATTTCTTCTATTGGAACTGCCCTTGAGAAGCCCTCTTCCTCTGAAAATTTTCTGTAAGCTTCTGTTATCTTTTCTATGTTTTCAGGGGCAAGTTGATTGAGTTTTCTTACTTCCGGATGCTGACGAAATTCTCTGCTGGCGTTTATAAATAGAACTTTACCCCTTCTCTCAGGAGGCTTTGCCTTATTAAATATCATTATGGCCCCTGGTGCTCCGGTGTTGTAGAAGAGTTTTTCCGGAAGAAGAATGACCGCCTCTAAAAGGTCCTCTTCAAGGACTGCTTTTCTTATGGCCCGCTCTCTTCCTCCCCTGAAAAGCGCTCCATTGTCAATGACTATGGCCACTTTGCCGTCGTCTTTAGCTGAGGCGAGCATGTGCTGGATCCACGCCCAATCCGCTGATTGGCGGGTTGTAAATCCGAAGGTGTATCTTTCCCTCCAAAGTTCTCCCTTTTTCAGGACTTCCTCCCCGTATCCGTCCTGGTTCCAGGGGGGATTTGCTATTACGAAGTCAAAGGTTTGAAGGCTCTGGCCCTTTTTAAACTTTGGATAAAGAAGGGTATCTCCCTGGGCCAGTTTTGCGTTCCTTATGTCGTGAATGTAAAGGTTCATCTTGGCGAGGGCCAAGGTTTTGTGATTGGCTTCCTGTCCGTAAAGGAAAAGCCTGTCTGCACCTTCGCGGTCGTGGGATTTCTCCACATGCTTGTAGGAAATGATAAGCATTCCTGCTGAACCGCATGCAGGGTCGTAAATGCTTTGGCCAGGTTTCGGGTCTAATATCCTCACCATAAGCTCTATAACTTCCCTTGGGGTGTAAACCTCTCCCTCCTTAGCCTTTTGAGGAGCAAAATAGCGGAGTATCCATTCATATGCGTCCCCCAAAATATCCGGTGAGACTTCTTTAAGGGAATGGGAACTGAAAAGTTCCACGAGCTGGCGAAGTATCTCGGCGTTTTCCCTGTTGGAGGTAAACTGAACGAAGTCTATGGTTTCAAAAACATCGCGAAGTTCGGGATTCCTCTCGGCCATAGCTTTCATGGCTTTGGAGAAGTTTTCAGGAAGTCGCTGCGGGTCCTTTCTTAACTCGTCCCAGAGGTATTCTTCGGGAATGTCAAAGTCATGATAGATGGAGTTTTTCGCCTCCTGAAGGGCTTCTTCTTCGCTCAGGCCATCAGCAAGAGCTTCCTTATAAGCCTCATCAAATTCTGCCTTCCATTTGTCGCTTATCCTTTTATAGAAAAGAAGAATCAGGATGAAGGTATAATCAACCCTCGTTCTTATAAGGTCTGCTGCTTTTTTAAGAAGCCCTTCAAGTTCCGCCCTCGTAAGTTTTTTGGGAGCCTCTTCCGGAAAAAGAGAGATTTGGGGTTCAGGTGGCATGAGAATATAGTATTTCTTACGGGCATCTTGAGGGTCGGGTTCTACCTTAACCCATCCTCTTTTGCGAAGTTCTGAAAGAACCACAATTAGTCCTTCTTCCGAGATGTCCAAGTCTTTTTCACGAATAACCTTCAAGGCATCTTCTGGCCTGAACTTCTTGCTTCCGAAGGCTTCCCAAAGAGTTTCGTATCTACTTTTAAGCCATTGAGGTAACTCCACAATCCCACCTCCTCATGCAATATTGACATCTCATAAGGATAAGTTTTATATTTTTCATCTTATGTTTATTATATCACAGGGGTTCGCTCTTTAACGCCTTTATAAAATTCTGCGTTTGTTTTTTCTGGTAAAATAGAGGGGATGAAGGGCAGGGTTAGTGAAAGGGTTTATTACGAAGAGCCTTATCTTCGTTCCATCACCGCCAGGGTGGTTGAACGCAGGGAGGCGGAAGGCGGTCTGCTTTACGCCTTTGACAGGACTATTTTTTATCCCGGAGGGGGAGGGCAGTTTCCGGACAAAGGGACCGTAGGCGGAAAGGAAGTTCTGGAGGTTTTTGAGGAAAACGGAAGGGTTTATCACCGCCTGGCGGAGCCTTTGGACTGCGAGGAATGCCTTATGGAAATAGACTGGGAAAGGAGATATCTCTTCATGAAGATGCACACGGGACAGCACCTGTTTTCAGCGGTTCTTGAAAGACTTTTCGGTTGGAAGACCCTATCCGCTTCTATCCAGGAGGAGCATGTTTCTGTGGAGGTTTCAACCCCCAAAGTCCCCTGGGAAAAGGTAGCCCTGGCGGAACTGGAGGCTTTCAAGGCGATCCAGGAGAACCGCCCCGTAAAGACCTACTGGCTTGCCGCAGAAGAGGCGAAGAGGCTCCCTTTGAGGAAGTTGGTGGATGTGGGAGAGAGGGTTCGGGTGGTTGAGATAGAAGGCTGGGATTATTCCCTGTGCAAGGGAACCCATGTGAAGCAAACCTCGGAAATCGGCCTTATAGCGGTTTACGGCACCGATAAGGTCCGGGGAAACGCAAGGCTTTACTTCAGGGTAAGCGCCCCTGCGCTTTCCTACCTTCAGGAGGCGAGGGCCAAGGTAAAGGAACTGGTCTCCTCCTTCGGCATGGAGGAGGAAAGGTTGAGTGATAGGGTCTCTCAGGTCGTGGCGGAGAAAAGGAGGCTTTCCAAAAAACTCCAGAGGTTAGAAAAATCCCTGGCTGAGGAAAAGATAAGGGAACTCCTCGCCAGGGAGGAGGGGGTCATCTTAGAGGAACTGGATTTTGAGGACGAGCGGGCGTTAAAACACATGGCCAATGCGCTTTTGAGGGAGAAAAGAGCTGGGCTCCTCTACTCTTCAAGGACCGGTAAACTCTTCCTTTCCCTCCCTGAGCCCGAACTTGAGGAGAAGGTCCTCGGTTTTCTCAGGGAACTCGGCGCCCGGGGCGGTGGAAGGGACGGTTTTTATCAATTTTCCCTGGAAGACAAAGCCCTCCTTCAGAGGCTGAGGGCGATTCTGGAACCCTCCCAATGATTAAAGTTTTTCATTTTCCGAAGATTTCCGGAAGGTTTTTGACCCGGTATTCGGTGTAAACTTCCTGGCCCTTTTCATTCCTGACGGTGGCTATGGTTCCGTCGGGGTAAACTTTGAAGGTTTCCTCCACTTCTTTCGGCATTTCAATCTGGTAGAGGAATTTTCCGTGGGGGCCAAAAACATCGTAGCCGTAAGTGTCCGTATCCTTTACGCTGAGGACCAGGAGGTAGTCGTGGGGAAGGGGAACTAGACGGTAGATGGCGCAGAGGCGCTGGGGAAGCCTTCTCCGCAGGGCTTTTTTGAACTCCGGTGATGCGGCCCTAAGCCCCTCCAGGAATTTCTCCTTTTCTTCCTCGGTGAAGGGGCTCCGTTGGTACTGGCGGGAAAGCACCAGGCGCACTTTACCGTCCAGGTCCTTGACCCATACTTCATAGCGGTCAGCCTCGGTTATGTAAACCAGGCCGGAGTCCGGTTGATAGGCCCAGACCATCCTGGGAAGCAGGGGTGGCCCGGAGGCGAAGACGAAGGTCCCCTTGCCCATTTTCATGTGGACGAAGCCCGCCTTACTGGTTTCCCAGAGACGCCGGAGAACCTCCTCCTGGGCGTTGAAAATTATCAGCCGGATTTTCTCGCTTCCCTCTTCAAAACTCAGGGAACTGCCCAGAAATTTGTCCCCTCCCAGGGGCGTTATCCCCCGGTAGAGCCTCTTCAGGTGAAATTCTCGTATGAGATTCCCGTCCAGGTCAAACTCCACCATTTTCCTGGCCGAGGCGGCCCAGAGGGAGTCTCCAAAGGCTTTGAGTTTCGGGAAAAATTTGAATTCTCCGGGGCCCTCTCCCTTATTGGAGAACATTTTGACCACCTTGCCTTCCGGACTTATTTTGTAGATTCGGTAATTCTTCCTCCCCAGGAGAAAAAGGCTTTCATCGGAACCCCGGACGAAGTCCAGGATGGAAAAATTCTTCCCGGTAGTTTTTGGGCTCCACCGGAACTTCTCTTCCAGTTGCAGGGTTATTTTACCCCGCATGGGGTTTTCGCCATTGGAGACCCTGGGAGGTCCCTCCTGTTTTGCCGGGGCTTTCTTTTTAGGCCCCCCGCACGAAACCACAAACACCAGGGCCAGGGCTGCCGTCAATACGCTGAATTTTCTCATTTCTTCCTCCTGGCCTTTGTATACCACAGCCTGAATTTCCAGGTCAAGGCCGATGCGGTGCTGGCTTCCCGGGGGAAAATTGTTAAAATAGGACATGGAGGTAACCATGGAAAGGAAGAGTTCTAACGGAAAGAAATACCTGTTTCTGGTCCTTCTTCTTCCGATTTTTTTGCTCTCCGCCGCTGCCAGGCCTCCGGTTCCCCGGGGATTTGACGCTCTGGTAAAAAGGGCCCAGGAGAAGTGGGAAGTTCCCGGAATAGCCGTGGGGGTGGTCAAGGACGGAAGGCTGGTTTTCGCCAGGGGATACGGAGTGCGAAAGAAAGGGGAAAATTCCCCCGTAACTCCCCTGACCCTCTTCGGCATTGCCTCCAACACCAAGGCCTTCACCGCCGCCGCCCTGGGAATCCTGGTTGACCGGGGAAAACTCCGCTGGGACGATCCGGTTATAAAACATCTGCCGGACTTTCGCATGTACGACCCCTATGTAACCCGGGAATTAACCGTAAGGGACCTCCTGACCCACAGGAGCGGTCTGGGCCTGGGGGCCGGCGACTTACTCTTCTGGCCGCATTCCACATACACCGCCCAGGAAATCGTTTACAGGGTCCGCTTTATAAAGCCCAGGTTCAGTTTCCGGAGCAGGTTCGCCTACAGCAACATCATGTACATAGTGGCGGGTCAGATAATCCCGGCCCTCACCGGAAAGACCTGGGGGGAATTCATAAAGGAGGGGATCTTCAAACCCCTGGGGATGAAATACAGCAACACCAGCGTGGAGGATTTGAAGAAGTCGGAGAATTTTGCCTCTCCCCACATGGAGGTGGAAGGGGAGGTGGTGGCCGTGGACTACGAAAACCTGGACAACGGCGCTCCGGCGGGGGCCATAAACTCCAATGTGGTGGACATGGCCAAGTGGATGATGGTTCAACTCCGCAGGGGACTTATAAGGAAGGGCTCCGACGGGGAAGTCCGCCTCTTCAGCAAGGAAACTTCCCGGGAGATGTGGTCCGCCCAAATCCCCATCCCCATCAGGGAATATCCCCCGGAACTCTCCGACCTCCAGCCGAATTTCTTCGCCTACGGCCTGGGATGGATGCTGAGGGATTATCACGGCCACAAACTGGTTTATCACACCGGCTCCATAAAGGGCATGGTCTCCAGCGTGGTTCTGGTCCCTGACCTTCAACTGGGCATCGTGGTCCTGACCAACCAGGAGGTGAGGCAGGCATACCAGGCCATAATCTACAGTTTGCTGGACTACTACATGGGCCTTCCTTCCCGCGATTGGGTTGGTGCCTTCTCCATTGTCCGGGAAAGGGTGAGGAAAAGGATGGAAAAACTGATGAAGACCACGCAGGTGCGAAGGGTCAAAAACACCAGGCCCTCCCTGAGCCTTTCCCAATACGCCGGCAGGTATGTGGACCGCTGGTACGGGGATATGGTGGTGGAGAAGGTTGGAGAGAAACTCGTCATGAGGTTCTGCCACACCCCATCCCTGGTGGGGGAACTCCAGCACTGGCATTACGACACCTTCGTGGTCAGGTGGAAGGACCGCAGTCTCCACGCCGACGCCTTCGTGACCTTCGTGCTGAATTACCGGGGGGAAATTGAGGAGGTGAAGATGGCTCCCTTTTCCCCGCTTACTGACTTCAGTTTTGACTTCCGGGACCTTCTCTTCGTGCCCGTTAAAAGGGGCCGGTCCCGAATCCCCCACTGACATCTGGTAGAATATCCCCGTGGTCAGCGTAGAGATTTACAGGGTCCGCTGGTATGAGGAGGCGAGACTGGGGGAAGTCGTGGAGAGCATTTTCTCCTCCAGGAAGGGCCTCTTTTCCCGGGGGGACAGGGTTCTTCTGAAGCCCAACATGCTGGCCCCTACCAGGCCCGAAAAGGCCGTCACCACTCATCCACTGCTGGTGAAGGCCGTGGCGGAGAAACTCCTGGACCTCGGAGCAAAGCCGGCGGTGGGAGACTCCCCGGCCCTTTCCAGTGCGGAGAAGGTGGGCCGGGTCTCGGGCATAAGGGCCGTGGCCGAGGAACTGGGCCTGGAACTGGTGGAACTGGATTCGCCGGTGGAGGTTAAGGGCCAGAGTTTTTTCAAAAGGCTGGAGGTGAGCCGAAAACTCCTTGAATTTGACCGGGTGGTGAACCTTCCCAAGTTCAAAACCCACACCCAGATGGTCCTCACCCTGGCGGTGAAAAACATGTTCGGAACCGTGCCCGGGAAACTCAAGGCGGAGTGGCATGTAAGGGCCTCCGAATACATGGACTTCGCCAGGATGCTTTATTCCGTATACAGCGTAAAGCCCCCCGTGCTTAACATAATGGACGGGGTGGTGGCCATGGAGGGAAACGGTCCCCAAAACGGGAGGCCCTATCCCCTGGGGTTGGTCATGGCCTCGGAAGACGGCCTCGCCCTGGATTATGTGGCTTCTAAAATCGTGAAGGCGGAGGACCTGGTTTACCTTATAAAGATGGCGAAGGAGGAGGGACTTCTCCCGGAAATAAGCGTGGGGGGTGATCTTCAGGACCCACCGGAGGCGGAGGGTTTTGCCCTTCCCTCCACGGTGCCCCTCTCCCCCTCCCTGGCCCGCAGGTTTTTAAGGCGCTCCCTTCCCAGGCCTAAAATCATTCCCGAGAAATGCACCGCCTGCGGTATATGCCAGGAAGCCTGCCCCACGGGTTCCATTCTGGAGGTGGGAAAATCCCCCAGGATAAATTACGAAACCTGCATAAGTTGTTTCGTGTGCCAGGAGGTCTGTCCCTTTGACTCCATTGAGTTCACCCAGGGAATTTTGAGGAGAATTTTTCGCCTTTAAAGGCGGCTCCACCGAAAAATCAAGGAACGCAAAGCGGACGGAAGGGGCAGTGGTCGCAGTATCTATCGTCGGAAGGGTCGGGATAGAAGGGAACATCCGGGTTCAGGATTTCCGAAAGGAGGTTTTTCAGGGAAGGAAGGAGACACTCGTTCATGGCGTAGTTCCGATCATCGTCTCTAAAAAGTATTTTCTCCTCGTTTTTATTCATAAAGTACAGGGCCGCCTGGGTGTGTGCGTAATTTTCAATTCCGAAAGTCCCGGCGTTCTTGAGGAGGTATAGGTAAATGGGCAGTTGAAAGGATTTTATCTTCTTTTTCATTTCCTCCCGGGTTGAAAGTTCCCCCACCTCTTTCTTCAGGGAAGGCGTTTCTCCGCCCCCGGTTTTGTAATCCAGAACCCATATTTCGTCTTTATCCTGGTGAACCCTGTCCAATTTCCCCCTGAGGGTTACGGTGTGCTCCCCCGCCTGAAACTCGGCCTCATAAAACTCCTCCAGGGCCAGTATTTTAACCGTTTTTCCCTTCGCCCTTTCCCTTTCATGGTGGAGAAAGATTTTAAGCCTTTCCCGGGCTATCTCACGGAAAAGCAGAAACTCCCCGTGCTGATATGGAAAGAATTTTCTGAATTCCCTTTCAAAAATGGGTTCCATCTTCTCAAAGGTAAGGTCCTCGGGGGAAACGGCGACTCCCTTCCCCACCACTTCGGAGTAAAATCTCTCCAGGAGCCTGTGGAAGAACGCACCGATTTTTGAAGCCTCCAGTTCCTCCTCCACCTCCTTCGTCTCCCGGAGGGAGAGGATGCGGGAGAAGTAATACCGCAGGGGACACTTCATGTACAGGTCTATGGCGGTGGGGGAAAACTTAGTATTCTTAAGTTTTTCCACGACCTCCGGGGTTTTGGGAAATTCCAGGGGTCTCCGCCCGGTGGAAAGGGAAAAGGACACCTTCTCCTCGGAAAGCGTTTTCCCTTCCTTTTCGGCCTCCCAGATTATTTCCTCCAGGAACCGGCTTCTGGAACTTTCCGGGGAGGACGAGTAGGTGATAAAGGCCCTGTCGCTTCCCTTCAAAAGCCTCATGAAGTAATACCTTATGACCCTTTCCCTGTCCTTGTAGGTGGGTATGCCCAGGTATTTTCTCACCGGCGTGGGAAGGACCGGGTCCACGGGCTCTGTGGAGGGCAGGAAATCCTCGTTGGCGGCCATGTAAATCACATTTTTGAACCTCAGGGCCCTGGTCTCCAGTTGTCCGAGAACCTGAAGGCCCTCCAGGGGGACGCCCTCAAAGGGCACCCTCAGGTAAACCAGAAAATTCCTTACGAGGGAAAAGGCCTCCTTTCCCCTGATATCCTCGGCGAAGGGCAGGAAGGAGACCTCGGATAGAAAGTCCATAAAAGTTTTAAAAAACGGCGAAGAAAGGGGGTAAAACCGGGCCGGGCTTTTCTCGTAAATGGCTTCCAGGAGGTGAACCATGTTTTCCGCCACCTCCTTGAGGGTGGAGACCCGGGAGAAATTTTCAAGGAGAAGGCGATGGATCCAGGTGAGGTGACGGGAAAGTTCCTCCCGACTCACCCCCGTGGCCTTGTGGGTTCTCTCCAGGGCCTTCTCCATCTCCTCACCGTCCAGGGAGAAGTAGGGAATTTTAGAGTCCAAGAGGACATCCTGGACGGTGTGAAATAGAATTCGGGTAACCTCTCCGCTCTGGCCGTCTCCGAAGTATATGTTTTTCACATAGGGGTGAAGAACCAGGTTTAAATAACTCCGGAGGCGGTATTTTCCGTCCCTCTTTTCCTCCTGGACCTTCATAACCCGGTCCAGAAGGGCGTAGACCGGCGTTCTGGTGGCGGGGTATCCCATGGAAACATTGTAGGGAAAGTCCTGACCGGAAAGGGCCACGGAGAGGAGGGGAAGGAGAAGGGAGGGGTCCGGGAGAACCACCGCCGTCTCTCCCGGGGAAAGGTCCTTCTCCTCAAGGATTTTCTTTACCGCATAGGCCTGGCTGTGGGTGTCAAAGCCCTCGTAGATAAAAATTTCGCCCTTTCCACCGCCACCCTTCACCTCTTCCTCTTCCAATCCCCAATCTTTCAAGTAAGAGAACAGGTCCTCCTCTAAGGGCTGGTAAATGAAATAGGAGGAGGGGTTTTTCATTATTTCCCTGACTATTTTCTCTTCTGACCGGGTTAGGGCCGCCAGCCCCACGAAGTAAACCTCCTCCGCCTCCCAGGGTATTCCCCGCTCCTCTACTTTCTCCGCCACCTGCCGGTACTTCATTCCGGCGGTGGCGGTGTTTTCCCGGGCCAGGGCTTCCACGAACTCCCTTCTTAAATCCGCCAGACCCTCAAGCATCTTCTTCACCGCCGGGGGAAAGTGTTGTAATTTCATCTCGTCCAGGATAAACTGGGGCTGGGCCATAAGTGCCCGGAGGTCCTTCTCATTGACCAGGTTCTTTTCCAGTTCCTCCACGGCTTCAAAGAACTTCATCCCCCAGAAGAACCAGGACGGGAAGTTCTTATCCTTCTTTTTGAAGCGGTTTCCATCCAGGTTAAAGATTCTCCAGGCGCCCTCCACCGGAGAAATCTCATCCACCGGCCCGAAGTAGTTCCCATGGAGGTTTTTTATGAAGTCCTCCATGGAGAAGGCCCTGGGAGGGATATAGGGCCCGCCTGCCTTATCGGCGAGGAACTTCCTCAGGTAAAGTTTGGGCCTCCTTCCAGGGAAAACCACGGTAACCTTATCCCAGTTTTTCCGGGCCCCTATTCTCTCCGCCAGGTATTCTACGGGATGGATCCCGGGCGGAAGTTTAATCAATTTTCCCATTTCACTTCCCTCCTGGTTCTGCTGTCCAAATACAGAAGAACTCCCCGGAGCGGTTTCTTAGGATAAACCCTGCTCAAAAGGGAAAGATAATTGTTTAGTTGCTGGAGGTGTTGGTCGGCGTATTCTCCCCCGGTTTTGAACTCAAAAACCCTGACCTCATCGGATAAAACCACCCGATCCATCCGATAGGTGTTACCCTCCCCGTCCACCACTTCAAATTCGGCGAAAACCTCCCCGGAAAAAAGGTCCGGGTTCTCTTCCACCAGCCAGGTCAGGGCCTCCTTCTCCTGGGCTGAGAATCCCCGGGAAAGTTCCTCCAGTTCGGAGGGCGATGGGGGTTCCTTTCCCAGAAATTCCAGGACTCTGTGGACCCTTTCCCCCCGCTTCCTGGCCAAATAGGAACCCTGAAAGGTCCTGGGTTTTTCCCTGAGCCGGGCTTCCCAGGAGAAGGACGGGGTGAATTCGTCTCCGCTGGGCGCCTTCTCCGGAGCGACCACTCCTTTTCCCTTCTTCCCCAGGCGCAGAATGTGTACCTCCCACTCCTCCTCTCCGTAACCGAAGTTATAATCCTGGAGTTTGTTGTCTCTTAACCCCAGGTTTATTATGTAAAGTTCGTCTCTGGCCCTGGTGAAGGCCACATAAAGGGCGTTCAATTCGTCCTGCCATCTGTTCTTCAGGTCTTCTGCATACACCTTATGGAGGGAGCGAAAGTTTTTAGCAATGTATTTCCCTAAATTCAATATAAGACCCTCCTCTTTCATGAGGTATTCGTAACTCCGTTTTTTAGGGTTAAGTTCAGCGAAGGGCACCACAACCACCGGAGCCTCAAGGCCCTTGGCCTTGTGGATGGTCATTATTCTTACCGCCTCCACCCCTTCGGGCATGCTCAGGGCAAGTTCGTCCTCGGCGGAATCCCAGAATTCTAAAAACCTCCTCAGGCTGTTTTCGCCCAGGGCCTCCCTCTTCCACAGAACCTCCAGAAGCTGATTTAGGAAGAGGTCCGCCTTCAGGGAAAAGGTCTCCATTATTTTCACCGCCAGGTCGTAGGGAGGAAGAAAACCCACGGCTCTGGTGAAAAGGTGGTTGAAGTACCTTTCCCAGAGTTCAGGGAAGTTCCGCTGAAATTCCTTGTAAAGGGGGGAGTTTTGTTCCCCCTCCAGGAGTTTTAACACCTCTGGGAAACGGTCCCCGGACACGGTTTGAAAAAGCCGGCTAAGGACGAAATTGGCGAAGGAAAGGTCGTCTATGGGAGAATCAAGAAACCTCATGAGGGAAACCACCGCCTCCACCGTGGGGTCTTCCTTCAGGTTCAGGGAACTCTGAGAAACCACGGGCACCCCTTCCTCCGAAAGCCAGCGGGCAACCGTGGCGGCCTGGTCCCTTTTCCTCACGAGAACCACGACATCTCCGGGATGATATCTTTCCAGGACATCCCTCATCACCTCCTTCAATTCCTCCCCGACCCTTTCGTTCCCGCTTTCTGATTCCACTTTCACTTTTCGGACCTCCACATAACCGCCTCTCCTTTTTTCGCGAAGGCCCGGGGGAATTTCGTGGGTTTCCCGGACCTGTTCGTAGATTTTCAGGTCGTCCCGGGTAATCCCATCGGTAAGGTAGTTTTCCAGGTTTTCAGGGTCAAAGGCTTTTTTGACGAATTCCAGCACCACTTCCCTGCTTCTCCAGTTGTACTTCAACCGCTCTTCCTTAAGGGGCACCCATTTAGGTATTTCCTCGTGCAGTTGAGCAAAAAGTTCCGGGGACGCTCCCCTAAATCTGTAAATAGACTGCTTGATGTCTCCCACCACGAAAAGGCTCCCCTTACCACACGCAAAGACATCTTCTATCATGGGTTTTAAGTTTTCCCATTCCATTCTATTGGTGTCCTGAAACTCGTCAAACAGGAAGTGAAAAATTCTGGCAGAAAGGTTTATGTAAATCTGGGGAAACTCCAGGTTTTCCTCCTTCACTTTGTCGTAAACTATGCGGTTGAGTTCTTCCAAGAAAATCAAGTTGTTTTCCTTTTTTATATTTTCAAGAGTTTCCGAAACCGGCTCTATAAGGTGAAAAATGTTTCTTTGTTTTAAGTTCAGAAGTAAAACGACGAAATCCTCAAGTTTTTCCCGGAAATTTATCCAAAGTCTCTTCGTCTCCTCGCTCACCTGGGCCCCCTTTTTAAAAAGGTCCTCGGCGCTTTTTTTGGCAAAGGCTGCTCCTTTAAGAGCCTGTTTCATTTGCTTTACACTACGGCTCTTAGAAAACTTGGACAGGCCCTTTCCTAAATTTCCTTTTAATTGACTTTCGTCTATGGTTTCCCAAAATTCCTGAAAAATATCCTTGATCTCCCGGACCGCCTCTTCAAAATTTCCCTCCCTGACGGTTAGGGGAATCGTGTATGTATTTCTATATTCGTGCATCAATTTAATTTCGTTTAAAATCACCCTCTTTAGAAACCAGGATGTTCCCATCTCGTGGCGGGCGTAGTTTACGGCAAATTTCCGAAATAGTTCTTCGTGGGTATCCAGCATTTCATCCAGGGCCCTTTCAAAGTAAGGCTCTGGATGCTGGGCTATGTCAAACCGGGGGGGAAGGCCTATTTCGTAGGCCCCGGCCAGGGCTATTTTCCTGACGAAACTATCAATGGTGCCCACGCGGAATTCGGTGTAATTCCGGAGTATGTACTCCACTGCCTCCAGGGCCCTTTGCCGAATTTCCCTTTCCTCTTCCGGGGAAATTTCGCCCTCCACCCACTCAACCCTTCCCCCCAAGGCGGTCTCTTTCAACCAGGATAGAATTCTCCTCTTCATCTCTCCGGCGGCCTTGTTGGTGAAGGTTATGGCAAGGATGCTGCCCAAACCATCCGGAAAATACCTCATCAAAAGGTCAATGTACCTGCGGGCCAGACGATAGGTTTTTCCAGTCCCCGCAGATGCTTCAATTTTTATCACTTCTCCATTCATGGAAATATTTTATCATTCCACCCCTTTTTTCTCCAAATTTTTGAATAAACCGGGTCCTAAGAGTCGGCCCTTCTGTGGTCAAAAGCGAATTTCGTAAATGTTAACACCCTCAGCATCGTCGTTAAAGTCCTTTCCGTACGAATAGTTTCCCTTTACTTTGAAGATTCTCAACCCAGAAGGGACCCTATACTTCCCTATTATTTTCCCACTCTCCGTATCTATCACAGCAATGTAAGCGGTGCTCTCTGAGTTTTTATCGCTCCCGGATTTCGTTATTCTTGAGATAAGATAGTGTAAAAGAACATATTTGTCTTTATAATAACGAATTGAATCAATTTGAAGGAATGTGTATTTTTTCGGATACCGCTTGGGATACTTCAGGAGGAATTTAGGGAATTGATATCCTTTTAACAATGTGAAGGATTGTTTTTTAATAAATTTACCCTGATAGTTGTAATAATACAAGTTAACTTTTTCCCCAGGATGCATGTAGCACGATACGATTTCCTTTCTATTTTTATCCAGGGCCACCTTCAGGAACAAATAGCCCATGTACATTGCCATCTGTAATTCGTTTTCGGTCCTCTTATAATAATCAGGAAAATGGTTGAAAAAAGCATAAATTATCTTAAATCTGGATTCAGGAGTTATGCCAACTATTCTGTTATCGTTTTTATTAGGGTCAAGGTTCAGCATTAGCGATAGATAAAGGAGATTATTCATGAAAAATACATTAGTTGGATACCCTAATTCCTCAGTTATTTTTATATATTGAGGCTTTCTTTTCAGTTCTTTATCGTAAATTGCTATTCTTCTATTCCCTCCATCCAGAACGAAAATTTTATTATTACCCAGCGTCAGATCCAGGGGACCCATAAAATCACCCGGCCCTCTTCCCATTTTTCCCGTTTCTTTTAAAAACTTACCATTTTTTGAATATTTCCTTATAAACCTACCCTTTGAATCCGCCACATAAATATTTCCATCCTTATCAAGATCCACGCTCGTTATCATGAAAAACTCATAATGGTCTCCACCTCCGCCGATTTTCCCGATTTCCTTCAACCATTCGCCTGAAGTCAAAATACCTCCGAAGACCACAACCATTAAGATCCCCAGCAGGCGCCCGGCGTCAAATCCCTTCATAATCTATCTCCCTTTTTAAACGAAAGAGGATGTCTTTTCGTCAACCAACCCCGTGGCAATGCGTATTTTAAAAGAGAAGGATCTTCGCCTTCGTTTTCCTCCATGGTGCGTAGAAAACCGTTTTTGACATAAATTTTAAACATTATCTTTTACCAGTTCACAGGAGGTTTTAAATTTTGCGAATCCGCATCCAAGGTGTTCGCATCTTAAATTAAACTTAACCACACGCACCCCACAAAAAATGAACGAGAATGGACAAAATAAGCATCAGAGGCAGAAAAGGATTTTTTATTTTTCAAGACTACACCACCGGCAAGTAATTTTCACCTCTTCAGCCACAGAAGTCAAAGGGGACGCCTTCGCAGTATTTCACTTCGGCCTCGGTTCACAACTAATTTTACACTCCATCCAGGCCTTCACATACCTGTTATTGCATTCCATCCTTTTCTGCACACACGCGCTAATACACCTGTCTCTCCCCCTTCCCCTCTCCATGGATTCACATTCTTTCATGCATTTGTCGTAAAGAGATCTACACTGAGAAATGGATCTTTTCTTCACGAGATCGCAGTTATCGCATTGAAGCAATTCGCCTCTTTTGCTGGTAACCTTCCCCCAGTTTTTAATGTTTTTGCCCGTAAGCATGGAGTACAAAACCGCATAGTTGCTATTCCAGGTATCCGTTGAGGGAGTCGTTTCATAGGCCTCCTTCAAAGCCAGAATCATGTCCTTCATGTAAGGGGCAAGTTTCGTAAGTTCACCCTTGACGAGCACATCCTGATCCACCGGCACGCTGGCTTTCTCTTTTCCCACCTTTAAAATCGTCTTTGGGGATGAAAGGAAAAGAAGAAAGGATGATTTTACTTCCGGCTCCCCAAGTTCAGCCAGGATGTAATACTCCCCTTTTTCTGATCGTATACCGTAGACTTTCAGAAGCCCTTTAGATGTGGAGACAGAAGTTTTCACTATGACCTTTGGATTTTCCCCCAGTTCAAAACGATATTTATCCAAGCCTGCCACCAGGGAAAAGGCCAGGAAAAACCAGAGGAGAAACTTTCCGGTCCTCACCGTACACCTCCCTGTATGTTTCTCCCCCCTGGGGATCGGACCCAGAAAGGGCCTATCCGGATATAAGCAAATTCCGTGCCAGATTTGCAAACCCAGAAAAAGCCCGAGACGCAAAGTTTTTAAGCGGAAAGCGAAATAAGCAGAATAACAAATCAGTTATAAAGAATGTGAGGGAACCCCGGGAACCCTTTGCAGGGCCTCTACCCTTCATAACAGACAGGAAAGGGTAGATAACAATCAAGTTATTTTACCCTGGGGTGAACCTCGTGGCGATGGAGGTAAATGATAAATTTCGGGTACTCTTCTTCTTTCACCCCTAAAAGCAGGGCTGCCTTCTTAAGGGAGCCTTCTCCCTTCATCAAGGCTTTTCTTAAAAACTCCCTCACTTCCGATCTTTTCAGGTCCCTGCGGATGAAGGGCTCCCAGACCACCTCCCAGAAATTACCTCCCTGCTCTATCTTCTCCCAAAGAAGGGCCACCTCATCTTTATCATCCTTGAAGTACACTTCAGGGAAAAGGGAAAGTTCTTTCTCCACTTCCTCCCCCGTTATCTCCAGAGGCTCTCTCCGCATACCTAACCGCTGAAGAAGGGACATAAGTTGGCGAACATTCCCGGGAAAGGGATATTCTCTTATGAGGTAAAGCGCTTCTTTCGTAAGTTTCCTCCCACGAAGAAGTTCCCCGTAATATTCTAAAAGGGCCTCTATGTCCTCCTTCCGCTCCCTCAGGGGAGGAATCTTTATCTGATAGGTGGAAAGACGGTATAAAAGGTCTTCCCTCAGGCGTCTTTCCCTTAAAGCCTTCTCTAATGGCCTGTTCGTCGCTGAAATTATCCGAAGGTGAACCTCCCTCTCCCTCGTCTCCCCCACCCTGCGAAATCTACCAGTCTCCACAAAGCGAAGTAATTTACCCTGAACCTCCAGCGGCATCTCCGTTATCTCGTCTAAAAACAGAGTCCCTCCTGCGGCCTCCTCCACAAGTCCACGCTTCTCTTCCCTGGCATCGGTAAAGGCTCCTCTCCTGTGCCCAAATAACTCGCTCTCAAATAAAGAGGCCGGAACCGAGGCGCAGTTCAGGGAAACGAATTTGCCTTTAAGTCCGGATAAGCGGTGTATCTGCTCCGCAACAAGACCCTTGCCAACTCCGGTCTCCCCTTCTATGAGGATGTTTACATCAAAGAAGGCGGCCTCCTGTATCTGCCGTCTTATGCGGTGGGAAGCCTCGCTCTTTCCCACAAAATCCGATTTTAATTCCTCCTCCATTCTCTTTGCCCGGCTTCTTTCGCTGATGAGCCACCTGGCTATTCCCACGGCCTGCCAGATTTCTTCCTGCCTGAAATGCTCCTTCACATCGGAGTCAAAATAGAGAAAATACTTAGCCTCGCCCTCTTCCACGGGAACCACCACCGCCGTCTTGAGGAGAATTTTTTCCTGGGAATTGGGGCCTGCGGGGATGGGTGTGTGTCCCAAAACCACCAGGCGACCTTCCCTTATGCCCCGCTGGAGCGCCGAGCGAACCCATTCCTCTGCCCTTCCGTACCTCCACACCTCCTGACCTTCCTCGTCCACAAGAAGCATAAGCCTTATTTCGTCCAGCATCCCTGCCTCCTCAGGGAAAATTTTACCCCATAAAGGGAAGGGGGACAAGAAATCCGGATTTGCCGCTCCTTTACAGAAAATCAAAATCCTTGAGGATTTGCTCTGCCAGTATTTCCATGGGCTTTATCCACGGGATTTTGAAGTGGGTTTTTCGCAGGGCCATCTCCACCTCGGTGCACCCTAAAATTACGGCCCTGGCTCCCCGGCGGTGGAGGTTTTCGGCCACCATCAAAAGTTCCCTTTGAGCGCTTTCCAGGCTTCCGGATTTTATCCTTCGGTAAATGGCGTGGTGAATCCTCTCCTGCTCCCCGGCGGAAGGCATCAGAATCTCGTATTTTTCAAAGTACTTGGGGTAAAGCCCCGAGGAGAGGGTCCCCAGGGTGGCGATCAAGCCTATTTTCTCCCCCTCTGGAATTTTTCTGGCAACCCAAGTTGCCGCAGTTTCAAGCATGTCGTATACGAAAACCGAAGTGCGGTTCCTCAACCTTCCCAGAAAGGCGTGGGCCGTATTACAGGGAAGGGCAATGCGGGAGGCTCCGGCCCCCTTGAGTTTCTCAATTCCCTCAAGCATGGATGGGACGGGGTCCGGGCCCTTTCCCAAGAGGAAAGCCGTCCGGTCAGGCACCTGCGGCCAGTTGAGAAGAACGAAGGGCATGTGTTCCTGATCCCTGGTGGCCGGGGTTTTTTCAATTAAAATCCTGGCAAATTCAAGTCCTGCCTCCGGCCCCATTCCCCCGAGAATTCCCAGGAGTTGAGAATTTTTCTTCTCCTTTTCCATGCCCAAATATTCTATCAATTTTTGATTCTCCTAAGGAAACTGTGGTATATCTCTTTTGAAATGAGAAAGCCAAGGAGGCAAAGATGACCGGATTGAAAATTCATGGCGTTCTTTTTATTTTCGCCTTTTCCTTAGTTCTTTTTTCAAAATCGCCCGCCTATCTCAACCCCTCTTGCCCCGTAGAAAAAAGGGTGGAAGACCTGCTTTCCCGAATGAGCCTTAAGGAAAAAATCGCTCTTCTGAGCGGAAAGGGCTTTGAAGTTCCGGAAAACCCCAGACTTGGAATTCCAGCCCTAAAAATGAGCGACGGGCCCGCCGGCGTAAGATGGGGAAAATCCACCGCTTTTCCGGCCCCCATAGCCCTGGCCGCCACCTGGAATCCGGATCTGGTGAAAAAAGTGGGCAGGGCCATGGCGGAAGAATTGATGGCCAAGGGAAGAAATGTCCTTTTAGCCCCTTGCGTCAACATTTACCGCCTTCCGGTGGGGGGAAGAAATTTTGAAAGTTACGGGGAAGACCCGTTCCTGGCCGGGGAAATCGCCTCGGGTTTCATAAAAGGCGTTCAAAGCCAGGGAGTTATAGCCTGCGTGAAACACTACACCGCCAACAACCAGGAGTGGAACCGCACCAAAGTTGATGTGATCGTGGGAGAAAGGGCCCTGCGGGAAATTTACCTTCCTGCCTTCCGAAAAGCAGTTAATGAAGGAGGGGCCCTATGCGTAATGGCGGCCTACAACAAGGTGAACGGCGATTACTGCTCCGAGAACAAACATCTTCTCAGGGAGATACTGAAAAACCAGTGGGGATTCAGGGGATTCGTGGTCTCGGACTGGGGGGCCACCCACAGCACGGTAAAGGCCGCCCTGAGCGGACTTGACCTGGAGATGCCCTACGGAAGGTTCTTCGGGGAAAAACTCCTTGAAAAAGTAAAAAAAGGAGAGGTGAGCGAAGAGGAAATAAACGAAAAGGCGAAAAGAATCCTCCGGGCCATGTTCGTCTCTGGGATATTTGATACGGGAAACAGAAGGCCCCTGGAACCACAGGCTCTTGACCAGGTCTTTACAACCCACAGGGAAATCGCCCTGGAAGCCGCCCGGCAATCCCTGGTTCTCCTCAAAAACAACGGTCTACTTCCCATAAACCCCCAAAAAATCCGATCCTTGGCCATAATAGGGCCCAACGCCAAATACGCCAGCACCGGCGGAGGGGGAAGTTCCATGGTGAGGCCCGTAAGGGTCGTAACCCCACTTCAAAGTTTGAAGGCGAAATTGGGAAAATCCGTGAAGATTTACTACGCCCCGGGGGCAGAGATAAAGGGGGACATTCTTCCGGTGGAGAGCAAATTCCTGAGGTGCTGTGGGAAAAGTGGCCTGATGGGTGAATATTACCCCAACCGGGACCTCCAGGGAGAACCCGCAATAAAGAGAATTGACCCGGAGATCTTTTTCAACTGGGGGTATGATGCCGCTGAACCCGAACTATCCCGGGGAAACGACCGCAACGAATTTTCCATAAGGTGGACCGGAGAACTCCTCCCCCCGGTCTCCGGGAAATACAAACTGAAATTCCTCTGCGACGGAGGCCTGAGGGTTTACCTTGACTCCAGACTGATACTGGAAGAATGGAAGGACCCCGTAAAAACCCTGGAAGTGAACCTTAAGACCGTGGAAGTAAACCTTGAAGGAGGAAAGCCGCATAAAATAACCCTTGAGTATTCCTCTTCATGGGCTGTCTCCGAAATGAAGTTCGGTTGGGAAATACCCGGAAGGAACCTCCTGGGGGAAGCGGTGGAAATTGCTAAAAAGGCCGATGTGGTTTTGATATTTGGGGGCCTTTCCTCCCATCTGGAAACCGAAAGTTGGGACCGCCCCTCCATGGCCATCCCCAACCAGGACGAACTCATCCAGGCGGTATCCAGGGCGAATCCCAGAACTGCCGTAATCTTGATCAACGGCTCCGAGGTTCTGGTAAACAAATGGGTTGAAGGGGTGGGGGCGATTCTGGAGGCCTGGTACCCCGGCCAGGAAGGGGCCCTGGCCATAGCGGACGCCCTCTTCGGAGAGTTCAGCCCCTCGGGAAAACTCCCCTTTTCCTGGTTCAAAAACCCGGAAGACTGCCCGGCTTTCAGAACTTACAAAGATCCGAGTTTAAAGGCAGTGTATAACGAGGGGGTTTTCGTGGGCTATCGCCACCTCACCAGCAAAGGCATAAAACCTGCCTTTCCCTTTGGACACGGCCTTTCTTACACCAGTTTCAAGTACTGGGATCTCCACTTAAACAAAACCGAAGATTCCCTGGAGGTTTCCTTGAGGCTCTCCAACACCGGGAATTTCCCGGGCGCCGAGGTGGTCCAGGTCTATGTGGCCCCGCCTGAAGGGAAAGTCCCCCGGCCTGCCATGGAGTTAAAGGGTTTTCAAAGGGTTTTTCTCCACCCCGGCGAAACCAGGAAAATCGCCATTAAAATAAATTTGAAGAACCTCCGCTATTTTGACGAAAACCAGGGAAAATGGAAACTCCAGAAGGGAAAATATCGGATTCTGGTGGGCGGTTCCTCGGAGGACATAAGGCTTAAAGATAACCTTGAAATTTAGAGGGTTTAAACCTTCACCTGAAAAATCTTTCCACGAAGTAATCCACCTTTAAAGGCTCTCCCGTGGCCCGCCTAATCATCTCGTCCCAGCGGTATTTGGCCCCCTGGGAAAACACCTCCTCTACGAAAAACCTGCCGATTCTGGGTTCATGGGCAAAACTAACATCTCTGCGCCCACCGTAGATGTGGCGTATTATGTAACGATGGAACTGACAGGCCAGCAATTCCCCCAGCATGTAATTGTGATAATAAACGGGATAAAGGGCGATGTGGATTTTAGCGGCCCAATCGGGTTCGTTTCTTCCCCGGGGCCTTCGGAGGTTCTGATATCTCTTCTTGTAAATCCACCACAGGGCATTCAAGTTCTGGTATGGGTTCTCGTACATATCCCTTTCAAAATGGGTCATCACCATGTCCCAGCGGGCAAAAATCAGGGCCTTAGCGCTGAGGTACTCCTTCATGGCCTGAATGTAAGGCTCTATTTCCTCCCTTTTGACACCGAGCATCTCCACCATCCAGTGCGGATTCCTGGTCATATCCTCAAAGAACATGGCCACCGCTTCGGTGGTGAACATGTGGGCCTCGGTCCTCAGCAAGTAGGGGAGATCGGTTTTGTCCACATATTTAGAATAGGCAGCGTGTCCCAGTTCGTGAAGGGCGGATATCATCCAGAATTCGTTGTCCTTTATGTTTAGAAGAATCCTTACATCCCCGGCCCTGTTTATGTCAATGGCAAAGGCATGGGGGCTTTTGCCCGGCCTTTCAAAAAGATCGCTCCTCTCTATCACATCGTGGAGGTCAAGCCCTACGGAATCGTAGTAATCAAGGGCAATTTTGACCACATCCCTGCCCCTGTAAAACCTGTCCAGGTTAACCTGGAAGACCGCCGGGGCCTCCTGGAAAAACGGGTCCTCGTAGTCCCAGGGCATCAGTTCTTCGGGCCTTTTTCCTCTCCTTGCGGCTATTTCCCCGTCTATTCTCGCCTTAAGCCTCCGGAAAGGCTCATCCGTAAGTTCCGCCACCCGGTCAAGGATCCTGAAAAGTTGTTCCGGCGTCATCTCCGTGGCCGCAAGCCTCATTTCGTAATAATTTTTAAAACCAAGGGAACGGCCCAACTTATTTCTGAGTTTCACGAGTTCCTTGAGGGGAGCCTCCACTATCCTGCCCACCCCCTTCTGACCTTCCCAGGCCTTCCTCCTGAGTTCTTCGTCCCTGGAGTTCTTCAAAACTTCTTCAATGTCGTTCAGGGAATATTCCTTCCCGTCAATTTTCGCCCTGTAGGTGGCGAATTTTCTGGCGATTTCGGTCTCCAGGCCGTTGATTTTCCTCATCAATTCCGGGTTAACCTGGTTTGGAAGGTAATAATTGTAGAGAATTTCCAACTCCCGCCGGAGAAGCGGGTCTTTGATTTTATCCTTTTTAAGGAGCCAGGATTTGAGAAACTTAAAATCCTTACTGTTGGCCAAAAACACGGTATAACGGTCCTTGGCTTCCTGAAGTTTTTTGTAGGCTTCCTCAGTACCGCTGGTGGCCGCCTCCCACTCGGCGAGGTTCAGGCGGGTCTCCAACCTGCTGAGTTGGGAGGACTTTTCCCGGATAAACTTCCTGAGTTCCCCTTCCCCCCTTCCGCAACCCACCGTCAAAAATACGGACATCAAAGCGAAAAAACTAAAAAGGACCGAATACCCTTTCATGCACACACCTCCTTACGCCCTTTAAATTCCCCAAACTCCATGGTAACACAAGAAAATCCGCAGGTAAACTTAAAAAATAACCTCGTTGGATTCTTCAACACCAGAGGGAGAGAAGGAAAATCTCCGAAAGGTTAATCCCGGTGGTCGCCAGCCCTCTTTGAAAATTAGGATTTAACCCCGCCCCCGGTCTTTCAATTCTGGAGGGACCATAGGATCCTCAATCCAGGTAAATTCAAATCCCTCAATGGTGTAATCAACGCCCCTCATCTCCTCCCTCAACCGCTCCATGGCCTCTCCCCCGGAAAAATTATTGTCTCCTCTAAAAACCTTCTTTACCAAATCTTTCCTCCCCTTAACCCTCAACCAAAAAGTTATCTTTATCATCGTCCCTCCTCCTTCAAATTTTTGTTCATGCATGAATTTGTCAAGTGGGGTTAGGGTTGGCGGAGGACGAAGCGGGCTCTGTAGATCCGGGGGAAGGGCTCTTTCTGGAAGAAGTAGAAGTTGGACTCATCGTCTACCCATTTGAGGGTGGTTTCCGGAGGTAGAGGGTATGAACCCAGGAGTTTTCCTTCCTGCGTGTAAAAGTCAAGGAAGTTTTCGTAGTAATCCTCTTTGCCCCTTACCTTTATTTTCCCAAATTGAACTACATAATAGGCGTTTTTAAAGTAAAAGCATGGTCCCACTTCGTCGCCGGTGGTTATGGATATTCCTCCCCCTCCCACTATTTTAATTTCTGTTGGTTTGAAGTGAATTTTTCTTATGATTTTAATAAGGGGGGATCCGTCTTCACTGAAAACCGCCACTTCGTATTTGTCCGGAAGGGCGAAGATTACTTCTCCTCCAGAGGCGATCACTTTATCCTCAACGAAACTTTCTCCGATCGGGCTTTTGGGACCGAAACTGTATTGAAAGGGAAAATCCGCCAGTTTTTTCATTTTTCTGTCAAAAAATGCCGCCCTTAAACCGCTACCTCTTGAATAAAACAGGGCCCCGAGTATCCTGCCGTTTTTCAAAAAGAAAAGGTTCCCTACATTCTCCTCAATTTTTAACACCCCTTTAAATTTACCCTCTGAAGAAAAACGGTGAATTTTTTTGGGGTAATCCACCACCCAAATTTCTCCCTCTGGGCTGAAGGAAAGTCCTGTGGGATATTTAAATTCTCCGGGGCCTTCGCCCTTTTTTCCCGTTTCCCAGAGGAATTTCCCCTCCTTGGAATATTTGCGGAGTTTAAATTGCTTGCGGTCAAAAACCGCCATTTCTCCTCCGGAACTCACCGCCAGGAGAATCTGTGCACTGAAGATTTCGTAATCCTGTCCGTCCTCCCTCCCCACGGAGAAACTTTCTACAAACCTTATTTTCTCGGTTATTCTCTCCCCCCAGAGTCCCTTTCCGTAGTTTTCCACCACCACGAAGCCCCCTTTCCTGTAGGTTTTACCCGTCCATTCCCCGGACAGGATGGCACCTCCCAGGAAAATAAGGCCTACCATCGTAAAAACTCGCTTCATCTTTTTCTCCTTATCTTATCCAATTTTAAGACCATTTCTCTAACGATTCAAGGCCGGGCTGAAAAGACTTTCCTCCAATGGTAGAATGTTTTTATGAAGTTTACGGTTTTTCTGCTTTTAGGTCTGTTTCTCCTTCCCGGGGAAATAAAATTTGAAACTCCTGCCAGGGGGGAGGTTTGGTATCTGGAAAGCGGACCATACGAGGTAAGGTGGAGTTTCAAGGGATTCTCCCGTCCTTCCACCGTTAAACTGGATTTCTTCCTGGGGAACAATTGCAAAATAGCCTCTGGGGTTGAACTCACCCACGGCATGTTCTTCTGGATTCCCAGGAAGGGTTTGTGCGGGGGTCTCCACGAGGGGAAGTACTTCCTCAGGGCCGTCTGGAAGGACGGAGAGGCCAGGAGCGAATACTTCCTTCTCAAGGAATTGCCCGTGGCCCACATCTCCCTGGAGCCAGACCTGACCGAATACCGGGCAGGGGATGCGGTGGTCCTGTCCTGGCCTGAGGTCGGGGAGGGAAAGGGAGAACTTTCCCTATGGCGCGGCGAGGAAATGGTCTGCAGTTTAGGGGAGGTTCCCCTGGGGAAAACTTCCTTCTCCTGGAAGGTGCCTGCCGGGTGCGGAGGGAAGGGTTTGCTGGGGAAATTTTTGAATATTCGCCTCCTTGCGGGATGCAGGGAAGTGGCCAGGAGCCATGTTTTCAAGGTGGTGGGAGAAATGCCTCCGGTCAGAAGGAGATTCCGCTGATCAATTCACATTTTTTAACTTCGCCGTTCAATCCATGCCGCTGACGGAGAGGGTGATGGAACCATTTTCCCCAGAGGTTGAAGCCTGGTCTTTGAGTTGGCCGTTTACATACACCTTAACCGTCAGTTGCCATGTCCCTGGATCTACCTTTTTGAAAACGCCGGAGGCAACATCCATCTGATCCCGAAGTTCTGTGGTATAGGTTTGAGGGGTCCTGGCCCTGGTAATGGTGTCGGTTACCCTGGTGTTCCCGTAAATTCCGGAAAATATTTTCCCGGAAGGAGTGGAAGTGACTTCAAATTTCACTTCCCTGGGAAAGTCAGCAGTTCCCTTACAACCCCAGAGGAAAAGAGCCGCTGCCAGGAATAGGAAGAGCCACCTTCTCATTTTTCACCTCCTTCAATCATCTCTACAATTCTATTCTACTACATTCAGGGTTTTTGCAGCCCTAAGATTTTCATGCGGTAACGGAGGGTGCTTTCGGATATGCCCAGGCGGCGGGCTGCTTCGCTTTGATTCCACCCGCTTTCCTCCAGTGCTTCCTTTATTATTCTGATTTCTTCCTCCCGGAGTCTCTCCTGAAGTCCCCCTCCCCTCTTCCTTTTCTCCCGGAGGATGTGGGGGGGAAGGTCCTCCAGGCCTATGTATTCCCCACGGCTCAGCACCACTGCCCTCTCTATTATGTTTTCAAGTTCCCGAATATTCCCCGGAAAACGGTATTTCATGAGGGCCTCCAGGGCCTCCCGGGTTATACCCTTTATTTCCTTGCCGTTGTAGGCGGAATACTTTTTTATAAAAACTTCCACCAGAGCCGGAATTTCCTCCCTTCTTTTCCGCAGGGGAGGAAGTTTTATTTCAATCACATTAAGGCGGTAATAAAGGTCGCTTCTGAATTCTCCCCTTTCCACGAGTTCCTGGAGATTCCGGTTGGTGGCGGATATTATTCTCACATCCACCTTTTTGGACCTGGAAGAACCCAGTCTCTGAACTTCTCTTTCCTGAAGAACTCTTAAGAGTTTCACCTGAACCGCCGGTGGTATTTCGGAGATTTCGTCCAGGAAAAGGGTCCCTCCGGAGGCCAGTTCAAATTTGCCGGGTCTGGCCCTGTCTGCGCCGGTATAAGCACCTTTTTCTGCTCCGAACAGTTCGCTTTCAATCAAGGTTTCCGGAATGGCGGCGAGGTTTACTGCGATGAAGGGACCATTGGCCCGGGGAGAGGCCCCATGGATTATTCTGGCAAGTTTTTCCTTGCCCGTTCCGCTTTCTCCAGTTATCAGGATACTGGCGGTGGAGCGGGCAGCCCTGACGGCCAACGAAAGAACTTCCTGCATCCTTCTGGAACGGGCCACGAAGTTTTCAAAGGTGTACTTATCACCCAGGGTTTCCCTGAGAACTTCTACTTCCCTGCGGAGGTTCAGTTTCTCCTCCGCCTCTTTGAGCAAATGGTCCAGTTGATCCAGTTCTATAGGTTTGGTCATGTAGTAAAAGGCACCTTCTTTCAGAACCTTAACCGCCTTATCCACCATGGCGTAGGCGGTTATGAATATGACCAGGCTCAGGGGATTTATTTCCCTGATCTGTTTAAAAACATCTTCGCCGTCCATGTCAGGGAGTTTCCAGTCCAGAAGAACCACATCAAAGCCCCCCTGCCGAAACCTTTCCAGACCCCGGGCTCCGTTCTCAGCCACTTCTACCTGGTCTCCCCTCTCCAGCAGGAACTCCTTAAGGGCTTCTGCCGAGGGCTTCTCATCCTCAATTATCAGAATCTTCATCTTTAAACTCCATTATTATTTTAAGACCATTTTCTCCGTTTTCTGCCTTTATTTTTATACCCAGGGCCTCAGCCACCCTCCTTACGAGGGCCAGGCCTATGCCGCTGCCCTCCTTTTTCCCTGAGTAAAAGGGTTCAAACAAGGTTTCCAAATGCTCCTGGCCGACTCCACCGGCATCGTCTTCTACCTCCAGGCGCCTCTCTTTCCACCGGAGCCAGACATTTTTCGCTCCGGCTTCGGCGGAATTGCGAAGGAGGTTGGAAAGTATGAGGCGGAAAAGTTTGGGGTCAGTCTCTAATTCCAGGTCTTTATCTACCTCCAGATGCAGAACCAGGGGATACTCCAGGGGAAGGAGGTCCTTTAACTTCACCTTTTCCCGGTGGGGACTGAGTTTTATCAGGGATAAATGGGTTTCCACTATGTCGGAGAGCCTCCTGGCCTCTTGCTTAAGCCTGGAAAGATACCTGGCCAGGTCGTCTTCCCGGAGTTTTCTCTCCAGAAGTTGAAGGTTTAAATAAAGGTTGTTTATGGGGTTTTTAAGTTCGTGGGAAAGGGAAGAAGTTAAAAGGCTGAGTTCTCTAAACCTTTCCTTTTCCTGTCTCTCCCTGAAAACTTCCTCCTCTTTTTTGAAGTAGAGGTGGTTTACATAGAGAATGTAGGCAAAAGACAGGGCTGAAAACAAAAGAAGGGAGGAAAAAACCACCAGAAAGTTTACGAAGGATCTTTTTTTAATCTCGTCCAACAGGGAAAAATCAATCCCGAGGTATACGAAAACCCCTTCTCCAATCTCCCCCCTCATTTCCAGTATACTCCCTATGGGGGAAGGGAAAATCCTGGGGGAGGTTCTTTTCTGTATGGGTAGATACCCCGGATACTTGCTATCCCAGAATGTGAGTTTTCCCTTCTTCTCCACCGCCACATATACGACCTCCTCGTCTTCCATCAAGCGGGAAAGGAAATTTTCAAGGTTCTCCTCCCCTTCCTCCAGCAGGTGCTTCCCTGCCACCTCAATAAAGGCGGTGTTGATCTTCGCCTGGGCCAGGGCAAGATCCATAACTCTCTGCTGGTTTTTAGAATTAACATAGGAGAAAAAATAAGCGTAAAAGATTGCCAGAAACAGGAAGGGAAGGAGAAAGAGGATTACCGTCCTTTTTCCCATGGTTTTCCAAACCTTTTCCTCGCCAGCCGACCCCTTCGCAACCTACGGCTCCAGAGGGGAAACCCCCTCTCATCCCTCAAGTATATTTTTTCTCCTCTGAAGTATATCCACTCGGCTATAACATACTCCTTGTTTTCATCCCAGAAGGCTCCTTTGATTTTCACTTTTTCTCCTACCTGGGGTCTGAGGGTGAAAAACCAACGGGGCGATGTGTAAACCCTGAAAATTTTTCCTCCCCCATCCTTTACCTCCAAGACCACAAAATACGGGGAACGACAAAATCTCTGGTTTTCCCTTACCGCTTCTACCTTCCCCTCTATCTCCACCTTCCTGTCAGGAGAGAAGTAAAAGCAGACCTCCCCTCCCATCAGGAAAAAAAGGAGAAGAAGACCTGCTATTTTTCTCATTTTTTAACGAAAGAAGAGCCCGGTGCTGAGCATAACTATTCCGTCGGAGAAGGTGAAATATGGATCATTGGAGGCATTGGATCTGTACATGTAGATCAGGGAAATTTCCACGGAAGGCCACCTTCTCTTTAACGAAACTCTAAATTGTTTCAGGTTATCCTCTCTATCCTGGGTAGGCTGGAGGGGATTCCCTTCCAGATCCAGGGCCAATATGTGGGGAAAATCTCTTCTGTAATAACTCACCCTGGTGGCGAATTCAATTTCGTGCGGCAAAATGGCCTTCATCTGAAGAAAACCCCAGGCACCGTCCCAAGAAAACTCGTCGTAAAAGGGCGTGTTGAAGAAGAAATTTTCCTCTATTCTGCCGGGAACGGATTCGGAAACATAGTTTTTCTTGAGGGTAACTTCCCCGGTCAGTCCTATTTTGTATCCCAGCCCCTTGGATAGCCTCAACCTGCCGTAAATTTGTTTTATTCTGGAACCGTCTCCGGTGTAAACCTTGAACCTCGCTCCTGCCTCGCCCCGCAGGGTCATTTTGAGGGGAAGGAATTTGTTTATCTGGACGAATAATCGGTGTTTATGGTTGGAATAGTCTGGAAAATATACAAACCTGGTGTACTCAAAAACATACGAAGCCCTGAACAGAAGAGAAGGGTTTATGTAATACTTGAAGTCTCCCTGAAAAAAGGGCTGGTAGTAGTTGTAATAGTCGTATTCCGTTTTGAAACGCTGCAGGTCCACGCCGGCGTTGAAATGAATCATGCTTCTGCCCTTCAAATACCTTACCCAATCTGCTCCCAATTCCACGGTTAGGAAATTAAGGTATGGATTTTTTTGAAACAGGGAATAACCGGTGGACAGATAAAATTCAAGTTCCCTGCTGGGGTAAACGGATAAGTCCAACCATCCTCTGTTTATGAAATCACCCACCTTCTCGTAGTTGTTGAATATGTTGGAACTTGCCGTGGCAGAATAGGAAAAGCCAAGGGAAACATCCTGGGCTCTCAAAGGAAATAGAAGTGAGCATACCACAAAAACCGAAAATAGGAGGGGGACCAGCCCCCTCCTGAACGATCCGGTTCTATTACCCATGGTGGTTGTTGTTTCCTCCGTGGTGGTGATGGCCGTGCCTGTGACCGTTGTCGTGTTTCTTATCCCGATGGGGAGAACGATCGTTTTTACGGTATTTCTCCTGATGTTTCTTGGAACCACCGGAATGCGGACATTCGTGGTGCGTCATTCCCTGGCGGTTTTGGTGATGGTCTCTCTCCCGGACATGGGTTTGAACCCTGGAACCGCAGTTGGGGCACATCCAATCCGGATCCTTACCGTTGGGAATACCGTCCCCATCAGCATCCTGCAACAGGTCGTTAATCCCATCGCCGTCTTCGTCAATGAAATTCCGGTGCCTCTGGCGGTTTTGGATTCTCTTTCTGGCGCGTTTTCTAACCTCCTGAGGTATTTGCTCCTGGGTTTTAATCTGTTTCCTCTTTCTCACCCCCACTTTTTCCCTCCCGAGACGCAGGTTTTTCACTTCTTTTCCCTTCTTCTGGAGAGAACCCAGGGTTTGAGGTAAAGAACTTGAAGTACTCTTGACGGTGACGGTACCCCTGGTAGTGGCCGTGGGAGTCGTGGTCTTGTTCTTATCCTTGTTTCCCGCCATTAGAAACCCCGCTAATCCGATGGTTGCAAAAACGGTTGCCAATTTCCTCATTTTCAGCCTCCTCTTTGAAGTCACCTATAAAATGCAAGAACCGTGCCAGGACACTCCGCTCCAATAAAGGGGCTTCGCCGTTAAAATTCGCAGATATTTACAAATTCGCATTTTTTTGCGAACCCTCCTCCACGAAACTATACTAACAAAAAATAAGAACCATGACCATTCTTTGCCCCAACGGAAGCGGAAAACAAAGGTTCCCAACCCCCTCATCCGATGGTCTCATTCCCATTGGCAGGGTTCTTGCTTTATTAAGGTCCAAAACCTTTCAAGGAGGTAAAAATGGCAAAAAGAACTCTAACCGTGGTCCTTTCCATTCTGGTAATCGGATTCGCCTACGGGCGGTACGGACAGGGGAAAGGAGGGTTCGGACCGGGAATTCTCCCTTACATAAACTCCTTTCCCAAACAGGAAATAAGTCAGGACGAACGGACGGCCCTCCTCCACATGAGGGAAGAAGAAAAACTGGCCAGGGATGTATACAAAACCCTGGGAAAGACATGGGGACTCAGGGTCTTCTCCAACATCGCAAAAAGTGAGCAGAGACACATGGATGTGGTGAAGGCTTTACTGACCAAGTACGGAATAAAGGATCCGGTTGAGAACGACGCCGTAGGTAGGTTCTCCAATCCTAAAATGCAGCAACTTTACGAAGAACTCGTGGCCAAGGGTCTCCGGTCTCCCCAGGACGCACTAATCGTAGGAGCCACCATAGAAGACCTTGACATCTACGACCTTGAGAAATGGCTACTCAAAGTAGACAATATGGACATCACCTTCGCCTTATCAAATCTTAAAAAAGGTTCCGAAAATCACATAAGGGCCTTTACCCGACTCCTCAGCAGATACGGAATCACTTACAAAGCCCAATACATTTCTCAAGAAGAACTGGAAGAAATCCTGAATTCCAGCAACGGAAGCAACGGAAGACGGGGGAGATGGGGCAGAGGAAGGAATTGGTAAAACCAGGGGGGCAATTGCCCCCCTACTCTGCAACTCTATTGAAGTTGCCTCGAAACTAAAATCTCCCTCTTGTGAAAAATTTTGTTAAGATTAGAGCAGGAGGTTGTCATGAAATGGAAGGCGATTGTCTTTTCAATGATTTTGTTTTTTTCTCAGGTTCTTCAGGGAGGTTCAAACATTGATCCTTACCTGAGTCACCTCTCCAAAAGGGAGATACGGGGAGTGCTACAGTTCCTGAGCGACGACCTTCTGGAGGGCAGGGCTCCGGGAACCAGGGGTGGTGCCCTGGCGGAAAAATACATACGAAGTCTATACCAGGTCATGGACATAGAGCCCTTTTTTAAAACCTACTTTCAGCCCATGGTTCTCAAGGCCTTTACCACGGAGGAACTCCAGGTTGAAGCCGGCGGCCTTAAATTCGCATACAGAAAGGCAGTGATGGGCAATTATGTGAGGGAACGGAGGGATTTTTTCTTAGAAGGGGATGCGGTCTTCGCAGGATACGGCATAAGGTCAAAGGCCTGGAACTGGGACGATTACAAGGGGGAAGACCTGAAGGGAAAAATTCTCATCATCAGGGTGAACGAACCGGGTAGAAAAAATCCCGCTCTTTTCAACGGCCGAGCCCTCACCTACTATGGGCGATGGACCTACAAACTGGAGGAAGCGGCCAGGGCAGGAGCCCGGGGCGTTCTTCTCATCCATACCGACGAAACCGCAGGATACGGATGGGAAGTGGTGAGAAATTCGTGGAGCGGCGAACAGTTGTACCTACCGGAGGACCTGAAGAATCCCCTGGAGTTCCGGGGCTGGATAAAGGAAAAAGCCCTGAAGGCCATTTTAAACAGGAAGGGAATTAGCCTGGAAAGGCTCTACGCAAGGTCGGAATCCAGAAATTTTAGACCCATTCCCCTGGGGCTCAAAATAAAAATCAAAGGCAAAAATTCCTTCAGAACGCTGAAGGCCAACAACGTGGTGGGTTTCATTCCGGGGCGCTCTCCGAAGTTGAGGAAAAAATTCATCGTTCTAAGCGCCCACATAGATCACCTGGGCAAGGACCCCTCTTTAAAGGGAGACAATATATTCAACGGAGCCATAGACAACGCCTCGGCGGTGGCTTCCATGATGGCAGCCGCCCGGGTATTAAAGGAATATCAGGCTCATCTTGATTATTCGGTGGTTCTCCTCGCCTGTCAGGCGGAGGAAGCAGGTCTCCTGGGTTCCAGATACTTCGCCAGGTCCTTAGATCCCTCTTCGGTGGTGGTCAACATAAATTTTGAGTCCACTCCGGTGTGGGAGAGAACTTCCGATTTCATGGCCGTGGGGGCCCGATACTCTACCCTGGAGGACATTTTGAAGAAAATTCTAAAAAAGGAAGGTCTGAATTATTCCTATTTTTCCATGTCCGAGCAGGGTTTCTTTTACCGCTCAGATCAATTCAGTTTTGCCCGGCGTGGAATTCCCGCCGTCTGGATCTCCGCCGGAGAAAGATACGCATCCGGTAGAAACCGCTTGATGGAGTTTTTCCGGGGAAATTACCACACCCCTGCGGACGAATACGACCCCAACTGGCCCCTGGAAAGCACCCTCCAAACGGTAAAAATAGCCCTTCTTCTGGTGGATTACATCAACCGGGTTCATCCCCGGATAACCTGGAAGGGTAAAATGACCTTCCCCGTGGAAAAATAATGAAAACCTGAAAGATTCAGGAATTATCCCGCAGGCGAAGGGGGGAATTCAGGTAAAGGGTGACCTGGGGAAGGCGAAGGGTGGTCCCCTGGATTTCGGCTTCTTCCAGGGAGAAAATCAGAGGTTCATACCCCCTGGTGTAAATCTTTATTTTGCCGTCTTCCACGCAAACGCAGCAGGGACGGGATTTTGCCAGAAATTTCCCCCTGAACTTTATCAGAGAGGAGGGAAAGCAACTCTCCGTCCGGCGGGGACAGGCTCCGAAAAACGGAAACAGGGCCAGATATAGACCGGAAAGAAGGAGAATTCCCAGGGTGGCCAGAAGAAAAAGGGTTAGGCTATCCTTTATGTGGGGCCAGCCGGTTTTGAACTTTACCTCCGCTGGAAACACGGGCTTTCCGTTAAGTTTTAGGCTTTCCACCACCCTGGCAAAGGCAGAAAGGTTTCGGGAAAGGTGGCTCCAGGAGGTCATGTCCACCCAGAAGAGTTTACCGGACCCGCAGAAGTAAAAGCCGGCGATGTAACCGTGGGGAGCGGTGGAAAGGAAAAGAGTTCCGTAGGGGGTTTTCTTAACTTCCATGGGCGAAGGGGGTTTCACCTTCCCACAGGCCTCCCCGTCCCTCCATACCACCTCCAATTTCCCCAAAGAACCCTGAAAAACCTTCCCTTCCCAGAAGGGGGAACCCGTGTACTCCTCGGACTCCCACCGGGGAAAAAGACCGGAAAGTTCCCCGACTTTCCCCTGGTAAAGGGGAACGGGAAGAAGAAGGTATAACCCCAGGGCAGAGATAACCACCAGGTCAAAAAGGACGAATACTATTAACTGCTTCCTGAAGTTCAATTCCCGGGAATTATATCAGAGGTGTTAAAATTTATCCATGAAAATCAAGGTGTATGTGGACGAAGACGAAGCCAGAAGGCTGGGAATTGATCCGCGGAAGATCAAACTTCCATCCTATGCCCATCCCGGAGACGCAGGGCTGGATTTCTACGCCCCCTACGATCTGGAAATTCCTCCCCGGGGGGACGCCCTGATAAACACATGCCTTCGGGTAGAAATTCCCCGGGGAACGGTGCTCATTGCATTTAACCGCTCCTCCATGGCCCTGAAGGGGGTCATAAAGGGAGCCCAGGTGGTGGACTCCAGTTACCGGGGGATAGTGAAAATTCACCTGATGAATTTAAGGGATTCCCCCTTCAAGATAAATGCCGGAGATAAAATAATCCAGTTCGTGCTCCTCCCCTACATTCAGGCCGAAGTTTTCAAGGCGGCAAAGGAGGAGATAGATTGGGGAACCCCCCGGGGTGAAGGGGGGTTCGGCTCCACGGGCTGATTACTCCAGACCCCTCCTCTTCAGAAGCGGCTCTATGCTGGGAGGCTTTCCCCGGAACTTAACATAAAGAACCATGGGATCCTCGCTTCCTCCCTTTTCCAGTATGTACTTTTTGAACCTGTCGCCGGTATCCTTGTCCCAGAGCCCCTTTTCTTTGAAGGCCTGGAAGGCATCGGCATCCAGAACCTCGGCCCATATGTAACTGTAATAACCGGCGGCGTAGCCCCCGGAGAATATGTGCCTGAAATAGGTGCTACGGTATCTCACCACGATCTCCGGTATGAGGCCTATTTTGTCCATGGCCTCCTTCTCAAATTTTCTAACATCCCAATCTCCCTGTCGGGGAAGGGTGTGCCAGTCCATATCCAGGAAGGCGGCGGCGAGGTACTCCGTGGTGGCAAAACCCTGGTTGAAATGGCGGGACTTCCTGATTTTCTCTATGAGTTCGTCGGGGATGGGTTCGCCGGTTTCGTAGTGGCGGGCGTAATACTTCATGACCTCCGGCTCCACGGCCCAGTTCTCCATAAACTGGGAGGGAAGTTCCACGAAGTCCAGGGCCACATTGGTTCCAGAAACCCTGTAATAGGTGCAGCGGGAAAGGAGTTCGTGGAGGGCGTGGCCGAACTCGTGGAAAAGGGTGAGGACCTGTTCCAGGGTGAGAAGGGAGGGTTTCCCGTCTACGGGCCTGGGAAAGTTGGTCACATTGTAAACCACGGGAACGACCCTCTTTCCGTTCACTATGGCTTCCTTCACGAAGGCGTCCATCCAGGCTCCGGACTGCTTTCCCGGCCTGGGGAAGTAGTCGGCATAGTAAATCCCTATGGTCTTACCGTTTCGGTCCTGGACCTCAAAGGCCAGGACCTCGGGGTTGTACTTGGGAAGATCGGGTCTTTCCACGAATTTTATCCCGTACAACCTTTCCGCCACATAAAAGGCCCCCTTGCGGACATTGTCCAAGACGAAATAGGGCCTTAGCATCTCTTCGTCCAGGGCGTATTTTTCCTTACGCACCTTCTCTGCGTAATACCACCAATCCCAGGGCTTCAGTTTGAAATTTCCCCCTTCCCTGTCAATAATGCCCTGAAGAACGGCCCTCTCTTCCTTGGCTTTTTTGAGGCCCGGTTTCCACACCTTCCACAGGAGATCGTAAACATTTTTGGGGTTTTTGGCCATGTTCTCCGCCAGGGAGTAGTCCGCATAGGTTTCGTACCCCAAGATGTGGGATTTTTCAATCCTCAGATTAACGATTTTCCTCACTATTTCCTTGTTGTCGTATTCGTTGTCGTTGTCCCCCAGGTGAGTGTAGGCCAGGAAAACCTTTTTACGGAGGTCCCTTCTGGGGGAATACTGAAGGAAGGGGATGAAACTGGGCTTATCCAGGGAAATGGCCCATTTTCCGGGATGCCCTTTTTCCTTCGCCAGTTGGGCTGCCGCCTTCTTCACACCCTCGGGGAGGCCTTCCACATCCTTCTCATCCAGGAGCAATAGAAAACGGTTTTTATCTTTAAGAACATTCTCACCGAATTTCAGGGTGAGGAGGGAAAGTTCTTCGTTTATTTTTTTGAGTTTCTCTTTTTTCTCCGGAGGCAATCCTGCCCCTCCCCGGACGAAGTCCTGATAGTATTTTTCCACCACCGTCTTCTGCTCTGTGTTGAGATTGAGGGAATCCCTTTTGTCGTAAACCGCCTTTATCCTCTGGAAAAGTTTTTCGTTCATGTATATTTCGTCTTCGTGCCTGGAAAGCATGGGCATAATCTTCTTAGCCACTTCCCTCATCTGGTCGTTGCCGTCGGCCTCCAATATTCCAAAAAATATGGCGGAAACTCTACGCAGGAGGGCACCGCTCCTGTCAAAGGCCTCCACGGTGTTTTCAAAGGTGGGTTCCTCCGGATTTTCCGCTATCCTTTGAATTTCCTTCCGGTGTTCCTCCATGGCCTTCTGGAAGGCGGGCAGATAATCCTCCAACTTGATTTTGTCAAAGGGAGGAACCCCAAAGGGAGTGTCAAAGGACGAAACCAGAAGTGGATTTTGTCTTTCGGCGGGCTTTTTACCGCAATAGGTAAGGCCCAGGATGAGAACCGAAATCATGGCTAAAAGAGCAATACCTTTCATCTTAACCTCCTTGTTGAACTTATATTTTACGAAGAAGGTCTGCCAGGAGCAAAGAAACTTTTTCTAAAACGAAATCCCCTCTTGAAGACCGCCAGGGCAGCCTCTACCACCTGGGAATCGTAGTATTTTCCCCTCCCGCTGTTTATCTCCTCCAGGGCCCGGGCCACTCCGTAGGAGGGTCTGTAGGGCCTGTGGGAACTCATGGCCTCCACCACATCCGCCACCGCCAGAATCTTGGCCTCCCTCATTATCCCCGGCCCCTTGAGTCCCCGGGGATAACCGCTGCCATCCAGCCTTTCGTGGTGCTGATAGACCACCTCCGCCACGGGCCACGGAAATTCTATCTTGTTCAATATCTGGTAAGAGATGGTGGAGTGGAGTTTCACCAGTTCCATTTCCTCGGGCAGGAGTCTGCCGGGCTTCACCAGAATTTCCGCCGGGATGGCCAGTTTTCCTATGTCGTGGAGGAGGGCCGCCACCCTTACCAGGTCCACCCTTTCCTGGGGCAGACCCATCTCCCGGGCTATGGCCACCGCCAGTTCGGCCACCCTGAGTTGGTGGCCGGCGGTGTACGGGTCCCTCATCTCCACCATGGCCCCCAGGGCCGCCACGGTCTCGTTAAACAGTTTTCTGAGTTCCATAATATATCTCTGGAGTGCTTCCTGACTCCTTTTTATGACCGTGATGTCCTGAATGGCCCCTTCGTAAAATTTTTCCCCCTCCCTCTCGGTGACCCTGGCCCAATCCCTGACCCAGATTATGTTTCCATCCTTCCTTCTAAGTCTGTATTCGGCCTCCAGAACCCCCTGGGCCTCCAGTTCCCGCTGCCATCTCTCCCTTTCCCCCGGTTCGGCGAAAAGATTGGTGGCCACCCTCTGGTTCAGTTCCTCCAGGGATTGAAAGCCCAGGATTCGGAGGAAGGCGGGATTGGCCTCCAAGATTTTTCCCTGGGGGGTGGACCTATAAAGTCCCACCGGAACATTTTCAAAAAGTCCCCGGTAGATTTTCTCCCTCTCCATAAGTTGAAGTTCCAGTTTTTTCCTTTGGGTTATTTCCCGGACTATGGCCACGGCCCCGGAAAAACGATTGCCCAGAAGTAAAGGACTCTGGGATACGGCATACCAGCGTTTTTCTCCCTTTATTTCAATGGTGTATTCGTAATTCACCACCTTTCCCTTTCTGTTTTCCTCAAAGGCCCTCCTGAAACTTTCCACCAGTTCTTCCGATAAAATCTCGTCGGGCCTTTTCCCTATAAAACTCTCTTTTTTAAGAAGGAGGGCTTCTTCGTCAGGGGCATGCACGAAGGTGAACTTCATCTCTTCGTCAAAGGCAAACACCATTTCCCTCATGGAGTTGAGGACCGCCTGGAGGAAGGAGAGGGAGGATTGAAGTTGAACCAGGGTTTCTCCGGCTTCCTTTTCCGTGCGTCTCGCCTCAAAGGCCAGGGCCAGGTCCCTGGAAAATCCCTTGATGTAGGAAAGGTCCTCCTCTCTGAAGTTTTCCGGTGGCGAAAGGTAAAGGGCCCCGTAAAAAACCCCCCGGGAAATAAACCTCATCAAAATCATGCCCCGGTCCTTGCAGAGGGACTTCAAAGGACAATTCTCACATTCTTTGCGCTCGTCCCTCAAATACACGGCTTCTTCCCTGCTCTCCATCAGGCACTCAGGAAGGGCCCCGTTGCGGAGAAGTTTCAAAAACTTCTTCTCCTCTCCCCCGAGGTTGAGTTCCCAGTGGAAAAGTTCCTGGCCTTCAAAAAGAAGAAGGGCGCATCTGGGAGAGAATTTAGGGGCTATTTCCCTGCAAAGTTTTTTTGAGATCTCCTTCCTGTCCTTTGCTCGTATGATGGCCTCCCTGGCCTGGTTGAGGAATTCAAGAAGGTTCCTCAAACTCCGGAGCCTTTTTTCCGTTTCCGCCCGGTCCAGGGAAATTTTCACGATCCCCAGGAGTTCCCTTCCGTCAAAGGGTTTCAATATGTAAGAATAGGGCTGAACCTTGAGCACCCTTTCCAGGGTGGATTTGTCAGAATAGGCGGTTATGAAGATAACGGGGACCCCCATGTCCCCCATGAGTTTCTCCGCCACTTCAATCCCGTCTCCCTCCTCCAGGACTATGTCCACGATGGCAAGGTCGGGTTTTTTCTTTCGGGCGGCCTCCAGGGTACCCTCCACGGTGGACGAAATCCCCACCACCTCGTATCCCTCCGCCTCCAGGAGAAGTTTTATGTCCTCGGCGGTGATGGCCTCGTCCTCCACTATGAGGATTTTCTTTTTCATTTCTCCTCCTTAAACTCCACGGTAATTCGGGTGCCGCCATCCACCTCAATCTTCAGGTCTCCCCCCAGTTGCTGGCTCAGAATTTTCATGAGCCTCAATCCAAGGTTCCGACCTGGATTTTTCCTGAGTTTTTCGGGAAGACCTACCCCATCGTCCTCCACCGTAAGGCTCAAATTCTTTCCCTTCCTACCGAATCGCACCGTAATCTTTCCCTTTCCCGAGGGGAAGGCGTGTTTCAGAGAATTGCTCACCGCTTCGTTCACTATCAACCCCAGGGGCACCGCTTTTTTGAGAGGGATTTCAAGGTCCTCAAATTCCGTATTGAGTTCCACCTTTCTGGCCTTTTCAAAGAATACCCCTGTTATGTTCTGGAGAATTCCAGAGAGATATTCCCGGGACCTCACCCTGTCAAGGAAGGTTCCCCTGGAATACAGTTTTTCGTGGAGAAAACCTATGGTCTTTATTCGGCTTTTTACCCCCCTGAGAATTTCAGCCACCTTCTTGCTCCTGGTGAACCTCTCCTGAAGGCTCAGGAGACTGTAGATAACCTGAAGGTTGTTTTTGATTCTGTGGTGAAGTTCCTTCAAAAGGATTCTGTTCTCCCGCAGGGCCTGCCTCAAGCGCTGGTCGTACTGTTTCCTCCTGGTAACATCCCTGATGAGGACGGCTATGCAACAAAGCCTCTCCCCGGCCATGACGCTGGCGGAGGTGAACTCCAGGGTGTACGAATTCCCCTTGACCTCACAGGTGACCTCGTTAACTATACTCATTTTGCATTTTTTGTGCTGGTCCAGCAGCCGACGCATAAATTCCCTCTGGGACTGATCGCAGTAGGGAAGTTCAAAAATGCTCTTCCCCACCAGTTCTTCCTCGGTGAGGTTTAAGAACTTCAAAATCGTCCGATTAACATCCTGAATCCTCCCCTCGGGGGAAAGTATGACCACCCCATACCCCGAGTATTCAAAAAGCATGCGGTACTTTCCCTCGCTCTCGCTGGAAATTCGGGAAAGTTCCCGCTTCAACCTCTTGTTCTCCTCCCTTAGCCTGGAGACTTCCTCCATCAACCTGGCAATGGCATCCTTTTCTTCCACCTTTTTATTATATGTTGAAAAGGGAAAGAATGGGAATTAAAATAGGCATATGTTTACCGGGATAATCAAATTTCAGGGCGTCATAAAAAGCATACTGCCCTCCAGCCTGAAATTGGAAGCCCCCCTGGAGGTGGAGGTCGGGGAAAGCGTGGCCGTGGACGGGGTATGCCTGACCCTGGTGAGGTCCAGGGGAAACCTCCTTGAATTTGACCTCCTTCCCCAGACATGGAATACCACCGCCTTTAAGTACAGAAGGGCCGGGGAAAGGGTAAACCTGGAACTTCCGGCCACGGCGGAAACCTTCCTTTCCGGCCACATAGTTCAGGGTCATGTGGACGGGGTAGGAACCGTGGAGGCGGTAAAAAAAATGGGGGAAGCCAGGAGGGTGAGGATCCAGGCTCCGAAGGAGGTGGCGCACTACCTGGTGGATAAAGGTTCAGTGGCGGTGAACGGAGTAAGTTTGACCGTAAGTCAGATCAGGGGAAATAGTTTTGAGGTGGAACTTATCCCGGAAACCCTCAGGAGGACCAATTTGTCGGAGGCCCGTCCCGGCTACCGGGTCAACCTTGAAGCGGACATCATAGGGAAGTACATTTCGTCCTTTTTGAAGAAAATCCAGAGCCGACTCCCATGAAGAGGTGGATTCCGCTTTTGGTTTTTCTTGTTGCGACCCCCACCTGTAAATTCCATTTGATCCGTTGGAAGGAACTGGAAATAAAATATCAGTTGAAGGGAATAGTTGAGGGCTTCGCCGTGGAAAGGCTCAAGGACCACGGTTGGGTCTGGGAAATGGAAGCCATCGTCTCCCGGGGATATTCCAGAGAATTTCCCCCGGGCCGCACGGTAATCCACATAGATTACTGGAAGAAGACCGGATATCAGATGATAAACAATGTGAGGAGGGAAGTCCCGGACAGGGAACTCAGGAAAATCACCTGGTGGAAGGCCCTTAAGGCTTCGGACTTCAAGGGCCTGGTGAAGGTATACCTCAAGAAGGGCTACAGGAAACAGGGGGAGAAAGAATTTCTGGGGAGGAGGTGTCTGGTCCTGTCCAAAAAAACGCCGTTAAGTCTCAGCGTGATATACCTCTGGAAGGACCTTCCCTTCAACATGCCCCTTTACAGGCTGGAGAAATCCGGGGATAATTATTTTGAGAAAAAAGCCATTGAGATAAAGGAGGTAAAGTGAAAAGGGCTCTTATTTCGGTTTACGAAAAGAGGGGAATAGAGAGTTTCGCCAGAGGCCTGGCGGAGGCGGGATGGGAAATATACTCCACCGGAGGAACCTACCGGTTCCTCTCGGAGGAAGGGATAAAAGTGAAAAAACTGGAGGAAATCACCGGTTTTGAGAAACTACTGGAAGGCAGGGTAAAAACCCTTCATCCCGCCATCTTTGCGGGAATTCTGGCCCGGAGGGATGAAGATGCCGCCGAGATGGAGAAAATGGGTTTCCCCCTGTTTGACCTGGTGGCTGTAAACCTGTATCCCTTCACCGAAGCCGCCAGGAAGGGCCTTGAAGGGGAAGATCTGGTGGAAATGATAGACATCGGGGGAGTGGCCCTTATAAGGGCCGCGGCTAAAAACCATCGCTGGGTAACGGTGGTGGTTCAGCCCGAGGATTACCTGAGTGTTCTGGAAGAAATTCAGGAATTGGGGGATACCACCCTGGAGACCAGAAAAAAACTGGCGGCGAAAGCCTTTGCCATAACCTCCTTTTACGACGCATCCATATTCTGGAACTTCAACCAGGAGACCCTACCGGGATTCTTCCTGGCCAACTTCAGAAAGTATCAGAACCTGCGCTACGGAGAAAATCCCCACCAGGCCGCCGCCTTCTATGTCTCCCCCTTTTCGGCTTGGAGGGAAATGGTGGTGCTGCAGGGAAAGAAACTCTCCTTCAACAACATAGCCGACCTGGCCAGCGCCAGGGAAATGGCCATGGACTTTAGCGAAACCTTTTGCGCCATATTCAAGCATCAAAACCCCTGCGGAGCGGCCCTGGGCGAAACCCCTGCGGAGGCTTATAGAAAAGCCCTGGAAGGGGACCCTCAGTCGGCCTTTGGAGGAATAGTGGCCCTAAACCGTGAGGTGGACGAAGAGGCCGCCCGGGAAATGAAAAAAACCTTCCTGGAGGTCATAGTGGCCCCCTCCTTCTCCCCGGAAGCCAGGGAAATTCTAAAGAAGAAAAAGAACCTGAGGTTGGTTCAGATCCCCTTTGAAACTGATTATCCCTACGAGGGACGCCTGGTGGAAGGGGGTATGCTGATCCAGGAAAGGGACAGGTTTACCGACGAGGACTTCCAGATAGAATGGGTGGTAAAACCACCCCGGATCCCGTGGAAGGACATAAAACTGGCCCTGAAAATAGCCAAGGCCCTGAAATCCAACTCGGCGGCGGTGGTCAGGGATGGAATGATGGTGGGCGGATGCGGAGGTCAGACCAGCCGGGTGGAGGCGGTGAGGATAGCCTGCGGAAGGGCCGGAGAACGGGCCAGGGGGGCGGTGCTGGCCTCCGACGGGTTCTTCCCCTTCCCGGATTCTCTGGAGGTAGCCCACGCCCACGGCATAGGTCTGGTGGTGGCCCCCGGAGGCTCCAAAAGAGATCCGGAGGTGGCCGAAAAGGCAAAACAACTGGGCATAGCCTTTGGTTTCACCCCCAGGAGGCACTTCCGCCATTAGAAAATTAAGTCTTTTCCTCCTCGTGCCGTTGCTCTTCGCCCAGGAGGTGGTCTTTCCACCGGTTCAGAGGTGCTTCGTCCTGCCTCCCCTGGGCCGGGAAACCCTGAGTTTCCACCTATACCAGGCCAACATATTTGAAAAAAAACAGGCATACTATCTGGACCTGGAGGAAACCAGACTCACGGTAAACATCTCCTTCCCCGTTGCGAAAGCCGGCAGGGTTTACCTCTACCTTCCCTTCATCTATACGGGGGGAGGGGTCATGGACGGGGCCATAGACGGATTTCATCGGCTCTTCGGACTTCCCGACGGAGGGCGGGGACAGGTGCCCTACGGAAGAAATACATACCTGCTTTTCGCCCGGGACCTGGCCCGAAGGGGTCCCCTCGTGGGGGAGCCGGAGGTCTTTTTCTCCTACGGGGGCTACTTCAAAATTATCCTGGGGGGGAAAATACCGTTGAAGAACGACGGGTTCCGCAGCGGAAGGTCCCGGGTTTTTCTGGGGGGGAGCCTGGAGGGGAAGGCGGGTTCCCTCTATTTCAAATCCACCCTGGGTTTGGCGGTGGCGGCAGGAAAAAGCAGTTTTTTCACATCAAGGATGGAAGCCCGATGGAGGAGACTTGACTTCGGCCTTCTGGTGAGGACCAGTCCTTACACCGCCGGGGACCTCTCCCATGCGGCGGTGGCCGCCTTCGCAGCGGTTCGGATCTACAGGGGGGTGAAGATAGGGATGGTGGAGGACATGGCCCCCTACGACACCTCGGCGGACTTCACCCTTTACCTTTCCGTTGACTTATCCACCGGCGGAAATTAAAATCCAAGGGAAATGAAACTTTCCCATTCCACTAAACTGTTTTTAATCTACGCCTTGCCTCTGATTCCGGCCCTGCTCCTTCCTGGGGTTCTCTTCAAAAACATCGGGGAATTCCCTCCCCTGGTGGTCTCGGTCTTTCCCCTCTGTTCCATCCTCCTTCTGGTTTTGACGGTGAGTATGCCCTGGGAAAGGGACGAATACCCCTACCACTGGGCCGTCTCGGTAATTTCCGCCACCATGCTTTTTCTTTCGGTGTTTATCCTTTACGGAACCCCCACTACCCTGGGCGGAATAAGGGGGGACAATTATTTTTCCATTTCCATGATCACCAAGTTTTCCCACTCATGGGCAAATGTGGACTTCAACTTCAAGGGACTCAGCAGCCATTATCCATTTTACTTCCATTATTTTCTGGGAAAACTCTCCTCCGCTCTTTCCCTGGCCCCTGAATGGGTTTTCAAGCAAGGGGCCCTGGCGGTGATATACCTGGCCCCGGTCCTCTCCTTCTGGTTTCTTCTGAAAACCAATCCCCTCCGGCGCTCCTTCTTCATTTTTCTGGCCCAGTTTGCCTCCATATACTCCACCAGCGGAAATTTCTACCTCTTCCAGAAGCCCTACGAACTTCTGGTTCTCTTTCTCCTGATCCCCTGGTATTTCTTTTATCTGGCCGGGGAAAACCACGGGTTTAAAAGGGCCGCCGTCGGCGGAGTTATGGGGGGCCTGCTCTTCGGCACCTATTATTACTGGTTTCTTCCCCTGGGATTATCCCTTCCCTTCCTCCTCGCCGAAAAAAGAAAAAACCTGAGGAAAACGCTACCTTATCTTTTGGTCCTGGGGATTTTCTTCTTTCTGGCCTCGGCCCCTTACACCCTCCCTTACCTCAAGGACCTCGTCTTCAAAGGGATGGAACCCTATTCGGGAAGGCACTTAATCACCCATTTTTACCTTTCCCGCATGTATTCCCTCCTGGGCTTAATTTACCTGGCGGGCCTTCTTTACATAATCCACAGGAGAGTCCTCCTTTCCCTCCTTCTGGGAACCCTGGGGTGGCTTTTCCTGGCCTACTTCTTCTCCCTGGAAAAATCCCCCATGCTTCCCCACAAGACATCCCCGTTTCTCACTTTAATATTGCTGGTGGGATTGGCCTACTTATTGCACGAACTTTCCCTTAAATGGAAAGGATTTACCAGGGTGGCCGCCGTCCTCCTTTTTCTCTTCGCCGTAAACCCCCTCCTCTATCAGATCTCCAATGTGGAGGTGAAGGAACGGAGAAAGCAGATAATAAATTCCCTGGTCAACGGAATCTCCTGGGACCCGTCCCTGGCGGAGATTCTGAAGGATAAGGTGGTTTTGACCACCTACAGGATCAACCAGAGCATGAATCCCTTCCGCCCCATTTATTTTTTCCTTCCCACCGCCTCCATATTTTCCCACCCCTCTGCCCTCCTTTCCCAGCGGTTGGCCTTCCTCCAACTCCTATCCTTCAGCGAAAATCCCGGATTCGTCCGCTGGGCACTCGTCCACAACAAGTTTGGGAGGATAGACTTCGTGTGGCCCGGAGGGGGAAGGTACATAACCCTCCTCATGGATCAGTTTCCATACACATATCCCAACTCCTTCTTTCCCCTGAAGATAGAATTTTCCCCGGGGGCCTTCTCTGCCCTGGAAAGGACCTGGAAGCGGAGGTATAAATATCTTTACCGGGTAAAGGACATCGGCCTAAAAAACAGGGAAAAACTGGGACTGCTGGAGAGGATCATATACAACGATTTTACCCGGTTCAAGGACCTTCCGTTGAAAGAAAAACCGCTGGCCCAGGCGGACGAGTTCAGGGTTTACAGGGACGGGAAAAAACTGATTCTGATAAAGGAAAAATGCAGCGAAAGGGACTTGCTCCCCACCTTCTTCGTAAAATACGAACCCGAGGGAAAGGAAGAGAGGATTGATGGAAGAAGGAAGGGGGCTTTTTACCGGAAAAAATGCGTGGTGGTGATGAAGTTCCCGAAATTTGAATTCTCGGAGGTCAGGGTGGGACAGGAAAGGGAGGGAACGGTGCTCTGGGAACTTAGGGTAAAAATCCCTAAAACTTCAGGTCCAGAAGCAAGCCCAGGAAAAGAATAAAGGCGAAGATGGCAAAGGAAAGCAGAAGTGAACTCCTCACTATGGCCTTCTCCGGCTCGTCCATGGCCTTAAGGGAAGAATCCCTGTAGAACTTAATCAGGAAGGGGATGGAAAAAAGGGAGGCCCCCATGGTGAAGGGCAGGTGATTCCTCAAACAAAAGAGGAAAAAGAAGACGAAAAAGGCCAGGGCCGAGGCCATCATCATTGCCTTGAGGCTGTAAAGGGAGTAAAACCTCAGGGATCGGCGGTATTTTTCCGCCCTATCCCCCAGATACAATTTCTCCGAAAGCCTTTTACCTGCCATGAGGAAATTCCCGAAGGCCCACCAGGCCAGAAGAAGGAAGGGGTCGGGAAGGGAAGGTTCAAGGAAGGACCATCCCAGAGTGAGCCTTATGGGATTATTGATGGACTCAAAGATGGAATCGGCAAAGGGGGTGTCTTTAAGCCGCATGGGCTTTACATTGTAGAAAATTCCGGCTATGAGCAGGGAAATAAGAGCCAGGAAAAACACCCGGTTGAAAGCGTAATAGGCCACGGTGAGGGAAACCACCACCAGGAACAAAAACACCAGGAGAAGAAGGTCCTCCCGGGCCCTGCCAGAAGCCACCGGTCTGCTGGCCTTATCCGGATAGTGAACATCGTAGGGGGCATCGGCAATTTCGTTGATTATGTAGTTGGCGGTGGAAATTCCCCATGTCAGGAGAAAGGCCAGAATAAATTTCAGAATTTGGTCCGGGGTGGGGGTGGCAAACTTCATCCTCAGGGCCCAGTAGGCGCCGGTGCCTATTATTATGGATGCGCTTCTGGGCCAGCGTCCAAGCCTTAATGCTCTAAGGTAATTTTTCAAGATATGCCTCCAGAGAATCAAAAAGGGCAAGTTTTAATTTTACCTTTTTAAGCAAGTTCCAGTTAAAATATTTTCTGCCCCAGGAAAACCGGGTTATCAGGTAGTGAAGGGAAAAATTCCACATGTAATGCCTGAGTTTTACCGGGCGGAACCGGAATTTTTCCGAAGCCTTTAACAGGGTGCGGCGGGAAAAGAAATTCACATGAGCTGGCCGAAGATGCCACCACTTTTTCCCCATAATCCGGGCGGCAAGGCTTTCTATATCCGGGGTGGTAATCACGAGAATCCCCCCTTCATCCAGGAGTTCCCGGGCCTTCTGCAGGGCCAATCCAGGGGTAGCCATGTGCTCTATTATGTCCAGCATGGTGATAATCTGAAACTTATCCTCCCCGGGATAATCCAGAAAATCCCCTTCCCAGACCTTCAGCCCCCTTTCCTGGGCCCTCCGGGAAGCCCATCGGGAAGGCTCTACCCCGTAAACCTCCCATCCCGCCTGCCGGGCCAGATCCATAAATATCCCTGTGGCCGCCCCCACATCCAGGAGTTTACCGCCGGGTTTTATCCTCTTGAGAAATTTTATAATCCTGAGGAAGTTCTGTCCCCTTCCCTCGGCCTCCTCCTCGTAGTCAGGGTCCACCACCCCCGAATAAAGGCTGAGCAGTTGTGAAGGGGACGGCATCTCCCGGGCAAAGCGAAGTCCGCATTCTTCGCACTTAAGAAGGTCCGGAAAAAGTCCGTAGTCGGAATCCGTTATTTTGAAATCGTCGGCTCCGGCCTGGCGGTAGTCAAAATTCCCTCTTTTCCAGAAACTAACCCTGGAACCTCCGCAGAGGGGGCATTTCACTTCCACTGGACCTCCACCCCCAGGCATATTTTCTGAGGAAGAACGGGACTACAACGGCTGGCCTGGACCGTCACATGGTAAAGAAAGAGTCCAGGGACCAATTCCCTCCCTGAAAATTTTTCGGTGTACCTGGCCCTCCTCTTCATGTTCAACCTGCGGACGGCCCCGTTCACCTTCAGAAACACCCGGTTTCCTCCGGCCAGGTCTTTGATTATGAAAACCGTCTCCCTTTCCGGGGAAACCCTGAGGAACTCCACCCTCTCCCTTCCCCGGGGCCTGAAGGAACTACCCCGGTAATTGAAGAAATTCCTGTCAAGGTGAAGGTTTTCGCCTATTTTTATGGCCGGGATTGAATTTATTATGTTCGTCTCTGCCGGTCCCCACACGAAGGGAATCTGGCTGGAAAAAATCAGAGGATAGGCTCCGCTCCGCAGGGGAAATATGTTTATGGAAAAGACCGCCAGTACTGCCACCGCCGCAAGAATCCTGGGATAAAAACCCTTTATAAGGGGAAGGGCAAAGGGCACGAAGGCCACCAGCCACGGATTCCCGTGAAAGCCGAAGGGAGCGTGAAAGGGGCCGATGAAGAGGAAGGCGGCGAGAAAAAGAAGGCCGGGAAGAATTTTTTTGCCACCGCCCAGCACAAAGACCAGAAGGAGCGGGAAATACAAAACCGCGCCTGTGAACCTGCCCAGGAAAAACTCAAGGACGGGGAAATTGCCCGAAGAAAAGAGGACCGGCTGGGTCAAAAACGATGTGGCAGAGGAGTAAAGGGGCGCCGTGTAGGTCAGGTCCCATGGAAGGGCTCCAGGCAGGTGCAGGCCCACCGCCACCAGAAGGAAAAAGGCCGAAAACCCCAGAAAAAGATTGACCGTCCTCCTTTTACCGGCCACGGCCACCAGGGGGAGAAAAAAGAAAAAGGGCAGGGCTAAAAAGGAAAGGAAGCCGCCGACCACGGAGGCCAGGGCGGGTTTTCCTGAGGAAATCAGGTATAGAACAAGTGTTGCAAGGAAGAAAATCAGGGCATAGGGCCCCTCCGTTAGAAGGAAGACCGGAAGGGTTGAACCTAAAAGTGCCAGAAAAGGAAAAACTGAAGGGCCCAGGACGAGGAGCAGAACCTCCAGGGCCAAGAGGAGAAAAACTGCGTTGAGGAGATAAAGCCCCCTTTCCCCTAAAAGGCGGAAAAAGGGATAGGATGCGGCGTTGTAAAGCCAGGGTGAGTAGGGTTGAGGTTTTTCCCTCCAGGTGAGAACCACCCGTCCGCCCCGGGGGTAAAGTCTCCTGAGGTAATTCAAGCCGGTGGGGGTTGCTCCCTCCCACCTCTGGGCCAGGAGATAGGTGGCCTCTTCGGCCGGGGAAAATCCCCTTTTAATGGCGGAAAAATCCCCGGTCAGGGCGAAGAAAACATAGACAAGAAAAAGAAGGAGAAAAAATCTCCTCATTCAAAGGAGCCGGCTGCCTCCTCCACCGTGTCGTAGTTTTCAAATATGGTAAGAAGTTTAGTCATGAACATGAGGTCCTTGACCTTTTCTGTAAGGCTGGCAAGTTTCAAATTTCCGTTGGCCTTTTTCACCGTGGTGTAGGCCCTGACCAATTCTCCCAGGCCTGTGCTGTCCATGTAGGAAAGTTTAGAGAGGTCTATCACTATCTTTTTGGCCCCCTCCTTTACTGCCTCGGTTATGGCCTTGCGAAACTCCTCCACCTCGTCGCCTATGACAAGTTTTCCCTCCAGCCTCAGGACGGTGACATCCTTCAACTTATCTTTCACTATTTTGAGCATCCTTCACCTCCTTGATTTTTTCACGGAAATAGGATAGAACAAAAAGGGGGTATATTTCAAGAGATGAAAACCGTATTCTTCGCTTCAGACAGGGTATCGCTTCCTGCCCTGGAGGAATTTTTAAGGCGAGGGGCAAAAATAAAAGCCATCGTTACGGGCCCGGACAGACCCGTTGGCCGGGGGATGAAAGTGAAATCTCCGCCCCCTAAAATCTTTGGTGAAAAACACGGCGTTGAGGTGCTTCAGCCGGAAAGACTGAGAAAAAACTCCGCCCTGAAGGAAAAACTCATCTCCCTGAATCCCGATGTTTTCGTGGTGATTTCCTACGGAAAGATAATACCTCCTTCGGTTTTCAACATCCCCCGGGCAGGGACGGTGAACCTACACTTTTCCCTCCTGCCGGCCCTAAGGGGAGCGGCTCCCCTTCGCTGGGCCATTTTAAAGGGAATGGAAAGAACCGGAGCAACGGTTTTCCTCATAGATCGGGGTCTGGACACGGGTCCCATCCTTGCCCAGATGGGGTTTGAAATAAAGAGGGAGGAAAACTACGGAGAAGCCATGGAGAGAATGGCCCAAGAGACCGCCCCCTTCCTCTGGGAAACGGTGAAGGCATGGGTGGAGGGAAAAATAACCCCGAAACCCCAGGAGGGGGAACCCTCCTATGCCCCCGCGATAGATAAAGCCATGGCGGCCCTTTCCCTGGAAGAAGATGCGATGGTGCTGGAGAGGAAAATTCGGGCCTTTAATCCGGACCTTAAACCCTGGATTCCCTTCCGGGGGGGAAGGCTTATCCTGCTGAGGGCCAGGGTCCTGGAGGGCCAGGGAAAACCCGGGGAAATCCTGGGAAGGAAGGAGGAGGGCCTGTGGGTGGCCACCGGAAAGGGCACCCTGCTTCTCCAAGAACTTCAGGTGCCGGGCAAAAAACCCGTCTCCGGGGCTTCCTTCATGAACGGAGCCAGGCTCAGGAGGGGAGACTTCCTTAAATGACCGACCCCCGATTCGTGGCCCTGAAGGCCCTCATGGATGTAGAGGCCGGGGGGAATTCCTCCCAGGTGCTGGACATTTATTTGAAGAAGGTAAAGCCCAGGGACAGGGGGTTCGTTACCGAAATGGTAATGGGGGTCCTCCGCTGGAGGGGCCGTCTGGACTACGCCGTGGCTTACCTTTCCAATAAAAGGCTGGAAAAAATTGAACCCTATGTGTTAAATGCCCTGAGGCTGGGGATCTATCAGATTGAAAAAATGAGGGTGGCGGACCACGCAGCGGTTAAGGAAACGGTGAAACTTCTGGCGGCCCCATGGAAGAGGGCCTTCGTCAACGGGATTCTCCGGGCCTTCCTTCGGGAAGGGGTGAGGTATCCCGGCAGGGAAGACCCACTCATGTACTTGACCCACACCCTTTCCACCCCCGAGTGGAAGGCGTTAAGATGGCTGGAAGAATTCGGCCTGGAAAGGGCCGAAGCCCTGGCCCTCTACTACAATTCCCCACCTCCCCTTTACATCCGGGTAAACCGGAGAAAAACATCCCCGGCGCAATTGTCCCGGAGGCTTGAACGGGAGGGAATAAAAACCAAGGCCTGCCCGGAATCGCCCTTCTGCTTGAAGATAGTTCAGGGAAATCCCAGGGAGACCAGTGCTCTGAGGGAGGGGTTTTACTACATCCAGGACAGGGCTTCCCAACTGGCGGGTCTCATGGCTTCCGGCCTGGCGAAGAGGGTCTGGGACCCATGCTCTGCCCCCGGGGGAAAGGCCTCCCACATGGCGGAAATGGGGCTGGAGGTCATATCTTCGGACATATCCCTGCCGAGGCTGAAACTGACCCTGGGAAATTTCAAAAGGCTGGGCCTCCGTATCAGGGTCTTCGTGGCCGACGGAAGAAAACCGCCGGTGAGGGGCGAATTTCCCCTGATTCTACTGGACGCCCCCTGTTCATCCATGGGGATAATTCATCGGGCCCCGGAGGTGAAGTGGAGAACAACCCCCCGGGGTCTCTCCCAACTTTCCAAACTCCAGCGGGAATTGGTGAAGGCCCTTTTGCCCCACGGCCAAAAACTTCTCTATGTGGTCTGCACCCAGGAGAAGGAAGAAACCGAGGGGACGCTGGAGGGCTTTCCGACCCTTCCCCTGAGCCCTCCTGCTGAAGGAATCCTTGAAAAAAGGGGTAATTTTCTTTTCACCCAGCCGGAGATCCTCCAGAGCGACGGGATGTTCTACGCCCTTCTAACTCAGGAATGAAGGAATTCCAGGGCCGGGTTCAGGGGCCTAACTTTAATTTTTAAGCCCCTTCCACGATATTTGAACTCCTCGGCCACGGGGAGGGGAAAGGCCCACACGATCCTATCCCCTCTGACGAAGACCGGAAGATAAGGCCTTAGGGGACCCGGCACGCCCAGGGAATTGAACACGCTGGAAAGTTTCCTTTCCTCCCGCCTACCCAGGGGAATGTAGCGATCCCCGGCCCTCCAGTTTCTCACCGTCAGGGGGAGTTCTGCGGTAACCAGGGCCTCGTCCGGGGAGTCAAAGGAGCCCTCCCCTTCAAATTCCTCCACGGAAATCTCCCAGAGATCCCCTATCCGATAGATTCCCTTCCCTTCAATGGAAAGGCGGTAATGGGTTAGAGGGGGTAATTTTCCCAGGTAAAAAAAGGCTTTCCCCTGCCTTAAAACCCTTTCTTCCCCCGGAAGGAAATATTCATCCCCGGGCTTCAGGTTCACCAGGTGCTCAATGTGGTCAAAATTTATCCTGCGGAGGTTTCCCCTCATCCTTCTCAGAAAAGTCCTTATGAGCCTCCTCTTGAAACCCAGGGGCTGGGACCAATCGTCCACTATCAACTTTCTTCCTTTAAGTCTCCGCCGAAGTTCCTCCTCCATCATCCCTTCAATCCACCGGTCCTCATGAAAGAGGATCTCAGCCTCCCGGGCCAGGACCTCCTCCACCCCGGGAAACCTGCCCTCCACGGCGGGGATAAGAACATGGCGCAACCAGTTGCGGTCAAAGGAAAGGTCCCGGTTGGACGGGTCCTGTATAAAGGGAATTCCGGTTTTTTCAAGAAAATCCAAAATCTCCTTCCGGGAAACCCTAAGAAGGGGCCTGATGTACTTTCCCTCCTTGATAAGCGCTATGGAGGAAAGCCCGCTTACCCCAGACCCCCTGAGCATACGATAAAGGAGGGTTTCCGCCTGGTCCGAGAGGGTGTGCCCCGTGGCGATTTTATCGTATCCCTCCCGCTTCGCCACCTCCTCTAAAAAGGCGTATCTCAGGTGGCGGGCGGCTTCCTCAAGGTTTAAGCCCCTCTCCTTTGCGTATTTTTTAACATCTTCCCTGGCGGAAAAAAAAGGCAGGTCGTATTCCGAGGTCCGTCTACGGCAGAACTCCTCCTCTTCCTCTGCCTCCTCCCTCAGCATGTGGTTGAAATGGGCCACCCCCAGTTGATAACCCAGTTCCTCGGAAAAAAGGTACAAAAAATGGAGCAAAACCGTGGAATCGGGTCCTGCGGAAAAGGCCACCAGAACCCTGTCACCGGGCTCTATGAGGGAATGCTTTCTTACGGTTTCCTTAAATTTCCTGAAGGGCATAAATAAATTGGCGGCGGAGGGATTTGAACCCCCGACTCTGCGGATATGAGCCGCATGCTCTTACCAACTGAGCTACGCCGCCAGGACTAAGAATTATAAACCAGGTGAACCCTTTATGTCAACGAGGTAATCGCGGCTCAACGGGAAAGGAGGGGGAGATTCCCCCCTCCTTTTCAGCCTCAGCCGGTGGCCTTTTTGCTCAGATAAATCTTCTTCACCAGGTCAAGAAGTATGAGGGCTCCCCCCACGATCATGAGGGTATCGGGAATTATCCTTATCTTAGCCCATCCCATGACCGGGGCAAGGGCCTCCCTGCTCCGGGCGAAATAATAGCCCAGATCGTGGGAAACCTGAGCCTGATGGAATCCTATTATAGAGGTGGGAACGGCGAAAAGTACGACCCCTATGGTGAGAAGCCAGAAACCCCATTTGCTGAGTTTTTCGCTCCAGACTAATCCCCGGGCTGAAGCGTGGGATCTGGCCACCAGATAGAGGAAAGCCAGTGAAATGTATCCGAAGGCTCCGAGGAGCGCCACATGGGCGTGGGGCATGATGAGGTAAGTTCCGTGGGCGTAGTAATCTATGGTGGGGGTGTTGATCACCATCCCGAAGAATCCCGCTCCAAGCCAGTTGAGGAAGGCCGAACCCGCCAGCCACATGAAGGGCACCGTGTAGGCAAACCCTCCCGGGGAAGATATCTTCTCCCGCTGGTTCTTCCAGGCCTCTATCATCATGAGGACCAGGGGGAGAGGCTCCAGGGCCGAGAAAATTCCTCCCACGGCGATCCAGTACTGATCAAGTCCCTGCCACCAGTAGTGATGGCCAACCCCCAGGACGCCGGTCATCATGATGAGGAAGATCTCAAACAGCATGATCCTCTCCGCCGTCTTTCTGGAAATCAGACCGATGGCCACGGATAGATAGGCCAGAACTCCGGCGGCGAAGAGTTCAAAGGTAAGTTCCACCCAGAGGTGGACCACCCACCACCTGTAGTAATCTCCCACGGTGAAGTTGGGCATAATTTTGGTGAGGGGCATCATACCGGCGATGTAGAGGGTGGCGATTCCAAAGGCGGACCATATGATCACCCCCAGCATGACGCTGTTTTCCTTTGCTTTTCTCACCAGACTGAAGACCATGAGGAACCAGAGGACCAGTCCAAGGACCAGGGCGATGTCCCATATTCTCCCCAGGTTCAAAAACTCCCTGCCTTCGTTGCCCAGCCAGAACCACACATCCCTGAGGTGCCCGGTGGCTCCCAGGTAAATCCCCGCTATTCCTCCCAGGCCCACCACCAGCAGGGCCACCCACAGAACATCCACCAGCCAGGGAAATTTCAGGTCCTCCCCCGCCACCAAGGGGGCTATAAGAAGTCCACCCACCAACCATCCGATGGCAATCCAGAGGATGGCCAGGTTTATGTGGATTCCCCTCATGGCGTTGAAGGGCAAAAGGTTCTGGGAGAAGACGAAGTCGTTGGCAGGGTCGGCGTAAAGATGGGCCAGATAACCCCCTATTATCAACTGGACGAAGAAAAGAAGGGCCACTATGGGAACATATTTAAGAAGTTTTACCTGGGAAGGATAAAGGTCTGTTATTTCCAGGGGAGGTCCCAGGGGTTCGTCCTTCTTCAGGAGGTATTCGTAGGCCAGGAAAATCACCAGAATCGTAAAGGTCCACAGGAGGAGGAACTCCCATAGGGAGTAAAAATGGTTGGTCCAGGAGGAGCGCTGGTCCACCAGGGGCTCCGGAGGCCAATCGTTGGACCAGGTCCTGTTGGTGCCCGGCCTCAAAGAGGACTGGACCAGTTGGGACCAATCAATGAAGGCGGCGATTTTAACCGCCTCCTCCGGCCTTATAACCTTCCCCGGCCAGGCCCTGGACCTGTCTCCGTTTACCAGGAAATTAACCAGATAATCCCGGTTGCGCTTGAAGGCCTCTGCGGAGGCGTGGGTGTAAACAACCCCCTCCTTCCTTAAATGGGTCTCTTCCCGGATGTCCTGCTTCACCCTTTCCTTAACGGCTCCCATTTCCAGTTTCGTGAGTTCGCTCCTGGGCTTGTTGAAAAGTTCCTTGGCGTAGTAGTCGTAGAGAAATTCTGCCCTTTTGTGAAAGAACTCCGTGGAGAAGTCCGGCCCCAGATACGCCCCCATTCCCAGAATGGTTCCGTAGTCCATAAGATCAAATTCCTGGAAATAGGCCTTGCCCTGCACCACATCGTCGTAGGTGTAGAGCACCTCCCCGGAGGCGGATTTTACCGTCTGGGGTATGGGCGGGACTTCCTTTGCCAGATTGGCAGTGAAGATAATCAGGGCCGTTACCATCACTATGGTAACGAACCAAAACCCAACATACAATCCCTTCCGGCTCATAAACCTGTCAAGAATGGATTGTTTCATTTTATCCTCCTTTTCGGTCTAATAGCCCTTCCTGGTCCCCTCGCCCTGTAAAGGCAAAGCCCTGCCTTTTCCCGAAAAACACCCTCCTCTCCTCACCTTTCCTTACCACAGAAAAATCCTATCAAATATATCGGGATTTCGCAAGTTCCAGAAAAATATTTTTTTTTGAAAAACCTTAAGGGGCTATTACTTCTTCTCCACCATGAATCGGTCGTAGAGGAGAACGCCTATCAGGGAAATCACCCCCATGGCCGCCACTATGACCCACATTATCCCTGCCTTCATGCCGAGGCCGGCCTTCAGTGGAGTCTCTATGAACTTCTCAAAGAGCATACCCCCCAGGGGAGCCCCCACGATGGTTCCCAGGGCCAGGGGTAGGTTGGCGTATCCAAGATAAAGACCTTCCTGGCCCTTGGGGGCAATGGCTCCGATGTACTGATATATTCTGGGGGAAGCGAACATTTCCCCTAAGGCCATGGAGAAAATGGAAAGGAGCATGAAGGCGCCGGCCACGGGAACGGTGACCATCCCCAGGTCAAGTTTCCGATAGGGATCCATGGAAAACAGGAAGGGAACGGCGTTTATCAACATGCCGGCTATGGTGATGCCGATGCCCACCATTATGGACTTCAGGGAGGACCAGTTTTTGGAAATCTTCGCTATCAGAAGTTGGAGCAAAACTATGGAGACCGGGTTCACCAGGGTGTAGAGTTCCACCGGAGCATGGGGGTCTATTTGCCTGAGAAACAGGGGAATCAAGTTGTATATCTGGACATAGATGATCCAGAAAAGACCGATGACCACGAGAAAGAACACGAACTTCAGGTTCTTCAAGACGGTGAACATGCCCAGGAGGGCTTCCTTAAGGGTTCTGGGCTTGTATTTTCCCCCCTCCTCCCCCTGGTACTCCGGCTCCCGGTAAACGAAGAAAACCACCAAAAGTCCCAGGAAGGCAAAACCGGTGGCCACATAGGAGAATATGGCCGGGATCCCGTATTTTATTCTGACAAAATAGGAGACTATTCTCCCTATCATGGATCCCACATTTATGGTCATGTAGAAAATGGCGAAACCCAGGGCCGCATTGGCACCGGCGGTTTTCTGGACCGTTCCGGAAATGCAGGGTTTTACGAAGGAACCCCCTATCCCTATGAGGACTATTCCCACCACCACGGGAAGGGTGTAATCGGGTCCGGGCCAGAAGTTCTTCACCGTGCCCACCACCAGGTAACCCAGAAACAAGAGGACGAAGGTCACCGAAAGGGATTTTTTGAAGCCGAATCGGTCCGCCAGGGTTCCGCTGAGGGGCGGCAGGAAGTATATCAAACCCCAGAGGATGGTCCCGTTGAGGAAGGTGGAAAAGGTGGGGCTCATCCCCAGAACTTCGTGGAAGTAAATGACCACGAAGGAGGCTACGGCGTAATAGGCCGCCCTTTCAAAAAGTTCCACGGTGTTGGCTGCCCAGAAGGTTTTGGGAAATCTGGCCATGTTTTCCTCCTTATTTTCTCTGGAAGAATTTTTCCCAGGGGAGATAACCCAGTTTTTCCGTCACCTCGTCCCAGGCCTGGAAAAACTTATCCATCCTGGCCCTGGTAACAGGATGGGGGTGAAGGGGACAGGGCTTCTCCTTGTGGTGAATGGAGGGCTCGTATGTCCCTATTTTTTTGGCGATGTTCACTATTTCGGTCTTGTCCAGCCCTATAAGGGGGGAGTAAACCGGAAGTTTCAGTCCGTATCTCTGGGCCGCCAGGTTCTCCAGGGTCTGGGAAGCCACCTGGGCCAGGCTGTCTCCGGTGACTATTCCCAGGGCTCCCTTTTTAAAGGCCAGTTTCTCGGCAGTTCTGAGCATCATGTGTTTGCACAGGACGCACATGTAACGGTGGGTTTCGTCCCTGCGCCTGGCGAGGTCGTAGAATTTTTTGACCTTCCCCAGGTCCATTACCACCAGTTCCGGCTCCCGTCCGACGGCATAGGCGGAGAGGGCCCTGTGGATTTCCCCGATCCTGTCGTCTATGGGATTTTTTCGGAAGTGGAGAAGCACCAGTTCCGCTCCCCTCTTCATCATGAGGAAGGCGGCCACCGGCGAATCTATCCCTCCGGATAGGAGAACCACCAGTTTTCCGCTCACCCCCACGGGAAGTCCACCCCATCCCGGCATTTTTTCAAAATACACATAGAAAAACTCGTCTATGTACTCCACCCCCACATTTATCTGGGGTTGCTTGAGGTTCACGGGGACGGAAAACTTCTCGTGGACCACCGCCCCCAGTTCTCTCTCAATTTCCGGGGAGGTGAGGGGGTAATTCTTGTCGGCCCGGGAGGCGGTTATCCTGAAGGAAGAGGCCCCGGAAAAAAGAGCCTCCTGCTGGGCCAGGAAGTCCTTGACCTCCTCCAGGGTGGGAAACTCCCAGGCAGGGGAATAGGAAACTACGCCCAGAACCCGGGATAGGTCCGGAAGGCGGGAGGGGGAATAGATGAATATCCTGCTCCTTTTGGAAGCAACTCCCCCGAAGGAGATCCCCTCCTTTTTAAGGTAAGCCCTGAGGTTCTCCTCCAGGTTTTTTTCAAATTTCCTGCGGTTGGCTCCCTTCAGGGCAATTTCACCGTATCTTACCAGAATCAAATCCATTACAACCTTCCTATGGCCTTCTTCAATTTAAGTTTTAGATAAACATAAAGCATGGTTAAATACCGCGGTATGTCCCGCCAACTCCTCAGGTTTTTAAGGGCCTGAAAGGCCTTTTTCCACACGGATACCTTCCTTTGGGCCAGGTTCCACCGGAAAACCAGTTCGCTTATCTGGGCCCAGGTGAGGAGGTGTTTGAAAAGGGGAACATCCCCCTGGGCAGCAGGAAGGGTGATTATCCTGGGGTCCCTTTTTCTGGTCCAGGTGAAATCTTCGGGCAGAACCCCCAACTCTACGGCGGTTTTCTCCAGGTCCGTGCCTGGATAAACATGAAGTATGGAAACGGAAATGTCACAATCTTCGCTGAATTCCTCAATGAGTTTTATGGTCTCCTGGGCCTCTTCCCAGGTTTCCGTGGGATGGGAGAATATGAAGAAGGGGTTGGGCGTTATACCCAGTTCCTTAGCCCATCTTATGGTTCGCCTTACCTGCTCAATGTTCACATTTTTTCTTATGATTTCCTTGCGGACCCTTTCCGAACCGGCCTCCACTCCGAAGGAAAGGTAATAAAGACCGGAGCGGACCATTTTTTCAAGAAGGGGCCTGGTTAAAATGTCCACCCTCACTTCCGCATACCAGTTTATGTTGTATTTTCTCTCCAGGAATATGTCGCATAGTTTCTCAAGCCTTCTGGGGTTGGCGTCAAAGGTATCGTCGTAAAACCAGACGGCCCTTATCCCGTATTCTGTCATCCCCTGCTCTATCTCCTCTATAACCCTTTCCACCGAATGCATCCTCACCGCCCTGCCCCAGTTTACCGGAGTGGCGCAAAAATTGCAGTTAAAGGGGCACCCCCGGGAGGTCATCATGTTGAGGGCCGGCACCCTCCCCTTACCGGGGATTTCCATGGAAAAATTGTACTCCCTGAAGTGGATGAGTTCACGGTTTGGAATGGGGAGGAGGTCCAGAGGCTTTATGTAGGGCCTTCTGGGGTTTTCCACCACCCTTCCTTCCTGGGTTCTGTAGGAAATTCCCAGGACCTTCTCCAGGTTTTTATACGGATCTCCCGTCTGCAGGGCCTTCACCAGTTCCAGGGTGGTTATCTCCCCTTCGTTTCTAACCACTATGTCCACGAAGGGAAGATGTTCCAGGGTGTCGCGGGCGGCCATGGAGGCGTGGGGCCCTCCGAAAACCGTCCAGGCCTGGGGTCTCGTCTTCTTGGCAAGATTGAGGAGTTTAAAGGCCTGAAACCGGTTTTCCGTGGTGGAGGTAACCCCCACGATATCCGGTTTATCTTCCTCTATTTTTCGGACTATCTCTCCCCAGGACATTCGGTAAAGTTCCGCAGGCACCAGTTCCACATCTACCCCGTGGTTTTTAAGCACCGTTCCAATGTATATGATCCCCAGGGGAGGCATGAAGGGACCCCTGGACCACCTCTCTGCAAAGTATCCCCCCGGAGGGACAAATATCATCACCTTCATGGATAGCGGCGGATAATCCTCACGGGAATTTCTTTTTTCAGTTCTTCAATGAATTTTTTCAGGGCCTTTCGCCTTTTCTGGGCGAGGATCTTTTCCTCTATTTCCTTCCTCACCTGGGACAGACTCTTCGTGGTGGGGGGGATGTATTTTTCCACAAGAAATTTATACCACCCATCTTCGGCTTCTATCCACGGGGTATAAGCCCCGGCGGGGGTTTTCTTTATGGCCTCCAGAAACTCCGGCCTTATGTCCTTCTGGGTGAGTTCTCCCAGTTCCCCTCCGTTGGCGTTGAAGGGTGGAGCGGAAAGTTTAACCGCCTCTTCAAAGCCCTTCTCCTCCAGGAGCCTGTCTATCTCCCTTTTCTGCTCTTCGGCTCCAGGGCCCTTTTCCACCTTAATGGCCCTCAAAACCCAGCGGGCGGGCTCTCCAAATTCCTCTTTGTGCTTTTCGTAATAATCCCTTATCTCGCCCTCGGTCAAGGATATTTTTGCGTCTACTTCCCTTTGAATGAGTTTCTGCTGAAGGAGGTTTTCCCGGGCCGCCTTTTTCCATTCCTCCACATCCATCCCCTGGGCCTTCATGGCCTTCTCCAGTTCCTCCACGGTGGAAAAACCGTATTCCTTGGCCATGTTCTTCATGGTTATTTTGAGTTCTTCGTCCACATTGAGTCCCTCCTGGCGGGCCTTCACCAGAAGAAGCCTCCTCTGTATCATGGTATCAAGGATGTTTTTTCTTTCCTGGGCAAATTTTTCCTCAAGTTCCTTCCCGCTGTACTTCTGCGAGAGGAATTTATAAAGTTCTTTTTCGTAGGCCTTTACATCGGAAAGGGTGATTATCTCATCCCCCACCACCGCCAGGACTTCGTCCACCAGTTTGTATTCTCCGGCCAGGAGTAAAGAACCAAGGGCGAACGCAAGAATAAATTTCTTCATCCCTCCTCCTTGTACTTAAAATCCAGATTTTCTGGATAAAGGATAACATTGTATTGTTTCCTCAACTTCTCTATCCATCGCTGAAGGGCCTCCTCCCTTTTTTCCTCCAGAAGTTTCTGTTTTATCCTTTCCTTTACTTCCTGGAAGGAAAGCATCCTCTGGGGCTGCTTCTGATCCAGGCGGAAGATGTGGTATCCCATGGGAGTTTTAACCACCTGGGATACTTCCCCGGGGGAAAGGGAAAAGACGACATCCTCCATCTCCCGGGGCAGGTCCCCCTTCTCATACCAACCCATTCTTCCTCCGTTCTTGGCCTCCGGAGCGGTGGAAAACTTCCTGGCCAGGGATTCAAATTCCTTGACCCCTGCCCTGGAAAGTTTCTCCCGGAGTTGCAGGGCCAGGGATTCGGAATCCACCAGGATGTGGTGAAGTTTAACCCTTTCCTTTCGGATAAACTCCTGGGGATGGGCCCGGTAGTATTGATAGGCCTCCTGGTCGCTCACCTTTATTCCCTTGTAGACCACCTCCCCCAGATATTTGCTTATGATGAGGTTTTCGTAAATGGATTTTAAAACGGAGGCATCCACCTTGACGCTGAGGTCTTCTAAGATCTTCCTGTAAATGGAGATTTCGTCCGGGTTCAGTATTATCTTCCGCCTCTCCGCATCCTGAAGCATAAGCCTGGTGTTAACGAATTCCTTGAAAAGAGACGAACGGGCTTCCTCCGGGAGGTCCCTCAAGGATATCCTTTTGCCCTCAAGAAAGATCTCAAAATCCCTGGTGGTGTAAGTTTTGTCCCCTATCTGAAGGATTACCCGGGATTCTCCGCTTTCACGGACAGGACCGGGTCTGGAAGATTTTTCTCCCCTGGCCCCACAAAAGGCAAGGGAAAGGAACATAAAACTTACAAGCGGAAGCCTTCTCATGAAGGGTAATTATATATTCCAGGCCTTAGAATTGCAAGAAGGAGGGGGATTTTGAGGGAAGGATGGTTGCGGGGGGTGGATTTGAACCACCGACCTTCGGGTTATGAGCCCGACGAGCTACCTGACTGCTCCACCCCGCTATCCGACCATATTATATCCCCGGTGTCAAGGACTACGCCACGGTTATTTCTTTGTTCAGGTAAACATCCTGAATGGCGTGGAGAAGTTCCACCCCTTCCTTCATGGGTTTCTGGAAGGCCTTTCTCCCGGTAATCAGCCCCATGCCACCGGCCCTCTTGTTTATAACGGCGGTTTTGACGGCTTGCTGTAGGTCGTTCTTCCCCGAAGGCCCTCCGGAGTTTATGAGGCCTATCCTTCCCATGTAGCAGTTGGCCACCTGGTAGCGGGTAAGGTCAATGGGGTGGTCGCTCATGAGTTCTTCGTACATCTTGGGATGGGTTTTTCCGAACTTCAGCGCTATGAATCCGCCGTTGTTCTGAGGCTGCTTTTGTTTTATTATGTCCGCTTCAATGGTGGCTCCCAGATAATTGGCCTGGCCAGTAAGGTCCGCCGCCACATGGTAATCCTTCTCCTGGGTCTTAAAGGCCCTGTTTCTGAGATAAGCCCACAGGATGGTCACCATGCCCAGGCTGTGGGCGTATTCAAAGGCCTGGGAGATTTCCTGAATCTGACGACGGGATTCCGGGGAACCGAAGTAAATGGTGGCCCCCACGCCCACAGCCCCCAGGTTAAAGGCCTGATCCACCGAAGCGAACAGTGTCTGGTCGTATATGTTGGGGTAGGTAAGGAGTTCGTTGTGGTTGATTTTTACGATGAAGGGTATCTTGTGGGCGTATTTCCTGGAGACGGCGCCCAGAACTCCCAGGGTGGTGGCCACGGCGTTGCATCCCCCTTCCATGGCGAGTTTCACTATGTTCTCCGGATCAAAATAAATGGGGTTGGGGGCAAAGGAAGCGCCGGCGGAGTGCTCCACGCCCTGATCCACGGGAAGTATGGAAAGATACCCCGTGCCACCCAGCCTTCCGTGGTTGAAAATCCACTGGAGGTTCCTGAGAACCGCCGGGGGTCTATCGGTCTGAACGAATATCCGGTCCACAAAATCCGGGCCGGGCAGGTGTAGCATTTCCTTTGGAATGGTGGTGGACTTGTGATTCAAAAGATAATCCGCTTCGTTTCCCAGAAGTTTCTCTACATCTATCATCTCCACCCTCCTTTGGTTGATATCAGGTTTATTATATAACATTTGAAGCACCTTTAAAAACTTCTCCACCTTCACTCCCACCGTAAAGTTTTTTCTCCACGGAGTAAGTTTTTTTACACCTGAAAACTGAAAGCCCTTTTCTGGAGCGGGGTTGTTCTGGCACGCTTCTTGCATATAAAAGGGCGGGGGTGGCTTCTTTTAATAGATGCTCTTTGGGGGGACCAGGGTGTCCCCCCTTTTTTATTTTGCCTGACTAAGGCGGCTAAAACCCCACCCCGACCCCGACTTCCAGTTTAATTCCGTTGAACTTAATGTCGCTGTCCAGGATTCGGTCGCTGGCGGCCATGTAGCCGGCACCGCCTTCAATGAAAAACGGCCTGAGTTTAAGCCTCAGACCGGCCATGGCTTCAAACCCCACGCAGTTGTCCCTGATGCTCTGGCCCAGGGCCTCTTCGCTGTAATCCACAAACAAAACCCCTGCCCTGGCCAGAAGGGAAACCAGGGGAAATCCCTTGACATATTCAAGCCCCACCGAGTAATAGTTGTGAACGGTGGAGGCTTCCTCCCCCATGAGGACGGTCTTTCCCTTTTTGCTGAGGTAGTCGTATCCTCCGTATACATGCCAGGGGCCGAAAATTTTCACTTCCCCCCTTATACCATATGCCCAGGCTCCGTTTCCGTATACATCCCTGAAGCCCTGGTCCTCCTTGCCCATCCAGGCTCCGTGGACGGAAAGGTCCACAGTACCTGCCAGAAGAAGGACTCCCAAAGCCAGAAAAAGAATTGTTTTTCTCATAGCCCCTCCTGAAAAATTTTCATGGAATCTTCTCCTTAACGGAGTATATTTTTTTTCGTGAACTTTCGTAATAGGTCCTGGTGAGGAGTTCCCCCAGCAAACCCAGCACTATGAGTTGCACGCCGGCCAGGATGAGGAGAACGGTAAGGGAGAGAAGAGGACGGTTTCCTATGGGCTTTTTGTGAACATACTTTATGTAGGTGAGGTAAAGCCCGGAGAGCATTCCCAGGGAAAAGGAAAGCAGGCCCAATCCCCCGAAGATGTGAAGGGGTCTGGTGGAATAACTCATGAGGAATTTAAGGGAGATGAGATCCAGGATCACCTTGAAGGTCCTGGAAAGACCGTATTTGGACTTACCCGCCACCCTGGGCCTGTGGTTAACCACGATCTCCGCCACATCCACCCCGTACATGGAGGCCACCGCGGGGATGAATCTGTGCATCTGACCGTAAAGGTCAATGTTTTTGACCACTTCCGTTTTATAAGCCTTGAGGGTGCAACCGTAATCGTGAAGGTGAAGCCCCGTCACCCAGGAAATAAGTTTGTTGGCTATCATGGACGGGAGTTTTCTGGTGAGAAAGGGATCCTTTCTGTCCTTTCTCCATCCGCTGACTATGTCGTAGCCCTCTTCCATCTTCTTCAGTAGTTTTGGAATGTCCCTGGGGTCGTTCTGCCTGTCGGCGTCCATGGTAACCACCACATCCCCGGTGGCCTCGTCAAATCCAGCCACCATGGCCGGGGTCTGCCCGAAGTTTCTCCGGAACCTTATACCTTTTACCGCTGGATCCCTTCCGGCCAGGTCCTTGATTATCTCCCAGGAACGGTCCCCGCTCCCGTCGTCCACCAGGATTATTTCGTGCTCCATGGGGAGGTTTTTCAAAACCTCCTTTAATTCTTCGTAAAGGGGCAGGAGATTCTCCTCCTCGTTGTAAACCGGTATTACCACGGAAAGTTTCTTCACGGTTAAAAGTTTAAATAAGTTTCCCTTCCTCAGTCAACAGGAAGTTCAGGGAGGGGAAATTCCCCTCCCTGACCCTTAGTGCTTTTTAAAGAAATCCCTGGGATATTTCTTTCTGGGGTTCTTTTTTATCTGTTCCAGCAGGTATTCTATGGCTTTGTCCAGTTGGGGATCCTTTCCGGCGAGGACCGCCTCCGGGGGATTTTCCACATAAATATCCGGGATGGCCCCCCTTCCCTCCAGCATTTCGCCGCTGAGTTCCCATAGACCCCAACTGGTCCTTCTAACATAGCCTCCATCTATCATGGGATAGGCGGTGACGGCTATAACGAAGCCCAGGGTGGGGACGCCGATGAGGGTGCCCAGTTTTCTGGCCTTGACCGCGGCGGGGAAAACCTCGGCGTCGGAGTACGAAAACTGGTTGATCAGGACCGCCACATGACCGTAGAACCCGCCCATGGGCCTTTCCACCGCTATTTCGTTTCTTCCCTTGACCGTCTGGTAGGGCCTCCTTTCAAGGATGTCTATGAGGTAGGGGTCTATTCCACCTCCCCCGTTGAACCTCACATCTATGATAACGGCGTCCTTGTAGCGGTAAGCGTTTATCCACCTCAAAAACTGGCTCATGCCGAAACCCACCATGTCGTGGAGGTGAATGTATCCGATCTTTCCACCGCTCTTCTCCTCCACATACCGGCGGTTTTTCTCCACCCAGTCGTGGTAGATAAGCATGGTTTCGGAGGGGATGGCCTTGATGGTAACCTTCCTGGCCCGGGCTTCGCTTCCGTCGGGGGAAACCAGAAGTTCCACCTGCTTTCCCGCATACCCCACCAGATAGGAGTAAATGTTTCTGGAGGTGGAAACCACCTGGTCCCCGATCTTCAGGATGTATTCCCCCTCCTTCAGCCGTCCGAAGGCCGGATTGTGGAAAACCTCCACATCAGGGTCGTGGGCGTATATGTGGGAGATCCTGTAAAGGCCCCGGGATCTGTCCGGTGTGAATTTAACCCCCAGGTAACCCACGCTGTACCTTGGAAGTTTCACCCCGTAGTCCCCGCCCCGGGCTCCCTGGTGGGAAGCGTTCAGTTCGCCTACCATCTCCTCCAGAAGCAGGTTGAGTTCCTGGCGAGTTCTCACATAGGGAAGAAGGGCTTCGTAATGTTTCCGGATCTTCACCCAATCCACCCCGTGGAGGTTTTTGTCGTAGAAATAATCCTTGACCATCCTCCAGGCTTCGTCAAAAATCTGCTGCCACTCCGCCAGCCTGTCCAGTTCCATTCTAAGGTCCCTGAAGGAAACGAATTCGTCCTTGGAGACCTTCCCCAGCCTGGCTATGGCCACCTTCTTTCCCTTTCTGTAGGCCACGAATTTACCGTCGGGAGAAATGTCGTAGCCCTCCACCCCCTTAATCAGGGTTTCGGTTTTCCTGGACTTCGTGTTGTATCCCTTCAGAACCCTTCCCTTGTAGTCCCAGAAGACATAATAATCTCCCACGGCCTCCAGGGTGTAATAATGGCCAGGGGAAACTGGAACCGGTCTTATCCTTCTCTCTATCCCCTTGAAATCTATTTTAACCAGAAGGCCCTCGTCCTTCTTTTTCTGGCCGGAGTCCTGGGCCTTCCCCTTTTCTTCCTTTACTTCCACTTCGTCGGAAGGGGGCTCGTAAATATTGGGAAGACCCGGCACCAGGTCCACGCTCATTACCTTCGTTCCACCCTTCACGGTTATCATTTCGGAGAAGAAGTCAAAGGCCGGCCGAATTACATCCACGGAGAGATAGATGAGGCGTTTCCCGTCGGGGGTGAAGGCGGGGCTGAAATCGTCAAAGGAAGAGGAAACGAGTCTGTAGGCTTTCTTCTCCTTCAAACTGTAAACGAATATGTCCCCCAACTGGTTCCTTTCCCGCTTGGTGTAAGCCAGGTAATTGCTGTCAGGGGACCAACTGTAGTCCAGGGTCTCCCCCGTGGGGTTTTTGTCCACCAGAACTGTTTTTTTATCCTTAACGAACACGATGTGTATCCCCCCGTCGTTGGTGGAAAAGGCTATTTTCTTCCCATCGGGAGACCAGACCAGATGTTTTTTGAAGAGGGGCATACCGGTGATTTTTTCGGTTTTTCCGCTCTTTTCCTCCACCAGGTAAATCTGGTCTTCCCCGTCCCTATCGGATACGAAGGCCACATACTTGCCGTCGGGGGACCAGGCCGGGGACTTCTCCCGCCGGGGGCTATGGGAAAGGTTCCTGGTGGGACCGTGTTTTTTAGGCACGGAGAAAATCTCTCCCCGGGCCTCCACCGCCAGCCTCTTTCCTCCGGGGGAAACGGAAAAACTCCCCAGAAGATCCCTGGGATTGGTAACCTGCCTCAGGGGGAAGGGAAGGTCTCCCTGGACATCTATGTCCAGTTTAACCAGTTTTCCGGTTTTTATGTAATAAACAAAAACTTCCCCGTCCTGTTCAAAGGCTATTCTATCCCTTTCGGTGGAGATGGAAGGCCACTGGATGCCGTCTTCCTTAAAGTGGGTGTGTTTCTTTAAGGTGGCGGAGGGATCCTTGGCCCCGGGATCCAGGGAATAGAGGTTGGCTATACCGTCCCTCTCCGACACGAAATAAACCCTTCCGTCTGCTCCCCACATAGGCCACGCATCGTTTCCCTCCCAGGAGGTCAGTTTGCGAAATTTTTTCGTCTTGAGGTCTACCAACCACACATCCAGGTTGGCGCTGCCCTTATACCTCTTCCACCACCAGAAGTATCCGCTGTTCCTGTTGAAGACGGCGAACCTTCCGTCGGGGGAAAAATCAATGAAACTTCCCTTATCAATGGGCAATTTTTCGGGAAAACCGCCCCGGGGACTCACCATGTAAAAGGCCGTGGCCGTGGGGAAAATAGCCTCTCTGTCGGAGATGAAGACCACCTTACCTCCGGGGGTCCAGCCCACCACCATCTCCCTTCCGGAGTGGTAGGTGAGTTTCACGGGATCGCCACCTCCCACGGGGACCACATAAACATCCATTCCTCCGTGATATTGACCGGTAAAGGCCACGAATTTGCCGTCGGGGGAAAACCTGGGATAGGACTCAAACCCCGGGGAAGAGGTCACCCTACAGGCCCTTCCCCCTGTGGCGGGGGCCATCCAGATGTCTCCCTGATAGGAGAAGATTATCCTGTCGCCGCTGATGTGGGGCATTCTCAGAAGTTTCGTTCCCGCCATTAGAACCAAAGGCAAGATGAAAACGGATAAAATTTTTTTCATACGGTCAACCTCCTTATAAATTTCACCCAATTTATTTTTACGAAAAAAAGAGGAAGTTTCCACAAAAACCTCCTTGATATTTTCTTCCCCCTTATCTTATCATTCTAACGGCGGAGGAAAGCCCTTGAAAATTGAAAGAACTGCATTGCTTCTGGCCCTTTCCCTTCACCTATGGGCCTTTTCCAGACTGGGAGCCCTTCCCTTCATGCTGGGCCTCCTTCTGGCGGGAATGGCCGCAGCCCTGGCGGGAAAAAGGGGAATATACTTCGTATTGTTCCTCCTGCCCCTGGTAAACTCCCTGGTCTGGTTTCTCCCGGTAGAACTCCCCTTCAATTACCCCGCCCTTTCCCTATATCCGGTGGTGGGATATGTGTTGTTCAAGAAAGAAGGGGAAAAATCCACCCCCTATTATTCCTTTTTCCTTCCCCTCCTGTGGACCGGAGCCTTTTTTCTTTTGCTCAGGTGGTCCAACATAACCCTATCCCCCCTGGCGTTTTTGAAAAACACCCCCGTGGCCCCGGGAGGTCCCAGGCTTTCCTTCGGCATTTTACTTCTGGCCTTTACCCTTTTTCTTTACACCGCCGGGTCCCGGGGATACCATCTCCTCAAGGATATAAATCTTGACCTGGCTCTGAGAACGATGTCCCTCTCCACCCTCATTTCCCTGGGGGTGGCCCTCATCCAGAGTTCCGGGAGGTTCGTTCTGCTTCCTCCGGGTCCCTGGCGCTGGGTTTTCAGGTACAACGGAACCTTCTCCGACCCCAACGCTGCGGGGATCTTCTCCGCTGCTCTATTCTCCTGGCTCCTCCTGAGGTCAAAGTCCCTGAAGGAAGCCCTATGGTCTCTTCCTCCCCTGGGCATGGTTTTTCTCTCTTCCTCAAGAACAGGGCTGATTATAGTCTTTCTGGCCATGGTTTTCTTCGTGTTTGACAAAGCCCTCTCCACGAAATTCAAGGCCATATTCGTGCCCATTTTCCTCCTGGGCCTGTTAGTCTCCCTTCCTCACCTTCACAGGAGGATGAAAAAATATGTGAAGGAAAATCCGGACATGACTGTGGTGAGCGAGGGCAGAAACATCCTCTATTCCCGGGCTTTAAGGGCTTTGAAAACCGCTCCCCTTTCCGGGGTTGGTCCCGGAAATTTCATTTTCTTCGTCATGGCGGAATACGACAATCCGGGCCTCAACGATGTGGTTCCCTCGGTCTACTTGGGGATGGCGGCGGAACTGGGCATGGCAGGTCTTGCAGGCTTCCTTCTTTTCCTTCTCCCATATCTCCTGGCAAGGCCCGGTCCGGAAAAAAAGGTTTTTCTCCTCTTCCTCTTCGCCCTCCTCGTCCACAGCGCCCTGTGGAACCCCGAGGTAATCCTTCTTTTCTTTTTCCTTCTGGGCCAGATGAAACCCCCGGAAATGAGATGGCAAAGGATAGCCCGGCTCTTGCTTCTGGCCTCCTTTCTCCTTGGAAGCCTTGTCTCCTTCCAGAAACTTCACCCGGCCACATGGTCGGTGGAAAAGGGCAAAATCTATTCCTACGGGTTATATCCCCGGGAGGAGGGCTTTTCATGGACCCGGAAAAAGGCTGGGATTTACTTTATTTTCAGGAAACCCGTGATTCTGGAATCCGGATTCCCCTTTGAGAAAACGGGCAGGAAGGCTCAGAAGGTAAGGGTGTTCTGGCGGGGAAAGAGGCTTAAAACCTTAACCTTCACCCCTTCCCGAAGAAAGGCAGAACTTGAAGTTAGGGGAAGGGGATTTCTTGAATTCAGAATTTCACCCACCTTCGTTCCGGCCCGGTTTGAAAGAAAAGGCGACCGAAGGGTTCTGGGTGTGAAAATCCTTGGAACCTGGTGATTTTTGTTTTATCATAAGAAGGCAATGATTGACTTCAAAAACCTGGTCCCAAGCAAAAAGGAAAAATGGCTCAAGGCGGCGGTAAAAAACCTGGCCCCCATCACCCCCTTCAAGTTTAAATTTCTGCTGGAAGAACCCCGGGGGAAGGAACCTTCCTTTCTGGTAGGGCTTAGGGAAAAGTTTTCCCGGGGAAAGGTCCTCGTCCCCTTCCTGGGGGAAATTTCCATCCCAACCCAATCCTGTCTGAAAAAGGGAGGTTGCGTAAAGGAGAGCAGGAAGTTGACCTCCTTTTCCTGGCTGGTCCCCCCGGCCCTTTCTTATCTTTACACCCGGGATGAAGGGACATATCGCAAAATATCCTCAATCCTCCTGGGGTGGCTTGAGAAAAACCCTCCCCTGCGGGGAATTGGCTGGAGCGGAGAAGAGGAAATCATGGCCAGGGCCATCGTCTTTCCCATTCTCTACGACGCCCTGAAAGAAAGAATTTCCCAGGAGAAAAAACTGCTTAAAAAACTCTACACCTCCATTTATCAACATTACCTCTACATCCGGGAGGACATACAACCGGAAGGGTGGAGAAAAATTCTGAAGTCTCCCTCTCTTCTTTTCTCAGGGCTCTTCCTGAGGAAGTTTTCCATGCCGGCCCCGGATTTTGACCTCTTCCTGGAGGAATTCATCTCCTTCGTGCACAAGGAAACGGACAGGGAAGGGATTTTCAAGGGAGAATCCCTGGAGGAACACCTCTTCTTCTTTGAAGTTTCCCTATACGCCACCCTCCTGCTGGCCAAGAATAAATACTTGATAGGCGAGGCCTGGGACAGGCTGGAGATGGCAGCCCGCATACTCATGGAAGTGAGAAACGAAGAGGGGATTCCTCCCCTGGGGGGTGTAAAGGGACTGTACCTGCTTCCTCTTCACCTTTATTCCCGAACCCCGGACTTCCTCGTGTCGGTCTTTTCTTCCTTCCACAAAAGTTCCCGGGTAGGGGTGGAACCGGTGGAGGGGGTGGAGATCTTCACCAAACCCGTGGCCGGGAAATACATACCCACGGGATTCTGCTCTACGGAAAGCCACCTCTCCGCCCTTCATCAGGGGGACATTTCCCTGGTGATAAGCAGGATGAAATCCCACCGGGAGCAGGCCTTTTCTGCGGTTATCTCCAGAGCCAATCGGCCCCTGGTCTACCTTTCCGGCGGAGGGAGGTCTCTTTCCTCCTCAGGCCTCTTTTTCCCCGGGGCCGAGGCGGAGTTGAGGTTTCTTTCCTGCACGAAGGACGGCCTGGAGGCGGAAGTTATCCAGGAAGAACCCTCCAGCCTCAGGGTTAATAAGGAAAAGGACGGGTTTCTTCTGGAAGTTGAACTCAAATCCCCTCGGCAGGCCCTGTGGAACACCGTCCTGTGGCCGGGAACTCACATATCCATATTTGACGATGTGGTGGAGTTAAAGAGGGAGGAAACCGTTTTGAAAATGGAAATACCCTCCGGCCTTCGCATGGAGGTGGACTTCATCTCCGACGGGGAGGGAAAAATCTTTCCGAGATTCAATCTCCGGTTGAAAACCCCGGGCAAATTCCGTTTAAAATTTTCCTGATGCTCAGGTTGACGCCGGTAAAATTTTTGCTAAAATTTTACTGAAAAGCGGGCGTAACTCAATGGTAGAGTGCGAGCTTCCCAAGCTCGTGGTTGCGGGTTCGAGTCCCGTCGCCCGCTCATTTCCCCTCAAACCTGCTCATCACCACGGAGGCAATGAGATCCCCGCTTACATTCACCACCGTTCTGAGCATGTCAAGAATTCTATCCACACCCAGAATCAGGGCTATTCCCTCCACGGGGATTCCCACGGAGGTGAGAACCATGGTGAGCATGACTATGCCCACCCCGGGAACCCCGGCGGTTCCTATGGATGCGAGGGTGGCGGTGAGGATTATCTTCAATTGGGCGGATAGGGTCAAAGGAATGTGATAGGCCTGGGCGATAAAGACGGCCGCCACCCCCTGATAAAGGGCGGTTCCGTCCATGTTTATGGTGGCCCCCAGGGGAAGAACGAAACTGGCCACATAGTCGGGCACCCCCAGTTCCTTCTCCGCCGTTTCCATGGTCAGGGGAAGGGTGGCGTTGGAGGACGAGGTGGAAAAGGCGAAAACCATCACCGCCCGGGCCTTCTTCAAAAACTCTCCGGGCCTCATTTTTCCCAGGCCGTAAAGGGATACGAGAAGAAGAAGGGTGAGATGAAGGGCAAGACCCGCCACTACCACCAAGGCATAAACCAGCAAATTGGAAAGGACCTTGAGGCCGTGTTTGGCCACCACTCCGGCGCCCAGGGCAAAAACCCCCACCGGTGCCAGTTTCATTATCATGTTTACCATGTGGATCATGGCATCCGAAAGGCCCTGGGCTCCGGTGATGACTATCTCCCTCTTCTCCCCCTGAACCGCCAGAACCGCTATTCCAAGGAGAACGGCGAAGAATATTATCTGAAGCATATTCCCCTCGGCCAGGGCCTTTACGGGATTGGAGGGAACCATCTCTATGAGGGTCCTCACCACGGATGGACTTACCTGGTTAACCTTGCCCAGGATGGCCTCCACATCTCCGGAGGCGGCCATTTTCAATCCCACCCCGGGTTTTACCAGGTTGGCCAGGCTAACCCCTATGGTTATGGCCACGGCGGTGGTTATGAGGTAGTAAATCACCACCCTCCCTCCCAGAATCCCTATCTTCCTGAGGTCCCCCAGCCCCGCCGTGGAGGCGAAGAGGGAGAAGAAAACCAGGGGAACCACCGTCATCACTATGAGGCGGAGGAAAACTTCCCCCACGGGGTAAATGTAAAGGGCGAATTTTCCTGCCAGGGCTCCGAAGAGGAAGCCCGCAAAAAATCCTATGAGGATTTTCGTGGCAAGGTCTGGCTTTCTCAGAGTCTAAGGCCCTCCTTTCCAGGGAAAAATGCCTGTCCTCCCAGTTCCTCCTCTATCTGAAGCAGTCTGTTGTATTTGGCTATTCTCTCGCTGCGGCTGGCAGAACCGGTCTTTATGAATCCAGTCTCCATGGCCACGGCAAAGTCGGCGATGAAGGGATCCTCCGTTTCTCCGGAGCGATGGGATATCACCGCCTTCATTCCCCGGCGCTGGACCAGGTTAACGGCGTCCACGGTTTCGCTGACGGTCCCGATCTGATTGAGTTTTATGAGAACCGAATTGGAAATCCCCTCCTGGATACCCTTTCTGATTATCTCAGGATTGGTAACGAAGATGTCGTCCCCCACCAGCATGATCTTCCGGCCAAGCCTGGAGGTAAGTTCCTTCCAGCCCTCCCAATCGTCTTCGCCCAGGCCGTCCTCCACGGAGACAATGGGATAACTCTCCACCATTTTTTCGTAAAGGTCTATAAGTTGAGAGGGCGAAAGAAGGGCGCCGGTGGACCAGCGGAGTTTGTATTGCCCGTTTCCCTCCCAGAGTTCCGAAGCCGCCACATCCAGGGCCAGGAAAACATCGTCCCCGGGAATATAACCGGCCTTTTCCACGGCTCTCATTATGAGATCCAGGGCCTCTTCGTTGGTCTTGAGGTTAGGAGCGAAGCCTCCCTCATCCCCCACGGAGGTGGCAAGGCCCTTCTTTTTAAGTATGCCCTTCAAAGCATGGAAAATTTCGGACCCGGCCCTTATGGCTTCGGCAAAGGAATCAAACCCTGCCGGGACTATCATAAATTCTTGAAAGTCCAGGTTGTTGTCCGCATGGGCTCCGCCGTTTATTATGTTCATCATGGGAAGAGGGAGGGTCCTGGCCATGGTTCCTCCCAGGTATGCGTAAAGGGGCATCCCAAGAAAAGCGGCAGCGGCCCGGGCCACGGCCATGGAAACGGCCAGGATGGCGTTGGCTCCCAGGCGGCCCTTGTTGGGGGTGCCGTCCAGTTCAAGCATTATGGTATCTATCTCCCTCTGCATGTAGGCAGGCATTCCCTCAACTTCCGGGGCTATGAGGTTGTTTATGTTGGAAACCGCCTTCAGGACTCCCTTTCCGAAATACCTTTCGGGGTCCCCATCCCTCAGTTCCAAAGCCTCCCTCTTCCCCGTGGAGGCTCCCGAGGGAACGGAGGCCCTGCCCATGGAGCCGTCCTCCAGGTAAACATCGGCCTGAACCGTGGGGTTCCCGCGGCTGTCCAATATTTCCCTGGCTAAAACATCAACTATTATCATTACTTCCTCCTTATAAATGAAAAAAGGCCTCCCCGGAGGGAGGCCCTTTCCACGATAAAGTTCAGGCGGATTCTTTCTGTTTCTTCTTAAGTTTGGTTTTGGCGGTCTCCGCCACCTGGGCTACCTTCCCCTTTCCTTCCTCCACTATTTTCTTCCCGGTTTCTATAGCCTTTCCTCCAACTTCTGCTAATCTACGCCTGGTTTCCTGTCCGGGAGCGGGAGCGAACATAAGGGCCACTCCGGCTCCTATTACCGCACCCATGAGAAAAGCCACGGAGAGTTCAAAAAAAGTTGCTCCCCTGTCCTCCATTTTATCACCTCCTTCTTATGTATTTTCTGTATATTTTGCTGGCCGAAACTATGACCGGCATGGCTTCCAGTAAACCGGTGAGGGGTCTGGACAAAACCCTCAGAGTAGATGTCCCCAGGGTCTGGTCAATGACCTGCAGGGCCTTGTCTAATTTCTTTATGGCTTTCCTGCCCTCCTCTAAGGACTGGTCCGCCTTCTCTATGGCTTGGTTCAACTTGGTTAATGTGGAGCGAAATTCCTTCAGGGTAAATTCAAGTTCCTTGGCCGAGTCTTTTATCTGCAGGAGGGCCGGGATGAAGAAAACCACCAGAATCAAAATGGCCACGGAAACGACCAGCAGAGCAATTTCCCAGATCATCACCTATATAATGGCTCAAACGCCGGTGGTTGTCAAGGGAAAATCACCGGAGTTTGGAGAGCAATTCCTTTATCTGAGCCTTGTATTGCTCTTCTTCGGGTTTTTCCGTGGGAACGGGCTCCAGGGTCAGGGCCTCCTCCAGTTCGGCCTTCGCTTCCTTCTTCTTCCCTTTGGCAATCAGGGTCTCGGCCAGGTATATTCTGGTGAGAAGGCTGTTGGGGCATATTTTCTTGGATTCTCGGAGGTACTCCAGGGACTTGGTCTTGCTTCCTCCAAAAAGTCCCGGAACCTTGTAGTAAAGCCTGCCCAGAACCCTCTGGGCTCCTCCGCAGTTGTATTGGGGATCAAGGCGGAGAACCTCCTTCATCTGGCGCTTGATGGGCTTTACCAAAAACAAACTCTTCATAACCCCCCGGGCCTCCCCGTAAACTCCGTAAACCACGCCCAGCCAGAAATGTCCCTCCACTTTATCCGGGTATTTTTTGACCAGGTCTTCGCCTATTTTTATGGCCTCCTGATAGACCTTGATCTTCCTGTTTTTATCCTTGCACTTCTTGCCGAAGTAATAGGCGGCCTTCAGGTACCTCCAGCCGGCTTCGTAGGGATGGGTGGCCATTTCTTTTTTGAGAATCTCCATGGCCTGGAGAACCTGTTGTGGGTTTTCCCTATTGGCCACCAATTCGTCGGCCCTTTTCAAGGGGTTTTCCTGGGCGAAAACCCCTAAAACCAAACTCAAAATTACCATGGGGATAAGGATTTTTCTCACTTTACCTCCTTAAAGATTTTCATCTGACTTTTACCAGAAGGTAGTTTTTCTTCCCCTTTCTGAGGACCAGAAGTTTTCCGTCTATGAGGTCCCCTTCCTCCACCTTTCTGGAGGGGGAATCCACCTTCCGGTTGTTCAAGTAGAGACCGCCGGAGGAAATCAGCCTTTTCCCCTCACCCCTGGAGGGAACCAACCCGGACTTCAGGGCGAGGTCCAGGACGGTTAGACCGGCGATCTCCTCACGGCTCACTTCCCGGGAGGGCACATGCCCCATTATCTCCTCCAGTTCCCGGGCGCTCATCCCATCCAGGGAACCACCGAATAAAACCTCGCTGGCCTTCTTCGCCTTCTCCAGGCCTTCTTCCCCGTGTACCATCCTGGTAACCTCCTCCGCCAGACGCCGATGGGCCAGCCTCTTCTCAGGCCTTTTCTCCAACTCATCCTCCAGGGATTCTATCTCCTCCCTGGGAAGAAGGGTGAAAAGCCTCAAATACCGGGGAACATCCCTATCGTCGGCGTTCATCCAGAATTGGTAGAACCTGTAAGGGGAGGTCATCTCAGGATCAAGCCACACCGTTCCCTCCTCGGTCTTGCCGAACTTGGTCCCGGATGCTGTGGTAAGGAGAGGAAAAACTATCCCGTAGGCCCTTTCTCCCCTCACCCTCCTTATAAGGTCTATCCCCGCCGTTATGTTTCCCCACTGGTCTGACCCCCCCATCTGAAACTTGCAGCCGTAGCGGTCAAAGAGGTGGAGGAAGTCGTAGGCTTGAAGGAGCATGTAGGAAAATTCGGTGTAGGAAATTCCGGCCCCCTCCAGCCTCCGCTTTACCGACTCCTTGGATAGCATGTAGCCCACGGAGAAATGCTTGCCCACATCCCTGAGGAAGTCAATGATGCTCAGGTTGCGGGTCCAATCGTAATTGTTGAGAAGGAGGGCAGGGTTTTTCCCTTCAAAGGAAAGGAATCTCTCCAGTTGCTTCTTTATGCCCAGAAGGTTTCTTTCCAGGGTTTCCTTGTCCAGAAGAACCCTCTCCTTGCTCTTTCCGCTGGGGTCCCCTATCATCCCCGTGGCTCCACCCACCACCGCTATGGGGGTGTGGCCGTGCCTCTGAAGGTGAACCAACCCCATTATCGGTAGAAGGGAGCCCACATGAAGACTGGGGGCCGTGGGGTCAAAGCCTATATACCCGGTAATCTTTCCCCGGGAGAGGGCCTCCGCCGCCCCCTCCGTTTCCTGGTATACGAAACCCCTCCAGAGAAACTCCTGGTAAAGGTTCATATTATTCTATCACTTCAAAGGGAAGGGTAACCTCCACGCCTTTGCCGAGAATTTCGTCCTTCACATCTATCTTAAGTTCGTATTTGCCGGCGGGAAATGGCTCGTCACCTTTTTTGAGCGGAATTGGCTGGTCAATTACCCCTATGCCTCCCCGTCCGTTGAGGGAGGTTTCCTTGAACTTAACATACTCCTTGCCGTCTTTCATTACGGTAAACTTAACGGTTCCCCTGGCCAGCCCGGACTCGTCCTTTCCAAGGCCGTAAAGATACATGAACACCGAAGGCTGCTGGTCTGCGGTGAAGCGATATTTGAGATAGGGAACGATTTTAATCATTCCGGAGTAGAAGGCGTCGGGGATCACGGAGGTGAGAACTTCGTTTCTATCGCCCCTGGTATAGTTTTTAATAAATATGGGCCTGGAATAGGTTATCTCTTCGGGCTTCTCCAGGGAAGGAACCTTGAGCATGGTCATTATCATGGAGAACTTCTTGCCCTTCTTGTCCCCTACCCCCATAAGGAACCTGTAGGTGCCCGGAACTACTAAAATGGCGAAGGAGTAAAAATTCTTCGCCCTGCCTTTGATAACCTTAAGAACATTTATGTAACCACCGTCTTCCCTGATTATCCGGGCATAGAGATAGTTGTTTTCGCCCTCTTTGGGCTCCGGTATCTCCCCCTTGAAAAGGATAACCACGAAGTTCTGCCCTCCCCCCATGAGGAAGTTCATCTGGTCAATGATTTCAAGGTTGTAGGGGTTCTTGAATTCCCCTTTCTTCAAGGCTTTTTTAAAGGCCTTCTCCACCCTCTTGGGCATTTTAAACCCTTCGGAGGCCTTGTCAGCCCCGTGGAGCATGAATACAACCGCCAGGGTTGCCAGTATGATGGAAAATTTCTTCATGGGATTTCCTCCTTAGATTCTCATTTTATAGGTTTTGGAAACCTTGTTTCCGGAAACGAGGTCCTCCACCTCCACCATGATGATGTAAACCCCTTTCAGAGGCGCTATGGAGAGGGGTATGGTGATTTCCTTGTCTCCGGCCTTTATGTCCTTTTCAGAAACCGGAACGCTCATTTTCTGCGTGAAGGTCTTTGGCTGGGGTTCGTCGGGATGGCCGTAGGAAAATCGGAAGAGGAAATTGGCGTAATACTTCCCGTCCTTTTTGGTAAAGGCGAAGGAATTGAGGGGAACATGGACGAAGAGTTTTTTAGCCTTCCGGTCTATTTCCACCGAAAGTTTCATGGGAAGTTTATGGACCCTGGGGAGGAAGAATTTGCGCTCGTGCTCGTAAATCTCTATGAATTTAGGAGAAGGGTCCACAAGTTCGTATCTCCCCATTCCGTGTTTGTCCTCAAAGGAAACCCACAGGTTCATATCGTCGTAACTCCATAATTCGGAGTTGACGGTGGTGTTTTTGTTCATGAAATCTCTTCTCCAGGAAATGGGCTTTCCCAGGATCATGTAAACCTTTCCCCGGTCGGTAAGCCAGGGCTTCCTTCCCGGCTCCCTGAAGAGACGCATGGTTTCCTTCATCCTTTTGTAATACAACTCCTTGACCTCGTTCTTATCGTCCGAAGGGTCGGGATCCCTTCTTTTCCAGAATTCTTCCACGAATTTTTTGAGTTCTTCCTCGGTCTTTATTGATTTGAATTCCTTTTTCTCCTGATCCGTCATTATGAGTTGGAGTTGATCAAATACCTCCTGCTTTTCCTTCTTGAAATTGTCGGAGGAGAGAAGGAAAAGGGGTATTATCAGCAGAATTAAAATTTTCCTCAATTTAGCCTCCTATTTTTGTTTCTTCAACTGTTTTTCTTCCTTTATGGTGTCCTCTATGTACTTAATCGTCTCCCTGACCGTTTGAGCCCTCTCGGACTCGCTGTCCACCTCAAGGTATTTTTTGAAGGTCTCCACGGCCTTGTCAAACTGCATCAGGGCGGTGTATGTGAGGCCCAGTTGGTAAAGGGCATCCAGGTCTTTGGGGTTTAGTTCCAGGCATTTTTCGTAGTACTTGAGGGCCAGATCGTACTTGCCGTTGTTGTAGTAAATGGTTCCGAGGTTGTAAAGGACGGTGGGATCGTCTATCTTGTCCATCTGGACCTTGCCATACCACTTCATGGCCTCCTCGGTTTTTCCCATGTTCAGATAAGCGTTCCCTATGGAGATAAGAGCCCTCACATTGTTGGGGTCCTTTTCCAGCACCTTCTTGTAGGCCTCTATGGCTTTATCGTACTGGTTCATTTTGAAATAACAGTTTCCTATGTTTAGGTAAATGGGGTAGGCTTCGGGAAATTGCTTTATGATCCCCTGGAATTTCTCAAGGGCCTCCTGGTATTTGCCCTCCTTGAAGAGTTTGTTGCCCTCTACCAAAAGCCCTTCCAATTCAGGGGTGATAACTAAGCCTTTGATCTTCTTAAGTTTTATCTCAATGGGAGGTTTTCTTTCCCCCTCCCTCAGGTAAACGGATATCTTCTTTACTTCGTAGCCGGGCTTGTAAAAATCTATATCCCACCTTCCGCCCCTTATCCAGAAGGCCTTCCACTCTCCCTTTTTATCCGTTTTGGTGGTAAAGCCGGAGTCGGCCTTAACGCTGTAAAGTTTCACCTCCACGCCTTCCAGGGGCCTGCCCTGTTCGTCGTAAACGAACCCCATGAGTTTTGACCTTCCCCTGTAAGCCTGGGCAAGCAAAATCAGAGAGAGGAGGCTTAAAAGCCCCAGAAATCCTATGATTTTTTTCATGCTTCCCTCCTTTTTATCCCGGAGGCCAGGCCAGGGCCCTTCCTCCGAGGAGATGTAGATGAAGGTGAAAAACCTCCTGTCCCCCATCGGGACCGGTGTTTATCACGAGTCTGTAACCCTTTTTAAGGTTCATCTCGGCAGCCACCTTCTTTGCCACGAGAAGAAGCCCCCCGAGGAGAGCCCGGTGCTCTTCCCCGGCGGCATTCAGACTTTCTATGTGCTTTTTCGGGATTATCAAAACATGAACAGGGGCCTGGGGATTTATGTCGTGGAAGGCCAGGTAATCTTCGTCTTCGTAAATCCTTTTGGCCGGTATTTCCCCCTTTACTATTTTGCAAAAAATGCATTCTTCCATCATTCCTCCTTTATCTCGGCTCCCAGGTTTTTCAGTTTTCCAAAGAAGTTTTCGTATCCCCTTTTCAAGTGGTATATGTCTTCCACCACGGTCCTTCCCTCTGCCACCAAACCCGCCAGAACCAGGGAGGCCGAAGCCCTCAGGTCCGTGGCCAGCACTTGCGTTCCTCTAAGTTTGCTCACCCTTTTAATTATAGCCCTTCCCATGGAAATTTCAATATCGCATCCCATCTTACGAAGTTCCTCTGCGTGGCGGAAGCGATGGGGAAAGATGTTTTCCTTTACGGTGGAAACCCCGTGGGCGAAACAGAGAAGAACCATAAACTGGGCCTGCATGTCCGTGGGAAATCCCGGGTATTCCCGGGTCTCTATTTCAAGGGCCCTAAACTGGCCACCGCCCTTCACCTCTATCCAGTCCTCTCCCTCCTGAAATTCCACCCCGGCTTCCCGGGCCGCCTCCAGAACCGCCTGGAGATGGGAGGGCATGCATCGGGAAATCTTTATTTTCTTCCCCACTAAAGCGCCTGCTATTAAAAAGGTCCCCGCCTCAATCCTGTCCGGGATGACGGTGTGCTCCGCCCCATGCAGGCCATCCACACCCTCTATGTGGAGACCATCCCTATCCCAGGAAATTTTGGCACCCATCCTGACCAGCAGGTCGGCCAGGTCCTTTACTTCTGGTTCCAGGGCCGGGTTCTCTATTAGGGTTTCACCCCGGGCCAGGGTAGCCGCCATCATTATGTTTTCTGTGCCGGTGACGGTGATCCGGGGAAACCTTATCCTGGCTCCCCGCAGTTCCCTGGTCTTAGCCTGAATCCTCCCGTTCTCTTCCCTTATCTCGGCCCCCATCTTCCTCAAAGCCTGGAGGTGAAAATCTATGGGTCGTTCTCCGATGGAGCATCCCCCGGGCCACAGGATCTCTCCCCTTCCGAACCTGGCCACCTGGGGCCCTAACACCAGAACTGAAGCCCTCATCGCCCTGAAAAGTTCCTCCCTGGGGTCTCCCCGGACTGTGCCCATTTTCACCCTCACCGTCTCCCCCACATGGACCTCCCCCCCCAGTTCCAGGAGAAGTTCCAGCATGGTCTCCACATCCTTCACCCGGGGAACCCGCCGAAGAACCAATTCTTCCCCGGTGAGAAGGCTGGCGGCCAGTTCGGGAAGGGCGGCGTTTTTGGCCCCGGAAATTTTCACTTCTCCGGTAAGAATCCTACCCCCTTCTATTACTGCCCTCTTCACCTTCGGCTCCTTAGAATCTCCAGATGTTGCTGATAGGTTTCTGAAAACTCGTGGTGACCGTCCACCGCTATGAAATAAAGATAGTCGGTGCTGGCCGGATAAAGGGCGGCTTTTATGGATGAAAGCCCGGGACTGCATATGGGACCCGGAGGAAGGCCCTTGTGAAGATAGGTGTTGTAAGGGGACTTCACCTCCCGGTAATGCCTCCTGTAAAGCCTTCCCTCCCAGATGCCCAGTTTTTTCATGGCGTAGATGACGGTGGGATCGCTCTGGAGGGGCATCCCCAGTTTCATCCGGTTGTGGAAAACCGAAGATATCAAGGGCTTTTCCTCATTATTGGAGGATTCCTTTTCTATGATGGAGGCCAGGGTAACCACTTCCCTGACACTCATTCCCAGTTCTTTAGCCCTGGCCCTCATCTCCGGGGTAAACTTTCTTCTGAAGTTGCCCACCATCCTCTTCACCACCAGGGAGGGAAGAACATCCTCGGGAAAAACATAGGTATCGGGAAAGAGATAACCCTCCAGGTCCCGGGCCTCGGGGTCAAGGTCTTTGATAAGCCACCAGTTACCCGCCGCCTCCACGAAGGCTGGGGGAGGAATGTAGGAGGAAAAAACTTCGGCGGTTTCCTCTATAGTGAGACCCTCCGGCACAGAAACCCGGAAGGTGGATATCTCCCCGTTCACCAGTTTCCTTATGACATCCACCGTTCTAAGTGGTTTGGAAAAACGGTAAACTCCGGCCTGGAGGGGGGCTCCCTTGAAGAGGAACCGGTGAAAAATCAGGAAGGCGGTCTCGTTCCTTATAATGCCTTCCCTCTTCAAAAGGCGGGCTACTTCCCGAACGGAACTCCCCCTTTCTATTCTGACTTTTTTGCTTTCTCCCCAATACCCTCTGTAGTAGGTGTGGTATTCCTTCATAAATAGAAAAAGCCCAAATCCCAGAAGGACCAGGCCCCAAAACAGCACGGCTTTAATTATTTTTCTCAATTTTTTCCCTCAAATATTCTTCCAGGATTATGGCCGCTGCGATGGAATCCTTCTTTTCCTTCTTTTCCCGGGGCGGTCTTCCCCGCAGGAATTCCATGGCCCGGTCCGTGGAGAAACTTTCATCCCAGAACTCCACCCTCAATCCCAGGTTTTTCAGCAATTCTGCAAATTCTCTGACCTTCCGGGCCTGGGTCCCCTCTCCCCCGGATAGGCGAAGGGGAAGCCCCACCACCACCAGGCCCACATTCCACCGGCGGGAGAGTTCAAGAAAATACTCCGCATCTTGACGGGGATTTCTCCTGGTGTAGGTCTCCAGGGGCCTCACCAGGGAAAGGGTGAGGTCGCTCAGGGCTATCCCTATTCTTTTGTCCCCCACATCCAGGGCCATTATCCTCTTCTTCTCCATTTTTTCCATCTTTCAAAACCCAATTCTATCAATTTTTCCACCAGTTGAGGAAAGGGAAGTCCGGAAACCTCCCATAGTTTGGGAAACATGCTAATCTCGGTGAAGCCCGGAATGGTGTTTATCTCGTTCACATAAAGGTTTTCTTCTTCTAAGAAAAAATCCACCCTGGCAAATCCCCAGGCCTCCACCGCTTTGAAGGCCCTGACGGCGTATTCCCTGACCCTATTTTCCAGGGCTGGGGGGAGTTCCACCGGAATCCTGAATTGGGTTTTCCCGTCAACATACTTGTCCTGATAATCGTAAAATTCCCGGGCAGGAATGACCTCTCCGGGGAGGGAAGCCCGGGGCTCCTCGTTCCCCAGCACCGAACACTCTATCTCCCTTCCAGAAACCCCCCGCTCCAAGACGATTTTGTAATCGTGGGCAAAGGCCTCATCCAGGGCCCGGGGCAGTTCATCCCATTTTTTAACTTTGGTTATTCCCACGCTGGAGCCCAGGTTGGCGGGCTTTACGAATATGGGGAGGGAAAACGCCCTCTTTACTTCTTCCAGCGGAATTTTCTCCCATTTTTTGAAAACCATGTAGTCCACCACCGGGAGACCTTCCCTTTCAAAGGCCATCTTCATAAAGGATTTATCCATGCCCAGGGCAGAGCCCAGAATCCCGGAGCCCACATAGGGCACCCCCGCCAATTCCAGCAATCCCTGGATGCTTCCGTCTTCACCGAAGGGACCGTGAAGTAGGGGAAAATAGAGGTCTATTCCCACCCCCATATCCTTGCCCTCCCACGGCAGAAAGGAAACCTCCTCCCCCTCCAGTTCCCAGGGAGAAGTCACGAACTTCCACTTTCCCTCCCTGGTGATGTATATACAAACCGGCTGGTAGCCCGCAGGAAAATTCCTGTAAACCGATTTAGCGGATATTATTGAAATGTCGTGCTCCGAGGAGCGTCCTCCGAAAATCAGTCCTATCTTCACCGTAGAGCCTCCTGTATATTTTCCATTTTCTCTTTATGCTTTTCACATATTTTTTCGTCTGCTCTATGGGGATAAGTTCCACGAAGGTGGAGGCCCTGGGACAGGGAAGGTAAGACCTCCATCGGTCAACTCTTTTGATCCCTGCGTTGTAGGCCGCCAGGGCGTATTCCACCCTTCCCCGGTAATAATTCAAAAGTTCGGAAAAATGGCGAATACCCACCACCAGGTTTTCGTGGGGATCCCAGAGATTGGAAAACCCGGCTCCCATCCTTGAGGCGGTGGAGGAAAAGGTGCCGGGGGTCATCTGCATGAGGCCCACCGCCCCGGCATAGGACCGGGCCGAAGAGTTAAAAAGGCTTTCCTGATGAATCAGAGCCGCCACCAGGAAGGGATCCAGACCGTTGAGAAGGGCCAGGTTTTCTATTTTTTTTCTCATGGGGAAGGGATAAATCAACCTCAGGGTCCTTGGATCATCGGGAAGTCCCCCCAGGGCTGAAACTATAGCCTTCAACCCCTTGAGATACTCCCCGGCCCGGTAATAGACCACCCCCAGGTAATACTTGAGAAAGGGAGAGTCCTTGCCCCCGAGGGCGGTTTTCAACTCCTCCAGGGCTTCCTGATACAGAAAGGCAGAGGAGAGGTACCCGGCCCTCCTGACCACCTCCTTCTCCCCGGGGGAGACCTCGGGAAGGGAAAATTCCACATACTGAATCTCTTCCTCGTCCACCCCTTCTCCGTGGAGACATTTTCTTCGGAGATCAAGATAGGTCCGGGCCTGCTCCGAATACTTGCCCGTCGGGTATTTTTTCAGGTAGGTTTTGAAAATTTGAAATCCCTTCTCCCTGGGGTAGTAATACATGGCCATTTTCCAGAGGTACTCCTGGCCCAGTCCGAACCTCTCCAGGGTCTTCCTCATTCTCCGGGCCCTGGAGACATATCCCAGGCGCAGGTAGGAGCGAAAAAGCAAAAGAACCTCTCCCGAAGTTTTCGGTTTTCTCAGAAGCGACGCCACCCTCCTATACCTTCTCCAACGAAAGGCCGCCCGGGCCTTCTGATAAGGGGTTAGGCCTTCCCTGTAGGCCCTGGACCACCAACCTCTGGAGAAAAAATAAGCGTACCTTTTTTCTCTGCACTTTTTGCTCACCTTCCGGAGTCTTATTCTGAACTTCTCCGCCAGATCCGGATATTCGCAAAATATCCTCTCGGGCTTCACGAGACCCAGTTTGTATTCCAGTTCAACCCTATCCTTACCGTGGAGTTCCGAGGGAGGAATCGCCTTTAAAACCTCCACCGGAGCGTTGGCCAGAATATAGGCCAGGGCCTTTCCCCTGGAAGGGCATCCGTCAGGAATATCCGCCAGAACACTCCATCCATCCTCCTTACCCAGCCTCTGGAGGGAAAGTCCGAGGAAATAATCCCGCCAGCAGGGGAAATCCTTAAATTCCTTCTGCAGGATTTTCACCGCCTCTTCGGGTTTTCCGTAAAGAAGAAGGTCCTTGGCCCGGCGAAGTTCCAGGGCCTCCTGGTTGGGAAGGGATGGGATGAGGTCCAGGGGATGGGGCTTTGGTGCAGGAGAAACCTCCTTCTTCCTTTCCCTGGGGCTTGAAGACCTCCTGCTGCTGAAATAGGAGGAAACCCCTGCCAGAAGGAGAATAAGGGAAAGGAAGGTCAGAACTCTAATTGTCTTCATACACCGGGATAGCCCTTCAGGAGGGAAGGATTCCCATCGGCCACCTTTTTAAGGAGTTCCTGGTAGAGAAAGTCCTTTTTTACCTTTTTCCCCACCTTCTTCTTGTAAATTTCTATGGCCAGGTCAATTTCGTCCTTGAGTTCCTCGTATACATTACCCTTTTCCTTGGCCTTCTCTATTCTCTCGCGGTTGTAAAGTATGAGGTCCGAAACCAGCACCCGGGCCTTCCTCATGGCCACTTCGTAGAATTCCCTTTCCTCCTCCGGTATTTCTTCTTCGGCCAGTTCTATTTCCTCTTCGGTTTCCTCTTCCACCGGCACGCTCTCCTCCAGTTGAGTAGGGGTAGGCTGAGCGGCAGGGGGAATCTCCAATTCCTCCACTTCTTCTTCCAGGTCCTCCACCTCCGGAGGAACACCCGGTTTCGTGGCATCTTCTATGGGGATGGAGCGGGTCTCGGCCTCCTTGAAAACCACCTGCTTTCTGGTGGTATCCCCCATGGAAGAGACGACTTCCTGCTCGGCTTCTTCCTCCTTCTTCTTCGGCTTTATCTTTATCTTTTCCTTGGGCCCCACGGGATACTTGGTTCTTATGGGAAGAAGTTCCACCATGGCCTCGGCAAAATCGGCCAGAATCTCTATAGCCTCGGGATTCCTTATTTTTAATTTTTCGGGCCACTCGTCCGCATAAAGAACCCCCGACACCTTTCCCCTGACCACGATGGGTATGAGGAAGGATTCCTCCGGTTCACCCCCCAGAAGGGAAAGCACCCTGGGATCTCCCTTCAAAACGGGGATCTTACCCTGATATATGCCCCCCTCCTTGACCACCCGGGAGAAGATGTTTTCAGAGGAAAGGGGGAAGACCATTTTTCGGAAGTCAAGTTCCGAAAGCCCTTCAAACCCCCTTCCATCCCATCCCACCAGTTTTTCGTCCTTCACCACGAAGAGAACTACCCGGTTGGCCAGCCTGGATAGGGAGTTCAAGAGGTAATTTATTAGCCTTCCCTGGGAACTTTCACCCCTCAAACCCCTGACCCCGGTGAGCACCAGTGGAAGAACCGAGGGGGCTTCCTTCGGGGCAGGCTCCTCAATGAGGCCTTCCAGGGGCTTCAGGCTATCCCTTCCCAGGGGAGCGAAATCCACCTTCAAATGAAGGGCGAAACTGTCCAGAGCCTTCTTCAGGTTCTCGGAAAACTCCTCCCATCCGCTCTGGATGAGATTCTTTCTCTCTTCTAAAATTCCGTTAATGTATTTTAAAATTGCCTCTTCAATCTTTTTCTCCATTTACTCCCCCCTTTTAAAATTTGCCTCCGCCGCATACGGGCTGTTTTTGTAAAGGGTCAAGATTTGGTTGAACATGGCAGAGGCCTCCTTCTCCTTGCCCAGGATTTTATAGCATCTTCCCATAAAGGCCAGCGCCGCATCGTAAGGGAAGTTCTCGTCCTCCTGGTCTATTTTCTTCCAATTTTCTATGGCCTTTTGACAATCGTTCATCTCATAGTGAAGACCGCCCCTGGCAAAAAACACATAGTTCTTCATCCTTCCGGCGGGTTTTGTTCCTTCTAAAAGGTTGAGGGCTTCCTTGAAATTCCCCCTGTCCGCCAGCCTGCTGGCTTTGAGCATCCCTCCCATGGCAGGGAAGGGCTCCGGATAGGACGAAAGATCGGCATCTTTCCCGTAGTAGATTATCTGCCCCAGGGCAAGATTGGCCTTTTCTATCCTGGAGTTCATGTAGGCTCTATAGGAAAACCAGCCTATCAGGGCTATCAATCCTACGGCGAGGGCTATGGAAATTTCCCTCCAGTAGGGCTTCAACCGCTTGAGGAAACTCACCATAAAGGTAGAGAAATCGTCCCTTTTAATCTTGTGCCTTTCGCTTCTCTTCATATCTTCCTCCTGAGAAAAGGATTATAGAAAAAAATTCAACTACTTGTAAAGGGAGACTATTCTATGAAGCCCGGAGATTATTATCTCCAGTTCTCCGGAATCAAAGAATATCACCCCGCATTTTCGGCAATAGTCCACCGGAGTATAAGTCACGAAGTTGAAAAACCTCCTTTCCATGGGCTTTCCACAGAAAGGACAGACCAGGGGCTCCGAAGGGTCCACCGCCCATGGGTTGGCCCCCTTTTCCAGAAGGACCCTTTTCTTCTTTTCCAGATCCTCCAGGTAAAGTTTCTCCTCCCCCTTGGTGAGCAGTTCCTCCAGCCTGGCTATGAGTTTCATAACCCTGTCTTCCCTGACCAAAATTCCCCCGCATCTTCCGCATTTCACCACCGGGACGAATTCATAACGAACATTGAAAAGGGGACCTCCACATCGTGGACACTGGCCCTGGGTCTTTTTAAACTTCTGGAGGAAACCCGGACCGAACACGAATTCCCCTTCCTTTCCCTTTATCCTGGCCCCTTCCCGAAGCCAGGTCTTTTCCATGAGTTGTTCCAAGGTAAAGGGGCCGAGCCACTTCCCCTCCATCTCCACCCACCAATCTCCCCGGGGCCTGCGTCTCAACACCCTATCCCTCAAACGCCCCAGGTCCGAATGGGCCATGTTCAGAAGAAGTTGAATCCTCTTGTTTATGGGGGGATGGCTGGAAAAGAGATTAGAAAACAACCCCTTTCCTTCGTCCAGGGAACTCACGGTGGGGGGCACTATGAAGAGAGGGGAAAGGGCCGGACTGGCGAAGGAGGCAAGTCCCCTCACCCTGTCCCGGGCGATTTTGTAGAGGGCGGAGGCCAGAGCCAGGGGGTTTCTGGTGAACTGGACGGCCCTGGCATCGGCCAGTTCCTCCATCTTCCGGGATATGGCCGCATTGAGCAGCCTCGCCATGATCTGAACCAGATAAAGATAGGCCACCAGAAACCACATCCTCCCACTGGCTAAACCCCTGCGAAAACCCCGGTCCTCCTGACGACCGCCGCTCACCGCCATGGAAAGTCCAAAGAGGGAAGTTACGGTCATCAAAAAGGTGGATATTATTCCCTTGTAATAGGAATCCCCCCTGAGATAATGGGCCATTTCGTGGGCCACCACCGCCTGAAGTTCATCCCTATCCAGGCCGGATACAGCCCCTTCGGTGACGGCTATTATGTCAAAGGCGGAGAAGGCGTTTTTGGCAAGAACGGGAATTATGTACAGTTTGGGCTCCTTTACCGAAGCGGCTATGGCCATTTCCCTCACCACATTCTGGGTTTGTTTGTGCTTGAGGTCCTGAAGATCCGGCTCCTGGGCCCTGAGGAAGGCCAGGTACTCAAGGATTCTTCTGCGGTTGGCTCCGCTCTTGCCTATGAAGTAAAGTACCAGGGAAATGGCCGAGGCCACGGCGAGGATTTCCCAGAAATTTCCTCCGGGGCGACCCGCCAGGATGAACATAACAAGGTAGAAAAGCCCCACCAGGGAAAGGGTGAAGAAGGGAAAGAAAAGGAGAAAAAGAACCCGGGCTGCTCTTTTCCGGGACCTTTCTATGTCCCAGAAGGTTTTATTTTTCACCTACTGGCCCTCGGGTCGTCAGAAGCGGACCTCCGGAACCTCCCTGTCCCCTTCGTCCTCTATTTCCCAGAAGGGATATTCCTTCAGCCCCATCTGCGAGGCCACTATGGAATCGGGTATCTTCTTTATGGCGGTGTTGAAAATCATCACCACATCGTTGTAGGCCTGGCGGGCAAAGGCTATTTGATTTTCGGTGTTTCTTAACTCCTCCATCAGTTCCAGAACATGCTGATCAGCCTTTAAATTGGGATAATTTTCCACCACCATCAAAAGTTGTCTCAAGGCCCTGGTGAGTTCCCCCTCCGCCTGTATGGCCTCCTCCGGGGTGGCGGCAGATACCGCCCTGGAGCGGGCGTTCACCACCGCCTCCAGGGTTCCCTTTTCGTGCTGCATGTACCCCTTCACGGAATTCACCAGATTGGGAATAAGATCGTGTCTCCTTTTAAGTTGAACCTCAATCTGGGCCCAGGCGTTTTTAACCCGCTGACGAAGACGAACGAATTTGTTGTAGGTTCCCACATACCACAAAACTATCAAGGCCAAAATGCCTAAAATAACCAAAATTATGGTCATGCTTCCTCCCTGTATTTTTTTATGAGAAGGGTGGCGTTGGTTCCCCCGAACCCAAAGGAATTGCTCAGGGCGTAATTTACCACCCGTTCCCTTCCCTTGTTAGGAACATAATCAAGGTCGCATTCCGGATCAGGAACCTCGTAGTTTATAGTGGGAGGGATGTAATCTCTGCTCACCGCCAGCACGGTGTATATGGCCTCGGCGGCTCCGGCGGCCCCCAGCATGTGGCCGGTCATGGACTTGGTAGAACTCACCGGAATTTTGTAGGCCTGATCTCCGAAAACCGCCTTTATGGCCCTGGTTTCGGTCACATCGTTGAGTTGGGTGGATGTTCCGTGGGCGTTGATGTAATCCACCCGGGAGGGGGAAATCCCGGCATCCCTCAGGGCAGCCTTCATGGCCTTGGCAGCCCCGTGGCCGGACTTGTCAGGGGCGGTTATGTGGAAGGCGTCGGAACTCATTCCGTAGCCCACGATTTCCGCTATAATCTTCGCTCCCCTGCGGCGGGCGTGCTCCAGGGACTCCAGTATAACTATTCCGGCTCCCTCCGCCACCACGAAACCGTCCCTCTCCTTGTCAAAGGGCCTGGAGGCCTTCTCGGGTTCGTCGTTTCTGGTGGAAAGGGCCCTCATGGCAGAAAACCCCGCCACTCCCAGGGGGGTTATGGGGCTCTCCGTACCCCCGGCTATCATGACCTCCGCTGCACCCCTCTGGATCATTTTAAAGGCCTCCCCAATGGCGTGGGTGCCCGTGGCGCAGGCCGTCACCACCGATAGATTGGGACCGTAGGCCTTAAATTGGATGGCCACATATCCGGAGGCCATGTTTATAATGGCGTAGGGGATGAAATAGGGGGAAACCTTCTTCCATCCCTTCTCCTTAAGGACCAGGGTGTATTTCTCTATGTCCCCTATTCCTCCTATGCCCGAGCCTATGGATACCCCCATTTTCTCCCCCAGTTCCTCGGAGACCTCCAGGCCGGCCATGGAAAAGGCCTCCTGGGCGGCCACCGCCGCATACTGAAGGAAAAGGGGAAGTCTCTTGACATCCCTGGGGGGAAGCCATTTTTCCGGGGTAAAGTCCTTCACCTCCCCGGCGATTCTGGAAGGAAGGGAGGATGCATCAAAGTGGGTGATGTATGCCACACCGCTCCTCCCCTCCTTCAAAGATTTCCAGTTTTCTTCTACTCCTATTCCTATGGGCGAAACTATACCTATACCGGTAACTACTACCCTTCTCATACTCCCAACTTGTCGGCAATGTAATCCACGATGTCTCCCACGGTAACTATCTTTTCCAGGTCCTCATCGGGGATTTCAATGTCAAAGGCCTCTTCAAAATCCGCCACCATGTCAGGAATATCCAGGGAATCGGCACCCAGGTCCTCAATGAGTTTGGCTTCGGGCTTCAGTTTTTCCTCATCCACCGTCAGTTTGTCTGCGATGATCTTCTTAACCTTGGCTTCGATCTCTTCTCTGGTCATGGAAACCTCCTTATATGTAGTTTTTTAGGTGTATAAACCTCCGTTAACCCTTATGACCTCTCCGGTAACATAGGACGCGTCGTCGCTGAGAAGGAAGGCCACCACGGAGGCCACCTCCTCGGGACGGGCAAACCTCTTCATGGGAATCAATTTAAAATACTCTTCCTTCACCTTCTCCGGCAGGGCTTCAGTCATGGGGGTAAGAATGAACCCGGGAGCCACTGCATTCACCCTTACATTCCTGGAGGCCACCTCCTTGGCCACGGACTTGGTGAAGGCTATAAGACCTCCCTTGGAGGCGGCGTAATTCGCCTGTCCAGGATTTCCCATTTCCCCGATCACCGAGGCGATGTTTACGATGGCCCCGCTGCGCTGCCTTATCATGGGTGAAATAACCGCCCTGGTAACGATGAAGGCTCCGGTGAGGTTTACATTTAAAACCGCATCCCAATCCTGTTTTTTCATCCTCATCAAAAGTTTGTCCTTGGTAATGCCGGCGTTGTTTACCAGATAGTCTATCTTCCCTTCTTCGCTGAGAATCCTCTCCACTGCCTGGGCCACTTCTTCCTCGTTGGTAACATCCATCTTCACTGCCTTAGCCCCTATTTCCTTGGCGGTTTTTCCCAGGAGTTCTTCGTTGATATCGCCTATCCACACCCGGGCGCCTTCCTTTATTAACCTTTCTGCGATAGCCCTACCAATGCCCCTGCTACCGCCGGTTACCAGCGCTACCTTATCCTTCATTCTCATGGTTTCCTCCATTTTACCACAGCCGCCCCCCAGGTAAAACCGGCCCCGAAGGCCGCCAGCAGTATTATATCATCCTTCTTTATGAGTCCCTTGTCATAGGCCTCCCTCCAGGCTATGGGTATGGAGGCGGCGGAAGTATTACCGAACCTGTCTATGTTGGAATAAACCTTTTCCAGGTCAATCCCCAGCCTTTCCCCCGTGGAGACGGTAATCCTCTGATTGGCCTGGTGGGGAATGAAGAGGGCCACATCCTTTATGTCCACCCCGGCCTTTTCCAGGGCCGTTTTGGAAATGGCCGGCATCTTGGTAACCGCATACTTGAAGACCTCCCTGCCGTTCATTTTCAAATAGTGAAGTCTGTTCTTCACGGTGTATTCAGAGGCGGGCATGCGGCTTCCGCCGGCGGGCATGTAGAGAAGTTCTCCCTTGCTCCCGTCGGCCCTGAGTTCTATGGAGAGGATTCCCTCTTCCTCCGACCGGCTAAGGACGGCGGCTCCGGCTCCATCTCCGAAGAGGATGCAGGTGGTTCTGTCGGTCCAATCGGTGATTTTACTGAGGGTTTCCACTCCTATTATCAGAACATTGTCCGCCCTGCCACTGCGGATGAAGGAATCTCCCACGCTCATGGCGTAGAGGAAGCCCGAGCATCCGGCGGAGATGTCAAAGGCCGGGATTTCCCCCATCCCCAATTCGCTGGCCACTATGCAACTGGTGGAGGGAAACATCATGTCTGGAGTTACGGTGGCCACTATCACAAGGTCAATGTCTTCGGGCTTCATTCCCGCATCTTCCAGGGCCTGCCTGGCCGCCCCGATGGCAAACTTGGAACTGGGCTCGTCTTCTCCGGCAATTCTCCTTTCCTTAATTCCCGTTCTGGTGGTGATCCATTCGTCGGATGTGTCCACCATTTTTTCAAGATCCTGATTGGTGAGCCTGCGCTCAGGAAGCGAGGCTCCAAGTCCCGTTACTATTACTCCCATTTTTCCTCCTTTCGCCTTTTTCTACCCAATCAATGTGCTTCAAGACCTCCTGCCTCCACACCTCCCTGAACTTTGACATGGGAAGACGCCGGGTAAAGAGAATGGCATTCTCAATGGCCCGGCCGCTGCTTCTTCCGTGGGCTACCACTATGTTCCCCTTGAATCCTACGAGAAGTCCTCCTCCGTATTCCGAGTAATCCAGTTTATCCCTCAGTTTTTTGAAGGCACCCCGGGAAAGAAGAAAACCCATTTTGTACAGGAACTTCTCCCGGAGGGCATCCTTCAGATAGCGAACGAAGAGTTCCGCCAATCCCTCGGCTAACTTCAGCACTATGTTGCCCACGAACCCGTCGGTAACTACCACATCGGCCTTGTTGAAGAAAATCTCCCTGCTTTCCACATTCCCCACGAATTTAAAGGGGGCTTCCTGAAGGGACTTGTGAACCTCCTTTAAAATTTTGTGCCCCTTGCTGGCTTCCTCCCCTATGTTCAGAAGGGCAACCCGGGGCTCCTTTTTCCCCAGAATAATCTGGGAAAAGGTTTTACCTATGATGGCGTTTCTCCTATAATCCGGAGATTTAGCGTAGACATTGGCCCCGGCGTCTATCATCACAAATTCCCCCTTCATGGAAGGAAGAACCACCAGGATGGCTCCCCTTTCTATCCCCTCCTCGGTGCCCACTATTTTCCTTGAGAGGGCCACCACCGCGGCGGTGTTTCCTGCGGATAGGAAGGCATCCACCTCGCCCCGGGCCAGGTCTTCAAGGCCCAGGTGGAGCGAGGTTTTTCTCTTCCTTCTGAGCAGGGAAAGAACGCTGTCTCCCATGCCCACCACCTCCGGGGCATGGACCAGACTTACATTAGACATGGGGGGGTATTTCTCCAGTTCCCTTCTGAGGAGATTTTCGGGACCGTAAATTACGAACTCGATATCGTCCACCCTCCGGGCGGCGAGACTCACCCCCTCCACGATGTTCAGGGGGGCAAAATCCCCCCCCATACCATCAATGCCTATTTTCATTTTTCAAGATGCTCTTCCATGGGCTGAATCACCAGCCTCTCGTTGTAATACCCGCAATAAGGGCAGGGCCTGTGGGGTATGTAGGGATTTCCGCATTTGGGGCATATGGCCACCGCAGGCATTTTGAGGTGGTGATGGGAACGCCTCTTGCCCTTGCGGGATCTGGAATGCCTCCTCTTAGGCTGTGCCATTTTTTACCTCCAGGAGAAATTTTAATTGGGAAAACCTGGGATCCCTTGATTCCGGTTTGTGACCACAATTGACCTTGTTTCTATTGGCTCCGCATACCGGGCATATCCCCTTACAATTGGATTTACAAAGGGGCTTCATGGGAATGGAAAGGTTTATCTGATCCGCCGTCAGTGCGTCCAGGTCCAGGATGCCATCCCGGTAAAAGGCGGTATCCATGTCCTTTTCCTCCAGTTCCACTTCCCCGCTGGTCAAACTCTCCAGGGGGAGCAAATCCAGGGAAAAACTTGAATTTATGCGGAAGGGAAATTCTTCGGCGCACCGGCTACACACCAGTTTTATCTCTCCCTTCACCCTTCCCACGGCCTTTATGGCCTTGCCCTTTCTGCGGAGTTTTATCTTGAGATGAACGGGGGACTCAGTTCTTCCCTCCGTGAGCCTCCCCTGATTAACCATCAGAAAAAGGCTCAGTTCTAATCCTTTAGGGCCTATTTTTTCAACCGGAATTAACATCTGGCAATTCTAACTTACCCGCTGGATTAAGTCAAATCCCTCTCCGGCGGGCCCACATACTCGTGGTCCACGGGGTCAATTTTCCTCATGGGCTTCATCCTGGTCTGCTCCTCGTATATGTGGGCGATGAGGCCGGGAGTTCTGGCCATTATAAAGAAGGCGTTTCCCAGTTCAGGGGGAAAACCCATCTCGCAGAGAACGGCGGCAATACCTCCGTCCACATTCACCGGGAGACGCTTACCCTTCACCTTCTCAATGGCCTGGGCTATCTCCCGGGCCACCTTCACATACTTTCCGGCAAATCCCAGTTCCTCGGCCAACTGGAAAAGTCTGGCAGTTCTCGGGTCGTTCTTGTGATAACGGTGTCCGAAGCCGTATATTATCTGCCTGGCCTCCAGTTTACCCTTTACCCACTCCAGGGGGTCCTTGCCTTCTTCAACGATTTCCAGATACTGCCGCATGGCGTTTTCTATGGCTCCGCCGTGATATTTGTAGATGGCCAAAATTCCCCCTGCCAGGGCAGCGTTAAGGGGGGAACCGGTGGAGGCTATGGTCCTGGCCGCCAGGGTGGAGGGCGGAGTTGCTCCGTGGTCTACGGAGGAGACCAGGATAGCATCCAGCATCCTTCCCGTCCTCTCGTCAGGGAGTTCCCCCTTGAGGATGAGATAAATAACCTGGGGGAAACTAACCCTTCCCATAAGTTGATCCACCCGATAACCCCTCACCGCTATTTTGTTGGGCTCAATTTTGGTTATTTCCGTGGTCCAGTGGTTGTCTCCCATTATGTTCCCTCCTTCCAGGTTTCAAGGTACGCCCTTTGCTCCGGTGTAAGTTCGTCTATTTTTATCCCCAGGGCGTCAAGTTTCATCCTGGCAATCCTGCGGTCAATATCCTCCGGAACCCTGTAAACCTTTCTTTCCAGTTTATCCGCATTCTCCTTGAGATAAAGGGCCGAGAGGGCCTGATTGGCGAAACTCATGTCCATGACCACCGCAGGATGACCTTCGGCGGCGGAAAGGTTAATCAACCTGCCCTCGGCCAGAAGATAAATTCTGCGACCGTCGGGAAGTTTATACTCGTCCACGAATTCCCTGATCTTCCTTCTGGAAATGGACATTTTTTCCAGGGCGGGTATGTCTATTTCCACATTGAAGTGGCCGGCGTTGGCCACCACGGCTCCGTCCTTCATGAGTTCAAAATGCTCCCTCCTCAGAACATGTTTATCTCCGGTGACGGTAACGAAAACATCTCCTATTTTGGCGGCCTCCTCCATCTTCATGACCATGAACCCGTCCATGTTGGCTTCCAGGGCCCTCAGGGGATCCACCTCGGTTACCACCACCTTGGCTCCGGCGCCCCGGGCCCTCATGGCCACTCCCCTGCCGCACCATCCGTAGCCCGCCACCACGAACACCGTCCCGGCCAGGAGGATGTTGGTGGCCCTCAGAATTCCGTCTATGGTGCTTTGACCCGTTCCATAACGATTGTCAAAAAGGTGCTTGGTGTAGGCATCGTTCACGGCGATTATGGGGTAGGCCAGGACCCCTTCCCTGGCCATGGCTCTGAGCCTTATGACCCCGGTGGTGGTTTCCTCGGTGCCGCCTATAACCCCCTTCAAGACATCGCCACCCCGGCGGTGAAGGGTGGAGACAAGGTCCGCCCCGTCGTCCATGGTTATGTGGGGTTTTATGGAAAGGGCAGCCTCTATGTGCTGGTAGTAGGTTTTTTCGTCCTCTCCCTTCACGGCGAAAACCGGAATCTCGTAATGACGAACCAGGGCCGCCGCCACATCGTCCTGGGTGGAAAGGGGATTGGAAGCCGTAAGAACCACCTGAGCACCCCCTTCCTTCAGAGTTATCATCAGGTTTGCCGTCTCCGTGGTCACATGCAGGCAGGCGGCTATTCTTATTCCTTCCAGGGGTTTCTCACGCCTGAAATCCTCCCGGATCCTGCGCAGAACAGGCATGTGGGCATCGGCCCATTCTATCCTGAGTTTTCCCTTGTCGGCTAACGAAAGGTCCTTTACATGGTATTTCATGCCTTGGTTGCCTCCAGAAGGTCCTTTATTTTATCCGTTTTTTCCCAGGTGAAGTCCGGATCCTTTCTCCCGAAATGACCGTAGGCGGCGGTTTTCCTGTAGATGGGTCGGAGAAGGTCCAGGTGCTCAATCATGCCCCTGGGGGTAAGAGGGAAGACCTCCCTGACGGCCTTTTCCAGCCTTTCCTCTGGAACCTTCCCGGTGCCGAAGGTTTCCACGAAGATGGAAACCGGTTGGGCCACGCCGATGGCGTAGGCCAGTTGAACGGAAACTTCGTCTGCCAATCCCGCCGCCACTATGTTCTTGGCGATGTAACGGGCCATGTAGGAGGCTGAACGGTCCACCTTGGTGGGGTCCTTTCCGGAAAAGCATCCTCCTCCGTGATAGGCCCTTCCCCCGTAGGTGTCCACTATAATTTTTCTTCCGGTAAGGCCGGTATCCCCCATGGGACCACCTATGACGAATTTCCCCGTGGGGTTTATGTAATACTTGGTGTTGCCGTCTATCATATCCGAAGGGATTATGGGGGTTATCACATGCTTTATTATGGCCTCCCTTATCTCCCCGGCAGTAACCTTTTCGTTGTGCTGGGTGGAAACCACTATGGCATCCACCCTGATGGGTTTCTTGTCCTCGTATTCTACGGTAACCTGGGTTTTTCCGTCGGGGCGAAGGAAATCCACCACCTTCTCCTTCCGAACCTGGGCCAGCCTCATGGCCAGTTTGTGGGCCAGCATTATGGGAAGGGGCATGAGTTCTTCGGTTTCCCTCACTGCGTATCCGAACATTATCCCCTGATCACCGGCTCCCCCGGTGTCCACCCCCATGGCTATATCCGGAGACTGCTCGTGGATGGAGGATATTACGGCGCAGGTTTCGTAGTCAAAGCCGAATTTAGCCCTGGTGTATCCTATCTCCTTTATGGTCCTGCGGACTATGGAGGGAAGGTCGGCGTAGGCTCTGGTGGTTATTTCGCCGGCTATAAAGGCCAGCCCGGTGGTTACCAGGGTTTCCACCGCCACCCTGGACTGGGGATCCTGTTTGATCAACTCATCAAGGATGGCGTCGGAAATCTGGTCCGCTATTTTATCGGGATGGCCTTCGGTTACGGATTCTGATGTAAAAAAATGTCTCCTTCCCATGGAAACCTCCTTGATTTAGGGTTAAATAAAAAATTTAAGGATTTGTGGGGAATTTGTCAAGTTTTCTTTGTAAGCGGAGTGGATTATAATGGAATAGTTGATTAAGAAAAAGGAGGGATAGATGAGAAGGGCATTAATAATTCTGCTCAGTTTGTCTTTGTGGGCTTCAAAACCGGTGGGGCTTTTCTGGAAAGGGAATTTCAAAGCCACCCTTTACCTGGATTCCCACCTGGAAGTAAACGGGAAAAAACTGAGGGCTGACCTGGTTCTTCCCACGGACCTCACATGGGACGGGGAAAGGTGGTGGGTGGTATCCAGGATGGAGAACAAAATCGCAGCCCTGTCGGAAAACGGTATCTTTCAGAGGGTTCTCCTGGAGGGACCTTCTCCCCTTCTGGCGGTGGCCTGGGACCCGGAAAGGAAATGCCTCTGGGGCTTTTCTTCCAGTAAAATATACAAACTTTCCCCCCAGGACGGGACTTCCTTCGGCGCCTTCCCCTCCCCCTCCAGGACCGTTTCCGCCGCCGACTACGGGGATGGATACATCTGGGCCCTGGATTCTAAGAAAAAACTCCTCTATCAAATTGATCCGGAAACCGGCTGGGTGCTCAACTTCTTTCCCCTGGACCTCCCTCTTCCCGTGGGCCTTTCCTACGAAGGGGGAAAGGCAAAAATCCTGGACTTTTCCGGCAGAATTGCCGAAGTTGACATAAACTCCTTCTTTCAGAAAAAGGTGAAAAAGGGACCGGGGAAAAGATGGAGGATAACCCTCCGCCAGGGGATAATAGCCGGCGGAGGAGGGGTTCAGGAGGCGGTCTTCCACTTCGCCGTGCCCAGGAACAGGGATTTCCAGGAAATACTGAAAATAAAACCCGACTTCTCCCCCACATACACCGTGGAAGACGATCAAAAAATAGCCACCTGCCGTCTCAAGGACATAAAACCCGGAGAGGTTCGCTACTGTAGCCTGGTGGTGGATGTGGTCCTCCACGAAGTTCACTACTTCCTTTCCCCCTCCAGCGTGAAAGGAGAGATCCCGGAGAGGGTAAAAAAACTGTATCTCAGGGACGGAGAAAAATACGACATCAAAAACCCTTACATAAGAAAACTGGTGGACCAAGTCCTGAAGGGGGAAAACAACTACTATCGGAAGGTGAGGAAAATTTACCAGTTTTTGGGAGAAAGACTTCACTACGAACTGGCGGGGGGATGGAACCCTGCCCCGGTGGTCCTGAAAAGGGGTTCCGGCTCCTGCTCCGAATACACCTTTTCCTTCATCTCCCTTCTCCGGGCTGCAGGAATCCCCGCAAGATATGTGGGGTCCGTGGTAGAGAGGGGGACGGGCTACGACTGGGTCTTTCACAGATGGGCCGAGGTTTACTTCCCGGGCTACGGATGGGTTCCCGTGGACGCCCAGCACGGGGACAAACCCAATCCCCTGGACGCAGCCACAGGCTTCGGCTTTCTCCCGGCGAAGTTTCTGGTAACCACCGAAGCCGTCGGCCCCCTGCCGTCCCTGGGCTGGACCTATAACTTCTCCCACGAAGTGAAGGCCAGAAGCACCGATTACAGGGTTATTGAGGTGGCCATCTGGGAAGAAATAAAGTGATCGTTCTCGTCCTTGAATACAGGATAACCGACCGGGAAGGGCGGGTCCTGGGCAATTCCCGGTTCCAGGGCCCGCTGAAACTCAGGATAGGAAGCGGAGAGGTCTGGCCGGAACTGGAGGAAAAACTCAGGGATATGAAACCCGGGGAAGAAAAGGAATTCTGGATAAGGGTTCCTTACGACGAGAGGAAAATAAAGAGAATCCCCCGCCACCTTATTCCAGGGGACCTCAAGGAAGGGGAAGAATTCCTCCTCAAAACCCCCGCCGGAGAATGGACGGCGAGACTCAGGGGTTTTGAGGGAGAAGAGGCCCTGGTGGATTTTAACCCTCCGTCGGCGGGGGAGGAAGTTCATTACTGGGTGAAGGCGATCTATCGGGAAGACCTGGGGGACTCAATTTAAGTGCGGCTGGCGGGAATCGAACCCACAACCTTGGGATTAGGAATCGAAGGAGGTAGCTTACCGCAAATATGCCTTTACTTAACCCAAAAAATTTACTAAACTTTCATCTAATCATCTGAGCAGACCAAAATGTTGACACTGGTATCATATTTAGTATAATGGAGGTGTGAGTGTCAAAGAGCAAGGTAATAAAACTTGTAAGAAAGATGTTAAACTTACCTTCCCAAATGAGAAAAGAGGAGGTCGAAACAGTGCTTAAATTTTTTGGATATAAAAGAGGACGGGTAAGAGGAGATCATTTCATTTATGTGAAAGGGGAATATGAGATAACGATAAGAATTAGGAAGGGCCGAATGGTAGAAAAGATATACATAAAACATCTCAGAGATTTACTAGATTTGGAGGAATGGTATGAGAGCCAAAAATGACATTAAGGAAAAAGTTAAGTATTTCATGAGTTTACCTTACTCTATTGTGATTATTCCAGAAGAAAAAGGCTACTTTGCAAAAATCCCAGAACTTCCTGGGTGTATGACCGAAGGAGACAGCTATGAAGATGTAATCAATGCTATAAGAGAAGCTCAAGAATTGTGGATAGAAACAGCCTTAGAAATGGGCAGAAAGATTCCGCTTCCTTATGAGATGGAAGAATACAGCGGAAAATTCCTTGTAAGAATTCCCAAATACATTCATCGCAAGTTAGTTCAAAGAGCTAAAAGAGAAGGAATAAGCTTGAATCAATTAGTTGTAGCTTTACTTTCAGAGGCTCTAAAAGAAAGAGAGATGGTAGATAATCTTAAGAAAGAAATAGTAAATGAGCTCAAGAAAGAATTGAAAGATATCTTTCACCACACCTTAGAAGAATTTGAGTGGAGGATGATAGAAGAACGACCGCTTAAGATAGAATATACAGATAAATGGGAGGAGGGGGCAGCGTGAAATTAGATAAGAAATTCAGGGAAAAATATGCAGACTTCATAAAAGGATTGGAGCTGCATAGCATTCAACTAATCAAATGTTCTATGGAAAAAGATGAAGAATTTAAGCCTACAGGAGTTGAGCTTACCTTAAACGAAGAAACCAGCTACAAAAAAACGGAAGAAGGTTTCGCAGCTTATATCTCTTTTTTCTTGTTGGCGGAAAGAAATAACGGGGAAAAGTTCGCAATAAATGCCTCATATAAGGTTCATTATAGAACCAGCGTTTCTATCACAAAGAAAATGTTTGAGATTTTTGCTAAAAGTACCCTAATTCTTCATATTTGGCCATATTTCCGTCAACTAGTCCATGATTTAACCGTAAGAGCAGGATTACCTCCATTGGTTCTTCCTATAATAAAAATGATAAAGTAAGCTCGATGGAAGCCTTGTAAACGAGGTAATATCTCATCCTCTTTTTTCTCTATTGAGGAAAAGATTGCCTTGCCCTAAGCTCATTAAAAGAGTTGAGCAAACCAAACATATAGTCCATTACCAAAGATTCTTGGCAATATAGATTTCCCCAGGACGCAATAAGGAAGTTTTCGAAAAAAGAGAGAGGATTTAGGCATCCTTTAAATCCTCCTTAACAAAGTTATACGAAAGCTTGAAGCAAAAATTCTGATGAAAGCATAGACCCGGAAGAAAGATCATCATCCGCATGACATAAATGTAGCACATAAGAGAGGGAGTTCCTTATTTTGTTGGAGAAAAATCATAGCGGAGCAGGAAGGAGGTTAAGTGCGGCTGGCGGGAATCGAACCCACAACCTTGGGATTAGGAATCCCACGCTCTATCCTGTTGAGCTACAGCCGCACCGAAGTGTATTTTATCAAAATTGGCTCCCTTGTCAATATTGACCAGAATGTTATAATTTTGCCGGGAGGTAAAGATGCCGCTTTACGAATACACTTGTGAGAAGTGCGGATATAGATTTGAAGTCATTCAGAAATTTGACGACGAGCCGTTAAAGGTCTGCCCCAAATGCGGCGGACCCCTGAAGAAAATCCTTTCACCTCCTGCCATCCACTTCAAGGGAAGCGGATGGTATGTTACGGACTACAAGGGTAAAGACAACGGAACAAAACACTCCCCTAAAAACAAAACCAAAGATTCTCCCCCCAAAACCAAACCCCAAAACCCAACCTGACCTCCTGAATCCTTCTCACTCCCACCTCCTCGCCCCGCCCTCTCGGAGGGCGGGGTTTTTTATTTTACTCCCGGGGGATAAAATATTACCGATGGGGTTGTTCGCTCATTTTGACATTGATGCCTTTTACGCCCAGGTGGAACAGGTCAAAAACCCTGCCCTGCGGGGAAAACCCGTAATAGTGGGCGGGAACTCCCTCCGCCGGTCGGTGGTGGCTTCGGCGTCCTACGAAGCCAGGGCCTACGGAGTAAAATCGGGCATGCCCCTCTTTCAGGCCCTCAGGCTTTGTCCCCGGTGCCTGGTAGTAAAACCGAATTTTCCCCTGTATCAGGAGTTCTCAAGAAAATTCTACCGACTCCTCTACTCCATAAGCCCGGACCTGGAGATCATCTCCCAGGACGAAGGCGTGGTGGACCTCTCCCGCTGTGGCCTTATTTATCGGGATCCCGTGGCCTCCCTCCGGGAAAAAAGGGAGGAGATAAAAACACAACTGGGTCTCACGGTCTCCGCAGGGATGGGTCCTACCAAACTGGTGGCAAAACTGGCGGCTTCCCGGGCAAAACCCGACGGCTTTCTTCACATTCCCCCGGAAAAAACGGAGCAATTCCTGGAGAGTTTCCAACTGGAGGAAATCCCGGGAATAGGCCAAAAAACCCTCACCTTGCTGAGGGAAAGGGGAATATCCTCCGTGGCAGACCTAAGGGGAGTCTCGGTCCAGAACCTGCGAGGCCTCCTGGGGAGAAAGGGGGAAAACCTCCGGGAAACGCTACGGCGGGAGAACCAGGTTCCCATACTTTCACCGGAAAAACCCAGGTCGGTATCCCGGGGACAAACCCTGGAAAGGGACATCTTTACCCTTAAGGAGGCAAAACCCCATATCCTTCACCTCAGCGATTGCGTGGCCATGAGGCTCCGGGAGGAGGGCGCCAGGGGAGGAAGGGTATGCCTGAGAATAAGGTGGTCGGATTTTTCCGAATCCCAGAAATGTCTTCCCCTATCCCCTCCGGGCAACGATGCCCTGAGAATATACCACAAGGCAATTTCCCTGGCGGAAAAAATGATGGACGGCAGGCCCGTAAGGCTTCTGGCGGTGGAAGCCTCTTCCCTCACCTATGCCGAACAAACCCTGCTTTTCACTCCCCGGGAGGAGAGGATGATGGATGCCGTGGAGAGGATAAGGAGGAGGTTCGGGTTCTCCGCGGTAAGGTTTCTGGGAGAAAAGCAGGAGAAGGAAAGCAAACTATTCGTTTTCCGCCGGGCGGGGAAACTTTTTTAACTATCTACAGGACCTCTTTTCCAGTTCCTTGAGTTTTTTGTAAACCTTCATCTCCTCGTCGGTAACCACCATTTCACTACCCTTCTGGGTTCGGTAGGTCTTCCTCACCACCCCCAGGTCCACATCAAACCCTATCTTTTTAAACGCCTTCTTAATACAGGGCTTTCCCTCTATCAGAGTCTCGTAACTTACGACTATGCTCCTCTTTATGTTTTCGTGGGCGGCTATTATGGCGTTGTTGTTTTCAAACCAAGAAAGCCTGAACTGGGAAATTCCCCTCCTCAGCATACTGGCCTTGGAATCGGCTGGACGACGGAAAACGAACACGGCCCTCATGTCCCCCTTGGTTATGTGCCTGTAGAAGAATATGGCGGGGACGATGACGATTTTCAGCCCGCTGGGAGTGCCTGCCTCGTTCAGGGTCTCTATGACCCGGTTGAGGGCCCTGGTGTTTTCCACCGTCATGGCCTCTTCTATGAGTTTCTTTTCCAGTTCCTTGGCGAAACTGAGTTCGTAATACCCTTTTTTATTGTACCTATCCGGGCCTATGTCCGAGGGGAACTTCACACCGGCGCTTTCCAGAAGTTGACAGGTAAGGGAGGTTCCGCTCCTGGGATGGCCCGCCACCACCACCAGGTCCCTGGGAACTAAAAGTTTGACCGTCTCTTCTCCAATTTCCTTCAACTCGGCCATTTCTACCTCCTGAAAAAATGAGTTAATAGGATAACAGGGGAGGGGAGATTTTTCAAGATAGGCTATGAAGGGCCTTCTTTAACTCCTCCAGGCCAAAGGGTTTGTGAAGAACCTCGTCTATGCCCATTTTTCTCAATTCTTCCGCTTCGCCCTCCCCCACATATCCGCTTATGAGCAAAATCCTGATGGAGGGGTCTATCTTCTTTATTTCCCGGGCCAGTTGGGCTCCTCCCATTCCCGGCATGGAGAGGTCGGTTATGACGATGGAAGGGCGACTCCGCTGAATGCTCTCCAGGGCTTCCCTGGCGGAGGAGGCCTCCTCCACACTGTAGCCCAGGATGGTAAGAAGTTCGTGCTCCACCCTCCGGACATCGTGGTCGTCCTCCACCAGAAGGACCCTTTGACCCGAAGGTTTGACCACGCTTCTCCTTTCTTCCTCCCGGGGCTCCGAGGTCAGGGGAATTTTGAGGATCACGGTGGTTCCCCTTCCTGGGGAACTGTCAATGGAGACGCTTCCTCCCATTTTTTCAACGAATTTCTTCACGAAGGTCAAACCCAGACCGGAGCCGCTTTCCAGGGATTTGGTGGAAAAGAAGGGCTCAAAGGCCCTGGAAATCTCCTGCTGGCTCATTCCCCGGCCGGTGTCCCGGATTTTTAAAAGGGCGAATCCTCCGTGGCTTTCCACCAGAATGTGGATTATTCCCCCTCCCTTTGTGGCCTCCCTGGCGTTTATGAGAAGGTGGGAAAGGGCGGTTTTCAGGGCCGAGGGATTGCACAGGATGTAAACCGGAGCGGGCCAGGGGGAAAATTCCAGCACTATGTCGTGGGGGAGTATGCTCCGGAATAAAAGAAGGGAATTCCGGATGAAATCGTTTAATTCCACCGCAGTTTTTTTACCGCCTTCTCCCCTGCCTATTTCCATCAACTGATAAATGAAGTTCTGGGCCTCCTTGGCCTTCTGGTGGATCCTTTGCCAGTTGGTCTCGTCTATTCCGGATTTCAGCCCAATCTCGGAGGTGGCCAGGATTATGCTCAGGATGTTGTTAAGTTCCTTGGCCACCACCTCTATGGTTTTTTCCATCATAGAGAAATCTGCCCTCTTCTCCCACTCGTGCTTGGCCCTTTCCTCTTCGGTTATGTCCCGGAAAATGCCCACCACCTTTTTTACGGTTCCATCCCTTCCGAAAACAGGGGCCCGGCTCACGAAAACGAATCTTTCCCCCAGACCGGTGTGGTATTTCTCCACGGTGGTCAGTGTTCTTTTAGTTTTCCTTATGTAATTTAAAATTTCGTCTATCCTCTCGGCCTCCTCAGGGGGGAATACCTCCCCGGGGCTTTTGTTCTCCAGATCAAGACCCAGTATTTCCTTTCCCTTGGGGTTGACCATCTCGTAAATTCCCTTCTCAAAGTCAAAGAGATATATGCCCATCACCGTGGATTCGTAGATGGCCTTGAGGTTTTCCTTCAGGGAACTGAGCCTATCCTCCAGTTCCTTTTTCTCGGTTATGTCAAAGGCAATGCCCAGGTTGGCGGACCTTCCGTCAAATTGGATGGGGGTTCCCCGGAACAGGACCCATTTTTCCCGGCCCTCCTTGTCCACTATTTTCATTTCGTATAGTTCGGGTTCCACCCTCTCGCCCCTTTCCCTCCTGATTCCCCTTTCCTTAACCTCCTCCCGGTCGTCCGGATGGACTATCTCCCAGAAGAACATGTCTTTAACTTCCTCTGCGGAAAACCCGGTGATTTTTTCAAAGGCAGGGTTGACCACCTTGTATCTCATGTCCTGCATTACGAATATGGCCGCCGGTGAACTTTCAAAGATGGTGTTGAGGGTCTTTTCCCTCTCCTGCAGGGCGGAGAAGAGAAAATAATTGTCCACATATGCGGAGAGGACGGAGGCCATGGCCTCAAGCCTTTCCTTGAATTTCCCCTTGAGTTTTCTTTTTTTCCTGAAGTAAAGAACCAGTTTTCCAGAAGCCCTTCCCCGGCACTTAAGTGGAAAAATTATGAAGGAAGAGATCCCTTCATCCCTGAGGGCCTGCTTGAGGTCACGGCTCGGAAGTTCTCGGAGACCCTCAAAAACCTGAACCTCCTCTCCGGCCTTCTCCACCATTGCCCTTATTTTTTCCTGAACCCCTGGGGAAATGCCCCGGTGGAGCGGGAAAAATTTTCCCTTTCTTTCCAAGGAGATGAAAAGGGAATAACCCTTAGCCCCCAGAAAACCGCACGCCTGGCTGAGAAGTTCCCGGACCCCCTCCTCCAGCGACTTCTCCAGGGATACCGTGAGGAGAGGAAGAAAATACTTCTTCATAGACCGGCCACCGCTGGCAGGTCCAAACTAACGAAAATCTCCTTGTCCAGATGCCACAACAGCATGTTTTTTTCCACATAATAGGTGAACTCCACATGGATGGTGTCCTTGCTTTTCTCTATGTAGACGGAGTCGGGGTCTATGTCCACATTCCTTTTCTCCGCCACCTTGAGAACCCTCTCCTTCAACTGAGGAATGGAAAGATAAACCCTTCCTGCTACGGCTTCCGTAATATCCGAAACCAGGGCCCTCCGGTCAAGTTCAATTTTCCCGTAAACATACAATACATACACTCCGTAACCCAGCAGGGCCAGGAGTATGAGGTTAAATAAAGCCGAACTTCCTTTGCTTTTGTTTCTCATGGTTTCCCTCCCGCCGGGAATTATATTAAAATTCCCCTGTGGAGGTCAAAATGCTTAAAAAGATCCTGGTTTTCCTCTTGGTAGCCCTGTGGGGATGGGGGGCAGAATTTTTACATCTGGGCCCCCTGCCGGAAGGGACATCCCTTCAAATAGAACCCTTTTCTGCGGCGGAGGGAAGGGAAGTTTCAAATGGCCCAGGGACGCTATTGAGATGGGAAAGGGTAAACCTTCCCATGGCAGTTAAGCCAGGTTCAACCCATTACCTGGCGGTTTATCTTAAAACAGGATGGGGAAACCGGGAAATTCGCCTGTCTTCCAGTCATCCTGCGGAGGCTTTCCTGGACGGCATACCCCTGGGAACGGGAAGGAAGGTAAAGGTTTCCAAACTTCTGGAAAAGGGAAAACACTTCCTCCTGGTTAAAATAAACGCCAAGGAGGGCGGGGAACTGGACATCTCCCTGTCCGGAGATTTTTCCACTTCCCTCTCCCCCCAACACAATCTTTCCCTCCTGGAACTCATGGACACGGTGAAGGTCACCAGGGGAATACCCTCTCCCGACGGCAGTCTTCTCCTGGTGGAGTTCAAAAGGTGGACCCGGGAGGGGAAGGAGGAAACCTGGTACGAGGTATATTCCCTGGAAAGCGGAGGTGTCCTTCGTTCCTTCCGGGGATGTGATATAAAACAGCCCCGATGGAGACCCGGTCATCCTCAAATTTCCTACATACTCAAAAACGCCCTCTGGCTCTCGGACCTTGAAGGGAAAAACCGAAAACTTGTGGAGGTTAAGGACCTGTCCTCCTACCTCTGGAGCAAAGACGGAAAATTCCTCGTTTACACCGTTTATCACGGGAGAAAGGAATTCAACGAATTCGGCCTCAACAGGATAAAGGACCCAGCCTTTCGTCAGAAGGGATGGGGAGGAAAGAACGAAATACACATCTTCTGGCCCCGGGGTAAAGTGGACAGAAGGCTCATCACCACCCCCGCCTCCCCGGTGGAGTTGAGCCCCGACGGAACGAGCCTCCTTTTAACCTTCACATACTTTGACCCCACCCGAAGGCCCTATCTCCTCAACAAATACATGCTGCTGAATCTGAAAACCGGCAGGGTGCAGGACCTCATAGACGACCCGTGGATAAACTACGCCCGCTGGAGTCCCCAGGGAGAAAAACTCCTCCTCATCGGAGGCCCCTCTTCCTTTTCCGGGACCTGCCTTAAATTGAAAAAGGGGGAAATTCCCAACGACTACAACGGAGAACTAATGGTTTATTACATAAAATCTGGAAGGGTGGACTGCCTTACCCGGGACTTCTCCCCCTCGATCCTCTCCGCCCATTGGACCGAAACCGGTAGAATAGTCTTCGCCGCCGAAGACAGAACCTTCGTCCGTCTCTACGCGGCCGAAAACGGGAAGATAAAGGAAATTCCCACCCAAGGCGAAGTGGCGAGGGCCCTTCAGGTCTCCCCCTCCGGGGCAATTTCCGCCGTGCTAACAGGGGTAAACCTACCACCCAGACTGGTGGTCATGGAGGAAGGAAAAACTCTCTTATCCCTTTTCCCAGCCGAAAAGGAGTACTCCCTGGTAAAATGGGGCAAGGTGGAGGACTGGGATATCCGGATAGGCAAATACCCGGTTAAGGGAAGAGTTTACTATCCCCCGGAATTCAATCCCGGGAAGAAATACCCCCTGATCGTTTACTACTACGGGGGAACTTCCCCCCTGACCAGGGACTTCGGGGGAAGGTATCCCAAGGAATGGTGGGCGGCCAAGGGTTTTGTGGTTTACGCCCTCACCCCCCCTGGAGCCACGGGCTTCGGCCAGGAATACTCCGCAAAACATGTAAACGACTGGGGAAAACTCTCGGGGAAAATCATTCTGGAGGCAAGCAAGAAGTTCATAAAAACGCATGCCTGGGTGGCCAAAAAAGGAATAATAGGGGCCTCCTTCGGCGGGTTTATGACTCAATTCCTCCTAACCAAGACCGATATTTTTGACGCCGCCGTCTCCCACGCAGGAATAAGCATGATCCCCTCCTATTGGGGACAGGGCTACTGGGGATACACCTACAACGCCATCTCCGCCGCCTTCTCCTTTCCCTGGAACAGAAGGGACATCTATGTGGGACGCTCCCCACTGTTTTCTGCCCACAGGATAAAAACTCCCCTCCTACTTTTACACGGAACCGACGACACCAATGTTCCACCGGGGGAAAGTCATCAGATGTTTACGGCCCTTAAACTTCTCAGGAGGCCCGTGGCCCTGGTTCTGGTGAAGGGGGAAAATCACTGGATTCTCGGATACAAACACAGGAGGGGATGGTACATGACCATACTGGGATGGTTTGAAAAATACCTCCGGGGAAATCCCAACCTCTGGAATTCTCTCCTTCAGGAGAGGGAAAAATGACCCTTCTACTGATCCTATCCCTGCTCTGCTCCAGGCCGTATTTGATATCCCAGGGCAATACCGAAAGAAAGGGATGGGTTCAGGTTTACTCCTTCGCCCTGGAGTTTCCCGGAAAAATCTACGCCGAGGTCCAGGCGGAGGACTATCTTTTGGTGAATTCCTCGGGGAAGGTTCTTCTGGAATCGGGGAAAAAGGAAATTTACCTGAGGGAGGGAAGGTATTTTTTCCTCCTCAAGGGACCGGGGACCTGGAAACTCCTCTTTTCCTCCTGCCCGGTAAAAAGGAATAAGCCCACCCTGGACGAAAACCGGTGTAAAAGGTGGGTGAAAAAACAAAACCTCATCGGGGAGGGAAAACACGGAATGAAACTCTTTTACGATGCGGGGGTTTTTACCCTTTCCGATGTGGAGGCCAGGGCCAGAAAACCCTTCCCGGACAAATACCTGTGGCTCCGGTGGTGGGAGGACGAAAAATTGAGGAAGGTGCCCCCCTTCAGAATAAACCAGGACCCAGGAGAAGCCCACTTTATCTACAGGTTGATCCTTTACATGATAAACGCCCCAGAAAAAACGGGACTGTTCTGCCTTTCCGCCGATGAGAGCGAACCCTCCCTGCCGGGGATATACAGGTATCTCGGCTGGGACGCCGTGGACATAAGGGACTTCAAGCCCATAGGAATCAGGTTATACCGATATCTTCTGTTGAGAAAGAGGGGACTCTCCCCGGGTGAAGCCTTCACCAGGGCCGATTCCCAGGCAAGGGTGGAGTTTTCTTCCCCCTTCACCTCATCCCCGGAAATGAAGGAGGCCTTTGAAATGATTTACCGGAGGTTTTTCCAGTGAGCGGTGTGATCCTCGCCCTTTTGATGGAATTCCACCAGGTCCTCCTCAACTACGGATGCCAGCAACCCAGGATATTCGCATTAAAGAAAGAGGTGGTGCTGAGTTGCGAGGCAGGGGAATGGAAAAGGGGCGACCTGGTGCCCCGGGCCTCGGTTCTCCTTTCCTCCCTGGCTTTTACATATCCCTACGGGGAAAAGTTTTCTCTGGTTCTGAGGAAGTTCAGGATCCCCGTCCTCCAGATTACGGTGGACAGGGAGGAGGTGGTTAAATTCCTTGCGGGAAGGGAAGAGGACTTTCCCGATAGGTGGAGGGTTTACCCCCTGGAGGGCAGGGTTTTTAGGTTTTACGGATTGGCCATGGGAATAATACCTGGAAAGATGAAACCCCTGCCCCACAAATCGGGGAAAATAGAGGTGGAAAGATATTCCTGCAGGGCTGGAAAACTCCTCATAGAGGCTTCGTATTCCCTGGTTGACAAGGCCAGGCTCATGCTTATAATGGAAGAGGAGGGCCGTAAAATTACCAGAATTTTCACTCTAAAGGGCAGCGGAAAAGCCCAATGGAACATGGAAGTTTCCCGGAACGAAATAAAGTGTAAACTATACACATGGGAGGGAAACTGGAGGAAAATCTGGGAAGCAAAAATTAATTGCGAAAAGGAGGAGAAATGAAAAAAGCGATTTTGTTTTTACTCCTCTCAATCTTCTTAGTGGCCGGGGAAGGCCTGGAATACACCCTGAGCCTCAGGGGAAGTTACAGGAGTTTAAAAGCAAAAATAGGAGAAAAGGAAACCTCTCTAAACCTTACATTGGTGGGGCTTAAAAATTCGGTGCTGATCAACGAATTCACCGAATTCTACTTCGGAATCATGTACGGTAAAACTTCCTTCGGGGAGGAACTCACCTTCACCTCCTTGCCCATTTCCGTATCCACCACCTACTCCAAGCCCAGTTATTCCGTGTATGCAGGGGCATATTGGGAACCCTATGTTTTTTCCGACGAGGTTTCCCTGGTCTTGAACCCGGAAATATCCTACAACCTTTCCTCCCACCGGTGGGGGGTGGAACGCTCCGACTACTTAACCGGTTCGGTGGAAGGGAAGGTTCACTTCTGGGACTTCAGGCTGGGAGTTCTGGCCATGTACGAGGGCCAGGAAAACATAGAACCCTACATCGGCCTTTACTTTGACTACTTCTGGGGAAGCGTCAAGTTCACCGAAAAATTTCAGGACCTTGAAGGACAGAGCGACGAGAAAATTCGGCCGAGGATTCCGATGGAGATTTTGCTGGGCATCAATTTCTACAGCGGAGAACACCTCAGCGGAGGGGTTTCCGTGGGTTTCATAAACGGCCTAAGTTTCCACGGGGAAGTTGGGTTTACATTCTAAGGAGGTAGGAAATGAGGAAAAAACACATAATAATAGCCCTCATGGGGGTGAGTTTTCTTCTGGTGGGAGCCATAAAGAAGGACCGGGAGCCGGACTTTAATCCCACCTTTAAGCAGGGTTCCGCCAGGATTCTGGTGAAACTCCATCCCCAGGCGGACATCAGGGGCCTCACCAGGGACTACGGAATAAAGCCGGTGAAGAAACTCCTGATGAAGGGATGGGTGGTCTTTCAGGCCAAAGGTCAGAAGGACCTCCTTCAGGTTCTGGCCTCCGATTCCCGGGTGCTCTGGGCCGAACCCGATTACCCGGCCAGAATAGCCGACGAGGACGAAGAAGTAATCCCCGACGACGCCTATTTTGCCGACCAGTGGTACTTGAAAAATCCCGGAGGCAAGGAAGGATTTAAGAGGGGTGCCGATGTCAAAGCCACCTACGCATGGAAGTACACCACTGGCTCCGAAGATGTGGTGGTGGCGGTGGTGGATACCGGGGTGGCCTACAATCACCCTGACCTGAAGGGCAAGGTCATCAAAGGCTACGATTTCATAAACAGCGACGAAGATCCCAGGGACGATCACGGACACGGCACCATGGTGGCCGGAATCATCGGAGCCAAGACCAACAACGGCAAGGGAATGGCCGGGATCTGCTGGAAATGCAAGATAATGGCCATAAAGATATTTGACGCCCACGGCCTGGGAACATACTCGGAGATCGCCGACGGGATAGAATACGCCGTGGAACGGGGGGTTAAAGTTATAAACCTCTCCGGGGGAGGCTATAAACCCTCGCTGGTTTTGGAGGAAGCGGTAAAGAGGGCCGCCGACAACAATGTGGTCCTGGTGGCCGCCTCCGGGAACGACGCCGGAGCCCTTCTGTATCCAGCGGCCTATTCTCCCCTCTGCATTTCCGTGGGGGCCAGCGATCCGGAAGACAAAAAGGCCTGGTTCTCCAACTTCGGTCCCCACCTGGACCTGGTGGCTCCCGGGGTAAGCATACTCTCCACCTATCCCGGTGGATACGCCGTGGGAGACGGTACTTCCTTTGCGGCTCCTATAATAAGCGGTGCCGCCGCCCTCCTTCTGAGCCTGAAGCCCAACCTCACCCCCGACCAGGTTAGAAAGGCCCTCATCTACACCACCGACGATGTAAACGGAGAAAGTCTCCCGGGGTTTGACTACTACATGGGATATGGCAGGGCAAACTTCCTCACCCTATTCCAGCCCATCAAACTGGAATAGGTTTCAACTGAAGGCTCCCTACAAACCCACCGGGGACCAACCCCGGGCGATAGAGAAAATAGTGGACTACCTCCAGGGGGGACGCCGGCATGTGGTCCTTCTGGGGGTTACCGGCTCGGGCAAAACCTTCACCATGGCCAATGTCATAGAGAGACTTCAAAGGCCTGTCCTGGTGATTTCCCACAACAAAACCCTGGCGGCCCAACTCTACCAGGAATTCCGGAGGTTCTTCCCAGGGAACGCCGTGGAGTACTTCGTCAGTTACTACGATTACTATCAACCCGAAGCCTACATACCCCAGACCGACACCTACATCGCCAAGGAAGCCACCATCAACCAGGAACTGGATAAATTCCGCCTGAGGGCCACCCGTTCCCTCCACGAGCGGAGGGATGTGATAGTGGTGGCCTCGGTCTCATGTATTTACGGTATGGGTGATCCAGATGTTTACTTCGGTCTGGCCTTCAGGATTCATCAGGGGGAAATTCTCAATCCTGCGGATGTGGCGGAAAAACTGGTGGAGATACAATACTCCCGCTCGGAACTTCCAGAACCGGGAAAATTCAGGTTAAGGGGAGATCAACTGGAGATTTTTCCACCGTACGAAGAGACGGGCTACAGGATAGAGTTCTTCGGCAGGGAGGTGGACGCCATATTTGAAATTGACCCCCTCTCCGGGAGGGTTCTCAGCCAGCGCAAATACGCCACCGTTTATCCCCCCACCTACTTTGTAACCCCAAGGGATAGGCTGGAAAAAGCCATAAAATCCATAGAAAAGGAACTGGAGGAAAGGCTAAAGGAATTGGTCTCCCGGGGAAAACTACTGGAGGCGGAAAGGTTAGAAAGGAGGACCCGCTACGACCTGCTCCTTCTCAGGGAAACGGGCCACTGCCCTGGCATTGAAAACTACTCCAGGCACCTCAGCGGGAGACTCCCGGGACAACCCCCCTTCACATTGATGGACTACATACCGGACGACACCCTCATAATAGTAGACGAAAGCCACATGACCATCCCACAACTGAGGGCCATGTACGAAGGGGACCGCTCCAGGAAATTGAAACTGGTGGAACACGGATTTCGCCTTCCCTCCGCCCTGGACAACAGACCCCTGAAGTTTGAAGAATGGGAGGCCAGGGTGGGCCAGGTTCTCTATGTCTCCGCCACCCCGGGTCCCTACGAACTTCAGAAAGCGGGGGATGCGGTGGTGGAACAATTGGTCAGACCCACGGGACTTCTGGATCCCCAGGTGGAGATAAGGCCCACCCGGGGACAGATAGAGGACTTCATAGGTGAAGTAAAGAAGAGGGTGGAGATGGGGGACCGGATTCTGGTAACCACCCTCACCAAAAGGCTGGCGGAAGAACTCACTTCCTTCCTTCTCTCCGTGGGAATAAAGGCCAAGTACCTTCACTCGGACATAGACACTCTGGAAAGGATAAAGATCATAAAGGCCCTTCGCCAGGGGGAATTTGATGTTCTGGTGGGGATAAACTTGCTGAGGGAGGGACTTGACCTTCCCGAGGTCTCCCTGGTGGTCATATTTGACGCCGACAGGGAGGGCTTCCTCCGCTCCACCACGGCCCTTATTCAGACCTTCGGAAGGGCCGCCAGAAATGCTCGGGGCAGGGTTATAATGTATGCGGACAGAATGACCTCCGCCATGAAGGAAGCGGTGGAGGAAACCTCCAGAAGGAGGAAGGTCCAGGAGGAATACAACAGAATACACGGGATAACGCCCAGGACCGTAAAAAAGGACATCGCCTACCAGATGAGCGCCTCCGATTATTTTGAGGCGGAAAGGGTGGCGGAAAACGCCGAGGAATACATCACCTCGGAGGAAAGGAAACGGATGATGGAAGAACTGGAGAAAAAAATGCTGGAGGCGGCCCAACGGATGGATTTTGAACTGGCGGCCCACTACAGGGATAAGTTGAAAAGACTTAAGGAAATAGAGGTCCTCATGGGGTAGTTTTCCTGATTTCTTCCGCCGCGGTGGCAATGGGTCAAATCCTGTTCCCCTACGCCCCATTGAACCATTTGGCCAGGCTGGTCTTTTTCCTATGGATCTGGTCCTGGCTGTGGCTCCGGAGGGACAGGGTCAAATTGAAAATATGGCATGTTCTGCTCCTATCCCTGCTGTTCACCGTTTATTCCGTGTTCAAAATGCAGAACCTGGGGCCCAGCGGAGACGAGCCCCACTACCTTCTCATAACCAAATCCCTGGTATACGACGGGGATCTGAATGTGAAAAATCAATACCTCCAGGGACAGTGGAAGGAATTTTATCAGCGGAAGAAGGTGAGAATCCTTCCCCACGCCAGGCCGGTAAGCGCCAGAACCTGGCTTTCCATACACCTGCCGGGAACCTCGGTTCTAATGATTCCCTTTTACGCCCTCTCCAGGCCACTGGCCCCCCCGGGGAAAAAAATCGTGCTGAGGCTGGGTTTTTCCCTATACGGCCTCATATTCTTGTACATACTCTATCTGTTTCTCAGGGAGGAATTTTCCGAAGAGGTTTCCCTTTACGCCACGGCCCTGATAGCCTTCACCGCACCGGCCTTCCCCTATTTTTTTCACATCTTCCCGGAAATACCCGTGGCCCTGATTATCACCCTGAGCCTTCTCTCCCTGTGGAGGAAAAATAGAGGCCTTCTCATTCTTTCAGGACTGATGGCAGGAGCCCTTCCGTGGTTCGGCGCCAAATACGCCGTTTACCTCCTGGTACTCCTCCTGCTTTCCCTTTATTTCCTCAGGAAAAAATCCCCTTATTTCCTTCTCCCCGCTCTGCTTCCCTTATCGGCCTTCCTCTATTTTTTAAAGGTCAACTACGGAAACTTCTCCCTGCTTTCCGTTTACTACGGCCCCCTTCCTCCGGGTAGAAGACTTGAGGTGATGAAGGACATCCTCTACAGAATCCCCTGGCACTACAGATTCTCCACCTTCCTGGACTACCTGTTTGACCAGAGGGACGGGCTTCTACCCTACGCCCCCGTGGCCCTCCTTTCCCTGGCGGCCCTGTTAAGATTCTGGAGGAGGAAAATAGCCCTGACCTCCCTCCTCCTGGTTCTTCCCTTCGTCTTCAACTACGGGTGGCAGACCCACCGGGGAGGATACTGTCCTCCGGCCAGGCCGCTGACCTCGGCGGTGTGGGCCCTGGCGGTGGGCTACGCCCTGTTCCTCCACCGTACCCGAAACGGAAATTTAAAATTCACATTTAAATTTTTGGTGGGAGTCTCCTCGGGGCTTGCCTTCCTGCTGGCCTCTCTTCCCATGGCCTACTACGGCCCCACCACCCACGATGTAGCCAACAGGGTGGGACTCCTCTTCCACAAACTTTCAACCCCGGCGGTTTACCTTCCCTCCGTTCTACCCTCCTTCACCAAACACCCCCGGGCCATGCCCTCCTCCTGGCTCCCCAATTATTTCTGGGTCCCCCTGGTGCTTGCCCTTCTGCTTCTTGCAGTTTTGAAAATGGAAAAAACCGGCAGAGAAAGGAAGGTTTACCTTACGGCCTTTTTCATCGTACTCCTTCTCCCCTTCCTGGTCCTGCCACAAATTCCCCTGGCTAAGAAGACCACCCTCAAAGGGGGAAAATACGCAGTAAAAGTCTACAACTGGGAGGGAAAACGGGGAAGATGCTTCCTCGGTGGGAATTACGACCCCATAGTTTTCATAACCCGCCGACCCATAACGGTGAAGGGCTGGGGAAAGGTCCTCGTAAACGGCAGGAGAAAAAGAAAGGTGGGGGAGGAAACCCTGGTATCCCCCGCCGTGGGCATGCCCTTTCTGGGGGGAAGACTTTTAGCCCTGAGGGTTCTGGAGGGAAAATTAGAGTTCTGCCCATAATCTGCTATAATTTTAGAGGAAACTGAAGGAGGAGAAAATGGCTCTCATTACCAAGGACATGCTCATTGAGGAGGTGGTGACCAAGTATCCTCAGACGGTTCAGGTCTTCGTCAAACACGCCATCCCGGCCCTGGTCTGCGGAGACCCGGTGTGGGGAACGGTGGAAGAAGTGGTTACGGAAAACGGCGGGGACCTGGAGGCCATCCTAAAGGAACTGAACGAAGTGGCCGAAAAATCCTCCGGTCCCATATTCGTGGGCATAGGACCGAAGAAATAATCACATATAGTGACAACGGACCAGGTGACCTTCCCCCAGGCTTCTTAGGGGAGGGATTTCCTTCTGGCATTTAGGCCCTGCCAGAGGACAAAGACCGTAAAAGGGACACGCTCCCCCTTCCCTTTCCCTGGAAGGCCGGGGGTTCAGAAGATGAAGGGTGTACGGGGAGGGTTTTTTAAGAACCTCCTCCACGCCGCCGCTTTCCATGATCAATCCCGATAGCATAACCAGAAGTCCCTGGCTCATGTAAAGCACCTGATTTATGTCGTGGGATATAAAAACGAGGCCCATATTCCTCCTGGCCTGAATTTTCTTTAACAATTTCAAAATTTGAACCTGAACCGTGGGGTCCAGGGCGGAGGTGGGCTCGTCGGCCACCAGATAGTCCGGCTCCAGGGCCAGAGCCCGGGCCAAAACCACCCTCTGCTGTTGTCCACCGCTGAGTTGCGGAGGATAGGACCTTAGGATTTCGGGGGGCAGAGAAACTTCCCTTAGGAGTTCCTCCACCCTGGGCTCCAGGTCCCGGTGGATGAGGTAGGGCTCCCTGAGGAGGAAATCCACGGTCTTCCGGGGGTCCAGGGCCCGGGAAGCGTTTTGAAAAACCCCTTGTACCCTCCGGGAAAAGGCCCTCCTGGAAAGGGCCATGGCATCCCTGCCGTCCAGAAAATAACTTCCCCTATCCGGCCTGAGCAGGCGGAGGAGAATTTTGAAGACGGTGGTTTTACCGGAACCCGAGCCGCCTACCACTCCCAGGGTTTCCCCCCGTTCCACCCTCAAGTTAAAATCCCTCAACCGAAATTCCCCCAATTTTTTCTCTATCTTCACCAGTTCAACGGACATTCCAGCACCTCACCAAGTTTTCGCCCGCTTTTTTTAACGGTGGAAGTTCATAGCACCTATCGGAAGCCTCGCCACAGCGCGGTCGGAAGGGGCATCCCGGGGGAAGGGAAGATGGGTGAGGGGAAAACCCAGTAACTTCTGGAAGTTCCTTTCCCGGCTTTACCACCGAAGTCATGAGAAGTTTTGAATAGGGGTGACGCAACCGGGGGCCCTCTTCCATGACCAGTCCCCCGTAAAGGACCAGATAGTCCTCGCCGAAGAAGAGGGCATCCTCCACGAAATGGGTTATGTAAAGCACATGCCTTTTGTGGGAAAATTTCTTAATAAGTTCCCTTATCCCGGCCCGCAGGGGGGGATCCAGGGCTGAGGTGGGCTCGTCGGCTATCAGTACGCCGGGTTCCAGGATCAGGGCGGCGGCCACGGCGGCCCTTTGGAGAAGTCCACCGCTCAATTCGTGGGGAAACCTCCACCTTTTTTCCAGGGGAAATTCCACCTGGCGAAGCCAGTAAAGGGCCCGGTCCTCCGCCTCACCCCTGGACAAGGAAAGATGGACCATCAACGGTTCCACCAGGGCTGAAAGAATCCTCTGTCTGGGATCAAAGGAAGAATAAGGGTCCTGGAGGATCAACCCGGCGGTTCTTCCCCTCCAGTCCTCCCCCAAAGGGTTGATTTTTTCTCCATGATAAAAAACCTCCCCCTCCCAGGAAAGCCCGGGCTTCAATACTCCGGAAAGAAAAAGTCCCAGGGTTGATTTTCCGGCTCCGGATTCTCCCAAAAGCACTTTCACCCTTCCCTGGTTAATTTTAAAGGAAACCTGCCGAATTATATGGAAAGCACTGGTTTTAATGCTGAGTTCTTTCACAATTAACATCAATAAATTTTAATTTGATTTTTTTCTCTCAACAAATTATAATTTCATTAAGGAGGTTGAAAATGGGAAGAAAATTGATACCGCCCATGGCCCCTTCTCACCCGACCCGGGTAAAGAAGGATAAGCCCTCTTACCAGACCCACGCGGAAAATTACTACTATCTGAAGCAAATGCGGAATAAAAACCCCATGATAATAGTTTTCCAGGATGGAGAGGTGATCCGTGGAAGGATAGAATGGTACGACGAAAAGGTGATAAAAGTTCACAGGGAAGGTGAACCCAACCTCCTGGTGTACAAGCACGCAATTAAATACATCCTTAAAGACGAGGAAGCCCTTAAGAAATGATCGTCATAACTGGAGGGGACCCGGGCGGAATAGGTCCCGAAGTAATAATAAAAGCCCTGGAAAAGGTGGAGGACGATTTTTTAATCGTCGGTTCCCGTAAGGCCTTTGAACAGACGGCTCAAAACCTGAAGATGTTTAAATGGAGGCGGTACAGATTCGTGGACCCAAAGCCGGAGGCGGAAATTCAGGTGGGAAAACCCCACGGAGAACTCTCCTTCCTTTACTTCAACAAATCTCTTGAAATTTTAAAATCCGAACCCGCCTCTGCCCTGGTCACCGGTCCCGTAAGCAAACACGCATGGGTGGCGGCAGGTCACGATTTCCTGGGACACACGGAGTTTTTTGAAAAGAAGTTTGGAAGGGTGGTGATGGGATTCTGGTCCGGGGGAATGAAGGTGGTCCTTTTCACCCACCACCTCCCCCTGAAAAGGGCCCTGGAAAAGATAACCCCGGAAGAACTCAGGGAATTTCTCAACCTCCTCCTCCCCAGCCTTGAGAGGTTCTTCCCCGGGGACGAACTCATCGTATCCTCGGTAAATCCCCACGCCGGCGAAGGCGGAGAAATGGGAAGGGAGGAAATAGAGGTCATAGGCCCCATCATTCAGGACTTTGCCCTGGAAGGCCCCCTCTCGTCGGATACTGTTTTCCTCCGGGGCGAGGTGGAATCCCGATGGATCCTGGCCTTCTTCCACGATGTAGGCCTCGCTCCCTTTAAACTCCTTCACTTGGAAGACGGGGCGGAACTGACCTTCGGCCTTCCCTGGCCCAGAACTTCCCCGTGCCACGGCACCGCCTTTGACATAGCGGGAAAAGGGGAAGCCTCCGAGGGAAGCATGCTCACCGCCATACGCCTTTCCCGGAGAATGCTCAATCGCCTTTAAACCAGAGTTTTAACCTGAAGGCGAACATTTCCCGGAGAAGTTTAAAAATTACCCCCACTCCTGCCAGGGTGGAAGTTCCCCTTATTCTGGGGAAGTAATCCGCTCCGAATTGGAGAATTTTAAACCCTTTCCTGTGGGCTTTTATTAAAATCTCAGCATCTATGAAGGATCCCGAAGACTCCGGATCAACCTCGTCAACCACCCTTTTCTTCATCAGTTTGCATGCGAAGTTTACATCCCGAACCTTCAAGCCGAAGAGAACCCTCACCATGGCGTTATAAACCGAAGAATACATCCTGCGCAAGAGCCCTTCTCCCGTGCGGTCCAGGCGGTAGGCCAGGACCAGGTCGCAGTCGTAAACCTCCATAATCTTAAGGGCATAGGTTATGACGGAGGGCAAACACGGAAGGTCGCAGTCGGTATAAAAAACCAGTTCCCCCCGGGCCTCCTTCAAGCCCCTTCTCAGGGTGTATCCCAGTTTCATGTTCCTTTCGTTTCTGAAAAACCTCAGGGGAAGTTCCCGGGAAAGGTCCTTTAAAATCTCAGGGGTGGCATCGGTGGACGCATCGTCCACCACCACAAATTCGTAGTCCAACCCCTCCAGTTCCCGGGCTATAACCCTGAGGGTCCTTTCCAGGTTTTCCTCCTCGTTGTAAGCAGGGATCACCACCGAAAGTTTCACCGTCCACCCTCCTGTAGAATCTCCTGAATCTCCCACTCCAGGGTATCCCCGGGAGAGAAAAACAGGTAAAAATCCCTGGGGATGTGCTCCCCTTCCAGGACCACCCGGGCCCATCCCGGGGCCGAAATCCTCACAGACCCCGAAAGTTCATACCTGCGGTCCCCCATCTCCAGATAACCATCCAGGGGCATTTTTATCCCGTAAACCCCTGGGAAAAGATAAAAGGGGACGCTTTTCCTTCTTCCCCGTTTAAAAACCGGATAAATTCTCTGGGAAAGTTTCAGGTAACCCAGATCAAAACCTGCCCTTCTATACCTGGGGGGAAAATGTTCCCCCAGAAGAGATTTTAACTCCCTGGCCTTGAAAACCAACTCCTTCCGTAGATTTCCGTCCTCCCCGCCGTGCCCGCGGGATATCGTCCACAGAAGCCTGCTGGCCTCAAATCTGTAGTATTTATCTTTCCGGAGGGTCAGGAGAAATTCCCGGGCCCTGGTAGGGGCATACTTCACCATCACCTGGGCCAGGTTCAGGGGGGAAGTGGTCATGAAAACCTCAATATAACCCTCCAGGGACTGGACCGAAATTCTCCCGAAGTCCCTTTCAGGTTTTTCGCATTTTAAAAAAAGGCCCCTTTGAAGGGATTTTCTCCCGTTGAAGTACACCCTGTATCTTACCCTTCTGGAGATTTTTCTCACCAAAAGGCAGATCTCTCCCTTTCCCTGATACAAGTAAAACTTTTCCACGCCTCCCAGGGGAGAAAGTTTTCCCACCAGGGCATCCTTCACATAGGGAATTCCCGGGAAAAGCAACTTCCCCTCCCCTGGAAGTTTCACTAGGGCGGGGAAGACTTCCTTCCGGGGACCGGGGGCTGGCCTTTTCCTCAAAAGGGCCATGGAGTAATCTATGGCAAAGGGCATGGGAGGAGAAGGGAGGGAAAGGACAGTCCAGTATTTCGGCAGGGAAGAAAGGAGGGGATCGCAGAATTTCAGGAATCGGCTTCCCGGCGAGCAGAAGTATTCCTCGTGGGCTCCGTATATGAAGAACAGGGGCTTTCCCATGTTCTTAGAATACCTCGGAAAGATGGAATAATGGGTGGTGGAAAGCCAGTAGGCGTGGTAGGAAACCACCCTGTGGGGATCCGGAAGGCTGTTTTTTATAAAATCGTTCATTATCTCCCGGTTGGCCATTCTGTTTACCAGCCAATCCAGGGCTTTGAAACTCTGGGAAGCCATGGGAAAAACCAGGAAGAGGGAAAACACGAGGGCGAGGACCGGTTTCCTCACTGCCCGAACCAGGGCATAGGCGGCGTAAAGGGAGATGTAGGGGAAAAGATAGACCAGATATCTCGGTCCGTAAACCTTGGTAATGGAAAGCATTATGAGGTAAACGGCGGGAAAGGAAAGGATTACGATGTTCAACTTCCAGTCCCTGGCCAGGGCCACAATCACGCCTATCAAAAACAAAAAGAAAACCCCATAGCCGGAGTAGTGAACCAGATCAGCGAAGACCTGTTTGTAAGCCCCGTGGACCGGAACTATGTATCCCTTGCTGAAGTTCTGGGCCCCGCTGAAGGTTTCCAGAACCTTTCGGTAGTCCAGGATGCAATAGGGACAAGTGAGGAGAAAACTTATCAGGGCCACGGCCCCTGCCCGGAGGAGGTCTTTGATTTTCTCCCCTGCCCTACCCCGGGAAAGCACCACGGCGAGAAAAACCGGAACGCCTCCTATGAAAAAATACTTGGTGGAAAGGGAAAGACCCGCCGCCAGGGAGGCGAGGGTGAGGAATTTCCGGCGGCCCTCCCGGAAAAACCTCACGGAGAAAAAGACGGTGAGGAAAAGCAAAAGATTCAAAAGGCTGTCGGGCTTGGCCAGCCTGGAGTTTACAACATCAATCAAGGGAAAGGTTAGAAACACGGCGGCTACCAGGCCCACCGTAGGTCCAAATTCCCCCTCCCCGAGACGAAAAAGAAAAGGAAATATAAGGAGGGTGAAGATAACGGAAAGGAGTCTTCCGGTGGTGTAAAGGGTGTGCCAGAACTTCCTGGAATACAAAAAGTCCACCGGGGAGCGGACGGTGCCCATAAACCGGAGAAACCCGTAGGCCAGTTTCTCCACGGCAAATTCCACATAAAAATAAAGGGAAGGGTAAGCGTATTCCCTCAACTGCAGGGTGTTTTTCACCCACATGTACCCGGTGTTCAGCCTCACATCCCCTTCCGAGGGGAGCCTTTTGTAATCGTAAGTAAAAAGTCCGGCGGTTCGCATCAGGGCTGCCAGAAGCAGAACGGCGAAAAAGGCCCTTTTAATGTGTTCTCCTTTCATGGAGGAAAGGTTATCAGAAAGGTTTTTTCCCCGTCAACCTTCACCATTTGACTTCCGTGAGAATGATTTTTAAACTTTCTTTATGAGGAAAGTTCTCGCTTTAATTCTTATGGTTGGCTTCGCACTATCTGCCAACCTCCTGGAAAAGGGCATCGCTTATTATCTCAAAGGAGACCTTCAAACCGCCGGAGAACTGTGGAACAAGTATTTTTCTTCCCGCAGGGACCCCATCGCCCGGGGATTCCGAAAACTGGCCCAGGGACAGTTTATGGAAGCCTCCCTGGCCTTTAACTCTTACCGCAAGGAAAGCAGAACCTCCTACTACGGGAAATACGAATGGCTTAAATACCTGGGCCTCTCCCTGGCGGCCTCGGAACTCGGATATTTTCAAAGGGAATGGTTCGCCGCTAAAGCCAGAGAGTTTGCCCCCAATTCCCCCATCGTTATCTTCGTTCAGGGCGTCTACGACCTTCAAATGGGGAACTTGAAGAGGGCGGAAAAACGCCTCTCGCTGGCGGTAAAAAAACTCAAGGACGGAATATTTGCCCTCTTTCTCTCCAGGGTTTACATCCAGAAGGGAGATCTGGAAAAGGCCCGGGAGATCTTTGAAGAATACAGGTTTCCGGAACTGGGCGTGGAATTGGCAAGGGCCTACAAGGAAAGGGGGGACCTTATCCAGGGATGGGAACTCCTGAAAACCCTTCCCAAGACCCCCCAGGTGGTTTCCCTGATGATGGATTTCGCCTTCACCCTGGAGAGGGATTACATGGTGAAGGAAGTTCAGCCCCTGGTCTCCGATCCCCTTCTGTCCAGCGAAATTGAAGCCTATTTTCTGGTAAGGAACGGAAAGTGCCGCCGGGCAAAGAAAATACTCACCAAACTTTCCCTTTACCGACCGGAAGACCACTTCGTATGGGATTGGTTGGCCCGGTGCGAGAAAAAGAGGGAGAGAAAACTCAAATACCTTTACCTCTCATTCTTCAACGGCGGGGATGTTCCCAATCTCTTCGGGGTGAAAAGGCTCAGGGTAATAAAAATAGACATGGCCAAATGGCTGGGGGACGAAAACCTGGTGGTGCTGGGAAGGGTAAAGGGAACGGATACCTACGGCCTTTACCTCTGGAACCCCGAAACTGGCCTTCAGGTGCCCATTCCCCTGAGGGGTGAGGTGGAGGATTTTTATCCCCAGAAGGACGGGAAAACCCTGGTAATTTCCGTGGTGAACAGAATAAGGGGAAGAAGAAGTTTCTACATATGGAATGAGATGAAAAAGCCCAGGAGGGCCGTGGTGATGCGCCTTACCGAGGAAAAATTCGTGGGGGAAATAAGGGGAGACCACCTCCTGGTGTATTCTGAGGATTTCTTGACCCTGCCTTTCCAATCCCCCTTCAAAAAAATCGTAAATCTAAGAAATTACTATCCCCTTTATTCCCCAAAATTTCCCTTCCTCTTCATAGACTACAACCTGAAAACCCGCCGGAGCAGGAAAATAAGAAGTTTAAAGGCCCTGCCCTTTATGCCCCTTCCCCTTTCCAGGTATGCCCTCCTCAAATCCCTTTACCGGGAAAATCCGGATTTCCGCAGCATCATAGACACCCATTCTTCGGTGGCCAGCGAAACCGTGAAAATAGATTTTCTGGGAGATTCCCAGGACGCCGTAGTCTACAGGGTGAGCGGGGAGAAAAAATTCCTCCTGGGTTACATAAAGGAGGGGGTGTGGAAACCGTTAAGAATAAAGGAGGGGAAGGAGGAATACGAATTTCTGGCCTGGATGAAGGACAGGGCAGGCTTCGTGTGCCGCAACGATGGAGGGAGGGGTTACATATTCTGGGAAAGGCAGAGGAAGTTCAGGAAACTTGAGAAAAAAATGGGGGATGCGGTTTATTTAAACGAAAAACTGTATTTTCTCGCCGGCGACGACGAGGGGAAAAAGAGACTTTACCTCTACGACCCCAAAAGGGACGATACCGAAAGGCTAACCGATTATCTGTGGAGTTCCCTGGGAAACCTTAATTCCTTTCTCCTTCTCAAGGATCCCACCACCACCGCATACATTCTTAAGGGCGACTCTATTCTTCCCGTATATGTGGAAGACAACAAAATAATTCTCCGCAATCCATCCGTATCCAGAATCTTTCTCTACCTCCCTTCCAGAAAAGATGTTTACCTCGTGAACTTGAAGTAGTCGGGAAGATGCCTGCAGAACCTACTACCATGGAGGTGAGCCTCACCCACGCCTCCATACTCTTTCAAAGCATAATAATCTTCATCATCGGCTTCTTCTTCCTCACCGGGTGGATTATAACCAAAAGGGACATTCTCAAATACTGGACCGTGGCGTGGAGCAGCGACCTTCTGGCCCTTACCTCCGTTCTCATGGTGGTGGGCAAACACGAGGGAACCCCCTACACCAGGATGCTCTATACTTTCTACTCCTTTTTCAAATTGGCCTTTATCTATTTTATCCTCCTGGGTTTTTTCCAATTCATAAAGGGGTACAGTACTAAAAGAATACAGAGGACAACCCAGATAATCCTTCTCGTGGCCTTCGCCACGGTGGTATTCATGTTTTTCCGGGCCACCTCGGTTCACATTCAGGCCACGGTGTTTCTCACCGTGGGTTTATTGGCCACCCTCGGAGCGATCTTCGGCCTCAAGGAATGGCTTGGGGGTGGAACTCCCGCCTCCCTCATTCTTTCTCTGGTGCTGTTGCTTTACGGCGCGGTCTTCTTACACCACGGCATCGTGCTCCTTCCCTATTTCGTTGGCCTGAAAATTTCCGGGGTAATGAGCAGAATATCCTTCTACGATGCGGGCTTTGAACTCATACTGGGCATAAGTTTTCTCACGGTGGTCTTTCTAAGGACCCTGTCCCAACTGGAGAACACCGTGAAGGAACTGGAGATAAGCCGGGCAAAACTCCGTCACCTGGTTGACATAGACCCCCTCACCGGCCTTTACAACAGAAGAAAACTTCGCTCCTTCATAAACACCCTGAAGGAAAAGAAGGGGGTCATCGTCTTCATTGACATAGACAACTTCAAAAAAATAAACGACAGATGGGGCCATACGGCAGGGGACCGATGCCTGAGAAGGATCTCCGAACTCCTCCTCTCCAGTTTCAGGAAAGAGGACGGAATATTCCGCTACGGGGGAGACGAGTTCCTGGTAATAACCGGGGGACCCCTGGAGGCCGTAAAAGGCAGAGTGAAAAGGTTAAAGGCCGAATTGAGCAAGGCTTCTTCCCACCACATTCCCCTTTCCATCTCCGTGGGGATCAGCGTATTCAGCGAAAAAACCCCCTTCTACGAAGCCTTCAAAAAGGCCGACCGGCTAATGTACGAAGATAAATCTAAAAACCTATCTTGATTTTTATCTTCCACATATCATAAGATTTTCCTATGAGAACCATTGCGCTTATAACCGACTTCGGAATCAAAGACCCCTATGTGGGGGCCATGAAGGGAGTTATTCTTTCAATAAATCCTGAGGCTAAAATCGTGGACATATCCCACGAGATTATTCCCTTTCACCCCATATCCGCCGCCTATGTCCTCTCCGGGGTAATGGATTATTTCCCCAGGGGTACCATCTTCCTCACCGTGGTGGATCCCGGGGTGGGAACGGACAGAAAGATCCTCCTCATCTCCTCCGAGGGGAAATACTACATAGGCCCGGACAACGGTGTTTTCGCCCCGGTTTATCAGCGGCCGGAGGAACCGACGGTTTACGAAGTGACGGAAACCCACTTCTTCCTGCCGGAACCCAGTTCCACCTTTGAAGCCCGGGATAAAATGGCCCCGGTGGCCGCCTGGCTTTCCAAGGGAATTCCGGTGGAGAGGTTTGGAACCAGGACGGAAAACTACCGTAAGTTCAAACTTCCCCAGCCGAAAAGGGAGGGGAACAAAATTCGGGGGATCGTAATCCATGTGGACCGCTTTGGAAACCTGGCCCTCAACATAAGGCAGGAAGACCTCGGGAATAAAAAAATCCTCTTCGGTTCAATAAAGGGGGTGAAGATCTCCCACTTCGCCAGAACCTTCATGGAAATTCCGCCCAACGAACTGGCCTTCGTGATAAACAGTTTCGGTTACCTGGAAATTGCCGTGAGAATGGGCTCCGCCGCCCAGGTTCTCAATGCAGGAATAGGGGAACCGGTGGAATTATTCCTCTCCTGACTTTTTCACCTTTATCTTAAACTTAAGGATCAGTTCAATTTCCTCCCCTTCCTTCACCTTGATGTTAATGGGGATTTCCTGGACCACCTTTTTGAGCCTGCTTTCAACACGGCCCAGAAGATTATCAAATTGGTCCTCGGGAACTTCCACGGGAAAATCAGAATCGTAAACTTCCGCCTCCTGACCCTTTACCGCTTCGCTCAAATCCTCCGATGTGTCCAGAAACTCCTCAAACTCTTCCTCCACCTCCACATCCGGAGAGATTATGGACTCAACCTCCGTGGGGGAGATTTCCTCCTGGGTTTCCTCAGGAAGACTCTCGGTGAAGGGCTCGTCCTCGGAAAGTTCCTCGGGCAGGTCCCCTTCCCAGGGGAAGGCCTCAAAGGGTTTTTCCACGCTCTCAAAGGACTTCAACTCCTCAATCAGGGTTTCCACATCCATGTCTTCAAGGACGGTGTATCGGGTCTGTAGGTCCCGCAGGGTGAGTTCAGCGATCTTGGCCAGGGTTTCCACCACCCCCTCTCCCCTTATGGCGATGGCAGGAACCGACTCCCTGGAAAGTTCGTTCAGGGCAGCATCCAGTTCCTCCACGGAAAGTATGTTGGGCAGGTCCCTCTTGTTGTACTGAAGAACCAGGGGGATTTTCTGGTAGTTCAAGCCGTTTCTCTTCAAATTTGCCTTCATGTTTTCCAAACTATCCCGGTTGTTTTCCAAAAGGGCCTTTTGGGAATCGGCCACGAAGACCACGCCGTCTGCCCCCTGAAGGACCAGCCTTCGGGTGGAATCGTAGATAACCTGCCCGGGGACGGTGTAAAGTTGAAGCCTTATCTTGTATCCCGCCTTTCCCCCCAGGGAAAAGGGGAGAAAATCAAAGAAGAGGGTCCTGTCCTCCTTGGTGGGGAGGGTGACCATCTTTCCCCGTTTCTCCTCGGGAAGGATGCTGGAAATATACTTCACATTGGTGGTCTTGCCGGAAAGGGCAGGCCCGTAGTAAACGATTTTTACTGTTATTTCTTTAGAGGTGTAATTTAAAATAGGCATCAGTCAGCCTCCCTGCTTTGCCACCACGAATAACCTTTCAATTTTTCGGCGGCAAAAATCATGTTCTTAACCATTCTTTCTATGTAGCGGACGGTTTCAGGGTCGTCCTCTTTCCCGGAAAAATAAGTCATCCCGAAGGGAAGCACCAGCATCCCCATGTGGATAAGGGGTACCACCAGATTGGTTATGGCGCTCTGGGCTCCATCTTCCCCTGCCGCCGCCACCACCCCCACCGGTTTTCCCTCCAGATATTTCCGGGGGGTGTTCTCCAGGGAGGTCATCCTCTCTATGAGGGCCCACAGCCTGGCGGAGGGAGCATACCAGTAGACGGGGGTGGAAAAAACGATTCCCTGGCTCCCGATCATTTTCCGGGCTATTTTCTCAAAATCGTCCCCTATTTCGTAACATTTTTTCGGCGTGCACAGGGAAATGTCCTCAGAAACGCAGCCCCGGCAGTATTCAACCCTGTAATCCACCAGGTGAAGAACCTCAAAATCGTGTCCGAGACGGGAAAACTCCCTGGAAGCGATCTGTAGAAGTTTGTTGGATAACCCATCCTTTCTACTGGAGCCGTTTATTCCGAGAAATTTCATGCTATGATTATATCACATAAGGCTCTATGTGGTATATTAAAAACATGTTCAGCAGAACGGGAGAATTCAGGGACGGAATTTACCTTTTGAACGCTCCTGAGGTCCCCGTCTATTTAATACGGGGCAAAAAGAACTACCTCGTAGATTCAGCCTTTACCTTCATGGGCCGAAAAATCCTGAAGGACCTGGAGAAATTGGAGGTGGAACCCCATTTCCTTCTCCTTACCCACTCCCATTACGACCATGTGGGGGCCGCTCCAGTTTTGAAAAAACGCTTCCCCCACATGAAAATCGTTTCTTCTGCCAGGACCGCCGAGGTCCTTAAGAAACCCAGGGCCGTGGAGTTGATAAAAAAACTGGAGAGGGAAGCGGAAAGGGTCTTCGGTGTCCGCTCCGAAGACGAGTTTGAACCCTTCTCCGTGGATGTGGTCCTGGGGGAAGGGGAGGGGCTGGACGAGTTTTTCGTCCTGGAAACCCCGGGACATACGAGATGTTCCATATCCTTCGCTTTTCAGGAGAAGGAAATAATATTCGTGGGGGACGCCGCCGGGGTTATAGACGACGGGCACATAAGGCCACAATTTCTCTCCAATTACTCCCAATACCTGGATTCCCTGAAAAAAATCATGACCTACTCCCACTTCTCCCTGGGGCTGGGACACGGGGGAATATTTCCCCGGGGAAAGGAATTTCTTGAAAAGTCCATGGAAAGGACCCGGGAATTCCGGGAGGAAATTCTAAAACTCTACGCCAGGTGGGGAGACCCGGAAAGGGTGGCCGAGGAGATTTACAAAAACGAGTACCAGAAACTTGGACTCCGCCAGCCCAAAGAGGCCTATACGATCAATTTGAAGGCCATGATCAGGGCCGTGCTTCAGGACTCCTGAACATTCCTTTCCCATACCACCACCGTGTTTTTCCCCAGAAACTTACCGCGGTAGAGGGCGTCGTCGGCTTCTTTAAGGCAGTGATGGAGGGATGGGGTAGCAGAGGAAAACAGGGAAATACCGAAGGTCATGGTAACCCGGAAAGATACCTTTCCATAATGAAATTCCCTGGCCTCAATCACCCTCCTTATCTTCTCCGCCACCTCAACGGCTCCGTCCAGAGGGGTTTCCGGAAGTACCATAAGAAATTCCTCCCCACCCCACCTGCCCACCCGATCCACCTTTCTGGAGTTGTCCTCAAGGAGACGGGCTATGGTTCGCAAAACATTATCTCCACAATCGTGACCATAGGTGTCGTTGATTCTTTTAAAATCGTCTATGTCGCAGATTATCAAACTGAAGCAACTCCCCTTTCTCCTGGCCCTGCGCATCTCGTGCTCTATGAGTTGATAAAGCCCCCTCCTGTTGAGAAGGCCGGTCAAAGGATCGGTGATGGCCGCCTCCTCCAGCCTCCTTTTCATCTGGGAAAGCATCCTGTTTTTCTCCATAAGGTCCCTGGTTCTCTCAACCACTTTTCTCTCCAGGGTTCTGCTGTATTCCAGGATTTTCTCCCGGGAGTTTCTCAGGGAAGAAGCCATGTTGTTAAAGGCTTCGGAGAGGATTCCAAATTCGTCGCGGACCATCACAGGAACCTCCAGGTTGAGGTTTCCCCTTTCTATCTCCCGGGCGGCCCCGAGAAGTTGGTCCACGGGATTTATTATGCAGTTTTTAAAGAATCGGGGAAATACAAAGACAATGGAGAGGAATATGAAAAGGGAAAGCGAAATTAACTTGAGAACCAGACGATGGATGTGCTTCCTGTAGGCCATGGACGAAATTCCCACCTCATAAACCCCTCCCCTCAACGGGAAAAAATAGGAAAAATACATCGGATCCCTGTGGAGGGTATTTTTCACGAGCCTCTCCACCCTGGAAAAGAATTTAACCCTGCGCCCCCTTTTCAGGCGGTTGTCCTCCTTTAAAAAATCCGTACCTCCCCATCCGGGGGCAGAATAAACTATTTCAAAATCCCCGGGGAAAAACTCTTCTCCCCTCAACCTTAGAATGTACTTTACATCCGAGGGAAGTTCCTTCAGGGAACCCGTCCTCAGTTTTTCCCGGCAGAGTTTCACCCTTTGAAGGTTCAGGCTGTCGTAGGCCTTCCGGGCCTCCCAGACGAAGAACATACCCGTAAAATTCAGGAGGATCAAGGCCGAAACCAGGGTTATCCCTACTATTTTGGAAACCAAACTCACGGGGATGGTGGAATGATTCAAATACATTAAAACGAAAAGGAAAAAGAACAGGGCCGTTCCCTCTGTGAAAAATACATTGTGTACCTCTTTGGAGATAACGCCCCGATAGCCCAGGTAAACCAAAAAACTCAAGGCGATGGGAATAATCATCAAATAGGCAAAAACTTTCGTTCTTCTGGCCTTCAAAAGATTTGATTTATCCTTCGCTCCACCCCGGAAGAAGAAGAGGGTTTTCCTCACCAGAACCACCAGGACCCAAAGAAACTCCAGACCCGCCACGATGGCGATCCATGCTATTTCCTCCCCCTTTACCGCCTTCCTGGAAAATATCAACTTCAAGATGTAAAGGGAAATTAACGAAAAAATAAGAAGGGAAAGGTAAAAAATCTTCGTGGCTTCCCTCCCCCGGTATAGGCCCTGGAAATGGTAGACGAAAAGGATGAAAAAAACCAGGGATAGGTGAACGAACACATACTGGAGGAGGATAAATTTATCCCCCAGCCCGTCAGGGAACAAAAGACCGAGAAAACCGGAGAGAAACAGCATGAAAATATTGGCGTAGGAGCCGATAAGAAAATAGGTGGACTTTTCCTTATTTTTGAGGCGGATAAGAAAAAGGGCAAGTATAAAGGTGAAGGATAGGAGGAGGAAAAGGGAAAAGGAATACTCATCCAGAAACATTTTTCTTTTCAGAAAAAATCATGGACTCCCCGCCTTAACCGATGTTGGGGAAGTTTTCAGGTGGCGGATGACTTCACTTGAAGGGGAGTTTTCCATATGGGGGCGAAGGAAACCGAGGAGTAACTTAATTCCACTTCCTGCGCCCCTGCCCGGCTCCGGGAGTATCCCCCCTGCGTATCTGAAACACAGACGAAAAACCGGACGACTAAGGGCCTTGAAACAAAGGCTTTTCACATCTTCCCCCAGAATATTATAGGCACGCCGGCGTAAAATTTAAACCTTATCCCTAAAATAGCCGAAAACAGGAGGGAGAGTTATACCTCCACTTCCTTCCTTATCCCACCCAGAAGGTCCAGGGCGTTCTCCGCCAGATCGCTGCTGGGGTCTATCTCTATGCACCGGCGGAGGTAATGGAGGGATGCCTCCTCGTCCAGGTCCAGAAAAAGTTTTCCCAAGAAATAATAAGCGGCTTGATTTTCCGGGTCCAATTCCACGGCGCAGGTCAATTTTTCCCCGGCCTTTTCCTTGTCCCCCATCTCCATGTAAAGCATCCCCAGGAGGAACTCCACCTCCGAAGTTTTCTTTAGTTCTTCGGCCCTCTGGGCCTGGGAAATGGCCTCCCAGATGTAACCGTACACGGAAAAATTCAGGGCCAGTTTATACTGTGCTTCGTAATTCTCCGGTTTGTTGTACGCCTCCTTCCAGGTCTTAAGAAGTTCCGGGGGCAAAACCTTCCTTGAACTGTCGTCCTGGTCCGAGTAATGGGGAGTTCCGGTGAGGGAGAAAAGCCATTTTCTATAATTGGAGGCGAATTGAAACCCCATGGAGGCGGGATTTAAAAGAAGCCGGGTTTCAAACTCCTTCTGCTTTCTGGAGCGCTTTCTCAGGTCCTCCATCCACTCCTCGTCCACATCTTCGCCCATCTCCCCGGCCCTCTCAGCCAGGATCAGGGCTTCGGTAAAATCCCCCTTCCTTTCGTAATCCCTGGCCTTTTCCAGCAGGTATTCGGCGTATTCGTGTTTTTGCTTTTCCAGCAGTTCCTCGGCCCTTTCCCGGGCCCCCATTTTCTTGGCCCTTTCCAAAAACCAGAAGGAAAGCCTGTAATAACCCCTCTCCTTGAGCCTTACGGCCGTTTTGATTAAAAAATCCTTCATGGTCATCCAGATTATTATAACATCAGAATTTGTCTCCCTCCCCCTTTATTCTTATAATTTTCTCCGTGAAAAAACTCCCTAAACTGGTAATCTACTCAATTCTGGTGGGCGTCATTGCCGGGGGAGGAGCCCTCCTCTTTGACCTGGTTCTCCGCTGGGCAGAAAAACTCGTCATGGTGGGTCTCATGAGGTTCGTTCCCCCCAAGCCCGGAGGGGAAGGGAGTTCGGCCTTCGTCCTCCCCCACCACTGGTATCTTTTCCCCCTGATCCTGGGCCTGGGCGGACTGGTGGCCGGATTTTTAATATACACCTTTGCCCCGGAAACCGAGGGCCACGGAACCGACAGCGCCATAGAGGCCTTCCATTTCAAAAAGGGGAAAATAAGGTGGAGGGTACCCATAATAAAGACCCTGGCCTCCGCCGTCACCATTGGAAGCGGTGGCTCCGCAGGAAGGGAAGGTCCCATAGCCCAGATAGGAGCCGGTTTCGGTTCCTTTTTGGCGGATGTTTTCAAACTTCCCACCGAGTTGCGGAGAACCCTGGTGGTGGTGGGGATAGGGGCCGGCATAGGAAGCATCTTCAGGGCCCCCTTCGGAGGTGCTCTCTTTGCCGTGGAAGTTCTTTACACCCAGATGGACATGGAAATGGAAAGCCTCATCCCCACCCTCATCGGCTCCATCATGGGGTATTCCATCTTCGGAGCCTTCCACGGATGGAAACCCATTTTCATAACCCAGGGAAGCCGGTTCACCAATCCGGCCCACCTTCTTATGTACTCTGCCTTCGGATTTTTTCTGGGCCTCATGGCCTATCCCTATGTGAAGGTTTTTTACGGGATAAGGGACATCTTCCGGTCTCTGAGGATACCCAATATTTTCAAACCCGCCCTGGGCGGAATTCTCCTGGGGGCCATGGCCATGTTTTTCCCCTACGCCGCCGGAATAGGATACGGGTGGATTCAGGTAGCCATCGCAGGACAACTGGCCTTCTGGGTAATGCTAATTTTTCCCTTCGCAAAAATGCTGGCCACCTCCTTCACCATAAGTTCCGGAGGCTCCGGAGGAATTTTCGGGCCCACCATAGTTATAGGCGGTATTTTCGGAGCCCTTTTTGCCCATGTGGCCTCGGCCCTGTTTCCCTCCCTGGGGGTCAGCCCTGAACCTCTGGTGGTGGTGGGGATGGCAGGCTACATATCCGCCGTGGCCAAGGTTCCCCTGGCCGGCCTCATAATGACCATGGAAATGACCGGAGGTTACGGTCTCATAGTTCCTGCCCTGGTGGTTATAATCTTCGGACTTCTGGCCAGCGGAGAGGTAACCATCTACGAGAAACAAGTTCCCAACAAACTTTCCTCCCCGGCCCACATAGGGGATTTCGCCGTGGACATCCTGGAAAGCCTCACCGTGGAGGATGCCCTCCCCTACTGCGGAAAGGCGGTCTGGGTCTCCGAGGGGGAAAACCTGGAGAGAATCCTGGACCTTTTCACAAGAACCAGAGCAGACATACTCTGCGTGAGGGACGCCCGGGGGAAGTTTTCAGGCATAATTTCCATAAACCATGTAAAGGAATTTGTCCTTCAAAACCGGGAACTCATCTTCCCCCTGGTCCTTGCCCACGACCTTATAACCCACGGGGAGGAAGTCCTGGTCTATCCCCGGGATAACTTGAAAATGGTTCTGCAGAAACTCACCAAACTGGACCTGGGGGAACTTCCGATTATGGAGGAAGGGGGAAGGGTGGAAAGGGTTATTTCACGAAACTCCATACTTATAACCTACTCCCATTCCTTTGAGGGATGAGGAGAAAGGAGGAACGAAATGGGAAAAATTGAAGAATTCCAGAGGGAAAGGGATAGGTTGAACGCCCTGGTCCTTTCCAGGGCCAACCTGGAGATAAAGAGGTTCTTCAGCCTGGATTCCCAGGTTTATCGGGGAGGAAGCATTCCTGTCAAATACAAGGAATTGCTGGGACTGGTGGCTTCCCTGGTCCTGCGGTGCGACGACTGTGTAACCTACCACATAATCAGGTGTCATCGGGAAGGGATCTCCCGGGAAGAATTCAACGAAGCCATGGCCATCGCCCTGGTGGTGGGAGGCTCCATTACCATCCCCCACCTCCGAAGGGCCTACGATGCCTGGGAGGAACTTCAAAGGACCTCGCCGTAAACCTGGAGGGTCCCGCGGGCCGTCCTTTCCCATGTGAACTCCCCGGCCCTTTTCCGGCCCAGAAGGGAAAGTTTCTCCGCCAGGCCGGGATTTTTGAGAACTTCCTCTATCCTCGCCGCTATTTCCCCGGGAGAATGGGGATCCGCCAGAAGACCTGCATCCCCCACCACCTCGGGGAGGGATGAAGTTTTAGAGGCCACCACAGGGGTTCCGCAGGCCATGGCCTCCAGGACCGGGATTCCAAAACCTTCGTAGAGGGAAGGATAAACGAAGACATCCGCCCCGGAGTAAAGAGGAGGCAGGTCCTCTTCGGGGACAAATCCCGTAAAAACCACCCTCTCCTCCAGGGACAATTCCCTCAGGAGGTCAAAAATCCCGTGGTACTTCCAGCCCTTCATCCCTGCAATCACCAGAAGGTGGGGAATCTTATTCTTGAGAAGGGCAAAGGCCCGAAGTAAGGTCTTCAGGTTTTTACGCGGCTCCACCGTCCCCAGGTACATTATGTAATTCTCCTTTATGCCGTATTTCACCTTAACTTCCTCCACCCGCTCCGGAGGAGAGGGCTGGAATTGGGAACCCACTCCGTTGTAAACCACCCTGGTCTTTCCGGCGGCGGAGGGGAAGAGTTTCTCCACCTCCTTCCGGGTGAAATGGGATACAGTTATTATCCTGCGGGCCTTCCTCACCGCCTGAGGAATCAGCCTGCTGGTTAGAGAGACCCTCCTCTGATGAAAGTCGGGCATCAGGAGACCGGAAAGGTCGTGGATGGTTATCACCCCGGGGATTTTTCCCTGGAGCAGGGGAAGGAGAAAGAGGGTGTCGTGGTACAAGTCAAGGCGGTCCCTTCTCATCTGTACCGGAAGACCGATTTGATACCACAACTGCCACCGGGGATAGGGTCTGCGGACCAGAACCACCTGGAAGTTCTCGGGAAGGTCCAGGGTAAAGGGAATTTCCCTGTTGGTGTAGAGGAAGTAAAGGTTTTCCCTGTCTATCCTGGCTATTTCCCTGACCAGGTTTAAAACATACACGGGAATCCCCGTCAGGGGGGAGGCCAGGGGGGAGACCCTTATTCCTATCCTCATTCCAGGGAAATTAACTTCAGGTTGCCTACAGGCACCCTTTTAATTCTAAGGGAAGTCCCTATTAAAAAAAGTTCCAGGGTGTTGCAGACCTCCGCCTCCATCATGTGCCCTCCCCACACCCTTCCTTCACGGTCCGCCAGGGTAAGATGGAAGTGATAGAAGGGCTCAGCGTCCCTGGCTATGAACCCGCTTATCCCCAGAAGTTCCATGGGCTCCTCAAAGGAGTGTTCCAGGTATTTTTCCCCGTCCCAGTATCCCATCTTTATTTTCCTGAGCATGCCCGTGGCGGAGGTCACCACCATGGTGGAGGGAGTGTCTCCGGACTCCTTCAAAAGGCGGGCCACCTCGTGGAGGCTGTCTCCGTCCTCCCCCACCGCCAGTATAACGGAACCTTCCACTTTGTATTTCATGTTCACCTCCCGGATTAAATCTCTATTTTAAGGAAATGGCGGGCCGCCAACCCTATAAGGAAGGAAACGAAGGCCACCCCGAAACTTATGGCCACCATCTCTCCGAATAGGGGAAGAAACCTCTGCTCCCTGACCACCGAAACGAAGAAGGTAAAAAGAAGGATGATGAGGAGGGCATTTAGAAGGGTTACGGCCAGGGCGAGAAGGTATGACGAAAAGAGGAAGTAGGGAATTACCAGGAGAAAAACCGCCAGGATGTAGGCTATGGCGGTGTAGACGGCGGCCTTGAGGGGGCTTTCGTTTCCCTCGGCCTTCTGGGAAAGGTATTCCGAGGCCCCCATGGAAAGGGCGGCGGCTATGCCCGTTATCATCCCGGCAAGACCTATAACCTTCACCTTCTGTATGGCAAAGGTAAGACCTGCCAGGGCCCCGGTAAGTTCTACTATGGCATCGTTGAGTCCCAGGACCATGGAGCCTATGTAGTTTATCCTCTCCTCCTCTATCATATTCATGAGTTCCCTTTCGTGGTCCACCTCCTCCTGAATTATCTCCTCCGCCTCGGGTATCTTTCCCAGAAGAACAGAATACTTTTCCTGGGCCTCCCTTTCTCCCCCTTCCAGGAGTTTCACCGCGAAGGTCAAACCGAAAATGAAGGAAATTATCCGGTAAAGAAATACCTGAAGCCTGCTGGGTTTTACCTCCTGACCGGTGTAGTTTTTCCACCTCTCGTAATGGCCCAGTTCCTCGGCGGCGATCCTTTCCAGAACACGGCGGTTTTTGCCCCTGGCAGACCGGGCCAGGGCCCTGTAGATGTGGGCCTCGGTTATCTCTGTCTTCTGAAATTCCTTAAGTTTCTCGGAAAGTTCCGCCGTTATCTCCATGGATCCTCCTTACTTGAAAATTTCCCCGGCCTCTCTGGCCCAGAACAAAAGGTCCAGGTGGGACAGGGGAATTCCAGACTTTCGGGAAAACTTCCTCATCCTCTCTTCTATCTCCAGATAGGTCTTCCTGCCCAGGCTTCGGGGGAGTTCGTCTATCACCCCCAGGCGAAGGAGGTTCTTCAGGATGTGGCGGTCCAATATGGCCAGATTTTCCCCCAGTCCGATGTTTCGGAGGAAGTGACTTGCCTCCTTCATGCCCATTCCTCTGACATTGCGGACCAGGTAATCCCGGGCTTCCTGCGGGGACATCTCCCCCAGAACTCTCACCAGGGAGAACTCCCCATCCTTCCAGAACCTTTCCCTGGCCTCCACTATGTATCGGGCCTTGTGGTTTTTGAACCTCACGCCATGCAGGTCCCGGGCTACCTCTTCCGGGCTACCCTCCCAGAGGGCTCCGCTCCTATCCATCCTCTCCACAGCCTCCCAGCAGACCCTTGCCCTGGACTGTGGGGTAAGAAGGCAGAAGACGAATTCCCGGAAGACCTCCCGGGGTTCCCTCCGTCTCCATACATCTCTAAATTCCCTCAGTCTTCCTTCAATGGCCCTCCTCTTTTCCCTGTATTCACTGAGCAACCAATCCATAGGGGATATTTTAGCATTTCCCTTGAGGTAGCATTAAATTTTGATTATAATTGTTAAATGAATAATGGATGAAAAATAAACAGGGGAAATGGGATATTTGAAGAGATTGGAAGAATTCTTATTGGGCTCCCCCCGGGAGTTCAGCGTAAGGCACAGGGTGTTAAATTCCATTCTCCTGTTTATGATCATCCTCTTTATCCTCTCGGTAATCATAAACATCGCCCTGGGAAAGAGCAGATTCGTGGTTATGATAGGCCTGGTGGGAGCCGTAATTTACCTTATTTTATACATAATCTCCCTGAAATACAGAAAATTTTACTTCCCTGCAGTAATGGCCTACGGGGTAGCCCTCTTCGGCTACACTCCCCTGTTCTGGCTCAGGGACGGAGGGATGACTGGGGGTTTCCCTTATTTTCTAATAATCTTCGGCATCCTCACCGCCATCGTATTCACCGGAAAGTGGAGGGCCTTCTTCCTGATCGGTGAAGTGGTGGTGGTTTCCTTCCTGGTCATGATAGAAAGGCTTAACCCCAGGGCCATAACGCACTGTCCATCCTCCCAATGCGTTTTTTACAACCACTTCTGGGGTTTCATCCTCTCCCTCTTGGTCGTCATCATCGTGGCCCTCTTCTACATGGAAAAATTTGAGGTGGCCCACGAAAAACTCAAGGAATACACCGTCAGACTGGAAGAACTTTCGCGGAGGGATCCCCTCACAGGGCTTTACAACCGAAGGGAACTCATGGACAGGTTGAACTTCCTCATCAAGGTTTTCTCCAGGAACCAGGCCCACCTTTCCATAATCCTGATAGACCTGGACAACTTCAAAAAGGCCAACGATAATTTTGGCCACGCCTTCGGGGACAGGGTACTTCAGCAAATCTCCAGGGAATGGAGCAAACTCCTAAGGGAAGGGGACATCATCGGAAGGTGGGGAGGCGACGAGTTTCTGGTAATCCTTCCCCATGCGGATGCCCAGGGCGCCAGAAGTGTAGCCGAAAGGCTCAGGGAAAAGGTGAAGGAGATCTCGGAGATGTACTCTCCAGACCTGAACATTTCCCTGAGCGCCGGGATAGTTCAGGTGAACTTCCAGAGGGAATACATTGACCTGGAAGCCCTCCTGGAAAAGGCCGACGAAGCCCTCTACAAGGGAAAGAGGGAGGGGGGAGATAGAATCGTAATAGCCTCGTAAAAATACTTTAATTTTCCTCCATTTTTGTTTAGAATAATTTTGTAAAAACAACCAGGAGGATAAAATGAAGTTTCTCAAGGAGAGGCTGGAATATCTTTTCTCTTCCACCAAGGGCCTCGTCCTGGTGGCCATATCCCTTATTTCCCTGGTAACCGCCATCTGGGGAACTCTATCCGGCCCCATGGTGGAATGGGGTGTAAAGGACATAACAGTAAGGCTTCTCGGCATGAAACTTGACCCCTTCTTCCGGGAAGGTAGAATCATAATGCTCTACCACACCATCGCCATGGCCGTCATCGCCATTGAGGTCTATCTAATGACCTCCATCATCCCCATGAAGAAATTTTACAAACTCACCATCAACGCTGCGGTGACGGTGGGATATTTGAGTTCCATGATTTTTGGCCTTGGTTTTGCTTATTTCGGAAGGAACTGGATACTCCACGGATTATTCCTCTTCGGACTTTCCCTCATGTTCTTCACCGGCCTTCTTCTGGCGGTAGCCCTCTGGCCCTGGAACAAAAACTACCGGGTGGCAAGCCCGGAATACGCCCACACCAAATCCGGTATGGACCTTGAGCGGGCGGCCTTCTTCACCATGGTGGTGGCCACCCTGGGTTCTTCCCTCTTCGGAGCCGTGGCCGGCGCTTACTTCGGAAACGGCTTTGAAACCTTCCTGGCGGAAAACACCGTCCGCTTTGCCCACAAAACTCCCCTCCAGTTGGGAATCATAGGACACCTTCACATAATGCTCACCCTCATAGCCGTGGCCATCACCCTCATCGTGGGAAGGTGGCTGGACTTCAAGGGCATATACCACAAGATAGCCATGCCGCTGATGATCTTCGGCACCATAGTGATAACCCTGGGCGTGTGGATGGTGGTTCCCTTTGAACTCATAGCCCACATGATAATCTATGTGGGCTCCACCTTCATCATGCTGGCAGCCCTCATGCTGGTGATTTACGGATGGAGAAAACTTATCCGTGAAAGGCTCAACGAACTGGGAATAGAGAAGGCGGGATTCTTCCGGGGGCTCAAGGCCCTGCTCCACGATCCTCTGAAGTTCGGTGCCCTCTGGCAGATGGTTTTCATGAACTTCACCGTCAGCGGAGTGGGAATATTCATGGCGATAAAACTGGACGAAATCTTCAGGGTCTGGCCCTGGAGGGAGGAAAGGGTTACCCTGACAGGGCACTGGCATGTTCTGGCCGCCCTCATCGCCACCATAATCCTCATGTATTACGCTGACATGGTGGGCCTGAAGGGCAAGGTAAGGCAGTGGTTTGGCTGGATTCTCCTCATCGGTTCCGATGTGGCCTTTGCCGGCGCCACGATTTATTCCCTCAAGAGACTCTTCGTAAACGCCTATTATCAGGAACCCCTGGTTTCCAAAATCTTCCTGGCCATGGATGTGGGACTGGCGGCGGTCCTCGTAATCCTCGCCCTGCTTCTTCTCTGGAGGCTCTTTGACCTCTTCAAGGGCGAGGGAATATGGAAGAGGGAAAAGGAAAACCCCGAAGTGGAGGTGGCAAAAACCTCCACTGGACCAGTTGCATAAAGGAGGTTAAAGATGAAAAAAGTCCTGGTGCTTATAACCCTTTTAACCACGGTGGCCTTCTACGGATGCGTACATCAGCCGGAAAAGTGGACCCACGAAGAGGTAAAATACATAGATACGGGAATCTCCTCCGATGCCTGGGCCCTGGTGCCCGCAGGTCCCTTCTTCCAGGGACAGTTCAAAAACCTCAATCACCTGAAGAACCTTGATTACGATTACGAAATAATGGTAACCGATGTCACCAACCTTCAATACGCCCGCTACCTAAACGAAGCCCTGGCCGCAGGCAAGATAAAGGTGGAGGGAAACGATGTCAAGGGATTCTATCCTGGCGAGGAGTACACGGGCTTCAGACACGAACGGAAAATAGGCCCCGGGTATTATCTTTACTACGCCCTGGAAAGACCCGGGAGCCGCATAAAATTTGACGGTAAAACCTTCACCGTGGACAAGGGATTTGAAAACCATCCCGCCACCATGGTGACCTGGTTCGGCGCCAGGGGGTACTGCGAATTCTACGGCTGGAGGCTTCCCACAGAGGCGGAATGGGAAAAGGCGGCCCGGGGCACCGAAGATTTCAGAGCCTATCCCTGGGGCAACGAAATCACCCCCCATCACGCCAACTACGACCTCAGCAACAAGGAAATACGGAAAATCCTGGGGGTGAAGCACGGAATAACCACCCCCGTGGGATTCTTCAACGGAAGGAGTTACGAAGGCTTCCAGACCGTCAACGCCCGCAGCCCCTACGGCCTTTACGACATGGCAGGAAATGTATGGCAGTGGGTGGCCGATAAACACGAGAAAATGTCCGATAGGTTCATGAAGGGCGGAAGTTGGATGAACTACGATGTTTACCTGAGGATCTGGTCCTACAACAGTTCTCTGCCCTGGAATTACTACATAGATGTGGGATTCCGCTGCGTCAGGGACCACAAACCCGAAACCCAGGGGAACCAGGAGGGAGAGTCCCAGAAAGTTGAAAATTAGCCCCGAAGGTTCCAAAATATAAAAGAAGGAAAATGAGGGGAAAGATAAACCTCTACTGGCAACTGGTGAAGCCGCTTCAGAGCGGACTCCTCCTTCTGACGGGGATAGCCGGATTCGCCACGGCTAAATGCCCAGTCCTCAACTTCTTCACCTTTTCGGGACTCGTAGTAAGCCTTGCCCTGGCCATAGGCGGAAGCACGGCCTTTAACATGGTAATAGACAGCGACATTGACCTGAGCATGGGGAGAACCAGAAAGCGCCCCCTTCCCTCGGGAAAACTGAGCACCCGTCAGGCCTTAACCTTTGCCGCCCTGCTATCGGCCTCGGGGATCGCTATGGCCCTTTACCTCTCACCCCTTTACGGTCTCCTGGTGGCGGCAGGATTGTTCTTTGATGTGGTGGTATATTCCCTGTGGCTTAAGCGGAGAACTCCGTGGTCCATCGTATGGGGAGGAATAGCCGGAGCCATGCCCATCATGGCGGGAAGAGCCCTGGGAACGGGCAGAGTGGACCTCATAGGGGTCCTCCTGGGGCTATCCATTCTCCTGTGGATTCCCACCCACATCCTCACCTTCTCCATGAAGTATTACGACGACTACCGCAGGGCCGGAATCCCCACATTTCCTTCGGTTTACGGCTTTAAAACAACCCGATGGATAATAGCCCTCTCCAGCATAGGGGCTGCCCTGGCCGTGGGGATCGGAATCCTGGCCCTGGGCCTATCGTGGGGATATCTAAGGCTTCTGGGAATCCTCTCGGTGGGTCTTCTGGGCCTGGCGATCTACAGCATAAAAAACCCATCGGAAAGGGTCAACCTCGGTCTGTTTAAGTACGCTTCCTTCTTCATGCTGGGCTCCATGCTCATAATCATGGCAGGGACGGTCCTATGAAAACCACCGTGCTGTCAAAACTGGTTCTCCTTCTTATGGTTCTCGTAAGTTCCTATCAGGTGGTGGCGGGCATGAACATGTTTTCCTCATGGTCCGTATTCTACTTCACCTTGGCCTTCGGGGTACTGATCATAGCAGGTCTGCTTCTCATCATCTTCGGATACTCCATCCTCTCCAACCCCATGGTGGTAGTGGTGGCGGCCTTGATTCCCCTGGGCATGGCCCTGGGCCTCATATGCGCCTCCTTTCCATCCCTTCACATTCCCTACCTTATCTTCTCCACATCCGGCCTGGTGCTGATCGCTCTCACGCGGAAATCACCCTGGGGAACCCTCGTCCTCGTATTCTTCCACGGCCTTGCAGGAGTTACCCTGTTCTTTCTCCCAATTCTGCTTTGGGCCAGGGGGAGTTCCCCCGGCGTTCTCTTCATAAGCCTCGGTGCAGGAATAATAGGCCTGGGCGGGATGCTACTGGGAACCGCCCAGATGGGAAAGCCCTTCTTGCCACAAAAACTTCTCTTTTCCCTTCTGCCGTGGATCCTGCTTTTCATGTCCCTGGCGTTTTCCGCTGGCCTCAGATACCTTTGACATGGGACTACCCATAAATAAATTTTTTACAGGAGGTGAAGGATGACGATCCTGGATCGTCTATTTCTTCTTTTAACGGGCTTGATAGCCCTCTATCTTATCGGACATTTCTGGAAGAAACAACAGGACAATCCCTGCACCTGCAATGTGTATTACATCATTTCCTTCCTGGTGCTACTGATTTCCGGAGTTCTTCTTCTCTTCGGAGGATGGGGACTCCTCGGAAACGACCTGGTGGCTGTGGTGGCCAGCCTGATTCCCTTCTCCCTGGCCACGGGGCTCATCTACCGGTTCTACAGGAAATCCGGAACCTGGTATCTCCTGCTCATGCTGGTGGGCCTCGTTCTCATAGCCTTAGCAAGGTTCGGGGATATGGCATCCCTGAACAAGGTGGTTTATCCCCTCTTCCACGCCATAGCAGGAATCACCATAGTTCTGGTTCCCATAATTCAGGTGGCCAAAAAGACCGTAAAGGAATCCTTTATCTGGGTGGCCATCGGCGGAATAGCCATCAGCCTGGGAGGAATGGCCCTGGCTTTCCTCAAGGCCGGGAAACAGTTCCTTTTCTTCTCCCAAAATGTGGTTATGACCATTCTGGCTCCTCTTCTCTTCTTGGTGGCCCTTTTCTTCGCCATTGGCTTCGTAAAGGGAGACTGATCTGATTTTCAGGGGGGCAAAGGCCCCCCTTTTTTTAACCCTAATTCCTACCATTTTGATAGGAATATGGTATAATATCCCTTCTAAAGGAGGGACAAGATGGACTACGAAGGAAGAGTTAAAAGATTTCAGCAACTTTTACAGAAAAAGGGCATTGATGTGGCCATGTTTCGGGACCGGTATTCCTTCAGGTATTTCACCGGAACCTACTGGGACCCCCCTGCCCTTTTAATCCCTGCGGAGGGCTCTCCGGTGGTCTTCGCCATTGAGGAAGAAATCCCGGAACTGAAAAAGAACACCTGGATGGAGAACTTCCTGCCCTACAGGGATGTGAAGGTTCTCATAAACTCGGTCCACAAGAAGGTGGACAATCCGGTGATAGGCTTCAACCTGGACATAGACGCCTCCGCCCTTCTCTACAGCATGTTTGAGAAAATCCATGCTAAGAGAAGGGTGGTGGATGTTCATCCTCTGCTCATGGAATTGCGGATGTTCAAGGAGGACGAGGAGGTGAACCTCATAAAGAAGGCCGGGGAAATAGCGGCCCTGGGCATGGAGGCCGCCGCAAAGGCCATAAAGCCCGGGGTCCTGGAGATGGAAATAGCCGCCGAGGCTGAATACGCCATGAGGAAGGCCGGGGCCGAGGATGTATTCGTGTATGTAAACTCCGGTCCCCCCAGGGTCCACGCAAAGCCCAGGGCAGTTCCAATCCAGGATTATGTACTTGTGGACCTCATGCCTTCTTACAACGGTTATTTTTACGATTTCGCCAGGACCTTCCTTCTGCGGAGGGACTCCCTCCGGGAAAAAGCCCTAAAGACCATGGAAGCGCTCCACAGAAGGTTTTCGGAATTCGTCCAGATCAACAAGACCTTCCACAAGGTGGAGGAGCAGGTGGCTGGACTTTACGCCGAAGCGGGTTTTTCTTCCGCTCACCTCTACGGCTTCGGCCACGGCGTGGGCCTCAGGTTTGAGGAAACCCCCATCCTCACCATAGTGCCCGGAGACCGGATGAAACCGGTAAAACCCTCCATGGTGGTCAGCGTGGGCCACGCCCCCCTGAGCAGCCTGGAACTGGGCACGGTAAAGATAGAGGACACCTATTTAATAACGGAAAGGGGACCGGAAAGGCTGGGAAACTTTCCCCTGGTCCCGGAGATTTAGGAGGTAAAAAATGGTAATCCTTGCCAGCACCAGGGTAAAGGATGCCCTGGAGAAATATCCTCAATTGAAGGAGGTTCTCATATCCCTTTCCCCAAAATTTAAAAAATTGAACAACAGCCTCATCTTCAAGGCGGTGGCCCGATGGGCCACCTTCGCCGATGTGGCGAAAATAGGAGGACTATCCCTCTGCGAGGTTCTACACCGTCTCAACAGAGAAGTAGGCACGGAGGAGGAACTGGCAAAACACGCCCCGGACTGCCTCAGGGAGGTGGTGGGAAAAACACTCCCGGAAGGGGAAAAGCCCGATTGGGTGAAGGAAGCCAAGCAAATAGTGGTGATGGATGTCAGGGATAGGGACGATTTCTTTTTCCCCGAGATTCTGAGGAGCCTCAGATCCCTGGAAAGGGACCAGATTCTCAAGGTGGTCAACGACTTCTACCCGGCTCCCCTGATAAACATGCTCCAGGAGGAAGGTTATTCCTTTCACTACGAAAACCCTTCCTTCAACACCCACATCCTCTATGTAAACCCCAAAGAAGAAGGAGAGGAGAAAAACTGGCTGGAGAGGAAGGAGGAGTTTGAAGTCCTGGATGTTCGGGGCTGGAGGGAAGACCCCTTTTCCGCCATCATTAAAAAGGCCAACGAAACCCCTCCCGGGGAGGGCTTCAGGATAATCCAATACTTCCTCCCCACTCCCCTGATAAACATGATTGAACCCCTGGGCTTTGAAGTCCACATAGAAAAGCGGGGTCCCCTGGAGCACCATGTTTACTTCTACAAGAAAAAGGAAGTCAAAAGGGAAAGAAAGAAAACCCTTTCAGGAAGGGTTCCCCTGGTAATCCAGTCCGCCACCCCGGTGGTCTATCCGATCATCATGCGCCTTCTCCAGTCAAAGCGGCTCATGGACCTGATAAAAATAGAGGAACTCAAGATATGGGATAAAACGGAGAAACACCTGGGGTGGATAATCAACGGCCGGGCGGACATAAGTTTTTCCGCGGTGGCGGCGGTGGCTAAACTCTACCAGAAGGGTCTGGACATAAAGATGAAGGCGGTGGTGGTCTGGGACAATTTCTTCATCCTGACCCGGGGCTTTGAAGCCAGGGATTTCGGAGACCTCAGGGGAAAACCCATCCACCTGCCCCTGATTAAAGCAGCCCCTCCCTATGCGGTAACCACCTTCCTGATGAAGGCCCTGGGCTACGACCCCGAGGAATTTGAATTTGCCTTCGGCAATCCCTTCGGCAGGCCTGCGGACATAAAGGAGATGCTGGTGAAGGGTGAGGCGGAGGTGGGACTTCTCAGGGAACCGGAAGCCAGTTTCGCCATCTTTGAGGGCAAGGGCCAGGTGAAGGAGGCCATAAGATATGCGGACCTGTGGGAAAAACTCTTCCCGGGCAAAGGAAACCTTCCCAACGCCGGGATTCTCTTCAAGGGGGAAGTCCTGCGGGAGTATCCGGAGGTTTCCAGAATTTTCCTGGAGGAGGCGGAAAAAGCCATAGACTGGGTGGTAAAAAACCCGTCACAGGCGGCAAGGTTGAGTTACGAAATAATGGGGATCGTTCCCGAGGAAGCGGAGTTGTTCCTCAAGAGGGTCACCTTCAAATACGCTCCTTCGGAAAGGGTCATTGACCACATCACCCACTACATAGATGTTCTGAACAAGGCCGGCTACGGTGGAAAGCCCTTCGGAGAACTCCGGGATCTCTTTCTGGAGGAGGAAAAAACAGGGGAGAAACAAAACTAAAACTTACTTCGCCTGCGGTATATAATAAACCCTCATGAGAGATACCCTGAAGGACGGTTTTTTCCTGGCCTCCCTGGGAACTTTTTTGGTGCTCGCTCTCCTACACCCTTCCTCCATCCTATCGTTGCCGGACTCGGTCCACTGGGAGACCATTTTCACGCTGGCGGGGCTTCTCCTGATAACCACCGCCATGGAGGAAAGCGGTTTTTTTATAAGCCTTTCCAGAAAACTCGCCTTTAAATTTCACCGGGAAAGGAACCTCGCCCTTTTTCTCGTCGTCTTATCGGCCCTCCTTTCCACCTTCCTCACCAACGATGTTACCCTCTTCGTGGTGGTCCCCATAACCCTGAGCCTGGGGAAACAACTGGAAAACGACATGGGAAAATTGGTGATTTTTGAAGCCATGGCCGTCAACGCCGGCTCCTTCCTCACTCCCATAGGGAATCCACAGAACATATTTCTGTGGCACAGGTGGAACATACCCTTTTGGAAATTCGTGGCGAAAATGGCCCCGGCCTGGGCCATCACCCTGGCCCTTCTTCTCATTTTCACCTTCTTCGCCTTCGGAAAGGGAATCATAGAGGCAAAGACCGGGAAAAACATCCGCCGGGTGAACGGAAAACTCCTGGCCCTTTCTGCGGCCCTCATGGTCTTCTTCCTCCTGGCGGTGGAAAAGGACCTTACCTATTATGCGTTGGTGGCGGTGGTTCTCCTTTATGCGGCAGTCTTCCCGAAAATTCTGGCCAGGACCAATTGGCTCCTCATAGTGCTCTTTGTGGTGCTCTTCATGGATGTCCACCTGCTCTGCGAAACCTTCCCCTTAGAGCACCTCCTGGAAACTCATTTCTTAAGGGGCACCGGGGAAACATACCTGTCCGCCATAGTGCTTTCTCAGTTAATAAGCAATGTTCCGGCAGCCATTTTGCTGGGGAAGGTCTCCTCCGCCTGGAAGGCCATTGCCTACGGCGTAAACATAGGTGGAAACGGCCTGGTTATAGCCTCCCTGGCCAATGTCTTAGCCCTCAACTTAGGAGGTCTCAGGAAGGCCTATCTCCGCTTCCAGGCCTATTCCCTGCCCTTCCTCCTCGTCTCCTCGGCAGCGGTTTTCCTGCTTCTTAACCTGTAAATCTAAAATTTGGTGTTCAGGACCAGGAGTCTGGGCTCGGTCATCTCCTCTATGGCGTAGCGGAGGCCCTCCCTTCCGAAGCCGGACGCCTTAACCCCTCCGTAAATCATGTGGTCCACCCGGAAGGAGGGGGCATCGTTTACCACCACCCCTCCCACCTCTATGTTCTCGTAAGCGTAGCGGACCTTAAGGAGGTCTTTAGCGAAAATACCGGCCTGAAGCCCGTATTTGGAGTCGTTTACCCTCTCAACCGCCTCCTCAAAACTGTCGTAGGGCATTATGACCACCAAGGGGGCGAAGGCCTCCTCGCTTACCACCTTGGCGCTGTGGGGAACATCCACGATGACCATGGGAGTAATTATCCTCCCCTGCCTTTCTCCTCCTGTAAGCACCTTCCCTCCCAAGTTCTTGGCCTCTTCCACCCAGGAGAGGGTCTTTTCCACGGCGGCATCGTTTATCATGGGCCCTATCCTCACCTCGGGGTCCAGGGGATCCCCTATTTTCAAACTGCGGGTTCTCTGGACGAACTTATCCAGATACTCCCGGTATATGGAACTGTGAACATAAATTCTCTGGACGGAGATGCAGACCTGTCCTGAATAGTTGTAGGCCCCAAGGACATTCCTCTCCACGGACCACTCCAAGGGAACATCCGGCTCCACTATGGAGGCGGCGTTTCCTCCCAGTTCTAAAACTACCTTCTTCTTTACGGCCTTCTGCTTGAGGCCCCAGCCAACCTGGGCGCTTCCCGTAAAGGTAAGGAGTTTTACCCTGGGGTCGGAAATTATAAGGTCCGCAGCCTCGTAGGTGGAGGGGAGAACGGAAAGGGCGCCCTCAGGAAGCCCTGCCTGGTAAAGTATCTCCCCTAAGATAAGGGCCACGGTGGCGGTCTGGGTGGCGGGCCTTACGATGATGGTATTTCCTGAGGCCACCGCCGGCGCCAGTTTGTGGGCCACCAGGTTCAGGGGAAAGTTAAAGGGGGAAATTCCGAATATGATGCCTATGGGAAACCTGCGAACTATGGCCCACCGCTCCTCTGCCCCCTTCCTCATGTCCAAAGGATATATCTCGCCGCCTATCCTTTTGGCCTCCTCCGCCGCGGTGAGGAAGGTAAACTGCGCCCTCTTCACCTCGGTGATGGCATCCTTTAGCGGCTTTCCGCAGGACAGGGTAATCTCCCTGGCGATTTCCTCCTCCCTTTCCTTCAGGATACCTGAAACCCGGGACAGGATGTTGTATCTTTCCTCGCTGCTGAGTTTACTCGTCTTTTTAAAGGCCTCCTCCGCCGCATTCAGAGCCTTCTGGGCGTGGGAAACCCCGGCTATGTGAACCCTGGCCACTTCCCTGTCGTCGTAGGGATAGCGGATGGTCTTTACATCGTCTCCCCTTTCCCATTTTCCTCCAAGGAGAACTTTAAATTCCCTCATTTTTCCCTCCTTTTTAGAAATTCTTTCAAAATTCTATTGGACGAAAAACTTCCCCTTTCCCTAACGGACTTCAGCCTTTCCGTGGATACCGCCAGGGGAAGGGCAACTTCCTCCCCCTGGGCCTCAACGAGAACCTCCCCCTCAGGTCCAACCCCCAATGAACCCCCGACCCCTCCCCTTCCAAGGCCGTTTACCGAAAGCAGGTAGGACTGGGTAAAGAGGGAGGTTGCCCTCACCAGGACCCTCTCCCCTTCCCTATCAGCGGTGGTGGTCATAACGGGATTTATTATCAGGTCCACCCCCCGGGCTGCCATCTCCAAGGCCACTTCGGGAAACCATATGTCGTAGCAAATCTCTATCCCCACCCGGAGCCCCTCCACAGAAAAGACCGAAACTTGGCTTCCCGGAAGGGAATCTTCAAAGGGAGCCCAGGGATAAATTTTGTCGTAGTGGCCCACCACCTTCCCCTCCGGGGAAAAAAGGTACGCCCGGTTGACCTTCCCATCCCCCTTTTTTATGTAAAAACTTCCGGGAACCAGCCACAGGCCGTATTCCTCCGCCAGTGGGGAAAACCTCTTTATCACCTCCCCCTCCTCCATTCCGGGATGAACCGGTCCTGTAAGGGAAAGTTCCGGGAAAACCAGGATCTTAGTGTGGGGATACAGGAACTTCACCCTCTCGGCCCAAAACTTCATCCTGCGGTAGTTCTCCTCCAGGTCATCCCCTATCATCATTTGAACGCCCACCGCCAGATATTCCATCTTCACCTCCCCAGAAGGGTTTTTATAAGGTCTTTAAAAATCGGCCAGGTGGGGGCCGAAGTTCTGAGGCCGTGGTCCTCGGGAAACTTCACCCCGTCCTCCTCACCGGTGAGTTGGTACTCAAAGTGGAGGCCGGATAAAAGGACCCTTCCCTTTCCGTATGCGCCCAAAACCACCGCCGGCTTTCCGTTGACGGCGTACTTTCCCAGGACCTCACCCTCACCCTCAAAATACGGCCCTCCGTAGTAAAAGGCCTCCACCTCTCTGCCGAGATACAGGATTTTCGCCACCGTATACAGGGGCCAGGGGGCAAGCGCCCTTATGGGGCCTATGGCCACCCCCCTGAAAATTCCCAAGGGAGGACGATAAACCTTCCCTTCCCAGATTATTTTCTCCGAGGCGAAGTAGGCTCCGGCGCAGACCCCCAGGTATTTTCCTCCGCTACTTACGAACTCCCTTATGAGTTTCGCCGGCCGCCCTCTCAGGTCCTCGGTGTAATATCCGGACCAGCCCCCCGGGAAATACAGAACCGTTATTTTCTCGTAGGTTTCCTTTCTTTTAAGGTCATCCTTGTAGAGGGGAGCGTAGGTGATCCCGTGGGTCTGGAAAAACCTCTGGGAAACTATAAGCCCCAGGTGAAAGGCCCCCCGATCCGAATAAATCCCCACCAAAGCCCTGCCAAGCCTTTTTACCGGAACGGCCCAGCGGAAGACCCCCCTTCTGAGTTCCTTCAAATCCTTTTGATAAAGGAAGGGGGACCCGGCAGGCTTCCATCCGGAGGATTCAAGCCACGAAAGGAAGTCCTTCCAGGGAAGAGGTTTTTCCACGGGAAAGGGGGAGGAAAGGGCCAGGTGCTGGGAAGGGATGAATTTGAAATAGGTGGAAAGGCCCGTCCTTGGCGGAAAAATCCCGGGGATGTCCACCCTGATCATTACCCGGAATTTTCCCCTCACGGCAAAGGGTTTTCCCTGGAACTCTATCCTGACGGGACCCAGAGGTTCGTATCCGTACTCCAGGGCCCACTTCACCAGGGCCCTCGTCTGGGGCAGGTAAAGGGAGGGGGAACCCTCCCCCTCCCTCACTGCGAATATCCCCATTCTCGTGTATCCTACCTCCTGGGCCAGAAGAACCGCAGAGAGGAGGAGCAGGGCCAGTTTTCTCATACTTCCTCCAGAACCTCCTCAAGGATGGAAAGACCCTCCTCCAATTCCTCTTCCCGGATAACCAGGGGCATGAGAACCCTTATCACATTGGAGTAAACCCCGGCGGAGATGAGAAGGAGGCCCCTTTCGTAGGCCATCTGGACTATCCTGGATGTGGTTTCCTTGTCAGGGTCCTTGCTTCCGACCTTCACCACTTCAAAGGCGGCCATGGCCCCCAGTCCCCTCACATCCCCCACGAAGGGGAACCTCTCTTTCCAGGCGGAGAACCTTTTAAGGACCTTATCTCCTATTTCCACCGCCCTTTCGCAGAGGTTCTCCTCCAGAGCAAAATCTATGGCCGCCACCGCAGCGGCGCAGGATACGGGGTTTCCTCCGAAGGTCCCTCCCAGACCTCCCACCTGGGGATGGTCCATAACCTCGGCCCTACCAAGGACCGCCGCTAAGGGAAGCCCTCCTGCCATGGACTTGGCTATGGTTATTATGTCCGGCACCACTCCGAAGTTCTCAATGGAGAAGAACTTTCCCGTCCGGCAGAAGCCTGCCTGAACCTCGTCCGCCACCAGAAGTATTCCGTATTTCTCCGTGATTTCCCTGAGTTTCACCATGTATTCCCTGGGAGGGATCACGAATCCTCCTTCTCCGATGACCGGCTCAATCACCACCGCCGCCACCTCCTGGGGGTCCACATGGGTGACGAAGAAGTCCTCTATGTAAGAAGCACAGCGAAGGCCGCAGTCGGAATAGGAAAGGGAAAAGGGACAGCGGTAGCAGTAGGGATACGGAAGCCTGTAAATTCCCGTGGGGAAGGGCCCAAACCCCTTCTTGTAGGGCATCACCTTGGAGGTCATGGCCAGGGTGAGAAGGGTCCTCCCGTGGAAGGCGTGTTCAAAAACCAGAATGTTGGGTCTGGAGGTGAAGTGGCGGGCTATTTTTACGGCGTTTTCCACCGCCTCCGCCCCGGAGTTCACTAAAAAGCCCTTTTTGGGAAAATCCCCGGGGTAAAGGGAAAGGAGTTTCTCCACCACCTGAAGGTAAGGTTCGTGCATGGCGGTGTGGAAGCAGGAGCCGACGAATTTCTCCGCCTGCCTCTTTACCGCCTCCACAACCCTGGGGTTGGAGTGGCCCACATTCAGGGAGCCTATGGCCCCGGCAAAGTCTATGTACCTCCTTCCGTCCTTTCCCCATATCAGCGCTCCCTCTGCCCTTTCCACGAAAACCGAATTGGTGTTGTAAACGCCCCGGGGAATCAGCCTGTTCTTCTTTTCCAGGAGTTCCTGAGACAATTTCACCTCCTTAGAATTTGTAACTGGCCACTATGGCGAATATTCTCTGTCCTATTCCCACCACCGGTTTTTCCCACCTGGGATTAACCCCGATGTAACTGGCGTCCGGCGGTATGGTGAGGTGCTGACCGTACTTCCGAAGCAGATAAGAATTTCCAAGGATGTTGAGTCCGTCCACCGCCAGGGAAAGGGTCCCCCCTGCCAGGGAAAAGTCCTTCCCAAGCCTTATGTTGAGGTTCTTGTAGGCGGGCCCCCTTCTGGTTCCCACGGGCTCCGAGAGAACCTCGGTGTAGAAGTAGGGGTCTATGCCGGGAATGCCAGGGTTGTAAACCACCACCGTCCTCTGCAGGGGAACTCCGCTCATGTACACGAAGTTGAAACTGAACATCACCTGGGCCGGCAGCATGTAGGAGCCCACCACCTTGAGGACCACGGGTCTGTCTAAGGTGGGGACGGAGCCCTCGCGGTTTACCATCCAGTTGGGGGAATCAAAGGCAACGCTCACTCCGTTGGTTTCGTAGAAGGAGTTTCCAATGGTGGCCCGGGCCTTGGAAAGGGTAAGGGAGGCGAAGATGGACCATCCGTGGGAGAAGGGCTTGGTGAGGACTATCTCCAGACCGTCGTATTTCCTGTAGGCTTCAGGGGGATTGGTTATCCAGAATTTTCCCGCCGGCGCTCCGGCCTTCAGAAAGTAAACGGTGTAGGTCTTGTCGTCGGAGGTTCCCAGTTTGGCATCGTATCCCGGGTCGTGAACTTCAATGGGAACCCACCATTCCCTGGTCCTGGCGATGTCTATGTCCTCAATTATGTCCTTTTCGTAGCGGTGAATGTAACTCACCGAAAGCCTGAGGCCCTCCACCGGCTCTCCCTCCAGGGTCAGGAGGTATTCGTCGGTGTGGGGTGCCCTGAGGTTGGGGTCAATCCTGTCCATGGGGTTGAGGTATCCTCCCCAGGAATAAACCATGTAATAATAATCGGCGCCGTTGAAGTCGTATCTCCCGTTGTAATTGAGGTCGTACCAGTAGTAGGCGGCGTAGGGGTAGTACATGGGGTTTATGTTGGAGGTGTACTGAAGGTTCATGTAGGAGTAATACCTTCCGTAAAAGGCCTTCAGCGCAGCCCTTCCGTTTCCGAAAAGATCGTAAATAACCCCTATTCTGGGGGAAAGGGTCTTCCAGTTCATGTAGTCCTTTATTTCGTTTATGCCCCTCGGGGCAAAGAACTGGCCGTGGGGAGCGGGAATAATTCCGGCCCTGTAGAGGGCATACCACTGGGGATTCCCCGTGGTGGACTGGGGAGGTATGTAAGCCTTGCTGTAGTCAAACCTGAGGCCCAGGTTGAAGTAAAGCCTCTTTCCCAGGTTGAAGGTGTCCTGTATGTATCCGCTGACCCTCCTCATCCGGTCCTTCTGGACGCTGTCGCCGGACTTGGTTCCCACGGAGCGGGCCACGAAGTAGCCGATCCAGTTCACGCCAAACCAGGAGGGGAGTCCGTAGTATCCGTTTTCCGTCCAGTAAACTCCGGGGTACAGACCGTTCCAGGACTCCGGCATCCATGTATCCCAGTCGTCCTTGGCCAGTTCAAACTCCAGGCCCATTTTCACCTCGTGGTTTCCCCCCATGAAGTTGTCCAGAAACTTGGTAAGGGAGGCCATGGCCTGGAACCTTCCCCGGTGGTAAACCTCGTTCATCCAATAGCCCCTCCAGAATTTGGCCCAGCCTATGTCGTAGTGGCGGTATCCCGTGCCCTTTTGCATAAGCAGGGGGAAGTACTTGTAAATGTATCCCGCCCTGGCGTCCAGGTAGGCGGTGGGGCTTATGTTCCAGTTCCACTTAAGGTAGGTCATAAAGTCCTTCTCGTGGTCCCATACCGGGGCGGCGTCTTTATCGTAAACCCATCCTATGTAGGCAGGATCTCCCTGGGTTACCACCCCCGTGTGAACTTCCCAGTAGGGCTCGTAACTGGTGAGGTAACTGAAGGCCCAGTCAAAACGGTGGGCCGGCGAGGGCTGGAAAGAGAGTTTGGAGAAGAACTCCGTCTCGTGGTGTTCCACATCGGGTTCAAAGGCAGGGGCGTGGTAGGCCCAGTCCAGTTTCCTGGCAGAGAGAAAATACCAGAGTTTGTTGTGGACCACGGGTCCCGCCAGGTTGAATCCTCCGTCAAAATTCCAGAGGGTCTTGTAGGGCTCAAAGGCTCCGGCCTCCATGGCTCCCCGTCCCGGGGAATCCGAGGACATCCCAGGAGGGATCAGGTAAAAATTGGCTTCACCGCTGAAGCGGTTGGAACCGCTTTTGGTGACTATGTTTACGTAGGCTCCATTACCTTCCCCCACCTCGGCGGGGTGCCCTGCGGTTTCAATTTCCACTTCCTGGATGACATTGTAGTTAAGGTTGGTGGAAAGGTAACTGTGGCGTGGGTCGTTCATCATGAACCCGTCAAAGGCGTAGATGTTCTCCCTTATGGAGGAGCCGTGGGTGGAGAAGGTTCTGCTGTAGCGGACATTGTCAGAGACCACGCCGGGGGAGGTGTTTATGATGTCGTAGAGGTCCCTCTGGATGGGGGCGTCCTCCACCACCTCCTTTCCTATGTTTACGGAACTTTTGGCCTCCTCCACCGAGACCGCCGGCATCTTAGCCTCCACCACCACTTCCTCCTTGAGGGTTTTGGGCTTGAGGGTTACATGGATAACCGAGGTTTTACCCACCCTCACCACTATGTTCTTCACCACCACCGTATCAAAGCCCTTGAGGGAAACCTTGAGTTGGTACTTCCCTGGGGGAAGATTGGCGAAGAAAAATACCCCGTCCTTTCCGGTGGAAAATGTGATAGGATTAATTAAAGGTGAACCGGAAAGAAGCACGGAGGCACCGGGAAGCGGGGAACCGTCCTGGGAGACTACGGTTCCTTTGAGGCTTCCCGTTTGCCTCTGTGCCCACATCCCCGTAACCAATGCCAGAATCACTGGCAAAACCAAAAGTCGCCTCATTTTAACCTCCTTCTAAAAATTTTCGCCATTTCCAGTGTTCCCCCTATTATGGTGGCTATCCATATGGGGGGTAAGGTGTAAACCACCAGATACAGCATGAGGGCCGGGGAATTTATAAAGAAGAAAACATAAAAAAGCACGAAAAGTATAAATACGAAAATCCAGGCCGCCGCCTTGATAGGGGTAAGTTTGCCGAAGGTCTTTTCTATTAAACTCATCATTCCTCCTCCCAGGGTATTTCCTTCCAGAGGGTTGCCCTCTCCATTTCCTGGCTGGCCCTGGGGGTGAAGAAACTCACCAGGATCATGGTGAGAAGGGAAATCGCCAGGCCCACATGAACCGCATGGATGCCCAGGACGAAACCGTTGGGGTCCCCCACCTTCCACCACGCCAGGAGAGACCACACGAAGGCGGTGGTGGCTCCAAGGGAAAGGGAATACAGGGCTGCTCTGGGGGTTGCCTTCCTCCAGAACCATGCGGCACCCACGGGAACCAGAAGCCCGGCGATGGCCAGGGCCTGCCCCATTATCCACAGGGGAATCAAAAAGGGAATCCACAGGGCGCTGGCCACCCCCAGGAGGGCGGTTATCAAGACCGAAACCCGGCTGAGGAGAATTTTCTTCTCTTCTGAAAGGGGTCTCTTCACCGCTTTCTCAATTACATCGTTGAAAAGCAGGGTGGCTCCGGTCATGAGGAAGGAGGAGGCGCAGGACATAACCGTCATGAGAAAGGCCACCAGGAGAAAACCCCCTGCCAGGGGTGGAATTATTTTGCTTATGAAGTAAAGGTAAACCTGATCAGGACTTATGCCGGAAGGGAAGGCGAGTATTCCCGTCCGGGCAGCGGCGGCTAAAAGCATTCCCCCCAGGAAGGATATGGCCCCCCAGGGAGAGGAAAGGGAAACCGCCACTAAGGCGTCAAAGGAGGTCTGGGCGGAACGGGCCATGTAGGCCCACTGGAAAAGCCAGGGGTCCACCAGATAGAAGAGCCCCATGGAAATAATCCAGAGGGAAAGGACGGAAAGGTCCGTGGACCAGGCGGAAAGCATGTGCTGGGGAAGGACGGAATACATCCTCTCTATGGAACTGGAAAGCCCGCCGTGGTAGCGGATCACCAGGTAAAGGAAAAGCAGCATTCCCCCGCCCTGGATTATAGACTGGAACCACTGGGAGGTTATGGCGGAAAGTTGGCCCCCGGTTACCGTGTAGAGAAGGACCACGCCGGCCCCCAGGAGGATTCCCAGTTTGAGGTTTAAGCCGAAGCCCACCTTGAAAACTAAACCCAGCGCTAAGAACTGGAGGCCTGAAATAAAAACGGGCCTCAGATAGGAAATCAGGGAGGTGGGTATTCTAATCTCCTCGCCGAACCTCCTGGCTAAAAAATCCGATAGGGTGTAGGCCCCGTATTTTCTGCCGAAAACATTTATCTTCTTGGCGAAGAAAAAGGCGAAGGCGGGAACGGTTATCCCGGAAACGGCGATGAGCCACATGGAGGAATAGCCCTGGCTCCAGCCGTAGCCGGTAAATCCCGCCACCGAAGCCCCTCCGATGGCCGCCCCGGTGTAGGCTCCGAAGAAAAGCCAGAAGCCCACGCTCCTTCCCATGAGGAGGAAGTCCCCGGTGCTTTCCACCCTGGAGAACTTTATCCCCAGCCATGTAAAGAGGGCGAAGAAGGCGATGGCAAAACCCCATGCGTATACGACCGTCATCTTTCCCTCAGAAGGTGGGAGGCGTGTTCACCCATAGGACCACCGTCATGTTATTGGTGGGATTTCTCCACCGGTGCCTGGAGGAACTGCTGAAGTAAAGGGTATCGCCCGGCTCCAAGATGTAGTGCTCAATCTCGTCAATCCATATCTCCAGTTTCCCCTCTAAAACGAAGATGAATTCCTCCCCCTGGTGGGAATAGGCTTCCTCGCTTCCAGCCCCCGGTTCAATGTAAAAAAGATGGGGCTCCATGGCGGTTTTCCCCTCCGCCAGAAGTTCCATCCTCACCCCCTTGAAATCCGTGGGAAGACTTTTCCTCTCCCCGGCCTTTATGAGTCTCCGGGAAGAGGCCGTGCTTTCAAAAAAGTAAAGGGTGTTCACGCCTAAGGCGTCGGCGATTTTCCTGAGGTTGGCCACCGAGAGATTAGCCTTCCCCCTCTCCACCTGGCTCAGGAAGGCCACGGAAAGCCCGGTTTTTTCCGAAAAGGCCTGGAGGGTAAGCCCCTTCCTCTGCCTCAGCCTCCTTATCTTATCTCCCAGGGAAAGGTTTTCCGCCGGAGGAGATGGAACCTCGTCCTTCAGTATTTTTCTGATGCCGTAGGCGCCGGATCCCCTGGCCTTGAGTTCTTTGATTTTCTTGAGTTTTTTCACCTGTTCCCAGGTGAACCTCCGGGCTCCTCCCCGGGTCCTCTGGGGATGTATTAACCCCTCCCTTTCCCAGAACCTCAAGGTGGAAGGGCTCACCCCCACAATGTCCGCCGCTTCTCCAATGGTAAATAACTTCATATTTACAATAATATTACAAGTTTCAAAAAAGTCAAGGGGGAATTTCCCCCTTTTCAAAAATTTTAGGCGGACAGGATTTTTGAGGGATTACCTCACTGGCTTCCGCACTTGGACCAGCCGCAGTTGGGGCAGGTGGGACACTTCTCGTCGGGAAGTGGCCATCCGCAGACCGGACAGCGCTCCACCGTCATGTCCCTTTCCTCGTAATTTATCTCCGTCTCCCCGAGCATCCTCTTCAGAACCTTGGCTATGGCGTCGGGGATGGACTGGACCATCTCCCCGTTGTAGAAGATGGGCTCCGAGCCTCCAATTCCCTCCAGTTGCTCTATTATGAGTTTCGGCTCAATTCCTGAGCGCAGGGCCAGGGAGATGAGTCTTCCTAAGGCCTCGGCGTCCGCCATGGTGGAATATCCGCTCTTTCCTATTTGAGCGAAGACTTCAAAGGGCTTCTGGTCCATGAAGGTGACGGTAACATAGAGGGTCCCAAACCCGGTTTTTATCTTGTCGGTCCTGGAGGGAAGGCTGTCCGGCCTCTCCTTGGGGACAAGTTTTTTCTCCTCCCCGGCCTTCTGAAGGACCTGCTCTGCCCTGGAGCCGTCCCGGTAAACGGTTATACCTTTGACCCCCAGATCGTAGGCCAGAAGATAAGCCTCCTTGATGTCCTCCACCGTGGCGGAGTTGGGGAAGTTTATGGTTTTGGAAACGGCGTTGTCCACATACTTCTGAAAGGCGGCCTGCATCCTTATGTGCCATTCGGGCTCTATCTCGTGGGCGGTGACGAAGTAGGAAGGAAGGGGCTCGTTGGGATGCTCCTCCTTCCACTCTTTGTAAAGGGGGTGTATGTCCACAAGTTTTCCGTCCAGTATGTTGGAGACCAGTTCAAAGGCGAAGACGGGCTCAATGGATGAACTGGTGCCGGCTATCCTGGAGATGGTTCCCGTGGGGGCTATGGTGAGGACCGTGGCGTTTCTTCTCTTTTCTCCCTTATATATGGAGTTTTCTATGTTGGGGAAATTTCCCCTTTCTTCTGCCAGGAGCCTGGTCTGCTCCTCCGCCTTCTCCCTCATGAATTTGGCGATCTTCTCCGCCTCCTCCAAAGCCTCCTCGGTGTCGTATTTTATTCCCTTAAGGATAAAGAGGTCCGCCAGACCCATGACCCCGAGTCCTATTCTCCGGTTGAGTTTGGTTATCTCTTCTATCTGGGGAAGGGGAAATTTGTTAACATCTATCACATTGTCCAAGAACCGTATCCCTGTCTCAATCACATAGGCGAAGCGGTCCCAGTCAAATTCTTTTTTCTTGCGGTCGTAAAGCCGGGCCAGGTTTATGGACCCCAGGTTACAACTTTCCCAATCGTGGAGGGGCTGTTCCCCACAGGGATTGGTGGCCCTTATCTCACCCCAGGGCCTGGTGGGATTCAGGGCATTGATCCGATCTATGAACACCAGGCCGGGGTCTCCTATGGCCCAGGCGCTCTCCACTATCATGTCAAAGATCTCCGAGGCCTTCCTTTTACCCACCACCTGGCCGGTGTGGGGAGCCACCAGTTCGTATTCCCCGTCCTCCTTCAAGGCCTCCCAGAACTTATCGGTTATGGCAACGGAGATGTTGAAATTGGTAAGGCTTTTTCCGTCCCTTTTGGTCTGAACGAACTCCTCAATGTCCGGGTGGTCCACCCTCAAAATCCCCATGTTGGCCCCCCTTCTCACTCCCCCCTGTTTAATTTCTTCTGTGGCGGCGTCAATAATTTTCATAAAAGAAACAGGACCTGAAGCAACTCCCCGGGTCTTTTTAACCATGGAGCCCTTGGGCCTTATCCTGGAAAAATCAAAACCAGTTCCTCCCCCCTCCTTGTGGACCATGGCCGTGTACTTCACGGCGTCAAAGATGCTGTCAATGGAATCTTCAATGGGAAGAACGAAGCAGGCGCTCAGGCACATATCCCTTCCGGCCCCGGTGAGGGTGGGGCTGTTGGGAATGAACTCCCGGTTCATCATCACCTCGTAGAACCTCTTTTTCCAGTAATCCCGGGCCTTGTTGGTCTTCTCCGCCCCGGCCACATAGGTGGCCACCCGGTTGAACAACTGGGAGGGCCTGGTTTCAATGAGATTGCCCTCCTCGTCCTTCATGAAATACCTTGCCTTCAAAATGTTGATGGCATTGTCGCTAAAACCCTCAATTCCCATCTTTCCCTCCTAACAATATGTTGTGCTTTGAGAATATACCATCCCAATATCTTGTTGTCAACAGAAAAAAATGATAAAATTTTTTCGTGGAAATCACGGTAATTTACGACAACAGTCCCGGCGAAATGGGCTGGAAGAGCGGATGGGGCTGGTCGGTGCTGCTGGGCAGAGACTTGCTCTTTGACACCGGTTCCGACCCCGAGGAATTCATGGAAAACCTTCGGAAGGCCGTGGCCCCCTCCTCCGTAAAAGAGATGGTGGTGTCCCACGGGCACTGGGATCACACGGCGGGCCTTTTCCCGCTGGTGAGACAAAGTCCGGGAATAAAGGTTTATGTGGGAGAAGGATTCAGCCACAAATTTGAAGAAGAACTCAAAAGAAAAGGTGCAGAGGTGATAAGGGGAAACGGATGGAGGGAAATTCGTCCCGGGATATGGATCGGTCCCGAACTTCCCGGACCGGTTCCAGAGCAATTCCTGGTGGTGGAGGGGAGGGAGAGGGTTCTTCTGGTGGGAGGGTGCTCCCATCCGGGAATAGAAAAATTCGCAGAATTGACCGGGGAAAAATTCCAGAAACCCGTGGTGATAATGGGCGGATTTCACCTTTTTTCCGCCCCGGAGGAAAAGATCAGGAGGGTGGCGGAAACCCTGAAAGCCGCCGGGGTCGTCATGGCCCTTCCAGCCCACTGTAGCGGGGAGCGAACCCTGGAGATATTCGGGGAATACTTCCCCGTCAAAGGGACGGGAAGCGGCCTGAGGCTGGAACTTCCCTGAAGGTTCTACTGAAACCCGCCCTCAGAAGGGAACTTCGTCGTCGGGCTCAGAGGGCTCAAGGTCCGGAGGTTCTGCCGGAAATTCCTCGGCGGCGGGCTCGGGGATGGACTCCTCCTTCCTTCCCAGGAGGACGATCTTCTCCGCCACGATCTCAACCTTTTTCCTGGTCTGGCCGTCCTGTTCCCACCTGCGGCTCCGCAGCCGGCCCTCCACCAGAATCTGCCTTCCCTTTCTCAGGTATTCCCCCACCCATTTAGCCAGGTCTCCCCAGCAATGGATGGAATGCCACTCGGTCTCTTCCTGGTAGGTCCCCCCTTTTTTGTAAACGCGGGTGGTGGCCAGGGTAAAGCGGGCCAGCACCCTCTCTCCGCTCTCCGTGGGAAGGTATCTAACCTCCGGGTCCCTTCCCAGTCGTCCCAGGAGTATCACCTTATTGAGAGAAGCCTTGTCCATTAATACTCTCCCCTCCTTGCCAGGGTTGCCTCTTCGGAGTCTGGATACCTCTGAAGAAGTTCCCTGATGTATTTCCTGGCCTTCTTGAGGTTACCCATCTTCTTGTAGCATTGGGCCAGCCGATAAAGGGAAGTGGGAGCCTTTATGCTGTTGGGGAAAAGTTTTACCACCTTCTCGTACCAGGAGGCCGCCGCCACATAGTTGTTCATTCTGAAATAACTCTCTCCGCACCAGAACATGGCGCTGGCGGTTTCCTTGGCCTGGGGGTACTTCTGGACATATCTACGAAAATGGGTTATGGCCTCCTCGTATTTCCCCTCAATGAAGGCGTTGAAGCCCCGCCGGTAAAGTTCTTCCCTGGGGATTTCCTCCTGGGTGGAGGTGGAAACGGACTGGCCGGCGGCCTGATTCTTCATGGCCAGTTTCAACTCGTCAATCCTCTGCTCCAGGGCCGCTACCCTCATCTGAAGGGCCTCAATCTTCCTCATGGCCTCGGAGTTGGTGTTCTGGCACTCCTTCAAAGCCGCCTCCAGGTTCCTCAACCTCTCCTGGAGTTGATTAAAATCGGCCCTCAGAAGGGCAAGTTCCTGCTGGTTAACCTCCCCCTGCTCGGTGCTGGCCTGCTGGGTAGTCTGGCGGGCCTTCTTTTTTCTCTTCCTCCTCAGGGCGTAGGAAGGGGAAAAGAACAGAAGGACCAGGATTATTACAAGAGCCTTCCTCACTTGGCTATTATAACAAACTCCGCCCTTCTATTTTTGGCCCAGGCCTCCTCGTTGTGCCGGGGATCCAGGGGACGGCTCTTTCCGTAACTCACTATCTTTATTCTGTCAGGGGAAATTCCCAGACTTATGAGGAAGTCCCTCACCGCCTTGGCCCTCTTTTCGCCCAGGGCCAGGTTGTATTCCTCGGTTCCCCTCTCGTCGCAGTGCCCCTCAATGAGGATTTTCACCGTGGGATGGGCCTTCAGCCATTCGGCGTTTTTGATGAGAATGGGCTTCTGGTCTTCCCTTATGTCGTATTTATCAAAGTCAAAATAGATTCTCTGAAGGTAGCCCTTCCGGTTGATTTCCTCCAGGCTCATGTCCTCAATGCTCTCTTCCTGAACCACGGGTTTGGGGATAGGTTTTTCCTTGACCTCCTCCCCGGTCTTGGCCACCTGCTTTGCCGCCGGGGGAATGACCTTGACCTTCTCCTTCTTCTTACATCCTCCCAGGGTAATCAGGAAAATCCCTGCTACAAGGACCAGGGTGATTTTTTTCATTATTTACCTCCTATGATTTATTTTCTGCCACGATGGCATAAGGTTATTTCCGCGGGAAGTAAGTTGGCGGAGGTTTTTGCCGTCGTAATCCATTATGTAGATTTGATACCTTCCGCTCCTGTTGGAGGAGAACACTATGTGACGGCCGTCGGGGGAGAAACAGGGGTTTTCGTTCATTGCCATTCCAGAGGTTAATTTTATCACCTGGGATGTGGAAAGGTAAAGAATGTAAAGATTGAACCTTCCCATCACCCTGCTCACATACACCACCCTGTCGCCGTCGGGGGCCCAGTCCGGGGAGGCGTTGTAACTCCCCTGGAAGGTGATCCTCCTGGGGTTCTTCCCGTTTTTGTCCATTATGTAGAGTTGCGGGGAACCGCTTCTGTCCGAGGAAAACAGGATCTTTTCCCCGTCCGGAGACCACTTGGGGCTCAGGTCAGAACCGTAGGAATAGGTGAGACGCCTCCTCTGCTCCGTCCTCAGGTTGTAAAGGAAAATTTCGTAGTTCCCGGGCAGGGAGGAGGAATAAAGGAGAAGTTTGTCGTCCGGGGAAAAATCCGGAGTTATGTTGGATCCCCCCTGGGCCACCAGTTTGTCCTTTCCCTGGTAAATAAACCTTATGTACAGGGAGGGGCTTCCCCGGCGGAAGGAGGTGTAGGCCACCATTTCCCCGTTGTGGGACCAGGCCGGGAGCATCTCCATCCCCTTGGTGTATGTAAGTCTGACCTGGTTCATCCCGTCGTAATCCATTATGTAAAGTTCCCTGTTGCCGTCCCGGTCGGATATGAAGGCTATTTTGGATGTGAAAATGGGGATCTGGCCGAAGTATTTTAAAAGTTCGTCTCCCATCCTGTGGGCCATGAGCCTGCGGAACTTCGCCTTACCGAAAAAACTTTTTCCCAGGATAAACCCCTTGGTCCTGGCATCGTAGAGTTTGCCGGTAAACCTGAGTTGACCGCCCCTTTCCTCCACCTTCCCCATAAAAACCACCGAGGCCCCCACGGATTCCCAAGCCTTCAGGTCGGGCTTATCCGGATTGGTGTCCTTAACCAGGGCAAGAAGGTCCCGGGAAAGGGGTTCAAAAACCCGGGAGAAGGCGAGGTCTGCCCGGAAGGTCTCCTCTATTTCCCGGGCGGCGGCCTTCCCCTGGTCGGTGTAGGCCTTTATTTTAAAGGGGGGCACCGCTATCCGGATGGCGGGAATCCCACCCCTTATCCTTATGGTTATCTCCTGCTGGGCCAGAAGAAGAGGAAAAAGGGCTAAAAGGAGGAAAATCTTTCTCATGGGGTAAATTCTATTCAAAAATCACCCTTATAGCAAGGTAATCTCCGCTGTAGGTGGACGGGAGACGGGGAAAGGGCTCGGCGTCCTTCACCGCCTGGAGGGCGTAGTTATCAAACCTGGAGATTCCGCAGGGTTTCTCCAGTTTTATTTCAACGATTTTCCCCTGGCGGTTAATCTTGAAGTAAACCCATATCTCCGTTCCCAGTTTTTTCCCTCCCATCAATTGGGCCCAGTTAAAACCTATTTTCTCCCTGACGGTAATCAGGAAAAAGGGATAGGGAAAATTCCCCAGGCGCATTTCTCCCCCGCCTCCACCTCCGGGGCCAGCACCGCCTCCGAAGGATATGGTGGGGGCGCCTTCCCCCTCCTGCCCCGGGGAAGACCGGGAACTGCGGGAGGTCTTCCTCCTCACCACCACGGCACTCTTTTTCCTGGTGATGTAGCGATGCTTTCTCCGCTTCTTTTTGCGGGGATACACCAGTTTGGGTTGTTTTTTCACCTCGGTTATCTTCTTGAGTTCCCACACCTTTCCCTGCTTCAGGGCGGGTTTTCCCCCGCCACCACCTCCCCCCCCGGGAAGTTCCACCAGGGAAACGAACTCCCGGAACCTGGGTTGGGGCTTCTCTCCGAAACTGCTCAGGGAAGCCACCAGAAGAAACCCCAGGTGAAACGCCAGGGAAAGGATAAGCCCCAGCCTCAGAACCCTCTTCTGGCTCATTTTCTCCTGGGCTGGACCACCATGCCCACCGTTTCAATCCCGCTTCTCTTGATTATGTCCAGGATCTCTATAACTTTACCGTAGGGGACTGACCGGTCGGCCTTCAGGAAAACCACCTTTTTTCGGGCCCCGTGGAAATACGCCTTTAGTTGCTCCTCCAGAAGCCGGGGATGGATAACCTTCTTGTCAAAATACACATATCCCTTCTTGTCTATGGTGATGACCAGGCGCGTTTCTTCCCTGGTGGTTATGTAACCGGCGGTGGGAAGGTCCACATCTATCCCGGCCTGCATCATGGGGGCCGTCACCATGAAAATTATTAGAAGGACCAGCATCACATCCACCAGGGGTGTGACATTTATCTCAGCCATGGCCCTGGGGGCGTGATTTATTCTATTCCTCAGCATTCCTTGTGAGCCTCTCGGCCACTATGAGTATTTCGTTGGAAAAATTCTCCGCCTCCTGGGAAAGCCGCCTTATCTTAGCGGAAAAATAATTGTAGAAAATCACCGCAGGCACCGCAGCGAAGAGTCCGGCGGCGGTGGTGATAAGGGCTTCGGCTATCCCCGGGGCCACCGCCACCAGGGAGGCGGTCTTTTTTTCGCCGATTTCCCGAAAGGCGTTCATTATGCCCCAGACCGTTCCGAAAAGCCCTATGAAGGGGGCAGAACTGGCGGTGATGGCCAAGAAGGAAACATAGGACTCCAGGCGGTTTATCTCCTCTGCAAGCCTCTGAAGAAGGGCCCTCTCCAGGGACTCCAGGGAGGAAATTTTCTTAACCCTTATGTCCTCGTTGATGCCCGTGAAAATTCTGGAAAAGGAGGAGCGGGGAAAACGGCGGGCTATCTTCTGAAAATCCTTCATGTCCCTGGCCTTGAAGAGAACCTTCCTCACCTCCTCGTTGTCCTTCCTCACGGCGTTGAGAAACAGGTATTTGGCGATTATCACCGCCCAGGAATAGAAGGAAAACCCGATGAGGATGAAAATGACCAGTTTTGCTACCAGGGTGGTCTGGGCGTAAAGGCTCAGGATGTTCATCCCCGGTATTTTATACGGTTTCACCAAAATTGTAAAGAAATAAGCGATTTCCTCCCCCTTCCCACACCGTTGTTACCGGGGCCGGGCTTTGTGATATCATTTTCCAATGGAAAGAGCAAAGAAGGCATACAAAGACCCGGAATTTCTCAATTCCCCGGAGGCCAGGACCGTGAGAATCCTGGCGGAATACCTCCATCCCGAAAGGAAGTTAAAAAGGGCGGGAATAAGGCACACTGTGGTCTTTTACGGCTCCTCAAGGATTAAACCCGACGACCCCGATCCGGAAAACCGAAAATACTACCGCATGGCGGAGGAACTGGCCTATCTGATCGGCACCTGGGTTAAGGAAAACCACAGGAACCACGGATTCGGCATATGCACCGGGGGAGGCCCCGGCATAATGGAGGCCGCCAACCGGGGGGCTAAAAGGGCAGGGGTCCCCTCCATCGGCTTCAACATTTCCATCCCCCAGGAGCAGTTTCCCAACGACTACATAGACCCGGATCTGAACTTTGAATTTCACTACTTCTTCATGAGGAAGTTCTGGTTCATGTATCTGGCCAAGGCGGAAATCTTCTTCCCCGGGGGCTACGGGACCATGGACGAACTCTTTGAAACCCTGACCCTGATTCAGACGGGAAAGAAACCGAGGATACCGGTCCTGCTCATGGCACGCCACCACTGGGACAGCACAGTAAACTTCCCCAGGCTAATAGAGAAGGGATACATCTCCGAGGAGGACTGGAAGATAATAGAATACGCCGATTCGGCGGAGGAAGCCCTGGAAAAACTCAAGCCCTGGCTGAAGCAACACCTCCCGGAATTTTAAACCTTCCGTGGGAAAGTTTTCCCGAAAAAGCGTAAAAAATAGTAAGGAGGAAGTTATGCGAAAAATTGCAGTATTTATAACCGCTTTATTGACGGTGTGGGCGGCCTGGGGCAAGGACTTCTCCCTGAAGGATGTCCTAAACTACCAGACCATATCCAGGTTCTCCATCTCCCCGGACGGGAAGAAGATCGTCTGGGTTCAGGCCGGAGCGGACGAAAAGGAAAACAAGGTCTTCTCCCACCTATGGCTGAGCAAAGCCGAAGGGGGAGAACCGATCCAGATCACCCGGGGAAAGCACTCGGAATTCTCCCCCCGGTGGTCACCCGACGGCAGGAAAATAGGTTTCATATCGGACCGGAAGGAAAAACCCCAGGTTTACATCCTGCACCTCTCCGGCGGGGAACCGGAAAAAATAACTTCCATGCCCAGGGGGGTAATAGACTTCCGCTGGAGAAACGACCACGAGATCATAGTCCTGGCCCGGGAAAAAACCTACCGGCTGGAAAAGGACAGGAAGAAAAACAAGGACGATTCAGTTATCGTGGAGGACAAAAAATTCTTCTTCCCGGTAAGGCTTTTTTCCGTTGACCTTAAAACCCGGAAGGTAAGGAGACTGACCCTGAACCGGGACAGGATAACCGACTTCTCCGTCTCCCCTTCGGGAAGGTTCGTAATCACCACCCACATAGACACCCCCTCCTATGTGGCGGAGCCGGAGCCCCGGCCCAAGTACTTCCTCTGGGACCTTAAGACAGGTGAGAAAAAGGAAATCTTCAAGGATAAGTACTTTTCCCCCACAAATTTCCAATGGATGGACGACGACCGGGTGGTCTTCCTGGAGACCTACTCCCGCCACGAGGAAAAAAGGGGCCCGGGGATAGAACTTCTCTACCTTTATTCAGTTCCCGACGATTCCTACGAAAGGGTTCCCCTCCACTGGGATTGGGGCATCGGAGGGCTTTATCACGGAAGGCTAACCTGCGGAAAGGACCTGGTGGCCGCCTCCCTGGCCAACGGTGCCCGGAACATACCCATTATCATAGAGGCCCCAGGAAAGGACCCCCGCCGGTGGAAGGTTCACCGGATAAAGGACGAGTTCTTCCAGACCATCATGGGACTTGTCCTTTCCCGGGACGGGAAAAAACTCCTCTTCCTCAGGAGCACCTCCAGCCAGCCTCCTCAACTCTACCTTTCCTCTGTGGAAGGAAAAGATCTCTCGTCGCCCCGCCAGATTACCCGCATAAATTCCTACCTTAAGGACCGCTTCCTGGCCCGCACGGAGGTGGTAAAGTGGAAATCCGCCGGGGGAAGGGTTATTGAAGGCATCCTGTACTACCCCAAGGGATACGAAAGGGGAAAGAAATACCCTCTCATGCTGAACATACACGGGGGACCCGCCGGCTACGACGCCGACTGGTTCAAAAACTCCTGGGCCTACTACCCCCATTACTGGGCCAACCGGGGCTTCTTCGTCCTCTTCGTGAATTACTCGGGAAGTTCCAACTACGGGCTTGACTTCGTGGAATCCATCATAGGCCACTACTACGAACTGGAGGTGCCGGACATCCTATCCGGGGTGGATTACCTCATCGGAAGGGGGATGGTGGACCCGGAAAAACTGGCGGTGGCCGGATGGAGCAACGGGGCCATCTTGACCATAGCCCTAATCACCGAGACCCGGCGATTTAAGGTGGCGGCCCCCGGGGCCGGGGATGTGAACTGGACCAGCGATTACGGCAACTGCATGTTCGGCCCCCAGTTTGACGAACTCTACTTCGGCGGAACTCCCTGGGACAACACGGAAACCTACATAAAAAAATCCCCCCTCTTCAAAGCCAGAAAAATAACCACCCCCACCATCATCTTCTTCGGAACCGAAGACAAAAATGTCCCCACGGAGCAGGGATGGCAACTCTTCAGGGCCCTGAAGAGGATAGGAAAGGCCCCCGTACGCTTCATCCTCTTTCCCGGGGAACCCCACGGGCTGAGAAAACCGTCCCATCGGAGGAAGAAGATGGAGGAAGAGGTGGCCTGGATAGAGAAATACCTCCTTGGAAAACCCGGTGAAGAAAAGCCCGTGTCCCAGGACTCTCCCCTGGAAAGGCGAATCGCCCTATCCAGGGTTTCCTCGGTGGACGGCGAATACGGCCTCTTGAAGAATGGGGTCCTGGTCCCGGAGACGGTGGAAGCGGGGGGAATCCTCGTCTCCCGGTTTGAAATAACCAGGGCCCAGTTCGGGGAATTTGTAAAGGAGCATCCGGAATTCAAGCACAACTGGGGGAAGGAAACCGGGAATCTGCCGGCCAGCGGCATTACCTTCAGGGAAGCGGTGGCCTACTGCCGGTGGCTTTCGGAAAAAACCGGAGAAAAATACGAACTTCCCACGGAAAAGGAATTTGAAAAACTCCTTTCCCTGGGCAAAAAATCGGGAAACACCCTGGATTTCTGGGCGGGATATTCCCCCAATCCCCAGGAGGCGGAAAGCATCCGTCAGTATGCGGAAAAAAATCTGGGATTTGAGAGCCTGATAAAACCCGTGGGAAGTTTTTACCCGATCCAGGGGATGTACGACCTCAGGGGCAACCTTGCCGAATGGGTCCTTTCGGAAAAAGGTCAGGGCAAGGTGATGGGGCTCTCCTGCTGGCACACCTCCGACGAAAGGGCCGCCTACAGTCCTCCTCCGCCCATGCTGGTGGGGTTCAGGGTGGTTAAAAAGGTGAACAAATGAGGAAACTTTTCTGGCTGGCCCTGGTGCTCCCCCTGGTGGCCGGCCCCCCTTTAACCAGGGCTGAAAGGACCAATTTCACCGAGACCTCCACCTACCGGGATGTCATGGAATTCCTGTGGACCCTGCGCCGCTCTTCTGCGAAACTCAGGATAAAATTCCTGGCCACCTCCCGGGAGGGAAGGAAAATTCCCCTGGCCATAGTAAGCGAAGAAGGGGTGGGGAGTCCCCGGGAGGCCAGAGCCCTGGGCAAGGAAGTTGTTTACATAGAGGCCAACATCCACGCCGGGGAGGTGGAGGGCAAGGAGGCCTCCCTCATGATGATCCGGGAACTCCTCCAGGGCAAATATCCCGATCTGCTGAAAAACCAGGTAATCCTCTTCTGCCCCATATTCAACCCGGACGGGAACGAAAAACTCGGCAGAAACCGCCACGAGGACGGGGGCCCTCCCCTGGTGGGGGTAAGATACAACGGCCAAGGCCTGGACCTCAACCGGGATTTCGTGAAGCAGGAAAGCCCCGAGGTGCGGGGGCTGGTAAGGGTTCTGGAGGAGTGGGACCCGATTCTTTTCGTGGACATGCACACCACCGACGGGGTTTACCACCGCCATGTGGTAACCTGGCAACCCCAGATGGCCCCATGGACGGACCCGGCCTTGACTTCCTACTCCTGGGAAAAAATGTTTCCGGAAATAAACCAACTCATGAAGGGACTGGGTTACCGACCAATCCCCTACGGAAACTTCCTGGACAGAAAGTCCCCGGAAAGGGGCTGGATTTTTCGGGCGGTGGGAGCCCGATACAGCACCAATTATGTGGGCCTGAGGAACCGCTTTGCCATCCTGGACGAGAACTACGCCCGGGCGGACTTCCGCACCAGGGTCATGGGAGCCCACGCCTTCCTGAGGGCCATCCTGAGTTTTACATCCCGCCACGGACGGGAAATGAGAGAAATTGAAAGGGAAGCCGACCGCAGAGCGATGGAGCGGGTGGCGGGCTCAGACTTCGGGGTGGAATTTCGCCTCAAGAAAATACTGGACTTTGACCTTTCTTCCTTCAGGTTTAAACTGGAAAAAATTCCCCCGGAAAAAAGGGAAAAATACCCCTCCTGGTTCGGGGGCCTTCTGGTGAAAAAGACCGACATCCCTGCCACCTATCACCTTTACCTCTACGCCCCCGTGGAACCCACCGCTTCGGTAAAACTTCCCGGAGGATACATAATACTGCCGGCAGGGACCCACACGGTGGAAATCCTCCGGAGGAACGGAATAAGGGTGGAAAAAATCCTCCGTCCCCTCCGGACCGAAGCGGAGGTTTTCAACATCCAGGAAATAAAAGCCTCCCCCCTGCCCTACCAGGGCCATCACTTAAAAAAGGTCCGGGGTTTTTACCAAAGGAAAGAGGTGAAAATCCCCGAAGGCTCCTTCCTCGTGCCCATGAACCAGCCCCTCTCCAGGCTGGCGGCGGTGATGCTGGAACCCAAAAGCCCCGACGGGTTTCTCACCTGGGGTCTTTTTGACGCCACCCTGGTCTCAGAATGGGGCGGGAAACCCTGGATGGTTCCCGTCTACAGGGTGGAGAGGATGCCCCGGGTGGAAGCGGTCCTCCTGAGGTAAGCCGGGTCATCATCCGCTCATCTTCACTTCCACCTTGATGAAGGAGGTTTCCCCGGGAGAATTTTCAGAGGCCAGAAGTTCCGGATACAAGACTTCATCCTTTTCCACCGGGGGGCTGGTCATGATGAGGACCTCCCCGTCCACGAGGGTGAGTTCCACCGCCTGTATCATCCCCTGTCCCAGGCGATGACATGGGAAGATGGAGGCCTCACCGCTGGAAATCAGGGGGAGCAACTTCCTCCCCCACTTCCGGTACAGGAAACCGTCCCCGGCCCGGTAAACCCGAAATTTATCGTCCTTGATGACCAGAAGGATAAAATTTTCCTGGCCGTCCCGGGAAACCCTGCGGATTATCTCCTCAACCCTTTCCCCGCTTATCCCCCGGCAGGACCGGAGTTCCTCCAGAATCTCCCGGGTTCTCTCCCGGGCCCGACCCCGGGGCTCCAGGGTCCATCCCAGGGCGAAGTATGCGGCCTCCCCCAGGATCAAACCAAAACCCTGCCACCTCTCCTCCTCAACGATTTTCCCGTTGAGCAGAAGGATGCTCCGGTTTTCCTTCCCTGCCTTACAGGCCGTGTATTCAATTTTCATGTTCACCTCCCCGGGGGCCTGTGCGGAAGGCGGAAGGGGAGGTTCCCCACCCCACTTTCCTCCTCACCCCCGTAAAAACATTGAACTTCCCACGACATCCCTTAAGCCTTAAAAGAAAACTCTCCGAAGGGTTCTGTGCCCTCCCGCAAGATTCATCTTTCCCCTTCCCTTCGGAGAAGTTTGTATAGGAACCGGTAGCCCGTTCCAAAAGGGGCCTGAACCACCAGATAATACCTTCCGGGTCTGACCCCGTGATAATCCAGTTTGGCGGAATGGGATTCGCTACAGGTCCATCCCCGGGCAAGGGCATCCACCCCGTCCCCCCCGTAAAGGTAAAGGTAGGCGCACCTATCCCTGTCCACATTTAAGAGGGCGGTGAGTCTGGCGGGGAAATCCACCTTCAACGAATACCAATCCTGAACATCCCGATGGCCACCCGAGTAAAAACCCACCGCTCCGCTCACCCACATTCCCGGAAAAACTCTCCGGGCTTCGCCGTCAATGTCGTTGGGCTCGGCATCGGCTCTCCAGCGCACCTGCCTGTTTTTCACCCGGAGCCTGTAACCGGTCCCCGGCCTTCCCTCCACCTTCAGATAATATTCCCCGGTCCCCAGATCGTACTTCGCCTCCGCCAGATAAGCCTCCCCCCTTCTGCAGGTGAAATCCCAGGCAACCTCGGTGGTCTGATCGGTGTCGTAGATGTATATGTGGGTGCAGTAATCACCGTTTAAAATCAACTGGGCGGCCACTTCCCCCGGCTTCCCAACCCTGAACCTGTACCATTTCACCCCCCCGGGACCAACCTCGCCCACCTGCCACCTCCCCATGGAAAGAAACTCCGCCTCCGAAGAATCGGAGTTTCCGGAATTACAAAAGAGCGTGCAACACCCGGTAAGAACGCTGGATACTGCGGCAGCAAAGACCAGAGCCCCCACCAGGTTAACCCAAAAATACCTCAATATTCACCTCCTAAATACTCCCATTCCCCTGACAGCAAAAACCGTGCCTAAAATTTAAAAAGGGCGATCGAAAGAAAATGCCCTGGAGACCTGATTCTTCTCACCTTCCCTCCTTCCTTTACCCGATACCCCCATCCCTTCAGTTCCATTTTGGGATTAGAAACTCCTAAAATACCCTCCGAATTTAACGCCGCCAGGGCGGCCCGCATAGTTCCATTCTGGAACCTACCGGTGCCATCATGGAACTCCAGGGAACCCTTCCATCCCCGGTCTAATTCTTGCCCATTTTCCATGCCAGTTCCTTTTTCTTGCGGAAGAAGGTGGTTCTTCCTATGCCCAGAAGGGCCATTATTTCCTCCGTTGAAGCCCCCTCCTTCAACAGGGCCACAAGGATTTCGTCCTCCATTTCCCTGAAGGATTTTTTGTTTCTTCTCATCCAGTCCACCAGATCACGGAGGCCCACCCCGGTGCCGGGGGTCTCTTCTACGCCGTCGGTATCCTTCAGGTGTTGCCTCCAGGCCTCGTAGGTTCTCTCCAGGGACCCGTCTCCGGACCTGAGAAGTTCCTCCAGGATGTTTACGAGCATCCTCATGTTTCCCGGATAATCGGCCTCCTCCTTCAAAAACCTCTCGGAGGAGGGGGTGAGTTTCAAACCCTTCCGGCGATAAACCTCCACCATGTGGGCTACATCCTCCCTCCTCTCCCTCAGGGGAGGAAGGTAAATCACCTTGTGAAAGCGAAACCGTAGGGCCGGCATAACCTTTCCCATCATGGTGGCTCCCATGATCTTCGCCTTTATGGGCACGGCCCTGGTTCCCCCAACCCTGAAAAAGGAGGGAGCCTCCAGAAGTTGGAGAAGTTTGGACTGGAGCCTTTCGCCGATGAGGGCTATCTCGTCAAAGAAAACCGTGCCCCCCGCCGCCCGGTCCAGAACGCCCCTCTTGGTGGTCTCGGCCCCGGTGAAGGCCCCCTTTTCGTATCCGAAGATCTCCGATTCAAAGAGGCTGTCCGGCACCGTGGGAAGGTGGACGGAAAGGAAAGGGGCGGAGGTCCCGTTCACGATTTTGTGAACCGCCATGGCCAGGGTGTTTTTCCCGGTGCCGGTTTCCCCGACGAAGAGGACCTTTTCCCGGGAGCCCGGACTGAGGTCCAGTTCCTTCACCTGGAAAAGGATCCTGGGACTGGCGGTGTAAAACCCAAATTTTGCCAGGGTCTTCTGAAGGTCCCCGTGGTCTCCCGGCGGGTCCTCCCGTCCCAGGGCCCTCTCCAGTTTCATCTTGAGGCTGAAATCGTCCCACCCGGTATCCAGAAATTCTATACCCTTCCTGGAGAGATAGCCCAGCACATCCATGTCCGCGTAGCGGGATATGAGGTAAACCCTGAGTTCCGGATATTTTTCTTTTATCCTCTCGCTTATCGCAAGACCTTCCTTTTCCGGAAGGTTTTTGGAGAGGAGGCGGTCGGAAGAGGTCGTTTTGAACACCAGGTCCACCAGGACCAGGTCCGGAAGCCTTTCCTCCAGGGCCCCGAAGAGACTGGGACCGTCGGGAAAATAACGGACCTCCACCTCAGGGAAAAATTTTTTGATGACCCGGTAAATCCTTTTCTCATCGTCTACGATGTAAACAAGCATGATTCACCTCAAAAAAGAACAAGCAAAAATCATGCCACTGCATACCACCTTATGATGAACTCCGTGCCTTTCCCCGGGGTGGAATGGACCTCTATGTGCCCGTATTTTTTAAAAAGTTCGTCCACCCCCGCAAGACCAAATCCGGTCCCCCCCTCCTTGCCCTTGGTCCACCCAGGGCTAAATATCCGGTCAAGGTCCCGGGGATCTATACCCTTGCCGTTGTCCTTTATCCTTATAAAGACATGGCGGGAGTCCTCCTCCCCCTCCACCAGAATCACAGGGATCTCCCTTTCCACTCCTTCAAAGGACTCTATGGCATTCCTTATGATGTTGGTGAAAGCCGTCTCGTATTTAAAGGCCGTCTCCGGATACAGAACCTTGAAAATGGTCCCCGTGGGACGGAGGTCCACCACCATTTTTATGCCCCTCTGGGAGGCCAGGATGTACTCCTTTTCCACGGCCCGGCGGAGAACGGACAGGAGGCTGGTCCTCAACCGATGAACCCTGTCCCGGAGTTCCAGAACCAGAAGGAGAAGTTCCTCGGCGGCCCGCCTGTCGGGCCTCTCGGCGAGAACCTTCAGTCTCTTGCTTATCCTGGCGTGGAGTTTCCTCCAAACCCTGGAGGCCCCCTCAAAGGAAGCCTCCGGAGAGGTGAAGTTTCTGTAAAGTTCCTCAAAGGCCTTTTTCCTTCTTCTCCATTCCTCCTCAAAATCCCTTCCGGTGAAGGACAGGAGGGCTTTCAGTTCCTGCTGGACGGTGTGGAGAAATTTTGACCCGGATATCTCCTCCAGGGCTCCGTCCCGGGGAGGTCTCTCCCTCTCCCTCCTCCTCATCAGAAGGAAGATCAGAACGAGAAAAACCGCCAGGCTCAAAACCCCGTGTCCTATGTTTTTGAAGGCCTCCATTCTCCTCATTCTCCGCAACAGGGCCGCCCTCTCCCGGAAGAGTTCCTTGGTCCGGGAGAAGGAGACATAATTGGAAAGGTAAAGGGCCTCCTCCAGGTTTTTGAGAGCCTCCCTGTACTTCCCCATCCTCAGGGCCCGGCGGTAAAGCCTCTCATACCTCTTTATCTCCCGGAAGACCGCCCCCATCTGGGAATAAAGGACGGCGATCCCCCGCCAGGCGTTCTCGGAGAAACTCCCCTTTATGTTCATAACCATGTCCTCCTCCCCGTTGCCGTCCACATCCATTATCCTGAGGTCTATCAGGGGGCTATAATTAAGCCCCGGTATAGAAAAGGAAAACTCCAAACTGGAAGGATATATTTCAATGGGTCCCAGTTTACCGGCCACCACCAGGAAGGAGCCGTTGCTTCCCACCAGGTGGGGAATGTACTCCAGGGTTTGTTCCCTCCACCTGGGCGGTATTTTCTTCTCTGGAAACCGGGGAAAAATCAAAAGTTTCCCCCTCCTTCCCGAGGCGGTAACCGCCCAGAGAAGTTCCTTCATCGTCCCCACCCCCTTCAATTCTCCCTTAACCCTGAACTGGCGAAACCTCTCCCCGGTGAGGCAGAATTCCGAGGGCGAGGAGGCGTAAAGAAGAGACCGACCGTCCCACCAGGCCAGCCCCATCCGAAGGCCGGTAAAACTCACCTTCCTCCTGAGTTTCAGCCATTTCCCTCCCTCCACCAGGGCCCAATCCCGCCCCACCACGGCCCCCCTTCCTAGGATGAGGGGCGGCGAGGGAAGGGAGAAGGACTGTCCCCCCAGGGAAAGGATTTTGTCCGGAAAAACCATCCAGAGGTCCCCCCTGTACTCCATAACCCTTAGGGGCCTCCCCTTCCAGGCGAAAACCCTCCTTCCCTTTTCGTCAAAAATCCCACCGTTGCCGGTGAAGAACAACTTGTCCTCAAAACAGTATATTCCCCGGGCCCTGAAGGGAAGGGCGAAGAGGGGTTCCAGTTTCTCCTCTCCCAGGGCGAAAACCCTGTCTCCGGCCAAAACCACCGGCCGGCGGCAGAAGGTAAAGGAGGATATGGGATAGGGCGAAGGGAAGATTTTCACCCGGTAGGGAGGCTGCCAGGCGTAGAGGAAAAGACTTAAACTAAGGAGAAAACCTGAATACCTCAATTTTCCCTCCCTTCACCACGGAGACGATTCCCTCCCCGGCGTCAAGGAAAATCTGTCCGTTTCCGGACACCGAAATATGCTCCACCACATCAAGGTCCCGGTCCAGAAGGACGAGGTGTTTTCCCAGGGGTTGTGGTAGAAACACATAGGGGTCTGCGTGCATCTTCCTGGGATGTATAAACAGGAAATAATGTCCCTTCGTTTTTCCCATGTACATCATCACCGGCAGGTAAATCTCCTTTGAGGACAAACGGGGAGGCCGCAGGCCCAGGGGGACCTCCCTTATAAGTTCAAGGTCGTCGCTGAAGACCAGGAGTTTCCCCGAGGCGGTGAAGATGAATACGGGAAATTTCCCAGGTAGAAAGAGGTCAAGGGGAAAGGTAAAGGTATTCCCGAAACCCTCAAACCCCACCTCCTTTTCCACGGTCCAGGTCTCAAGGTCCAACCTCAGAAGGCCGGAGCGGTGTTTTCCTTCCCATATTTCACTCCAACCTACGAAGGCCCTCTTTCCCCTTATTTTGTAAACCCTGGGATACACATACCTCCCCATGAAGTTCAGGTGGGAAAGCATCACCCCCCGAGGGCTCAAAAGGCCCACGGCGGCCCTGAAGTCGGTAAACCCACGGTAAAAGGTCCCGTTTAGAACCTGGGGTGCCACGAAGAGAAATCCCCAGGGGGTGAAACGAAATGCGCTCATGCACAGACCCGTTTTGGTCCTGAACACCCGCTTAAAAACGCCCCTCTCCAGCCTGTACAGAAAAACCTCCCTGGCTCCCCCTCCCTCCCTGTAGATGGGGGCCAACTGGTAAAACAGGAAAAAGGAATCCCCTGCCCTAACTACCTCAAAACTGAAGCCCGAAAGGACCGGGGGAGGGTCCTTTATCTCCCACATGTTCTCCAGGCCGTCCCTGCCGAACCTCAAAAGGGCCCTTTTTTCCAGGCAGTAAAGTTTCCCTCCGCTTATGATGTAATTCCTCACGGGAACGGTGAAGGCCCTCCTGCCCCACCCGTCAATGCCCAGGGAAAGCCCCTGCCAGTTGACCACGGCGAAGTCCCCGGCCACCATGTGTAGTTTTGCCCCTGGAAATTCCCAATCCCTTTCCTCAACTTTCTTCAGGGAAAGGGGAAGGAGAAGGCCGGAAAGGATCACGCCCACCATCCCGAACCGCAAAACCCTCATACTAAAATTATATAACTTCCTCCAACGCCTGGTAAAATGGAGGTATGGAGATAAGGAAGGGAAGAATAGAGGATTTAAAGCAAATCACCGCCAACAACCTGGCCATGGCCCGGGAAACCGAAGGGAAAGTTCTGAACCCGAAGGTGGTAGAGAAAGGAACCGCAGCGGTTCTAAGGGGTGATGTGGAAGCCGCCTATTATGTGGCGGAGGAAGGGGGAAGGATAATTTCCCAGTTGATGGTGACCCGGGAGTGGAGCGACTGGAGGAACGCCTACTTCTGGTGGCTTCAGAGCGTTTACACCCTGCCGGAGGAAAGGGGAAAGGGGGTTTTCCGGAGGCTTTTCCTCCATGTGTTTGAAAGGGCCAGGAAAGCGGGGGCCTGCGGACTCAGGCTTTATGTGGACAGGGAGAATACCCCGGCCATGGGGGTTTACGAAGCCCTGGGCATGAAGGCCACCGATTACGAAATCTACGAGGTGGAGTTCTGAACTGGCCCGGGTTCTCAAACCTTTCCTTCCGTTTTCCGTATTCAAGAATTGATAAGAAGGACTAAGGAGGTAAATGTGAAAAAGAAGGCTTTGAAGTTTATGGTCATGGTGGCTCTGTTTATTACGGGAAGTTTCGCCCGACCGGCGGAACCCACCACCCTTCCCCTGGCGGAAAGGATGTTCATATTGTCCAAGACCTACGCCGCGGTAAACACCTATTTCTCCCACTGGAATTCCATCCCCAACTTTTCCCTGGACTCCACCTTCAGGGAATTCCTGAAAAGGGCCGTGGACACCGAAAACCGTTTTGATTTTGACCTGCTCATGATGGAATTCATAAGTAAATTGCGAAACGGGCATTCCTGGTATTACGACAGGTGGCTTATTAAGAACTTCAACCAGCCCCTGGGCTTCCGCTTCCGCTATATCTCAGGGAAATGGGTGGTCACCGAAAGCCGGGTCCCCGGATTGGAAAGGGGCGACATAATAGAAAAAATAGACGGCCAGGATTTTGAGGACTTTTACCAGAGCAAGAAAAAATACATCAACGCCTCCAGCGACAGGGAGGCCAGGGTTAAAATTCAATACAGAAGGTTCCTATTTCCCCGGGTGTTCACCCTCCAGGTTTCCGGGAAGGGAAAGGTCAAAATTCAAAGGAAGGCCCCCCCAACCCCTCCTGCCAAGAAGGAGGCCTCCGGGAAATGGCTGAAGGAAGGCGTCGCCTACATAAAAATACCCGGCTTTGAAAGGCCTGATCTTGAGAAGAAGGCCCTTGAACTCGTGAAAAAATTTTCCGGAGCCCGGGTTTTAATAGTGGATGTGCGGGGCAACAGCGGAGGAAACACCCCCTCGGCCCTGGTGGACGCCCTTCAGGACAGGCCCTACCGGTTCTGGACGGAAGCCACCTTCCTCAGCATCGCCCTCTTCCGGTCCTACAAGGAATTTCTGGCCTCCTACGGTAACCTCATACCGAAGGAATCCAGAAAACCTCTGGAAATGCTCACGGGATTTTTCGGAAATTCCTACCTCATGTGGACGCCTTCCTATCAGAAACCCGAAAACACCCTCTTCAGAGGAAAACTCCTCATCCTCACCGACAGAGGATGCGCCTCTGCCTGCGAAGACTTCGTGGTCTCCTTTAAGGACAACGGCAGGGCCCTCATCGTGGGCGAAAGAACCGCCGGCAGTTCCGGCCAGCCCTACATCTACATGTTCAACCGGGACATCTCCGTAGCCATAGGGGCGAAAAGGGAGTACATGCCCGACGGAACCCCCTTTGAGGGACGGGGAATATGCCCCGACGAGAAGGTTGAATTAACCGTTGAGGACATAAAGTCCGGAAAGGACCCCGTACTCACCAGGGCGCTGAAGGTGGCGGAGGAGCGGTAAAAACCGGCGGGGCTTTGGGTTTTAATCCACTTCGCCCTGGAAGTAGAGTTCTATTCCCTTGACTGCCCGGAGGCCGTCGGCTATGGCAGAGATGGCGTCGGCCACACGGTTGGCCACATCACCTCCGGCGAAAATGCCCGGATAGGAGGTCATCTGCCGGTGGTTCACCTTTATTCTTCCCCTTTCCGTCTCTATTTTTTCCGCCACATCCTCCGGAAGGAAACTGAGGTCAGCCTGCTGTCCTATGGCTACGATTATCCTGTCCACCACCAGTTCGTATTCTTCGCCCTCTATCAAAACGGGCTTGGGTCTGCGGCCCGGTCCCTGGTCCACCATTTTAGCCTTTCCGTAAACCAGTTTTACCTTGCCTTCGGGAGCGTCCTCCACCCTTATGGGAATTATCTTCTCCCATATTTCCACCCCTTCCTCCTCGGCCCCCTCTATTTCCTCGTGGTCCGCCGGCATGTCCACCTTCCGCCTCCTGTAGGCCACTATGACCTCCGCCTTCAGACGGCGGGAAACCCTGGCGGCGTCCATGGCCACATCTCCCCCTCCGATGACCACCACCTTCTTTCCTATCTCCACCGGCTCGTTGAAGTTAACCTTGCGGAGAAAGTCAATGGCGTATATTACATTGGGGTGATCTTCGCCGGGAACTCCCAGGGTCCAGGGCTTCATGAGACCCACGCCGATGTAAATGGCGTCGTGGCGGTCCATTAATTCCCGGAACTTCTCAGGGTCCACATAATAATTGAGTTTCAATTCAACCCCCTGGGAAAGGATGAAGTCCACCTGCTTCTTCAGCGAGGGGAAGGGGAAACGGTACTTGGGTATTCCCGCCATTGTCATTCCGCCGGGCTCGGGCATGGCCTCGTAAACCGTAACTTTGTATCCCCGCAGGGCCAGATAATAGGCGGCGGTGAGTCCCCCGGGACCTGCTCCTATGATGCCCACGGACCTGTCCTTGGCCTCGGCCTTCCTGACCTTTATCACTTCCTTGAGGTCGGAAAACCTCTCCGTGGCGAACCTCTTGAGCCACCTTATGGCCACGGGATCCCCTTCGTGGCCCAGGGAGCAGTAACTTTCGCATCTTCTGGTGCAGACCTTACCGCAGAGTTCGGCGAAGGGGTTGTTCTCGTACATTATGTTCACCGAGCGGGCGTATTCTCCGGAGGCGATGGCCCTTATGTAGTCCGGGATGTGCATCCTGTCAGGACAACCCGCTATACACAGGCCGCATCCCACGCAGCGGTCCGCCTCCCGGCGGGCCTCCTCCTCCGCGTACCCCAGGACCACCTCGGCGAAACTCTCCACCCTCTCTTCCGGGGGAAGTTCCCTCATGGGAACCCTCTGGTAATGGGTGAAACTGTGATCCTTCTCCTTCCTGTATCCCTTTTCCTTTTCCTCAAAGCCCTTTATGTCGTATCCGGGAATGTAAACGAAGTCGTCGGGGGTCTCCCTAACCCATATGTACTCGTTGGTCATTCTGAGGGAGGTGGTGGGACAGGAGTCCACGCAGAGACCGCACCAACAACACCTTCCGTAGTCTATCCTGGGACGAAAACCGGAATCCCCCTTCCTGGGCTCTATGCCTTCCACCGGAACCATGTCTATGGCTTCGTTGGGGCATACGGCGGCGCAGGTACCGCAGCCGATGCATTTTTCAAGGTCGTTCACATGAAAACCCCTGTATCTTTCCGCCGCTTCCCTGGGGGTGCGGGGCACGAGGATGGTGTGGGGTTTTCTGGCTATCTGCCTCCATGCGCCGAGAGGTTTAAGAACTTCTTTGAGTCCCATTTTTCCCTCCTATCTTTCCATTTCCGGGGGACAGGTCTGAAGAGAAACCATTATGGGGGCAACATCGGCAATGTTCTGTCCCACGAGGAGCCTTTCCAGAAGGGTTATTCCGTGGACGAAGGAAGGCCCGTTTACATGAACCCTCCGGGGCTTGTCTGAGCCATCGGTCACCACATAAAAGCCGTATTCTCCCCGGGTGGATTCCGATTTTACATAGGTTTCTCCGGGGGGAATTTTCCAGTAAAGAACATTGGGCAGAGGGGCCAGAAACTCTCCCCGGGGCATTTTTTCTATTATCTGCCTTATAAGGTCTATGCTAAGGTCAATTTCCCTGCGTCTCACCAGAAGCATGGACCAGGCATCACACCCATCCTCGGTGATAACATCAAAATCCAGGTGGGGATAGGCCTCGTAGGGGTGGTCCTTTCTAACATCGTAGGGAAACCCGCAGGCCCTGGCCACCGGGCCGGTGAGCCCCATCTCGTCCACCCACTCCTTAGGGATCTTGGCGAGTCCCTTGAGCCTCTTCTGGACCACCGCATTTTCCATGATAATTTCGTCGTATTCCGGGAGCCTCCGCTCCACCATGTCCATGACCTTCAGGACCCTCTCCTCAAACCCCTCGGGAAGATCCTTCCGGACCCCGCCGGGCATTATGTAAATGTGGTAGATTCTACCTCCGGTGAGTTCTTCAAAAAGGTCAAGGATGTAATCCCTGTCCCCTATTCCCCACTGAACCGGCGTGGAAAGTCCCATGGAACCCGCTATTCCACCGTACCACATGATGAACATTTGAAGCCGGGAAAGTTCCAGGACCAAGGTCCTTATCCACTTGGCCCTTTCCGGAATTTCTATTCCCGCCAGTTCCTCCAGGCCCCTGGCGAAATTTTCCTCGTTGGTATCTGGCTCCGGAACGCAAATTCTGCATACCAGGGGAAAACTCTTTATGAAAATCTTACGCTCCATTAGTTTCTCAAAACCCCGGTGGAGGTATCCGATGTGGGTTCTGGCCCAGGTTATGGTGTCGCCCCGCAGAAGAACCTCCACGCTCATGTTCCCCGTGACCCCCGGATGCTGGGGCCCGATGAAAAGCCTTACTTCTTCCTTGCTCATTTTCTTCTCCATTCGTCGTATTGTTCGGAAATCTGTTTTCTTATGATTATTCCGCTCTTGGGCTCCCTTTCCCCGAACTTCTCCATGGAATACCTGAGGGTGTTGAAATCCCTCCTCATGGGGGGAATCTCCTCCCAGTCCTCCAGGATGAGTTCCTCGTCCTGGGTAGGATTGCCTTCAAAATTCACGCCGAACATCTCGTGAATTTCCCTTTCGTAAACCTCCGCCTGGGGCCAGATTTTGTATATGGTCTGAAACACGGGATTTTCCCTGTCCAGGAAAATTTTAACGATTATGTTCTTCTTTTTCTCTGGATTCCAGAGGTTGTAACTTAACTGGAATTTCCCCTTTTCCATCCAATCCACGCAGGATATCATGACCAGGGTTTTAAAGCCTTCGTAGGTTTTAAGGTAAACCAGCACGGGGATGAGGTCTTTTCCGGTGGTTTCCACCAGAGCAAGGTCATCCCTCTGAACCTTATCCCCGGTTATCTCAAATTTTTCCCTGAGCCTGTTTAAAACTTCCATACTCCACCTCACCAGTTGTAATTGGGCATTTTCCAGTTTTTAATTATTTTTTTCTGGTTTTCCCTGTAGCGGTCAAGGTTGTCTATGTATTTCTTCCACCCGTCGGCCCTGCCGCTATCTATTAGTTCCTGGAGTCTCTTGAAACCCGCCAGGATGGCCTCGGGGCGGGGCATGCATCCCGTGATCCACACATCCACCGGAAGGTAAAGGTCCAGCCGGTTTATGGCGTTGTAGGAGTCGTAATACATTCCTCCGTTTATGGGACAGGCTCCCAGGGCCACCACATACTTGGGGGATTGCATTTGCTCGTAAACCCTGATCACCCTTTTCAGGGTTTTCACCGTCAGATAACCGCTTATTATGAGTACATCCGCCTGCCGGGGGGTGGCCACCATCCTCATCCCCAGCCTTTCGGCGTCAAATCTGGAGGTGAAGGTGGGCCTGAGTTCAATGGAACCACAACCGGTGCCGTAGGCCACCACCCAGAGGGACCTGGCCCGGGCCCAATCGTTTATCCTCCTGAAAACCCCTCCGTAGGTGAGTTTCTCCGGCTTTTCGTCAAGAAAATATTTTTTGTCCTTTCCCATGTTCACCTCACCAGGTATATTCTTAAAAGGTCCACCAATCCCAGGAATGTGGGCCATGTCCAGAAGAAGAGAACCGACTGCTCAAGGCGAAGCCTCGGAAAAACATTGGTTATAAACAGTGGCCAGAGGAAGATGGCAAAGGTTTTGACGAAGGCCCACAGAAGATTGCTGGCTCCGCCCAGAAAGAGGTTCATAAAAAGTAGGTATTTGGCCACGGCAAACACGCTTCTTCCGGAAAACATGTAAGAGAGAAAGGTGGAACTGTATTCGGTGGGCGGACCCACGGCGATCTCCTGGGGAGCCAGCACCACCTGAAAGGGATAGGAGGTCATCATTCCCAGAAGGCTTATAAAGGCCGCCGCCGCTGCGAAGGGATGGGTAAATAGATGCCAGTGAAGAATTCCCCCCTGCTGAGCCCTGACAATTCCCTCCAGGGTGGCGGTCTTGTCAGCCACCATCAACACGATCACCGACAGGATAAAGGGCAATTCGTATCCCGCCATCTGGGAAAGCCCCCTGGTCACTCCTATGGGGGCGTGAGGATGTCCGCTTTCCGCCGCCCCCAGGGCCATTCCCAGGCATCCCAGAACCATGAAATACATCAGAACGATGAGGTCGCCTCCGAAGGAGAAATTGCTAAGGTAGGGGCTTCCCACCACCACGGGAACCAGGAGAAAGGTTCCTGCCCCGCCCACCAGGCGGAACATGGGGGCTAAGTAGAACATAACCCCGTGGGAAATGGCGGTCTTTTTTCGGAAAAGTTTCCAAAGGTCAATGAAGTTCTGCCATACGGTGGGTCCCCTCCGGTTCTGCATCCTGGCGGTTATTTTCCTGGAAATTCCGCCGAGAAGGAGTCCGTAGGCTATCCCGCCGATAAGGGTTAGAAAGGCGTATAAAATTTTGGCCCACATCTTTTCACCCCTTGAATATTAGTAGAATCAAAAGGGAAATGCCTATAACATAGGCGGCGTATGTATTGGTATCTCCGGTGTATATCCTCCGACCCATCTCCGCCACGGCCCCCAGGGCCTCGTAGATACCTCGCCACACTCTGGTGGCCAGGGGATAAATAAGCCACTTCACTGCCCGGCGGAAGTGGTCGTACATACCGTAGCCGAAGTGAAGGTCCTCGGGGGATCGGGGAACCTCTCCGGAATATCCCACATCCATCTGCCCCACCAGTTTGACCCGGGCGGAGGTAAGGGCAAAGAAAATCAGGGCCAGAATAAAGGCCCCGGCAAAGAAGACCATGAGGAAAAGGGCGTTCCAGTGCCCCAGCCGGGAAACCACCCCCAGGGTTTTAGTGTACTTGAGATCCGGAATCCCCAGGGCGGTAACCTTCCCCAGCACCCGTGTTATGGGATCAAGGATGAGCCTGGGAAAGGCCCCCAGGACTACCAGGGGGATTAAAAGGATTATCTCAACAACGGCCACCGGGATGGGAACTTCCCTGACCTCGCAGTTCTCCTCCTGAAGTTGCCCCAGAAAGACTGCGTGGAGGATTTTAAAGGAGTAAAGAAAGGCCAGGGTGGAGGCCAGGAAGGCCACCACGGCGATGAAGATCCACCCCTTTTCTATGAGGGCGGTGTAAAGGAGCCACTTGCCAGCGAAGCCCGAAAGAGGAGGAACCCCTGCCAGGGCTATGACGGCAAGGAGGGATGCGAAGAAGGTCAGGGGCATCCTTCGTATCAAGCCCCCCATGTGGGGAAGGTAGGAGGTTCCCACCCGGTATACGATCCCCGCCGCCGCCACGAAGAGGAGACCCTTGAAGAAGAAGTGATTGACCGTGTGATACAGGGCGGCGGTCCAGCCCAGGGGGGTGAAAAGGGCCAGGCCCAGGAGGATGTAGCCCACCTGAGCCACGGAGGAATAGGCGAGAAGTTTTTTAAGGTCCTCCTGGAAGACCGCCAGAAGGGTCATAAAGAAGGCGGTGAGGACCCCGGCCCAGCCCAGCAGATAATTGAAGGAAGACCTGGAAGAGAGGTTTATTACCACATACAGAAAAACCAGAGCGGAGCCGAAAACCCCCATTTTGGACATTATGCCCGAAAGAAGGGGCGTAAAATCGTCGGGACTTTCCCCGTAGGCATCCCTGGCCCAGATATGAAGTGGAACCGTGGCCATCTTCACCAGGAAGCCCAGGGAAAGAAGAAGGGCCAGCCATGGTCCCGGAGATTTCACCGAAGAAATGTACGGGGAAGGGAGAAGGGAAATGCCTCCCAGCATGGCGTAGGCCCCGGCGGCACTTAGCACCGCATAGATCCATGCGGCCTTCTTTCCCCTTCCCATGTTTATAAGAAGGAAGGAGGCCCAACTCATTATCTCCCAGAAGACGAAGAGGGAAAACCAGGTGGTGGAAAGCACCAGACCTGCCATGGAAAAAACCACCACCAGGTACGCTGGATAGAAGGAGGAAGACAGGTTCTTTGCCCCGGGATAGGTGGCCAGGAGAAGCACCGCCGCCCCGGCCAGGATGAGGCCCAGGAAGAAGCCCGAAAGGTCCGCCTTCAAAAACGGAAGGAGAAGATAGGCTCCGTAGGCCACGAGGCCCAGGGAAGCCAGCCACTGAAGCAGGCGGGAGAATCCCAGAAGGTAAACCAGAAGGGAAAGCCCCAGGAGAACCAAAACCCCACCGGGAAGGGTCAGGGAAAGTTTATCTGCCGCCATTTTGTACGCCAAGGGAACTGCCCCCACCAGAAAAAGGGAGGCTACCAAGGGGGCGAGAAGGTTGTTGCCCACCTCTGCTTTTTTATCCCCCAGGGAAACCAGGTAAAAGAACCTGAAATAATACACCACCTCCGCCAGGGCTCCTGCGAGGATGAGGGCCACCAGCCATGGGGAAAACCTGGCCGCCGCCATAACCAGGAGAAGTTTCGCCCAGAACCCGGGGAATGGAGGCAATCCGGCCACGGAAAAAACCGATGTGGTGAAGGAAAATCTGAAAACAGGGCTGGAAGAGAGGACGCCCTTCCAGTCCTCAAGTTTCTCTCCCTTAACATTGTCCGCCAGAAGAAACAGGGACGATTTGGAAAAGGAATGGTTGAGGATGAGAAGAACCACCGCCGCCAGGACCATGGCCCTGGAAGAGGCGGGAAGGGAAGGACTGAGAAGAAGTCCTCCAGCCAGAATTAGAAGGCCAAGTTGACCCACCGAGGAATACCCCAGAAGCCTCCTGGCGTTCTCCTGCCTCCATGCGAAGAATTGACTTACGAGATAGGTCCCTCCCCCGAATATCAGCGAAAGTTTGAAGAAGGAGGGAAGGGCAAGGTAGGAAGCGGTTTTCAGGTAAACCAGGTAAAAGGCCTTAACCGCCGCCCCGGCCAGGAGAGCCACCACCACCGGATCCGCCCCCTGGTAAATGTCCAGGGCCCAACCGTTTATGGGAAAAACCTCCAGTTCCACCAGAAGTCCCGCCAGAATCAGCAGGGAAATGAGGCCCAGAACCTGGGAAGAGAACCCTCCGGCGATTTTCCCTCCGATGTCCAGCATGTTGAGGCTTCCCGTGGCCTTGTACAGAAAAACCACGCCCAGAAGGATAAAGGTGGAACTTATGGAGCCCACCACCATGTATTTAAAGGCGGCTTCCAGGGCCTCTTCCCTCCGGGAGGAAGCCACCAGACCGTAGGAGGCAATGGAAGTGATCTCCACGAAAACGAATAAATTGAAGAAATCACCGGTGAAACTTATGCCCGCCGCCCCCAGGGCCAGGAGCAGAAACAGAACCATGATCTTGCCCTGGGGCTGAGGGAATCCCCTCCTTCCCCAGTGGTACGCCCCCAGGAGCGCCACGGCGAATATGAGGGTGCCCAAGGCCGCCTCTGCCTTTCCCACCAGCAGGTTTATGCCCACGGGAGGGGGAAATCCTCCTATCTTCACCATTATGGGTTTTCCGATGGAGCCCGACAGGAAACCGTAGAGATTAACGGCGGAGGCCAGAAAGTCAAAGACCAAGGTGGGATAAAATATCCACCCGGTCCAGCGGGGCCTGAAAGCCTGAACTATCCCAATCAAAAATGCGGAACCCAAGGTTATTCCGATTATCAAAATTGGATTTACCATTTCAACTCCTTGTATTCGTCAATCTCCAGGGTTTTCTTCTTGGAATACATAAGCATCACTATGGAAAGGGCCACGGCGGTGACCGCCACCCCGATGACTATGGCCGTAAGGACCAGGGCCTGGGGAAGCGGGTCCACCACCTTGGAGGAGGTATTCACCAGCAGGTCCCTGGTGTTAATTATGGGGGCGGTTCTTCCCCGGATAAAGCCCAGGGAAATTATCAACAGGTTCACCCCCGTATCCATCAGGGAAAGCCCTATCACTATTTTCATTATGTTCCTCTTGACCAGAACCGCATACAAGCCTATGAGTATGAGAAGAATGGATGAGACGAAAAAGGCCATTATTCCTCCTCCTTGGTTGCCTTGAGCATGTCGGTTATAAGTCCTGAAAGTTCAGCCCCAACCTTGAATCCCACCGCCACATATATGAGGGGTATTACTCCGGCGGAGAACAGGCGGTTCCACTGCCCCAGGGGCAGGATGTTGTTGGCCAGGAAACTTCCACCCCACACGAGACCGGCAAATCCGATGAGAACGAAGGCCAGACCTGCCAATCCCTCGGTGGTGGAAAGGGCCCTGTGGTTGGGATGGAAGGAAAAATAGGAAAGGAGCATCAGCATAACCGCCGATGCTATCACCGTCCCCCCCTGGAATCCCCCTCCCGGGGTCAGGTGTCCGTGGATGAAAATGTATGCTCCAAAAAGAATCAGGAGGGGATACAGGGTCTCGGAGGCGGTTTTGAGGATGAGGCTGGCATCCCAGCGGCGGTACTTTCTGCGGCAACGGCAGGTGGAGAGGAGAAAGGCCAGGGCCGTGGCGGCAAGGAAAAGCACCGTAACCTCCCCCAGGGTATCAAATCCCCTGTAGTTGACCACGATGGAGGTCACCAGATTTGCCCCCCGGTTTTCCTCTATCCCCCTGTCCACATAATGCTTTGAAACTCCCCATTTCTCCTGGCCAAAGGGGAAGGAACTCGCAATCTCGGCCAGGAAAAATCCCAGAACTATCAGCAGAGCAAGGGCAAACCACTTCCTCATTTTTCATACCTCTCCGTTTTTCTCACGGCTATTATGAAGATGAGGGTGGTAAGACCGGCGCCTATGGCCGCCTCGGTCATGGCCACATCCGGGGCCTGAAGGTAAAGGTACACTATGGAAGCCACCAGGGAAATGAATCCCGCCGCCAGCACCGAAGCCAGCAGGTCCCTGGTCTCTACCGCGTAAATCCCCAGGGCCAGCATCAGGAAAAGAAGGAAAAGCATAAAGTATTCAAGAATCATTTTCACCCTCCTTAAAACCCTTCTCCTTGTCCTCCTGGTAGCGGTCAAGAACCGACCCGGGGGCCAGGGGAATTCCGGTGTTGTGGGAGGCCCGGGCCAGGGCATGGGAAGAGACCGGATTGGTCAGGAGGATAAACAGGGAAATAAGCACCGTTTTGAAGAACCACTGGGGATGATATATGCCCACCCCCATTATCACCGAAAGGGCCCCCAGGGTGGTGGCTTTGGTTCCGGCCTGCATACGGTTGTAAACATCGGGCATCCTCAAAAGCCCCACCCCTGCCAGAAAGAGAAAGAGGGAGCCTACCACTATGAGAATCTCCCCGATCAGGCGATAGACCATCAAACACCTCCTTCTAAATACCGGGCCAGGGCTATAACCCCCAGGAAGGCCAAAACCGCATAAACCAGCGCCACATCCAGGAAAATGCCCCGGTGAAATATCTGGGAGAAAAGCACTATCATGGCAGTGGTGATGGTGGTGGCGGTATCAAGTCCCACCGCCCGGTCCGCTATGGTGGGACCGGCGAGGATTCTGTAGACCGCCATTAGCGTGGCCAGACTCACCATGATGAAGACGAAAACCAGAAGGTTACTCAAAGATCACCTCCAGAAACTTCTCAAAACCCTTCACTATCTCCTGGGTGGCGGTTTCAATGTCAGGGCTTTTAACATCTATCCAGTGGATGTAAAGATACTGGCCCACCACATCCACGGAGAGGGTTCCGGGGGTAAGGGTTATGGAATTGGCCAGGGCCAGTTTCCCTGCGTTGGTCTTCAACCTGGTCTTGACCTTGACGATTCCAGGGTTGATGGGAAGTTTCGGATTGATTACCCGAAGGGCCACATCAAGGTTGGCTTTAACCATGGCGTAGATGAAGTAAAACATGTAAACAACGGCATACAAATACCTTTTGGGATGAAGCCACTTGACGGGCTCCGGCCCCGCCACCCCCGGGGCTATGAGGCTTACGCCCGCCGCCACCAGGAGGCCCACCGAAAGTTCCTGCGGGTCAAAACTCCCCGTCATGGCCACCCACAGGACGAAGAGCACCACCGTTGAAACTCCTGTTTTCATGCCACACTCCCTTTTTTAATCTTGTATGATAGAAACTCAATTTCAGAGGCGATCTCCACATAGTTCATCACCACCCCGGGGGGCACCTTTATGCCCTGGAGGGCGAAACTCAAAACCCCCCTTATCCCCGCCCTGGAAACCATGTCCACCGTTTCCTGAAGGCCCTCCGGCGGGATGGCCAGAACGGCAATTTGAGGGGAAGTTTCCCTGGAAAACTTCTCCATCTCAGCCACGGGGTAAACCCTAACCCCGGAGACCGTGGAACCAACCTTGGAGGCATTTTTGTCAAAGGCACCCACCACCCTGAAATACGGGATCTCCTGAAGATGCCTTATGAGGGCCCTCCCCAGGTTGCCGGCTCCCACGATTATAACCTTGATAGGCTCATCTATCCCTATAATTTCTTCAATGGCTTTTATGAGTTTTTCTACCCTGTATCCCCTTCCCCGGATTCCAAACTCCCCAAAATAGGAAAGATCCTTCCTCACCAGGGAACTGGATATACCGCAGGTTCTGGCCAATTCGGTGGACTGGATCCACTCCTCGCCCCGGCTCAGGGCCTGCCTCAAACACCGGAGGTATATGCTCAACCTCCTTATGCTGACTTCTGGTATTGAAAATCCCATGGTTTTTGTGAAAGTTATAACTTAAACAAGAGGTTATCATATCACAAATAGGGAAAAAATCAAGCCCAGGGGTTAAAATTAAATTTGCCATGGGAAGGAGCACATACCTGCTTTTTTTGGGGGCCGCCATATGGGGATTTGCCTTCGTGGCTCAGAGGGTAGCCATGAACTACATGGGCCCCTTCACCTTCAACGGCGTGAGGTTCGCCCTGGGGACCCTATCCCTTCTTCCCTTTTTGAAGAGCGCAGGAATGGGTAAAAGCCCCTCCTCAGGACCCCTGATTCTTCCCGGAGTTCTGGCGGGAACGGCCATCTTTCTGGGGGTAACCTTCCAGCAGTTCGGCCTACTCTACACCACCGCCGGCAAGGCCGGATTCATCACGGGTCTCTATGTACTCCTAGTGCCCATCCTGGGGCTTCTGTGGAAAGAGCCCACCGGAGCCCTGGTCTGGCTGGGAGCCCTCCTGGCCACCGGGGGCCTCTACCTCCTGAGCATGACCTCCAGCCTTCGGATGGGAAAGGGGGATCTGCTGGTGCTAATCAGTGCTTTCTTCTGGGCCCTTCAAATCCACATAATAGGGCGTTTTGCCCCGGCCCTCAACCCTATAAAACTGGCCCTGGTGGAGTTTACCACCGTGGCGGTTTTAAGCCTGGGAGCCGCCCTCCTTCTGGAAAGCCCCCATCCATCCGCCGTCCTTCGGGGATGGCTTCCGGTTTTATACGCCGGGGTGTTTTCCGCCGGGGTTGCCTACACCATCCAGGTCGTAGCCCAGAGGGAAGCGCCCCCGGCCTCGGCGGCCATCATCATGAGCACCGAATCCATCTTCGCCGCCCTGGGAGGATGGCTTCTTCTCCACGAAACCCTTACGGCAAGGGAAATAGCCGGAGCAGTCCTCATGCTCCTGGGAAGCGTTCTTGCCCGGATAAACCCCGTCAGGGGCGCTCAGCAAGTCAGGTGAAAGGCACCGCAGACTCTTTTGCCTTCCTCATACAGGGAGTTAAACGCCTCCACGGCCCGGGAGGTTCTTTCTGCTATCAGACGGATTCCCCTTCGGCTAAGTTCCTCTTTAACTTCCGAAAGAACCTTCATGAATCCGTAGGCCCCGGTTCCCACCACCAGAACCTCCGGAGCGTATTCCAGGATGTCCCCAATGTCCTCCAGGTGAAGTTTGTGGCCTTCCTTTCTCCACCAGTTTTCCACCACCGAAGGGGGGAGTATTTTGAGGTCCTTTCTGTATTCCCTTCCGTCCACCACCATCCTGCCGAAGCGGTAGGACTCTATCCTCATTTGATCTTCTGATAAATTTCCTTCACCGAGGGCTGGTCGGGATTAACCTTAAGTGAGGCTTCCAGAACCCTGCGGGCCTCACCCTTCTTGCCCAATTTGAGATAACAAAGTCCCAGGGAGTTGAGAACCCTGGTATCGCTGTCGTAAATAAGGAGGGACCTTTTGTAATAGGAAATGGCCTTTTTGCAATCTCCCATCAACTCATGGGCCTTTCCCTTGTAGAAAAGAATTTCCGGCTCCCCCTTCTCTTCAAACCGGGAAAGGACTTCCAGGGCCCTGCGGGGATTGTTCTCCACCAGATAGGCCTGGGCCAGTTGGACGGCGGCCTCCTTGAAGTCCGGTTTCTCCTTCAGGGCTTTCTCCAGATATTCCACGGCCTTCCCGTATTTCCTCAGCCTCATGTACTGGGAACCTAAGGCGTAGTAAACTATGAACTTCCTCTCAAGGGGAAGGTTTTTGGTAACCACCGAAGGCCTGGCAATGGAGGAAAGGGGACTTATCATAAACTCCGCCTCCGGGGACTTAACCTCCCCTATTCTGGCAAAGATAACATATTCGTCGGAGGGGAGTTTCTCCTTGATGTAGTCGGTGATCAAAAAGTCCCGATGATACGGCCTGGAGGAGAGTTTTACCTCCTTTAAAACCTTCTCCTCTTCCTCGCTCTGAAGAACCACCTCAAGTTTTTCGCTCTTCCATACATCCTCCGGAAGACCGCATACCTCCACGGCATAGGTTATCCGGTCTGCGGGGGTAAAGGCCCTTTTGGCGTCCAGGTAGAAATACACATTGGCCATGGTAAAGGGTTTCAGAGCGTATAGGCTGAAGGGTGCGGTCCGATAGGAAACCAGGGGCCTGGTTATGTAAAAACTCTCCGGAGAGGGAACCTTCACCTTTTTATCCCAGTAGGAAAACTCCTTGGAAACGGTGTTTTTCACCAGAAGGATTACTTCATGCTGTCCCTCGGCTATGGGCACCTCCCCCTGAAGGGCAAGTCCACCGGCCTTTATGGCCTTAACATCCTGGCCGTCCACCTCCAGGGTGTAGGTGTTTTTAAACTGAGAGATCACCTTTTCCTCGGATTCTTTCAGGATCACATCCACCTCAAAAACTGCCAGGTATTTTCGCCCCTCCTTCTGGAAGGTGACGGAGGAGGGCTGGATGGAGTAGTGAAGGAAATTTACCCCGAGGTTCAAATCCTTAAGAACATAGACAAGAAAATCTGCCCTGGTGTAATTCAGGCTGTAATCCACATCCACTATCCCCTTGTATCTCAGGAAGTCCTCGGCGTAGGAAGTGTCAAATTCCTTCTCCGGCAGGGAAAGCACATTGGCTATGATGGAGGCGGTGTGGGGGGAAGGCTGATAATTGTAGGGTATGGTCCCCGGAATCAGAGAAAGGGCCACATCCGCCAAAGCGGGGGCCTGTTCTTTGAAGAACTCGTAAAGTTGCTCGTAATTGGTGGGATCAAGGTTTGTGGTGTTGGAGGTCTTCAAGAGCAGGGCGTAGGGACCGTCGGAGAGGGGATCGTAAAGTTTGAATTCCCCTACCCCATTCCTCTTGAAGAAAATAAGGGCAAAATGGGGAGGCAAGCCCGGTCTTCCCTGGCCGTAGTAATACCAAACTTCCGTGGGAACCAGGACCTGGCTCATGTAATATCTTTCTATGCTCACGGGTTTTCCGAGGAGGATGTAGATCCTGCCCCGGTCCGTCTTCCAACCCGGCTTTGGAGAATCCACCCCCAGGTATTTGTTGGCGTAGTTAAACCTCTTGATGAGTTCCTCCTTGAACTCGTTGACGGGGGTGGCTGGGTTGGGGTCCCTGACCCTCCAGAAGGCCTTTATAAATATGTCCCGCTCCCGGTTGTTTTTGAGTTTTAGAAAAACCTCCTTTTCCTTGGGGGTTATCACCCACCACACCAACTCCAGCCACTTCTGATATTTCAGGGGCAACTCCTTTATCAGTTTGTCCTCCCGGGCCGGAAAGATAAAGAGCCCCAGGAGGAAAAACACCATGAGTTTTTTTCTAATGCCTGAGTTTTTCATGCTAATATTTTAACAGAAAAAGAAAAGGGAGGTGAGCCTTGAGAAAAATTGCGGCGGTTCTGGTCCTATCCCTGGCAGTATTTTCCGGCTCCTTTGAGTTGATGCCCGGAATAGGTATAGTCAAGGGTTCCCGGGTCCTGGACACCAGCCTTTTCAGCATAAACCTGTCCTCGGGTGCCGATTACGGGATAAGGGCCCAGTTCAACACCACATTGATAGGGGTGGAGGCCTATTACTTCGTAAACTCCCTGGAAGCGGACGCCGTAAACAAAGTCCGGAGACTGGAACTTGACTTCTCCGATCAATTCGTAACCTACGGTCTGGGCCTTGTCCTCCACGGCTCCGGAATCATCGCTCCCTACCTGTCCGCCACCTACGGAAAAACCCGCTTCACCGGAAACCATCACTACGCCCCGGACGGGAAACACTTTACCCTGGGGCTGGGGGCAAAATTCATGATCTCCGCCATAGGGATATGGGGAGAAGCCAGGCTTCTAAGGGTCATGGACATTTTGAAGGATTATCGTGAATTTTCCGACCCTGGAAAATTCACCACCTTCTCGGTGAATGTGGGGGCCGTGATAAAGATAAAGTGAAGGCGGTCCAGGAAGCCAGAAAACTCCTTCAAGAAAGAGCGGTGGTGCCCCTGGAGGGCCGCCATCTGGTTCTGGATGGGTTGAATTGGGGGCTGAAACCCGTATACCTCTTCCTCTCCAGGGAAGACCCCGAGGTGATTAAAAGGGCCGAAAATATCGGCATAAAACCTGTGCTTATAAGCGAAAAAAATATGGCCAGGCTCTCCTCCCTGAAGACCCCTCCCGGGGAAATTCTCCTGGTGGAACCTCCCCTCTGGAAGGAGGAGGATTTCAAAAGGGTAGTGGTTCTTGAGGGAGTTCAGGACCCCACCAATGTGGGCAGCATAATCCGCACCGCCTACTGCCTGGGATACGATGCGGTCTTCACCGATGAGACCTCGGCCCACCCCTTCTCCCCCAAAACGGTAAGGGCCAGCGCCGGTTATTCCCTGAGAATGCCTACCTTCCGCAGAAACCTTCTGGAAACGCTCAAATCCTGGAAGGGAAACCGGAAAATCCTGGGAACCTTCCCCTCCGGGGGAGACTCCCCCGCCTCGCCGGAGGGAGGTTTCGCCGTGGTCTTCGGCAACGAATCCAGGGGAATCGGCAAGGAGACGGAAAACCTCCTGGACCAAAGAATATCCATATCCATGGAAAGGGGAGAATCCCTTGGGGTGGCCTCCGCCGCCGCCATAATCCTTTATCTTCTCAAGGGCTGAAGAAGTTTTCCAGGGTGAGTCCCCTCTGAAAAAACCACCCCGGAGGTGGAAACTGGGATCTGAGGGGCTGAAGTTGAAGGGAGGCTGAGGTTTCATCGGTGAGAAGGGAAAGGTCTCTGGACGAAATTAAGGCCTGAACCTCCCTGGCCCTCTCCCCCAGAAAATCAAGGATTTCTTCCTGGGTGCGGGCCCTGACCAGAAAAAGGCTCCTCTGGGGAATTATCATCGGAAATTCTTTGACATGAAACACCGCCTGGGAAGGCCAGAGTTTAGCCCCCTGGGAGTAGTAAACCAAAAACTCCCGATAATATTCAAAGGAATACCTGTTGAAACTCCTCTGGGGAGGTCTCATGGAAGAGGCCCTCACCATACCCTCCTCCACCTCCTCCCAGTTTATCTCCTGGAGAAAGAGAATCACCGGCGCTAAGCAGGCCTCCCCGTCAAAGGAAAGGGCGTCGGCAAGGAGTGGAAAGAGTCCCTCTTCACCCACCACCCCTATGGAAAACCTGGGGCCGAAGAAGCGGTGAGGAATTTTCAATTTATCCAGGGCTTCCCCCAGTGCCCTCCCTCCAAATCCCACAACGAAATCAAACTCCCTGGCCGCCTTCAGGGTCTCTGAATGCCCCATCTCAACGAATTTAAACCCCGTAAGACCCTGAAGAATGCGGTAAAACCTCCTCTCCGAGGAGGGAATTTTGAAGACCACCTCCAGGTTATAGGCCTCCATCAGGGGAGCCATCTGAAAGGGGATCACCGGGACATTGGCAGGGAGAACCGTTAAAACCCTCGGGGGTCCCTTCAATCGGGGAACCTCCATCCTGGAAAAATTCTCCCCCAGGTAAAGGAGAACATCCCGGAGAAGGTCCCTCTGGTACCCCCGGTCGGAGACCTCCTTTCCCTTCTCCAGCATACCCGCCATTTTAGCCGCCGCCTCGGAGAACAACTTCAGAGGCCTAACGGAAGACATATCCACACCCCCTTTCTTCGTCGGTGCTTCTTCCCAGAACCCGGAAACCCTCCCCGGTGACCTCCACCAGGTCAGGAACCAGAAGGGCCGATACGGTGCAGAGGTTTGCGAAGTCAAAAACCCTGAGAAGTCCCCTCCCCCTGGTGAATACGGCGGCATAGGGATGGGCTTTGTACAACTCCCCGGCGGGGGCGTAGAACTGGGAAAATAGTTCCGCCATGCCGAATTCGCTCCAGAAACTCGCCCCCGGAATGTGGGGATAAGCCATGCGGTAAAGTTCCTCCCGGCGGTATTTGAGGCCCAGGGCCTTGTAGCCTCCGGTTTCAATCCACCTGAACTTCCCCTCCAGGATTTTTCCCTCCCTTTTAAGCCATTGAATCAGGCGAAGAAGTTGGGTGGAGGTGGAGAAGACCACCCCATCCCTGCCGAAAAGGGCGGAAAAAACCTCCCCGGGGGAAATTTCGTAGGAGGAGTTCAGGTAGCGAACTTTGGGGAAAAGGCTAAGCATGAAGGAAAGGGAAGAGCGGGGAAAAAGGGTAAAGGGTGGGATTAGAGAATACACCCTCTCGCCCGGAAAGGGAAAGGACCTTAGGGCCGAGGCCCTGTAGAGGGAAAGCCCCGCCTCGTTATAATAAACCCGACTCCTGTTTCCCCCGGTTCCGCTGGAGAGGAAATATCCCTCCCACATGCCGCACGAAAAAACCTCCTCGTGCTTGAAGAACTCCACGGGAAAATAGGGTATTTCCTCCGGGGACTTAACCCTTTTTATCCCCTTTTTCCGGGCAAACCCGCCGTAAACCGGGTTGTTTAAGATCTGAAAATTGGCCACCTCCACCGCCAGGAAAGGGTCAAACTCCTTCCCCTCAAGGATGAATTCTTTTACCCTGGCCGTCAGGTCCTTCATAGGTATCCCATGGATTCCAGTTTTTCGGTGAAATCCTCCCGTTCCTCCCTTCTCCGTCGGGGAAAACAATCCACCCTCCTGTATCCCCTTAAATAAAGGTGGCAGAAGGGAAGGGAATGTCTTCTTATTTCGCTCCAGAGTTGATAATCGTCCATTCCCTCCAGGGGAAACCTCTCCTCCACCGCCCCTTCCACGGGCCTGCTCCCCCGGAGGGGCTGGTAAACCAGGTGGAATCCCCCGGCCTTCAGATGGGGAATAAGAACCTCCCTCCTTAAATATTCACAGGGATCGTCCCTTTCCGGCCATCCCTCCACCTCCAAATCCACCACCCGGGCCGTGAATCCGAAGAAATCCTGGGCTTCCTTCAGGTAATCGTAAACCTCCCGGGGCCAACCCCCGTGGTCTAAAAAAACCACCTCATCCACCTCCTTCAGGTAAAGATGGAGAAGGAGGGTGGTTTCAATGTTTCCCAGGAACCACAGGGCCCTCATTCCATCCCCAGTTTTTTCCAGTAATACCTGAAGGACCTGTAGGACAGCCCCAGAAGTTCCGCCGCCTTCTTTTTGTCTCCTCCGGCCTTGACCATGGCGCTTTTCATGAATTTCCTCATCTCGTTGTCCAGGTATTCCTCCAGGTTGAAATCCTCCTCCAGGTCCTTCCACTCAAAAACCTTCTCCGGAAGGTCCTCCCTGGTTATGTAGGGCCCCCTCTGGATGGCCACCGCCCTTTCTATAACATTCTGGAGTTCCCTGACATTCCCAGGCCAGTAATAGGTCTCCAGGGCCGTCAGGGCCTCCTTATCAACGCCCAGAACATTCTTCCCGTGTTTGCGGTTGAACTCCTCTATGAAGTGCTGAACCAGGAGTGGGATCTCCTGCTTCCTCTTCCTGAGCGGCGGAAGTTCTATCCTCACCACATCCAGGCGGTAGAAAAGGTCCTCCCGGAATTGACCCTCCTTCACCAGAGCCTCTATGTCCTGGTTGGTGGCGGCTATTATCCTTGCATCCACCTCTATCTCGTCGTACCCCCCCACCCGGCGTATTTTCTTCTCCTGGATGGCGGTCAAAAGTTTAGCCTGCATGGCGAGACTCATACCGGAAATTTCGTCCAGGAAGAGTGTGCCTCCCCGGGCCACCTCAAAAAGCCCCCTTTTCTGCGAAACAGCACCGGTGAAGGCCCCCCGCTCGTAGCCGAAGAGTTCGCTTTCAAGGAGGTTCTCTGGAATGGCGGCGCAGTTTATGGAAACGAATTTCCCCTTCCTCCGGGGGCTGAGGTCGTGGATAACCCTGGCCAGGAGGGTTTTTCCCGTGCCGCTCTCCCCGGTTATGAGCACATTCACATCGCTGATGGCTATTCTCCTGACCAGGTCCATTATCTTCTCCATGGCGGGGCTTTTTACCACCATCCGCTTCTCCTGGTAAATGGCTCCCAGTTCCCGGCGGAGTTCCTCCACCTCCCTCCGCAGGGAACTCTCCTCCAGGGCCTTCTTTACCACTATTTCCAGGGTTTCAAGGTCAAAGGGCTTGAGAATGTAATCGTAGGCTCCCATTTTCAGGGCCTTTACCGCATCTCCCACGGAGGCGTAGGCAGTCATGAGAACCACCGGTATCTCAGGATATGTCTTCTTAATCCTCTCCAGCAGGCCGATGCCGTCCATGTCCCCGGGAAGTTTTATATCGCTTATAACCAGGTCCACCATGGGATATTTTTCCAGGGCCTCCTCGGCACTGCCTGCCCCCTCCACCCGGTAGCCCTTGGACTGGAAGAACAGGGAGAGAATTTCAAGGAGTTGCTCGTCGTCCTCCACTATCAGTATTTTTTCCATTTTAAAACGACCTCCTGGGGGGTGGCGGTGAGGATTCCATCTATCTCGGCTATTATGTAGGCCAGTTCCAAGGCCGCAAAACCCTTTCCCGTGGGAAGTTCCTTTAAATTGGGCTGAAGTATGGTGGTAATTTCCTTTTCGGTAAGAGGCGGAGTCCTCCTCAGTATAAATTCCCCCTCCCTGAAGTCCACATCAAACTTAGCCCCCTCCACGGAAAGCAATTCTTTAAGTTTGCTCAGGGCCTTTCCCGGGGAAGGATTGCTCCCCAGGGAACCCCAACGGAGGATGATTTCGTTGATTTTCTCCGCCCTTTCCCTGATTTTATTCATAAACTCCTTCTTTTTGCCTTCGTCCAGAGAGGGCATCAATTGAAGGGCTCCCAGGATGGAGGCCAAAGGATTTCTGAGTTCGTGGGAAATTATGGATATGGTTTCCCTCACCCCCTCCCGCCTGAAGGTGAACCACCGCTGGGTGTAATCGTCTATTATCAGCAGTTCACCGTAGGAAAGGGGAAGTCTGGAAACCCTGTAAATCCTTCCCCGGCTCCGCACCGTCCCCCTTTTATCCACCAATTCCTCCACGGGAAAACCCCGGCAGGCCCGCCCCACCACCTCCAGCCTTCCCTCCTGGATTAAGACCACACATTGGTGGGCCTTCTCCATGATTTCGTCCAGTTTCAGGGCGAAGTTTTTTTCCTCCTCCTTGAGAATCAACCCCCGGGTAAGTTTGCTCAACTCCTCCCTGGAAATTACCAGAAGGTAGGCCAGGGCAGGGAATCCCAGAAAGTAGATGATGAGTCCCGTGGTGAACTTGCTGTAACTGAACTCCGTGTTGGGAACTTTAAAATAAAAGGAGGTGAAGGCAAAAATCAGATAGGAAAGCAGAGGGGTTAGAGAAACTACGAGAAGGGTTTTTTTGTTCTTGAAAAAATAAAAGGCCTCCAGAATCAAAAACACGAACAGAAAATAAAGCAGACTTTCGTAACCGCCGGTGTTCAGGATGAGATAACTTATGAGAAACCAATCTCCTACCAATTGAATGTTTATGAGAAGGCCCTCCCTGATCCCTATCCGAAGCATAAACAAGTAGAGAACCGAAAGTGTAAAGAGAAGCCCCAGGAAGGAGAAGAAAAACTTCGCCGGAAAGAGATTGAGAAAGGCCAGTTGAATGATTATGATGGACAGAAGGAGAAAGAAACCGGCAAATATCCTTATTTCTATTAATTTAAGGATCTTCCGGGACATCAAAATCTTCCCAGGAGAGTGAAGATGGGAAGATACATAGAAATAACTATGCCTCCCACGAGCCCTCCCAGGAAAAGGACCATAATGGGCTCCATTACGGAGATGAGTGCGCTGACGGCGGCGTCCACTTCCTCTTCGTAGAAGTCCGCTATTTTGTTAAGCATGGTGTCCATGGCTCCGGTGGCCTCTCCGGCCTCTATCATCTGGCTTATCATCACAGGAATGTAGGGGCTCTTTTTGAGGGGCTCGCTTAAACTTTTTCCGGCCGCCACCTCCTCCCGGGCATCCAGAATGAGTTTTTCAATTACGGAGTTTCCTGCGGTCTTGGCGGCTATTTCCAGGGCCAGAAGAATGTCCACGCCGGAAGTAACCAGGGTGGCCAGGGTTCTCATCACCTTGGCCAAGGATCCCTTCAAAATTAGCGGACCCACTACCCAGAGTTTGAGTTTTATCTTGTCTATGGTCTGTTTCCCCATGGCGGTGGAGGAATAGATTTTATAGAGGACCACGAGGAGTATGAGTCCTCCCATCCACAAATAGAACCGGTGCACCAGAAAATTGCTGGCGGCTATAACTATCTGGGTGGGAAGGGGAAGTTCCGCCCCCAGGTCGTGGTAAAGTTTGGCGAAGGCCGGAATCACCTTCCAGAGAATAAAACCGGTTATGAGAACCGCTATGATTAGAACCGCAACGGGGTAGGCCAGGGCGGACTTTATTTTGTTCACCAGGGCCTTCATCTTCTCCAGGTAATCGGCAAGGCGCTGGAGAATTATGTCCAGGGTACCACCGGTTTCTCCGGCGGCCACCATGTTCACATACAGGGAATCAAAAACATCGGGATGCTTGGCGAAGGCGTTGGAAAGGGAACTACCCCCCCTGACATCCTCGGTTACCTTCTCAAGTATGGCCTTGAACCTTTTATTTGTCTGTTGTTCCGCCAGGGCAGAAAGGGCCTGGTCTATGGCCAGGCCTGCGTTGACCATGACGGAAAGTTGCCTGGTAAAAATAGCCAGTTCCTTAAGGCTGGCGGATTTGCGGAATTTTGGGAGTTTTAACTCCAGGCCTTTCTTCTTTAAATAGGATATGCGAATTCCCTCCCGCAGAAGGGCTCTTCTCACATCCTCTTCCGAGGGGGCGGCCCTTTCGCCGCTTACCATCTGCCCCATTCTATTGACACCTTTGAAAACAAATACAGGCATCCTAACCTCCTACATGGTTTTTCTTCCGGTTTCAATTATACCCGCCATGGGTGGGGGCGTATAAATGTGCTTCACCGACATGGGCCCCCTTCTGATGAGGTCGTGGAGTTCTTCCGGATACGAACTAACGCTCATGGCGGTTTCCAGGGTTATTAACCTTTTAAAATAAAGGGCTGCCAGGGACTGGTTGAAGGTGTGCATTCCGGTAGCCTCCTGGCCGGTTTGCATGGAGGAATAGATCTGGTGAATTTTGTCCTCCCTTATGAGGTTGCGGATGGCGGGGGTGGGCACCAGAACCTCCGTGGCCAGAATTCTGCCCCGGCCGTCGGCCCTGGGGAGAAGGGACTGGGTGATTATGCCTTCCAGAACCATGGAAAGTTGGGTCCTCACCTGGGCCTGCTGGTGGGGAGGGAATATGTCTATGATTCTCGTTATGGTCTGGGCGGCGGAGTTGGTGTGGAGGGTAGCCAGGGTGAGGTGGCCTGTTTCGGCTATCCTAAGGGCGGCCTCCACCGTCTCCAGATCCCTCATTTCACCGATGAGGACCACATCCGGGTCCTCCCTGAGAACCGAGCGGAGGGCGTTGTGGAAGGACTTGGTGTCCGTGTGAATCTCCCTCTGGTTGATTAAGGCCTTCTTGTGGGAATGCAGGTATTCAATGGGATCTTCAATGGTCACTATGTGGACGGGTTTTTCCCTGTTGATTTTGTCAATCATGGTGGCCAGGGTGGTGGATTTTCCGGAACCCGTAGGCCCGGTAACCAGAATCAACCCCCTGGGTTTATCACAGAATTTTTTGACCACCGGTGGAATTCCCAGTTCGTCAAAACTCCTTATTTCGTAGGGAATTCTTCGGAAGGCCCCCGCCACGGCCCCCCTCTGCATGAAAACATTGGCCCTGAACCTGGCAAGTCCCTTGATTCCAAAGGAAAAATCTATTTCCCAATTTTCTTCAAACCGGTGCTTCTGGGTATCGGTAAGGATGGAATAGATCAAACTCTTGGTGTCGGAAGGAGACATGGGGGGAAAATTGAGTTTCTCCAGGGCTCCGTTCACCCTTATAACCGGCGGAGAGCCCGTGGTGATGTGAAGGTCAGTCCCCCCCCTCTCTATCATCGTCCTCAGAAGTTCAACTAATGTAAGAGCCATACTCTTTTCCTCCTTAGTATCTTACGGTTTCCCTCACCACCTCCTCCATGGAAGTGATGCCCTGTTTAATCTTCTCCAGCCCGCTTCTGCGAAGGGTAATCATACCCTGCTCTATGGCCTTTCTCCTTATCTCCGCCGAGGAAGCCCCGGAGAGGATGAGTTCCTGAATTTCCTCGGTCACCTCCAAGACCTCAAAAAGACCTATCCTACCCTTGTATCCAGTATTGTTGCAATGCTTACACCCCACCGGTTTGTAAACGGTGATGTTCTTGGCCTCCTCCGGGGTGAAACCGAGTTCTATGAGGACCTGGGGAGAAACATCCACCTCCTCCTTGCACTTATTGCAGAGCCTTCTCACAAGCCTCTGGGCCACTATGGCCACCACGGAGGTGGCCACCAGGAAGGGTTCTATTCCCATGTTTATAAGCCTGGTCACCGCGCTGGCGGCGTCGTTGGTGTGGAGGGTGGAAAGGACCAGGTGTCCGGTAAGGGCCGCCTTTATGGCTATTTCGGCGGTTTCAAAATCCCTGATCTCCCCCACCAGGATTATGTTGGGGTCCTGCCGGAGGAAGGCCCTCAGGGCCGATGCGAAGGTGAGACCGATGTCCTCCCTTATGTGAACCTGGTTTATACCGTAAAGGTTGAATTCCACCGGATCCTCGGCGGTCATGATGTTGACCTCCGGGGTATTGAGGGTGGAGAGGGCGGAATAAAGGGTGTTGGTCTTTCCGGAACCGGTGGGGCCAGTCACCAAAATCATACCCCAGGGTCTCTTTATGGCCCTCTGGAATTTCTCCAGACTTTCAGGCTCAAAACCCAACTGGGTCAGGTCCAGCCTCAACTGATCCCTGTCCAGGATCCTGATGACCACCTTCTCCCCAAAGATGGTGGGAAGGATGGAAACCCTCATGTCCACTTCCTTCTTCCGTCCCTCATCGGTTTTAACCTTCATCTTTATCCTTCCGTCCTGGGGAAGCCTCTTTTCAGCGATGTTCAGGTGGGAGAGGATCTTTATCCTGGAGACGATGCCGTCCTTCATCCTCAGGGGAGGAGTCATCACCTGGTGAAGAACTCCGTCAATTCTGTAGCGGACCCGGAGTTCCTTCTCGTAGGGCTCTATGTGGATGTCGGAAGCGCCCCTGTTTATGGCCTCCCGGAGGATGAGGTTTACGAGTCTGACCACGGGTTTTTCTTCAGCCTCCCGGCTCAGGGTTCTTATATCCGTTTCCTCCTCTTCCTCCACCATTTCCAGGCCCTCTTCGTCCAGGTCAAGGTCAGCCAGGTCCTCAAAACTATCCCCCATTATTTCGTCCATCTCCTCTTTGACCTCAATCTCGTGTTCGGACCCGTAAAGTTTCTCTATGGCCTCTATTATGGCGGTCTCGGAAGCCACCGCCGGCTGAATGTTCAGGCCCGTAAGAAATTTAAGTTCCTCCACGGCGTAAAGGTTCGTGGGGTCCGCCATGGCCACCGTCAGGGTAGCCCCGGCCCTGTCCACGGGCACCAGCATGTATTTTCTGGCTATCTCCGCAGGGACCCATTCCTTCACCTTGGGCGAAAGTTCAAATTTTGAGAGATTTATGTAGGGGTATCCGTATTGCTTGGAAAGTATGGAGGTAACCTGGTCCTCTGTGGCAAAGCCCAGTTTAATCAAAATGGAGCCCAGCCTTCCCCCGTGAAGCCTCTGATACTCCAGGGCTTCTTCCAGTTGAGAAGGGGTTATAATCCCCTCCGTTACCAAAAGTTCTCCCAGTTTACTGGCCATTCTCTATCTCCTTAAAATATTTCTTTCCGATTATATCTAAAACGCATTTATTATGGCAAGGGAAATGAGAAATCCTGCCCTTTCTCCCTCCTTCAAATTCAATCCTGCCCTTAAACTGAACCTCCTGTACCGAAGGGCTCCGTACAGCCCGTAGAAACTCTCACCGTTCCAGTTTCTGAGGCCGAACCCGAAACTTAAGATTCTTATGTCAAAGAGTCCAGAGACGAAATATCTGGTTTTATAGGAAGTCAGGTCTGCTCCGGCGGAAAGGCGGAAGGAATTGGAAAGTTTGTAGGAAAGGGCTCCCAGGATGTATTCCGGGGTGAACTTTTCACCCTTTGCCACGGGAATGTCCATAAGGGAAACGGAGGCTACCATTTTCGGTGTCAAAAAACCGGCGAGCCCCAGGTTCAGAACCATTTTTTTCCCCTTAAGGGCTTCCCCTTCCTGGAGGTCCAGAAGTTCCCGGCCTGGCAGGTAATTTCTTTCGTCCTCCAGGGGGAGTGTAAATTCCCGGTCTTCGTAGAAAACATACTTGGTGGTTATCCCCATGAACACCCTGTTGGCCTTGAGGAAATACGCCTTGGAAAAGAAAATTTCCTTCCTTTCCCGCAGGGAATAATGGAGGCTGGAAAGGTCCTCCCCCGGTGTGAGGCTCAGGTTTTTGTAAAAAACATATCCGAAGGCTCCACCCTTTCCGCTTATGTAAACATTTCTGGTGAAACTGGCGTAGGAGGCTTTATCGCTGGCCGCTTTTAACTCATCTTCCTTCAATTCCCGGCTCTTTTCCAGAGCGGAAAAAAGGCCGGAACAGTCCATGGAGTAAAACCCCTGGGAATACTGAACCGATGGGAAATTGAAGGCGGCCAGGGCAGGGTTGTAAAAAACCCCTGACTCCTGGGACAGGGCCGTGAGGGCAGAGGCAGGGACAACGCCCATGGGATCCAGAATGGGAAACTGGAAATCCGAAGAGACCAGGAAAAGTCCTAAGAGCAGAGCGAAAAATCCCTTCCTCATGGTATTCCCAGAACCTCCCTTTCCAATTTCACGATTTCCAGGGCCTTTTCCACCCCCACATCCACCATTTCCATGAGGACCTTCTTGGAAAAACTCCCCCCTTCGCCGGTTCCCTGAACCTCCACCAGTTCCCCCTTCTCCGTGGCCACCAAGTTGAGGTCAAGATAAGCCCTGGAGTCCTCCTCGTAGTCCAAATCCACCAGGAGTTGATCGTCCACGATTCCCAGGCTCACCCCCGCTATGAGTTCCTTCATGGGGTTATCAAACAACTGATTTTCGTAAACCATTTTCTTAAAGGCCGAATAAACGGCCACCACTCCCCCCAGGAGACTGGCCATCCTGGTCCCCCCGTCCGCCTGAATCACATCGCAATCCACGGTTACGGTCCTCTCCCCCAGCATCTCCAGGTCTATGACCGCCCTCAGGGACCTTCCTATCAGCCTCTGTATCTCGTGACTCCTGCCCGAGACCCTGGATTCCCGTCCTTCCCTGAGTTTTCTCTTGTCCGTGGAGCGGGGAAGCATGTTGTATTCGGCGGTAACCCAGCCCTTACCACTCCCCTTCAGCCAGGCGGGAACCCTATCCTCCACCGAAGCCGCCACTATCACTATGTTGTCGCCCCATCTTACCAAGGCAGAGCCCTCGGCGTATTTCAGGTAGTCGGGCTGAACACTTATTTCCCTCAGAGCGTTCCAGGGCCTTTTTCTCCTCATCCTTCCTCCAATATCTCTGCGGCGGGAAAATTCTCTGCGAAGAGTTCTGCATCCCTGCGGGATCCCACCACTCTGCCCCAGTGCATGGGAACGGCGGCCCCTATCTCCATGGCTCTGGCAGCCTCCGCTGCCTCTCTCCAGTCCATGGTGTAGGTTCCCCCCACGGGCAGGAGGGCCACATCGGCCTTCAATCCCCTCATTTCAGGTATGAAATCCGTATCTCCAGCGTGGTAAACGCTTCCCAGGGGAGTTTCCACCAGGTAACCCACCCAGTTTTTTTCCCTGGGGTGAAAGGCCTTGTCCACATTGTAGGCGGGCAGAGCCCTTATCCTGAATTCTCCCACACTAACCTCCTCTCCGGGCCTTATGGATATGTGGTTCTGATAGGAAAGTCCGGAGGATGCAGTTTCCGGGATCACCACCACGCTTCCCTTCCTCCACACCCGGGCGATGTCCTCCGGGGAAAGGTGGTCAAAATGGGGATGGGTAATGAGTATAAGGTCCGCCTTAGGCAATCCCTCCTTTATGCCGTAGGGATCAAAGTATATGTTCTTTTCCCCTGCCCTCAGTAGAAAACTTGCGTGGCCCAGCCACCGAAGATTCCCCAGGATTTTTGGTTTCATAGTTTTTATTTTAGGACGGAAGGCCAGGATTTCAAGAGTTCCTTCAGTTCTTCCACCGCCTCCTGGTCCACCTCCGCCCTCCACTTCACCGCACGAATCCCTCCCCGGAAGTTGGGCAGAGTCCTTATCTTCACCAGGTCCTTTTCTGTGGTGTATATGGGAAGACCTCCGCTGAGTTCGTAAATTCTCTCAAGGTCCCCGGAGGAATAGGTGTGGTGATCGGGAAAGACCAGGGCCTGTTTGAGCCTGGGGAAAAGGGAAACGAACCTCTCCGGTCTTCCTATCCCGCAGAAGGCGAAGACCTCCTCCCGGGGAACATCCAGGGGGAAAAGCCTGTAATGATGTGCGCCGGGAAAACTATGCCCCGGGGGCACCAGAACCAGATGGGCGAAGTTCAGGGCCCTTTCCGCCTCCCTTAAATAATAACCTTTGATTTCTGGAGAATGCAGCACCACCTCTATTTTCTTCAGTCCAAGATACTGAAACCCGTCGTCCAGGATCAGAAGGTCAAGACCTTCCCTCTCAGCCCGCCGGGCAAGTTCCTCCCGCCTTCTGCCCACGAAAATCCAGAGTTCGGGGAGGTTTTCCCTCAACACGGCGGCCTCATCCCCCGCCTCCTGCGGGGAAACTTCCTGGTTCGGCGGGTAAACCCTGGTTCCCCGTCCCTTCCCCTTAAATCCACGGGTCCCCACCCCCACCCTTAGCCCTGCCCCGGAAAAAAGTCGCGCCAGATGTATGACCACCGGCGTTTTTCCCGTTCCCCCAAAGGCTATGTTCCCCACGGAAATTACCGGGAGGGGTGGAATCTTCCCCTTCACCAGAAACCGCCTGAAGAAGACCCCCCAGCGGTACACGAAAACCAGGGGGCTAAGGAGTTTCAAAGGAGGATGATATGAGCGAGGCATTTTTCTCTACGGCTCCTCTGAGTTTATCCAGGACGGACCTGGCCTTTTTTCCCGAAGACCGAAGTTCCCCGGAAAGGGCCCTTCCCATAATTCGGGACAGTTCCTCCCGGGTTTTGAACATCAGGGCCGCCCCTTCCTCCAGAAACTGCTGGGCCAGGTCAAAGAAATTCTCCATGTGGGGACCGAAGGCGATGGGGGTGGAAAAATAAGCCGGCTCCAGAAGGTTGTGGCCTCCGAAGGGTTTTATGCTCCCCCCTATTACTGAGAGCAGGGCTCCGTTGTAGAGCCCGGCGAGTTCTCCCATGGTGTCCAGGACCATAACCTCCCAGCCCTGCTCCCCCTTCCATCCACTTCGCCTTAAAACCCTGAAACCCGTTTCCCGGGCGGCGGCCAGGGTCTCCTCCGCCCTTTCAGGATGACGGGGGGCTATAACCAGTTTTCCCCGACCTCTAAAGGCCTTGAAGGCCTCCAGAACGAAGAGGTCCTCCTCCCGGTCCATGGTGCTCCCCGCCACCATGTAGGCTCCCTCTATTTTCACGGAAGGATGGGAATCTATCTCAAAATCGGCCTTCATGTTTCCGGTGACCAGGACCTTCTCCCGGGGAGCCCCCATCTGAAGAAACCGCCGCCGATACTCCTCGTTTTGAACGCATATGCAGTGGAAGGAGGAGAGAATCTCCCTCATCAGAGGTTTAATCCTCTTGTACCAGCGAAAACTCCTGGAGGAAATCCTGCCGTTCACCAGGAACAATGGGATTCCCCTCTTAGAAGTTCTTTTTATAAAATTGGGCCACAGTTCCGTCTCCGCTATGACGACCCCATGGGGTTGAACCGCATCCAGGAATTTCTCCACCACATGGGGAAGGTCCAGGGGAAAGTAAAAGACGGGAAGGTCAGGGAATTTTTTTTTAGCCACCCGGTAACCGGTGGAGGTGGTGGTGGATACCACGGCGTCAAAACCCCGGGAGGACAACTCCCTCACCAGGGGAACCAGGGACAAAACTTCCCCCACGGAAACCCCGTGAAACCACAGGCGCCTTTTATCTGCAGGGGGAAGTTCCGGAGGCCTGAGTTTACCCCTAACCTCAAACTCCCTCCCCCTTAACCTGCTGGCGGCGTAGAAATAGAACAGGGGGAAGGGAGACAGCAGGTATGTAATTATTTCCAAAAGCACGGAAAAATTTTAACATATTCACATGAAGGAAATTATCGTAAGAATGCCCAACTGGCTGGGGGACTCGGTCATGGCCGTGGGAGCCCTCCGGGCCTTATCCAAGGATTTCAAGGTTTACCTCCTGGGAAAACCCTGGCTGGGGGAACTTTTCTACGGGGAAGACTTTTATCAAGGGGTTTACCCCTTCCGCCACATTTTCTCGTGCCCCCCGGTCAAAGAGACAGGCCTACTTTTGCCCAACTCCTTTTCCTCCGCCCTGAACTTTACGCTTTGCGGAGTCCGAAGAAGGGTGGGATATTCCCGGGACATGAGGGGCCCCCTGCTAACCGACAGGGTGCCCTGGGAAAGGAAGCACCAGGTCCTTCAATACCTCCGTCTGGCGGAATACCTCACGGGAAGGGAACTGAAACCCGAAGTGAGACTCACCCCTCCCTCGCAAGAAAAGGAAATTGATGTGGTCCTGATCCCGGGCGGCTCCAAGGCGTCCAAAAGATGGCCCCCGGAAAAATACCGGGAATTGGGAAAGGCCCTCAGGGAAAAAAGACGCTCCGTCCTGTATGTGGGTTCCCCCAAGGAAAAGGAACTGCTCCAGGAAGCCTCCGATAACCTACCCTACTCCACCCCCTCCATTCTGGACCTAAAGGACATCCTGGCCCGGGCAAAAATTGTCTGCGGAAACGATACCGGACCCATTCACCTGGCAGATGCCCTGGGCACTACGGTCCTCTCCCTTTTCGGCGGTGTCACCCACCCGGAACTCACCGCTCCCTGGAACCAGCGGGAGAACATTATACGGCGGAAGAACATCAGGGAAATTACGGTTCAGGAGGTTCTGGAAAAACTCCTGGACCTCCTGTGACAAATTTTGTCAAAAGGGGTGAAAAATTTTGTCTCCCGGGAAAACATCCCCTTTTAACAAGGGGGATAAATTTGGCACGCTTCTTGCATCAAATAAGGCGAGAAAAATTTAAGGAGGTAAACGATGAGAAAAAGACAAAAGGGATTTACCCTGATTGAGTTACTCATCGTGGTGGCCATTATAGGAATACTGGCTGCCATTTTGATTCCCAACCTTATGGTGGCAATTCAGAAATCCAAGCAGAAATCCACCATGGCTGACCTGAGGAACATCGCTACTGCCATTGAGGAGTTCAGGCTGGACAACAACAATCCTCCCAGCGACCTCAACGAACTCACCCGCAACAGCGGATTCTACATTCAGGCCCTCAAGACCATAGACGCCTGGGGACACGAATTCGTGTATCAGCACGACGATCAGACCGGCGACTACATCGTCGGCTCCGGCGGAAAGAACGGAACCTGCGGAGACATTTGTGACTGCGCCATAGGAGCCAACTTCACCCTCTACGATCCTCCCACCACCCTGGACGAGTTCAACAGGGAACTCGTTTTCTCCAACGGTCAGTTGGTTTGCGGACCCAGAACTAAGCAGTAAGCTTATCCATAACCCTCTTTGCCCCGCCCTCCCGCAGGGTGGGGCTTTTTTTTATTCTCTGAACTTTCTCTCTCTTTTATCGTAAAATTTCCATGTGAAAACTTTAAGGAGGGTGGTATGAAAAAAATTCTCATTTTCCTTCTCGCCCTGGTGGTACTGGTCTTTTCCCTTCTCTCCGAGGAGGGTATGTTCCTGCCCCAGAAAATAACCCCTGCCCTGTATCAAAGGATGAAGTCCATGGGGCTTGAACTTTCTCCCCAGGACATATGGAGGCAGGGAGGACCGTCCCTTTCCCAGGCAGTGGTAAACCTGATGGGGGGGACCGGCTCCTTCGTTTCCCCCAACGGGCTGATCGTAACCAATCATCATGTGGCCTTTGGGGCCATTCAGCGCCAGAGCGCCAAAAAGGGAATAGACCTTATCAGAAAGGGCTTTCTGGCCGGAAACCTAACGGAGGAAATCCCGGCTCCGGGCTACAAGGCCCTGGTCCTCCTGAAAATGGAGGATGTTACCAGGGATGTGCTGAAGGGGGTTATGAAGATAAAGGATCCCTATAAGAGGTACATGAAACTGGAAAAGAACCGGAAAAAAATCATTAAGAAAAAGGAAAAACCTGGGTACCGTTGCGTTATCCGCAGTTTTTACGGAGGCCAGAACTATTACCTTTTTACCTATCTTGAACTGAAGGACATAAGAATAGTTTATGTTCCCCCTTCCAGCATAGGTAATTACGGCGGGGAAATTGACAACTGGATGTGGCCCAGGCACACGGGGGACTTCTCCTTTCTGAGGGCCTATGTTGGCCCCGACGGGAAACCCGCGGAATACTCCCCCAACAATGTGCCCTACCATCCCACGGTTTATTTGAAGGTCTCCGCCCGCAACATAAACCCCGGAGACTTCATGTTCATCCTGGGATATCCCGGGGCCACCCAGAGATACATGCCCAGTTTTTACGCTGAATTTATGGAAAAGGAATACTATCCACAGAGGATCAAGTTCCTGGAGGGATGGATAAAAATCCTGGAAGAGGGTTCCAAAAGAAGCAAACTGGCGGAACTCAAAAACGCCGGGATTCTTAAGGGACTCAACAACGCCGTCAAGAACTGGAAGGGACAACTGGATGGCTTCAAGAGACTTAAAGTGGTGGAGAAAAAGAAAAAGCAGGAGGAGAAAATTCTCAATGCCATAGCCTCTTCCCCCTCTCTCCAGGCCAAATACTCCGATGTGTTTCCCCGCTACAGGGAATTTTTCAAGGAGTGGAAGGCTCTTACCATGAAGGCCTTTTACTCCGGATGGTTTCCCTACGGCTCCAGACTTCTCTCTTCAGCCCTGGAAATAGTTTACTGGACCAGGGAAAGGCTCAAAAAGGACATAGACCGTAAACCGGGCTACATGGACCGCGACAGGGAGAACCACATCATCAGGCTGAAGATGGTGGACATGGCCTATGAACCCTGGACGGACAGGCAGGTGTTAAAATACTTTCTCCTTTATCAGGGAAAGGTTCCTGAAAAGTACAGGTTAAAGGCCATAGAAAGGGCCCTGCACGGCGATTTTTCCGAAAAGAACATAGAGGCCTTCCTGGACGAACTCTACGGCAAGACAAAACTGGGAGATCTTAAAACGAGGCTGGCCCTGTTCAATGCGCCCTACGGCAAAATTCTGAAGTGCCAGGATCCCTTCATCAAACTGGCCCTGGAACTTCTCCCTGAGATAGATGCCATGGAAAAGCAAAGTAAGGTGCTCTCAGGAAAATCCCTGGAATTCCTCCCCAGATATTACGCCCTCTGGAAGGAGGTCTTCGGAGGTGAGTTCATGTATCCTGACGCCAACGGAACCCTGAGGCTCACCTACGGAACCGTCAAGGGATATTCTCCCAGGGATGCCGTCCGCTACCTTCCCCAGACCACCCTCCGGGGAGTGATGGAAAAGGAAACGGGGAAGGAGCCCTTCATCGTTCCTGAAAAACTCAAAAAACTCTGGGAAAACAGGGATTTCGGCCCCTACGAAGACCCAGAACTCAAGGATGTCCCCGTGGACTTTCTAACCACCCACGACACCACCGGAGGAAATTCCGGCTCCCCGGTGCTCAACGGAAGGGGCGAACTGGTGGGCCTGCTGTTTGACGGCAACCTGGAAAGCGTGGTAAGCGACTACTACTTCTGGCCTCCCATCACCAGATCCATCTCCGTGGACGCCAGGTATGTTCTCTTCATCACCGACAAATTCCAGGGCGCTAAAAGAATTCTTGAAGAACTGGAAATTGTGAAGTAAAATAAAAGCAAGGGGGTCCGTTTTCACTCCCACCTCATTCAAACTCTCTCATCCCCTTCAGGGCCCCCTTTCTCCCCTCCTTTAATTATCAAACTCTGCCAGGTAAGTGGAGATTTAAAAGCGGAAAGTGTATTGAAGTTTGACCTCCGCCTTGCGGTAAAGAACGGCCCAGCGGTCCAGGGGATCTCCCCATCCCTGATTGAAGACCAGGAAGAGGTCGTTACCCTCCTTTAATATCCAGCGAAACCTGGAGTTGATCCCCCAACTCCTGGATATATCGTCGTACTGGAGGTAGTTCTGAAGATAGAGTTTGGGGCTGAAGTACAGGTCAAATTTAACCTGGATCACCTGGGCGTTAAAATTCCCCTGGGGCAGCCTAACATAATTGCCCTCCCGGAGAATCTCAAGGTGAACATGCTTGGAGGGCTTTATCTGAAGACCCGTCTCCAGGGTGAGGGCGTGGCCGGTGTAATACTCTCCGAACCTGGCGGAGAGGTCAAAAACCCACGGCCTCTTCTTGGAGGTATTCACCTCTATCCTGAACTTGTTCATGGTGTATTTACCCGGGGGTATCACTATGCCCCGGTAAACCTCAAAGGGGTAATCCAGGTAATCGTAGTAGGGCATGTAGTTGAACTCCAGGTGTTCCCCGGACTGGGTTCTGGCGTTGAAGGGGGCGGTAAAAAGCCGCCACTCCACCACCCTGCCTTGAAGGTCCGTGGTGATGGTTCCCCTCAGTTCAAAGAAAAACTGCCTTATAAATTTCCCGTTAACCCTGGGATTGTATGAAAGTCCCACATGCAATCTCCTGATTCCCCTCCGGAGGACGAAGCCCAAGGCTGGGTAAAAGTTTTCCCCCACCTGCATAAAACTGATGTAGTTATCCACGGTATCGTTGGGATAATCAACGAAGACCCCGAAAAGGGAATCGTCCCCCAGGTCGCTGGAGGAAGTCCGAAGATAATATCCCACCACATACAAATTCTTGTCCTGGAGAAATTTTGAGGTTCCGTACTTGAAGTCCACTCCGAAGAGGGAATTTCGGCTGTTCCCCCGGGGGTCCCCATTGGTGTAGATGAAGCCCACCAGGGATTCGTCCCATATGTTTCTGGAAACCCGGGTAACGAAGAAGTTCTTTCCCGGAAGGTCCCCGTAATCCCTGGTGGCTATGTCCAGGATCCCTATGTTGTAATTCCCGGTCCTGCCCGTGATCTTCACGCCACCGAAGATGGGGATCTGCTCCCCTTTAACCAGACCGATCCTTCTGGAATAAAAGGGAATAAAGGAAAAGGGATGTGCGCCGGAGAAGGAAAAGATGTCGCTTCCCTCCAGGAAGAACCTCCTTTTTTCCGGGTAGAAGAGGGGAAACCTGGTGAGGTTGATCCTGCGCTCGTCCACCTCCGTCTCGGCAAAATCCGTGTTGTATGTGAGGGAAGCCTTGAGGGCCGGGGTTATGTTGTAGAAAACATCAAGTCCCCCGTTGTATATGAGTTTGTCGTCGCCATCTCCCTTTTTCTCTTCCCCCACCAGGCCGTAGGGCCTTATGTCCAGCCCCTTTCCCTGCACTATCCCCTCAATTCCCTCAAGATAGCCCGCCTCCGCCACCTTGGTGAAGTAAACCTGGTGAAAGGGGGAAGCCCACCGGTCCTCCTCCATTTTCCTTTTTATTTTTCTCATGATGTTGAACCCCCAGAGTCTGGCCCGGGGATTGAAGGATAGGGTTTTGAAGGGTATGGCCATTTCCACATACCACCCCCTTTCGTCTCTGGTGGCCGCCGCATACCATATCCCGTCCCAGGCGGGATATATTCTTTCGGAATTGTTAATCACAAGACCGTCAAACTTGGCCCCGTTGGGATTGACGGCGAATACATAGGCGTTCCTCCTGTCGTTAAACGGGTCTATAAGCACCTCCACATAATCGTCGTCCCTTATGGGGAAATCCCTTTTCATCCAGAAGGCGGTGATCTTCCGGGGCTCGCTGTCAAAGCACTCCACCCCGATGTAGAGGTGATCCCTGTCGTAAAAAACATGGACCCTGGTCTTCTCCGTAGGCGCTGAGTTTTCCATGGGTTCCTGCTGGGTAAGGTTGGGTATAACCGCCGCCTCCTTCCACACAGGCTCCGTAAGCCTCCCGTCCACCCTAACCTTGCCCTCCAGTTTTGGGATCTTAAGTTTCGGATGGGAAGTACCCATCAGGAGAAGGGAAGAGAGCGCAAAAAATGCCAACCTTCCAGGTTTCATAAATGCCTCCTTCGTTATTATGGAAAGTATTAAAGTATTATACGAATCCAGGGACGAAAAGTTGCTACTTCCTGAGCCCCCTGACCTCCGCCACCGGAAGGGTAAAGGCTATTCCCGTATCCGGCTTTCCCAGATCCCCCAGAACCTTCTCTATTTCGTCCAGGGCCTTTTCCTCCATTTCGTCGGGAATCACCGAGAAAATAGTTTTGGAAAAGGCCGTCTGCCCGTCAAAAAGGGCCCGAAAGCCTGCAAAAATGGGCACCTCCTCCTTCAGGTAGTCAATGGCCCCCACCGAATCCAGGAGGGTTATCCCCGGAACGCCTATCTCTATGAGGGCCTCCAGAAGTTCCTCAAACTTTTCCCTTTTTACGATAACGGCCACCAGAAGCCTCACAGTTTTATCTCCTCCTGCTTAAAGGCCTCGTAGGCCTCCTCGGGGGTTCTGGCCTTTCTTATTTTCTCAACTATGTCCGAGGATTTAACCAATCTCGCCAGCCTGGCCAGCATCCTGAGGTGGAGGTTGGGATTGGGGGCCGCGGTGAAAAACACTATGTCCACCGGCTTTCCGTCCAGGGCCTCAAAGTCCACGGGATTTTGAAGGGTCAAAAAGCCCACCACCGGCTCCTCTATGGTGCAAAGCAGATGGGGCACCGCTATTCCTCCCCCTATCCCGGTGGACTGAATCTCCTCCCTCTTCTTGAGTTCGGTAAAAGCCCTCTCCTGGTCCTCCACATAACCTCCGCTGGAAAGCAGTTCCGCTATTCGCTTCAGGACCTCGTCTTTACTGGAAAGGTTCTCCCTCAATTTTATGAGGTCCTTCTTAAGGTAAAGGGAAAGGTTTATCATGGATTAATGATAACCAAAATTAAAATTTCCCTCAAACCCCCTTTGGTTTAGAATATTCTTCCCATGAAAAAAACGGCGGTATTTCTTCTGGTGCTTTTCCTGAGAGGGCAGAATTTCATCTGGCCCCTGAGGCCCTTTACTGCCCTGACCTCCACCTTTTACGAATACAGGACCACCCACTTCCACAGCGGGGTGGACCTCAGCACCTACGGAAAAACGGGACTGCCCGTCCGGGCCTCAGAATCGGGGGAAATTTTCAGGATTTTCTATCACTGGTATGGGTTCGGAAGGGCCGTTTACATAAGGCATCCCGGTGGATTCGTCACTGTGTACGGACACCTGGTCAGGTTTGAGGACAAAGGCCTGGGACTTGAAAGGCTGTTGAAAAATCTCCAGAGGTCCACAGGGAAAAAATACATCGGAAATTACTACCTGGAAAGGCCCATAAGGGTCAGAAGGGGGCAGGTTATAGGGTATTCCGGCTCCATGGGCATAGGCGGACCGCACCTCCACTTTGAAATAAGGAAGGGGGAAATCCAACCCCTGAATCCCCTGCTCTTCCTCCGGGCCCCCACAGGCCCCGTGGTTCTGCGCTCCTACATACTGGAGGTGGCCTCCCCGGGGAGTTTCGTGGGCCTCAGTCCCACGAGGCTTTACGGAAGGCTTCCGGAAAACAGGAAAATTCCGGTCCACGGATGTTTCAGGTTCTTCCTTCAGGGCTACGAAAAATGCCGGGGAAGGTGCGGTATTTACCACCTGGAAGCCTATTTTGACGGGAAAAAGGTATTTGACCTCAAGGGGGACAGATTCCAGTTTTCCAGAAACTACACCGCCGGATGGTTCTTCAACCTGGCACTATCCACCACCAAAAGGCCCTATTATGTTATCCCGGACTTCTCCTCTCCTCCCCTCTGCATCGCCACAGGAGAGCATACCCTGGAAATCCGGGGTACTAATTTTTACGGGAAAACCGGCAGGGCCTTTCTGAGGTTATACCACTGGCCCTCTCCCCTATCCCTGAAGGGCCTATGCTGTGCCGAAAGGTGGAACGGCCAGGGGTGGGAAAGGGTAAGCGGTGAAATTCCGGACCGGGGCTACATAAGGTTCAAAACCTCGGCGGGGGGGTTTTCCTCCCCATGGATAATCCTTTACCGGGGCGAATCTCTCAAATCCGGAGAATCCGTAAAGCCCCTCAGAATAGAAGCCCATGTGGGATGGGAAAAAGCCGTTTTTCCCCGGGGTTTCCTCGCCTCCCCCCTCTTCTGCCAGGGGGAGTGCTTTGCCGTGACGGCCCCCGGCCGGGGAAACCTGGTCTCCCGGGGATTCTCCTTTAAAATAGAAGACTCCGCCCCGGGGATAAGGGTAAAAATGGGTGGGGAGGGCTTCCCCGGAATCGCCTTCCTCAGGGTTTCCACCCTTCCTCCCCAGAAGGTTCCAGAGGAACTTTTACCGATATCCAAATTTTACCTCCTAACCCCCAGGGAGGCACTTTTGAAAAGCCCTGCCACGGTGGAGATAAGACTCCAGGAGAAATACCGCCGGGACATTGGGATTTATCGCAAGTTCTCCAGAAAATGGTCCTTTTTGAAACCCTCAAGAAGTGGAGGGTGGCTTCAGGTGAAAACTAAACTCCTGGGGACCTTTGTGGTGGCCAGGGATGTGGTTCCACCTCAAATAGGCAGAATAAGGATAAGGCGGGGTATCATCTATGTCACCATCCGGGATCGGGGAAGCGGGGTGAACCCGGAAGCCATCCGCATCTCCATAGGAGGCAAGGGATTCATCCCGGAATACGATTACGACGCCGGCCTGGCCTTTGGAAGGGTGAAGGTCCCCCGGGGAAGACACCTCCTGAAGGTTCGGGCTGAGGACTTTGCCGGAAATTCCTCGGCCCGGTCGGTGTGGGTCGCGGGTAAATGAGCAAAGACATTAAAATTCAAAAATTCCTCGCCATGGCCGGGGTTTGCTCCAGGCGAAGGGCTGAAGAACTCATCCGACAGGGCAGGGTCACCGTGGACGGAAGACCGGCCAGAATAGGGGAAAGGATCGTACCGGGCATCCACCGTATAGCGGTGGACGGAAAGGAGGTAAAGATCCGGGACAAGGTTTACATCGCGCTGAACAAACCCGCCGGGGTGGTAACCTCCACCAAATCCCAGTTCGGAGAAAAAACCGTGATGGACCTTCTGGGCGATGTGAAAGAAAGGGTTTTCCCCGTAGGAAGACTGGACAAGGACACCGAGGGGCTTCTACTCCTCACCAACGACGGGGAACTGGCCCACAGGATAACCCATCCCAGGTTCGGCGTTAAAAAGACCTACTTCGTTAAGACGGACAGGGAAGTTCCGGAGGAAATCCTGGAAAAGATGAGAAGGGGAACCCCCGTTGACGGGAAGACGGTGGTGCCGGACCTTCTCCAGAGATTGGGAAGGAAAAAATACAGGATTATCCTCCACGAGGGGATGAAAAGGGTGGTGAAAAGGCTCTTCCTTGCCCACGGCTTCAGGGTGGTCCACCTAAAAAGGGAAGCGGTGGGAAACCTCCGCCTCGGCCACCTCAAAAGGGGGGAATGGAGATACCTAACCCGGCGGGACCTGGAAAAAATCTTCCAGGAGCCTCCCTATCCCTCCCGGGAAAGGGAATAGAAGCGACGAAGTTCCTGGGAGGCTTTTCTTTTTATCTCATCAAAGGACCTGCCCAGCATGAACTCCGCCACCTCCTCCACGGTGGAGGCCGCATGGATTTCAAATTTTCCCGCCCTGACGGCCTGGAGAACCTCCTCCTTCAGGTTTAAGTACTGAATGTTGTCCCGGGGAATGACCACCCCCTTTTTTCCGCGCAGCCCCCTCATCCTGCACACTTCAAAGAAGCCCTCAATTTTCTCGTTCACTCCTCCCACCGCCTGTATCTCCCCCTTCTGGTTCACCGATCCGGTGACGGCGAAGTTCTGCTTCACAGGGAACCCGGTTATGGCGGAAAGCAGAACCACGAATTCCGCGGCGGAGGCGGAATCCCCGTCCACCTCGGAGTAACTCTGCTCAAAGACCAATCTGGCGGAAAGGGTCAGGGGAAAATCCCTGGCAAACCGCTCCGCCAGGAGGCCGTTGATGATACAAATTCCCTTGGTGTGGATGGGACCTGAAAGAGCCGCCTCCTTTTCTATGTTTACTATTCCTTCCTTTCCCGGAGCGGCGGTGGCGGTTATCTTCACCGGACGGCCAAACTGAAGACCGTCTATGCTTATGTATGTAAGACCGTTAATCTGCCCCACCCTTTTGCCGCTAACTTCTATCTTCAATATGTTCTTTTTGAAGAAATCCATCTCCTTCCTTTTGAAGATGGAAATCCTTTCCTCCCTCTGCCTGATGGCCCCCAGCACCGCCCTGGAATCTATGCCCCGGGCCCTTCTTTCCCGGGCCAGGAAGTCGGCCTCCGCCAGGATCTCCGTCATGAGGCCGAAATTGGTGCTGAGCCTTTCCCGATCCTCCACCTGCCGGGCGAGATACTTCACCATCTCCTCAAAGCCGTCGGGGGTGAGGGGAAGGTATCCCCTGTCCTGGATGTATCCCTTGAAGAAGGAAGCCAGGGATCTGAGGTTTTTCCTGTTCAGAGGCATGGACCAATCAAATTCCGCCTTTATCCTGAAAACTTCCTTGAACTCCGGGTCCAACCTGTAAAGAAGAGAATACATGCCGTAGGATCCTATCAAAACCACCTTTACATTTATGGGGATGGGAAGGGGTTTTATCCCCTTGGTGGAAACCGGGTTCAAAAGGCTTTCCAGGTCCTCTATCTTCACCCACCCGGTCTCCAGAGCCCTCTTGAGGTTCTTCCACACCAGGGGGGCCGTCATGTCCTCGGCGTGGATGATGAGGAATCCTCCGTTGGCCCGGATAAGGGAACCCGCCTTTATCATGGTGAAGTCGGTGGTGTAGGCCCCGTAGACGGCCTCCCTTTCAATAACTCCGAAAAGGTTTTTATAGGTGGGGTTGGTTTCTATGATGAGGGGGGCTCCCTTTAAGCGGGAATTGTCCACCGCCAGGTTCACCGAGAACCTTTTTTTGACCTCCTTGACCCACCGATCCCTCTCCTCGCTTCCCACGCCCCGGGCTTCCTGGGGAAGGTTCAGGAAGGCTTCCCGGGCGTGTTCCATGTAAACCCTTCCCTCCTGGCTCTGGGCCAGAATTTCCCCGGCCTTCTTCATAGTTTCGTCCCATTTTTTGGCCAGGAGGTGTCTGGCGGCCTCCCCCATGGCTTCCCTCATCTTCCGGTCCAGGTCCTTTTTCTTTCGGGAAAGTTCGTCTATTTCCTTTTCCAGGGCCTGCCGTCTTTTTTGAATTTCCCTCTTCTCCTCCTCCGGCAACTGCTGAAATTCCTCCTGGGGTATTTTTTTGCCGTTCTTGAGGGGAACTATGGCAACCCCTGCCTGGGAAATTTCCAGAACGAAGCCCATGCTCCGGGCCAGTTGATTAAGTTTAGTTATGAATTCCTCGTGCTTCCTGTCGTATTCCTTTCTTTTCTTCTCCGTTGCCTCCTGAAACTCCTCAGTCCCCTCCACCCTCAGGGCGTAGTCCACCAGTTCATCCACGGCCCGGGATACGGCCTCCACCAGTTTCTTTCCATCGCCGGGTCTCAGGAAAACGGGAAGAGGAGAATACGGGTCCTGAAAATTGTTGAGGAAAACGAGGTCCGGGGGAGTTTTTCTTCTGGCGGCTATCTCCTCAAGGAAAGCCTTCACCGCAGAGGTTCTTCCGGTCCCCGGCTCCCCGGCCACGAAAACATTGAAATTTTTCTTGGTTATGTTAAGACCCAGTTTCAACGCCTTCAGGGCGTTGTCCTGGCCTATGATCCCCCTCACCCGGGGAAGGCTGGAAAAATCCCGGGGGACCATACCGGGAGGAATTTTAAACTCCACCTCCTCAGGACTTAGTTTCTTCACGAAAAACCCCTATCTTTCTGTATTTCTGATATCTTTTTTCCACCCTTTCCTCCGGATCCAGCGAGACCAGTTCCTGGAGGTTTCTCCAGAGAACTTCGTCAACCTTCCGGGCCGCCATCTCCGGAAAACTGTGCGCTCCCCCTGGAGGCTCCGGAATTATCTCGTCGGCTATCCCGAAGGAGTAAAGGTCCTGGGCCGTGAGTTTGAGGTTTTCCGCCGCCTCCTCCACCGCCGCCTGGTTCCTCCACAGAATGGCGGCACACCCCTCCGGGGAAATCACCGAATAAATGGAAAACTCCATCATCAGAATTTTGTCCGCCACGCCGATTCCCAGGGCTCCTCCGCTCCCCCCTTCCCCGATGACCACCGAAATAACCGGGACCTTCAACCCGGCCATCTCCCTGAGGTTGTAGGCGATGGCCTCCGCCTGTCCCCTTTCTTCTGAACCTATCCCGGGATAGGCTCCGGGGGTGTCAATAAGGGTTATCACGGGCCTGGAAAACTTCTCCGCCATCTTCATTATCCTTATGGCCTTGCGATAACCCTCAGGATTGGCCTGTCCAAAGTTTCTCTTGAGCCTCTCCTGGGTGGTCCTTCCCTTCTGGTGTCCCACCACCGCCACGGACATTCCGTGGTAAAACCCAAAGCCCGCCACTATGGCCGGGTCGTCGGCGAAGCGCCTGTCTCCGTGCAATTCCACGAAATCGTCAAAGAGGCGGTAAATGTAGTCCAGAGTGTAAGGTCTCAGGGGATGACGGGCAAGGAGGGTTTTCTGCCACCGGCTCAGGGAGGAGGTGATCCTCTTCCACTCCCGATCCAGTTCTTCCATCAACTCCCTTTCCTTGATCCTGGCTTCCTCGTCCCTTCTTTTCTGAAGTTCCCTTATCTTCTCCCTCAATTCCACGATGGGCTCTTCAAAGGGGAGAACATTTTTCTGTGCCATTTTTTACCCCCTGATTTCTTCAAGAATTATCTCGGCGGCCCGTTTTCCCGAAAGAAACATTCCGCCGAAGATGGGCCCCATCCTGGGCCCTCCGAAGGTGGCGTTGGCGGCCATCCCAGCCACTATCAGGCCGGGAAACACCTCCCTGGTGTTAGAGGCCACGAAGTTTTCGGCCTTGTCCGCCCACATGGACCTTTCCCCCTCCATTTTACCCGAGGGGGTCTTAAGTTTAACCTTGCTCTTCTCCTGGAGAACCTTCACCACCTCCGCATCGTGGCCGGTGGCATCTATGAGAAACCTTGAATGGAGGGTAAGGGGATCCACATGAAGCCCCGCCACCTCCACCGCAGACCAGTTTATGACGGCCCCTCCAACCCTGCCCTCCTTCAGAATCACATCCTCCAGGTATATCCCGTTGAAGATGACGGCTCCGGCCAGAAGGGCTCTGGAGGCAAGGAGGGTGGCCACGAGAACCGCATCGGCCACGAAGTAGCCCGGGGAAACCTCCTGGTGGGGGATGCCGAATTCCTCAAGTATTTCCTTTCCCTCCTCTTGAACCACGATGGAATTGAACATCATCCCACCGCCCCAGATCCCCCCTCCGATGCTGAGTTTCTTCTCCAGGATGGCGGTCTTCACTCCGTTTTTCGCCAGATAATAGGCGGCCACCAACCCGGAGGGACCGCTCCCTGCGATGAGAACATCGTTCTCCAGATGTTTCAGAAGTTTCTCGCTGTAACTCCGTATTATAACTTCGGTTATCTTTTTCTCCTCTATCATGATGACCTCCATATTTTTTTTATTATCCTACGAAAAAATCCTGTTGACAACCAGAGGCAGGAGATAATAAATTATAAGAGGAATCCAAAAGGGAGGTGCAAAAATGGTGAAGGTAGCCATTAACGGATTCGGAAGGATAGGCAGAAATTTCTTCAGGGCATCCTTCGGAATAAAGGATTTTGAAATTGTGGCCATAAACGACATCACCGACGCCCACACCCTGGCACATCTTTTAAAATACGACTCCGTCATGGGGAAATACGACAAGGAGGTCTCCTACGAAGGGGATTACCTCATAGTGGACGGCAGGAAGATAAGGGTTTTCGCCATAAAGGATCCCGGCGAAATTCCCTGGTCAGACTACGGGGTGGACATAGTTATTGAATCCACCGGAAGGTTCAGGGACAGGGAAGGGGCCTCCAAACACCTCCGGGGAACGGTGAAGAAGGTGATAATCTCTGCCCCGGCCAAGGAACCCGATGTAACCGTGGTCCTGGGGGTTAATCATCACATCTACGATCCGGAAAAACACCACATCATTTCCAACGCCTCCTGCACCACCAACTGCTTTGCCCCGGTGACCAAGGTGATTGACGAAAACTTCGGCATCGTCCACGGACAGATGGTCACCGTCCACTCCTACACCAACGACCAGAGGATACTGGACCTCCCCCACAAAGACCTGCGCAGGGCCAGGGCCGCCGCCGTAAGCATGATCCCCACCACCACCGGCGCCGCCAAGGCCATAATGGAGGTCCTCCCGCACCTGAAGGGAAAACTCCACGCCATATCCATAAGGGTTCCCACCCCCGACGCCTCCCTGATAGACTTCGTGGTGGAGGTGAAGAAGGAAACCACCGATGAGGAAGTAAAAGAAGCCTTCATCAAAGCGGCTCAGGGAGAACTCAAGGGCATCCTGGCCGTCACCGAGGAACCTCTGGTTTCCACCGATTACATAAAGAACCCCTACTCTGCCACCGTGGACCTTCCCTTCGTGAAGGTGGTGGACGGAACCCTCATCAAGGTTCTGGCCTGGTACGACAACGAATGGGGGTATTCCAACCGCCTGGCAGAACTGGCGGAGATGGTGGGCAAAAAACTATGAAGTATGTAAACCAACTTCCCGTTGAGGGCAAAAGGGTCTTCCTCAGGGTGGACTTCAATGTCCCCCTGAAGGATGGAAGGGTGGAGGACGACACCAGAATAAGGGCCGCCCTTCCCACCGTCAAATACCTCCTGGAAAAGGAAGCCCGCCTGGTTCTGGCCTCCCATCTTGGAAGGCCCAAGGGCCAGGTAAAGGCAGAGTATTCCCTTAAACCAGTGGCCCGCTACCTCGGGGAAGCCTTGGGGATGGAGGTCAAATTTTCCCCGGAGGCGGTGGGGCCGGTGGCGGAGGAGATGAAGAACTCTCTGAAGAAGGGGGAAGTTCTCCTTCTGGAAAACCTGAGGTTTCATCCCGGAGAAACCAGGGATGACCCACACTTCGCCGCACAACTGGGGAAGGGGATTGAGGTTTACATCAACGATGCCTTTGGGACTTGTCACAGGGCCCACGCTTCGGTCCACGCCCTGGCAAGACTCATCCCGGTGAAAGGGGCCGGGTTTCTGATAAAGAAAGAGGTGGAAAACCTCCTCAGGGTGCTGACTCACCCCGAGCACCCCTATCTCCTCTTGGTGGGAGGGGCCAAGGTCTCCGATAAACTCCCCGTCTTGAAAAACCTCATGAAGCATGCGGACAAAATCCTGGTGGGAGGGGCCATGGCGTACACCTTCCTCGTGGCCCTGGGCAAGCCCGTGGGAGATTCCCTGGTGGAGGAGGAAATCGTGGAGGAAGCCTCCTCCTTGATGAAGGAAGCCCGGGCCCTGGGAAAAACCTTTCTCCTTCCCCAGGACCACCGCTGTGCCAGGGAAATAAGCGAAAACGCCCAGGTAAAAATAATGAAGGAAATAGAGAGGGGATGGAAGGGGGTGGACATAGGCCCGGAGACGGAACTCCTTTACTCCCGCCACATAAAGAACGCAGCCATGATAGTGTGGAACGGCCCCATGGGAATCTTTGAAATTCCGCCCTTCGCCCACGGAACCCTGGCGGTGGCCAGGGCCGTGGCGGAAAGCCCTGCCTTTTCAGTGGTTGGGGGCGGGGATTCTGCGGCGGCGGTGAAAAAGGCCGGAGTTCAGGAGAAAATATCCCACATTTCCACCGGAGGAGGGGCTTCCCTGGAATTCTTATCCGGAAAGACCCTCCCCGGCCTTGAAGTTCTGGAGGAAGGATGAAGCCCTTAATAGCCGGAAACTGGAAGATGAATCACGGTCCCCAGGAAGGCAAGACCTTCTTTGAGGAAATAAAGGAAATCCCCGGAAAAAAGGCGGATGTGGTGATCTTTCCTCCCTTCGTAACCATAGCCTATGTGAAGGACCTGGCCAGGGAAAGGGGGATATTCTTAGGGGCCCAGAACCTATACTGGAGGCCCCATGGAGCCTTCACCGGGGAAATATCGGCGAAAATGCTGGTGGAGGCCAGGGTGGACTTCGTCCTGGTGGGCCACTCGGAGAGGAGAAACATCCTGGGGGAGGACGACGAACTGATAAACCTCAAACTGAAAACCGCCTTAGATTACGGCCTTAAACCCATCCTCTGTGTGGGAGAAAACCTTCAGGAGAGGGAGGAGGGAAGGGCCATGGAAAAGATAAAATTTCAGTTGGATGCGGACCTCTCCGGAATCCATCCCTCCCGGGTGATTATCGCCTACGAACCCATATGGGCCATAGGAACGGGAAAGAACGCCACCCCGGAGCAAGCCGAAGAGGTTCACGCCTTCATAAAACAGTACCTGGGGGAAGTCAAGGTCCTCTACGGAGGCTCGGTAAAGCCGGGAAACGCCTTTTCCCTCCTGAGCCAGCCCCACATAGACGGGGTCCTGGTGGGGGGTGCTTCCTTGAAACCCGATTCCTTTTATGATATAATCCAGTCTGGAATTAAGGCCTTTGAAGTGAAGGACTCAGGGCCTTTGTTTTGAGGAGAAAGGATCATGTATGATGTCATTTTAGTTTTTCATGTGATTATTTCCATCCTGCTCATTATAGTTATTCTCATGCAGAGCGGGCAGAAGGCGGACATAGCGGCGGTGTTCGGAGGAGCCAGCAGTTCCTCGGTGTTCGGCCCCCGGGGAGCCACCACCGTCCTGGCCAAGGTAACGGCGGTGCTGGCCACCCTCTTTATCCTGACATCCCTGAGTCTCTACATTCTTTCCTCCAAGGCCGAAAAATCCTCCGTTCTGGAGAAATCCGTAGTCAAACAGAGCGAAACGAAAAAATAAACGGATGCCGAGGTGGCGGAATTGGCAGACGCGCCAGCTTGAGGTGTTGGTGGGTCTAAGCCCGTGCGGGTTCGAGTCCCGCCCTCGGCACCAATTCCCCGCCTGAAGGAGAAAAAGCCATGAAAATAGAGGGATGGGCACTATTTTTATTGATTTTTGTGGCCCTCTCGCTTCTGGGAATCTTTCTGGTAAAACTTATCCTCAGAATAGCCAGGGGCGTGTACTCCAGAACCAAGACCAAACTGGACGATTACGCCGTCAGGGCTCTTTCCACTCCCCTGCAACTGGCGGCGGTGGTCCTTGCCGCCCACATCGCCCTTCACTTCGCCAGCCTTAAACCGCCCCTTTCCAGGATAATCCACGATACGCTCTTCGTCCTCATCGTTCTCCTGGTGATCCTGGCCGTAAACAACCTCTTCAAGGCCATAATTCAGTGGCTCCACGAAACCTCCTCAAACAAAGAATTCCTGCGGAGGTTCTCCCCCATCGTGGAGATCGGGGAAAAACTCTTCGTGTGGACGGCAGGGTTGATGATCGTCATGAAGAGGTTTAACTACGACATCTCTTCCCTGATAGTATCCATGGGGGTGGGTTCCCTGGCCATAGGGCTTGCCGCCCAGGACACCCTGGCCAACATAATAGCCGGCCTCACCATACTCCTGGACCAACCCTTCAAGGTGGGGGACAGGATAAAACTGGAGGGAGGAGAATTCGGCGATGTGCTGGAAATAGGGCTGAGGACCACCAAGATAAAAACCCTGGAAAACTATGTTCTGATCATACCCAATTCCCTGCTGGTCAAAAGCAAGGTCGTGAACTTCTACCTCCCCGAAAGCAGGTCCACGGGAAGGATATCGGTGGGGGTGGCCTACGATGCGGACCCGGCAAGGGTAAGGGAAGTTCTGGTAAAATCCGCCCTGGAGGTGGAGGAAGTCCTGCGCCACCCGGCCCCTTCGGCCTTTTTTACCGACTTCGGGGACTCCGCCCTGAACTTCCTCCTGGTCTTTCATGTGAACGACCCCAGGCAGGTGTTCACCACGGCGGATAAAATCAGGGATAGGATACTCAAAAACTTCAAGGAGGAGGGAATTGAAATCCCCTTCCCCATACAAACCGTATATTTAAGGAGAGATCATGAAAGCGAAAATTGAAGTCTTCTTGAAACCGGAGGTCCTTGACCCCCAGGGCGAGACCATAAAAAGGGCCCTCCATACCCTGGGATACGAGACCGTAAAGGAAGTTCGTCAGGGAAAGGTCTTCTACATTGACCTGGAGGATGAAAACCCGGAAAAGGTCATTGAGGAAATAGCCAGGAAGGTTCTTTCCAATCCCGTCATAGAGGATTTCCGATGGGAAATAGAAAAGTAAGGTTCGGGGTGGTGGTCTTTCCCGGGACCAACTGCGACCGGGACACCTACCATGTGATCCAGGATGTGGCCGGGGAGGAAGTCGTTTACCTGTGGCACGGCGAAAGGGACCTGAAAGGCTCCCGGGTGGTGGTCTTACCCGGAGGTTTTTCCTACGGGGACTACCTCCGGAGCGGGGCCATAGCGAGGTTTTCACCTATTATGGAAGCCGTGCGGGAATTTGCCGAGGAGGGCGGCCTGGTCTTAGGGATATGCAACGGATTTCAAATCCTCCTGGAGGCAGGACTTCTTCCCGGGGCCATGCTGAGAAACCGGGGTCTGAGGTTCATATGTCGGTTTGAGGACCTGGTGGTGGAAAACGACGAAACCCCCTTCACCCTCCTCTACCAGAGGGGAGAAAGGATAAGGATGCCCATCGCCCACATAGACGGAAATTACTTCGCAGAACCCCGGGCGCTGGCGGAACTGGAAGGGAGAAGGGGGGTGGTATTCCGGTACCTTAAAAATCCCAACGGCTCCCTTAACGACATCGCCGGGATAATAAATCCCCGGGGAAATGTTATGGGGCTCATGCCCCATCCGGAAAGGGCCTCCGAGGCGGAGTTGGGCTCCACCGACGGGCTGAGGATGTTCCTTTCGGCGGCCAGATATGTGAGGGAATCATGAAAAACCTTGAAAAACTCCTGGAAGAACACAATCTCACCAGGGAAGAATACGAACGGATAAAATCTATTCTGGGCAGGGAACCCAACCTGGTGGAACTGGGGCTTTTTTCCGTTATGTGGTCGGAGCACTGCTCCTACAAAAGTTCCAGAATTCACCTGAAAAAACTTCCCACCCGCGGTAAATACCTGATTCAGGGACCCGGAGAAAACGCCGGCGTAGTTGAGGCGGCGGGGAAGGCGGTGGTATTCAAGGTGGAATCCCACAACCACCCCTCCTTCGTAGAACCCTACCAGGGGGCTGCCACGGGGGTGGGTGGAATACTCAGGGATGTCTTCACCATGGGAGCGAGGCCGGTGGCCCTGCTGGACTCCCTCCACTTCGGACCCCTGGAAAGGCCCTCCAACCGGGCCATTATGGAGGGAGTGGTGAGCGGAATCGCCGGCTACGGAAACCCGGTGGGCGTTCCCACCGTGGGGGGGGAAGTGGATTTTGAGGAGGAATTCTCCCACAATCCCCTGGTAAATGTGATGTGCGTGGGGATAGCGGAGAAGGAAAAAATATTTTACGCCAGGGCGGGAAAACCCGGACTCTCCCTCATTTACGCCGGGGCTCCCACGGGCAGGGACGGAATCCACGGAGCCACCATGGCTTCGGCGGAATTCGGTGAGGAAACCGAACACAAGAAGGTAAATGTTCAGGTGGGTGACCCCTTCAGGGAAAAACTCCTTCTGGAGGCCACCTTGGAAGTCATGGAAAGGGACCTCATCGTGGGAATTCAGGACATGGGGGCAGCGGGGCTTACTTCTTCCTCCTCGGAAATGGCTTCAAAAAGCGGAGTGGGGGTGGACCTGTATCTGGACAGGGTTCCCCTGAGGGAGGAAGGGATGACCCCCTACGAAATCCTCCTCTCCGAATCCCAGGAAAGAATGCTCATGGTGGCCAGGGAAGGTAAGGAAGAGGAAATAAAGGCCGTATTTGATAAGTGGGGAATAGACGCCGTGGTGGTGGGAAAAACCACCGAAGGGGACAGATTCAGAGCCTTCTGGCACGGGGAGATGGTGGCGGATGTGCCGGTAAAATCCTTGGCCAGCGATGCCCCGGCCTACGAAAGACCCTACAAAAAACCGAACCCCGACGAGACCTGGAAGGAGTCCTGGACCCGGGAAAGGGACTGGGAAGATGCCCTGAAGAGGATTCTTTCCTCCCCGCACATGGCCTCCCGCCGATGGATTTACCAGCAATACGACCACATGGTGCAGACCAACACCGTTCTCCTCCCGGGGGCCGGAGCGGCGGTGCTGAAAATAAAGGGACAGAAGGAGGGCATAGCCCTCACCATTGACGCCAACCCCGGGTGGGGAAGGGCCAATCCGGAGGGGGCGGCGGTGCTCACGGTGGCCGAGGCCTTCAGGAACCTGGCCTGCCTGGGGGCGGAGCCCCTGGGTATAACCAACTGCCTCAACTTCGGGAATCCGGAAAAACCTGACATCATGGGGCAGTTCGTGGCCACGGTGGAAGGGATGAAGAGAGCCCTGGAGTTCTTTGAAGTTCCAGTAACCGGGGGAAATGTGAGTTTTTACAACGAGACCCAGGGAAAGGCCATCCCCCCCACGGTGACCATAGGAGCCGTGGGCCTGGTGGAGGACTACATGGTCATCCCCAGGCCCGGGCGTGTGGAGGAAGGCATGGGGATATTCCTCCTGGGCTGGACCGGCAGGGACCTGGGCTCTTCCCTTTATTTAAAGGTGGTTCTGGGAGAGGAGGGTGGAAGGCCTCCGGAAATAAACCTGGAAAGGGAAAGGCTCCTCCAGAGGGAACTGATACATCTTGCCAGGGAAGGAAGGTTCGCCTACGCCGTGGACCTTTCACCTGGAGGGCTTCTTCCCAACCTGGCGGAGGCCCTTTTCCACATAGGGATGGGCGCCGAACTCTCCATAGAAACGGAGGACGAAGAAGTTTACTTCCTCTTCGGGGAAAGTCCCTCCAGAGCCCTGGTCTTTGCCTCCGGCGACCTGGAGGCGGAGGTTCCGGTGAAAAAAATCGGCCTGGTAAAGGGCGAAAGGCTTACGGCCTATGTAAACGGACGAAAGAAAATAGACCTGCCCCTGGAGGAGTTAAAGAAAGATTGGGAAAACTTCTTCCCTTCCCTCTTTGACAGGTGAGTTTTCAGTTCTCCGTAGAACTCTCCCCGGAACAAAAGCGGGGAAATTTAACATCCTCCACGAAGGAGGCGAACTCCCGGGGTACAGGGGAACAGAACCTCACCCTCTTTCCCGTTTCGGGATGGATAAAGGAAAGACAGTAGGCGTGCAGGGCAAGTCTTCCTATGGGCCCCGGAGGATTACCGTAGAGGGGGTCTCCGGCTATGGGATATCCGGCGAAGGAAAGGTGAACCCTTATCTGATGGGTTCTTCCCGTGCGGGGACACACCAGGAGGACCGCATACCCTCCCCTCTGGACTATCTTTAAAAACTCGGTGTAAGCCTCCCGGGTGGAATGGGCCCCCACGGAGAACCTCCCGGGGCGGTGGGGATCCCTCCCGATGGAAAAGGGAATCTCCCCCCGGGGAGGAGGCTCCCCCTCCACTATGGCTATGTAACTTTTCTTCACCAACCTTTCCTGAAACTGTCTCTGGAGGGCAAGATAAGCCTCCGGGGTTTTCGCCACCACCATCACCCCGGAGGTATCCTTATCCAGGCGGTGGACTATTCCCGGACGCTCTATGCTCCCCACCCCACTGATCTCAGGCCTCAACTTCAAAAGGCCGTTCACCAGGGTGGCCTCCCTTATCCCCGGGGCCGGATGAACGGTCAACCCCGAGGGCTTGTCCACCACCATAATCTGGGGGTCTTCGTGGATTACGGAAAAATGAACATCCGCAGGCTCGGGCCCTCCCGCTTCCTCTTCCACATCCACGGTGATCCTGTCCCCTACCCTCAGGCGATGGGATGGACGGGCCGGTCGGCCGTTTACGAGGACCCTGCCGGATTTTATGAGTTTCTGAACCCTGGACCTGGAAAGTTCCAATCGGGAGGCCAGATATTGGTCAAGCCTCCCTTCGTGTTCCACCTCAAGTTCAGCGGTTATTTTCCCCATGCCTCCTTCGGACGAGAAATATTATTATTCCGGCGAGAATCAAGAGAAGGCTTATGAACTGGGGCACGGAAAGGGAGGTCCACACGGAGTTTCCGTGGATTATCCATCCCCTTCCAGGGTCTCCCCGGTAATATTCATCGTGGAACCTTATGAGCCCGTATCCGATGAGGTAAAGGGCGGATATTTCCCCGTCAAATTTCTTCTTCCTTCTCATGATGTAATATAGGATGCCGAAAAGTATGAAGTTCAGGAAGGACTCGTAGAGTTGGACCGGGTGAATTTTCACCCCCAGGGGGGTTCCCACATGCCGATGGGCGAACTCACTGTGAAAAACTACACCCCAGGGCACATCCGTGGGCCTGCCGTAACAACACCCGGCGGAAAAACACCCCTGCCGTCCGAAGGCGTGGCCCAGGGGAATGACCATGGCGTAGATGTCCATTACCTTCCAGAATGGAAGTTTTTTAACCTTCAGGGCCACCACCACGAAAACAAGCCCCCCTATGAGACCGGCGTAAAAAACCCCGCCGGAGCGGAGCAATTCCTTCAGGTTGGAAGTATAGTATCCCGGGTCTACCAGAAGGAGACCCACCTTGGAAACCATAAAGGCGAAAATCACCGTCCAGAAGGCTATGTTAACCACGGTGTTGTGGGGAAGCCCCTGCCTCTTCGCCTCCTTCCCCATGACCCAGAAACCCACCAGAAGCCCCACGGCTATCCAGAAGCCGTAGCCGTAAACCGTCAGAGGTCCTATCTTAACCAGTATGGGATACATCTTCACCTCCCTTTAAGAGAAGGTATACGATGAACACCGCCGAACCCACGGTTATGCAGGCGTCGGCGAAGTTGAAAACGGGCCAGTGATACTTCCCCCAGTGCAGGTCAATGAAGTCTAAAACGCTCCCCTGTGTAAACCGGTTCAGGAGGTTCCCCAGGGCTCCGGCGATTATCAGGGAAAGGGAAAATCTGGCAACCCTGGACTTTTCCCGGAAAAAAAGGTAGAGAACGAACACGGCGGCGGCCAGGGAAGCCAGGGTAATGATCCAGAAAACCACGGGGTTCCGGGAATCGGACAAAAACCCGAAGACCATACCCCGATTCCTTACATTCACCAGGTTCAAAAAGGAGGTAAGTTTCACCACCCTCCAGGGTGGAATGTGCTGGGAAACCAGCCATTTGCTATACTGATCCACCCCCAGAAGAAGGAGGATAAGCATCAGGGCCCTGCTCAGTCTCAAATCAACTCCTTAACCACCGCTACACACCTGGGGCAGAGGTTGGGGTATTCCGGGTCCTTGCCCACCTCGGGATGATAAACCCAGCAGCGCTCGCATTTCTTGCCCGGAGCCTTCTCCACCTCCACCCTTTCCTCGCCTTCCTCTATTTTCCAGGAGGAGACGATGAATATCTCCAGGAAGTGGGAGGAATATTTTTCCAGGACCTTCCTTTCCTCCGCCGGGGCGTAAAACACCAGGGAAGCCTCCAGGGAGTTCCCTATAAAGCCCTCCTTCCTGGCCTGATCCAGGGCCTTGTTGGCCAGGTCCCTGTATTTCATGAGAACCTCCCAATCCCTTTCCTCCTCCTGGGAAAGGAGTGAAGGAAGGGCTGGAGGGAAAAACTCCAGGTGAACCGAAGGTTTTTTCTCCGGGAATTCCGGAAGATGCTCCCAGGCCTCCTCGGAGGTAAAGGAGAGGATGGGAGCCAGAAGCCTCATGCTGTCCCTGGCCATTTCAAATATGGCCGTCTGGGCTGCCCTTCTCCCGGGGGAGGCCGGCGCCGAACAGTAAAGCCGGTCCTTGGTTATGTCCAGGTAAAAGGAACTGAGATCCACGGTGAAGAAATCGTAGAGGAGGTGGGCTATCTTGTAATACTGATAGTTTTCGTAAAGTTTCTTGACCCTTTCCACCAGCCGTCTGAATTTAGTCAGGATGAACCTGTCGGAAGGGAGAAACTGGTCTTCTTCCACGGAGTCCTTTTCCGGGACGAAATCCCTCAGGTTTCCCAGCATGAACCTCCAGGTGTTCCTCATCTTACGATAGGCCTCGGTGAGTCGCTGGAGGATGTTTTCCCCCAATTTCACATCCTCCGTGTAGTCCAGAAAGGCCACCCATAGGCGGAGAATTTCCGCCCCGTAATCTTTTATTATCTCCCCGGGCTCTATAACATTGCCCATGGATTTGGACATGGCCCTGCCGTGCTCGTCCAGAACCCATCCGTGGGTAATAACCTGCCTGTAGGGGCTTTCCCCCTCGTTGGCCAGGGCCACCAGAAGGGAACTGTGGAACCATCCCCTGTACTGGTCGTTGCCCTCCAGGTAAACATCGGCGGGCCAGCGGTGGTCAGGCCTATGCTTGAGGATGGCGTGGGATGTTCCCGATTCAAACCACACATCCACGATGTCGTTTTCCTTGACGAATTCCCTCCCACCGCATTTTTCGCACTTCACGCCCTGGGGAATAAAGTATTGGGGAGGATGGGAGAACCAGGCATCGGAACCCTCCCCTTCAAAGACCTCCGCCACCCGGTCCATGACCTCCGGCTTCGTCAGGGGTTCTCCGCAGTTCTTACAGTAGAAAACCGGAATGGGAACTCCCCAACTCCTCTGCCGGGAAATACACCAATCGGGTCTGTTTTCTATCATGTTGGAGATCCTTTCCTCGCCCCAGGATGGAATCCAGCGGACCTTTTTTATCTCCTCTAAGGCCCTTTTCCTCAGCCCGGCCCTGTCCATGGAAATGAACCACTGGGGAGTAGCCCGGAAAATCACGGGCCCCTTACATCTCCAGCAGTGGGGATAGGAATGGCTTATCTCCCCCTGGGCCAGAAGCATCCCCCTTTCCCTGAGAACCTCCAGGACTATGGGATTGGCTTCCCATACCGTCTTGCCTTTCAAAAATTCCACCTCCCCGGTGAATCTTCCCTCGTCGTCCACCGGAGAAAGCACCTCCAGGCCGTATTTAAGCCCGGTCTGATAGTCCTCCTCCCCGTGGCCCGGGGCTATGTGAACGCATCCCGTTCCCTGCTCCAGGGTTACATAATCCGCCAGGACTATCACGCTCTCCCTGTCAAGAAACGGATGCCTGGCCCGGAAGCCCTCCAATTCCTTTCCTTCAAATTTGTGGACCAGTTCAAAGGACGCTCCCAGTTCCTCCTCCACCACAGGGGCCAGCAACCTGGCAAGGATGTAGTACTCGTCTCCGTGGCGGAAAACCCCGTAATCGTAGTCTGGGTGTAGGGCTATGGCCAGATTGGCCGGAAGGGTCCAGGGGGTGGTGGTCCAGATGACCACGAACACCCTCTTTCCCTCCAGGGAAGGTGAAAGTTTCTCCGGCTCAAGGAGGGGAAACTTCACATAAATGGACGGGGATTTGTGGTCGTGATATTCTATTTCGGCCTCCGCCAGGGCGGTTTTACAATGGGGGCACCAGTATACGGGCTTCCTGGCCCTGTAAACCTCACCCCTCTGGAAAAATCCCTTTATGTGCCTGATTATTTCCGCCTCGTATTCGGGGTCCATGGTGAGGTAGGGATTCTCCCAATCCCCCAGAACCCCCAGCCTTATGAACTCGTCCCTCTGGAGGCCCACATACTTCTCGGCGTATTTTTTGCATTCCCGGCGAAACTTCGCCTTGTCCTCCAGCCTTCCTATGCGGTTTTCCACCTTTATCTCAATGGGCAGGCCGTGGCAGTCCCATCCGGGAACATAGGGGGCATCGTAGCCCATCATGGAATAGGACTTCACCACAAAGTCCTTGAGGATTTTATTCAGGGCGTGCCCAAGGTGTATTCTTCCGTTGGCGTAAGGAGGGCCGTCGTGGAGTATAAACTTGGGCCGTCCCTCCCTTTCCTTTCGTATTCGCTGGTAAAGTTTCATTTCGGTCCACTTCTTCAGTATCTCAGGCTCCCGGCGGGGCAGGGAAGCCTTCATGGGAAACTCGGTCTTCGGCAGGTTCAGGGTCTTTTTGAGTTCCTTGGGATCAAGCATCTTCTCTCCTCCTGTTAAAGTTATATTTTCTATACTCCCCTGGCAAAAGTCAACCCTCAGGGGAAAGGGGGTAGCGTTGACTTGAAAAAAAACCATGGTTTATAATGGCTCCTTCATGAGGAAAATCCCGTTTATTCTTCTTTCCTCCTGGTTGATGATGGCCGGGGTGAACTTCTCCCTGGAAAATTATTCCCTTTTTTACAATTTTGAATACAAATCCAACCCCTACTACGACGGCAGAACCTTCTTCGGAGACTGGATTCAGGGGTATTTTTCCATAAAAATCAATTCTGCGGTAAAGGCCGAGGCCGGAGCCCTGCTGTGGAGGTTCTACGGTGGAGACAGAAGGATCCTCCCCTATCTGGCGGTGGTCTTTTCGCCCTCCAGAGAGTTCAGTTTTCGCTTCGGAAACCTCCGTAAATTCCATGGTCTCCACAGGGCCCTATACTTTGACGCCCTCTATTACGAAAGGCCGGCGGAGAGGGGATTTCAGTTGTCCTACAAACGCAAAACCCTCCAGGGGGAAGTTTGGATAAACTGGGAAAGGGAAATGAAAAAACTGGTCCAGGAGAATTTTGATGTGGGGCTGAAACTTCGGCTGGAAAGCGGTGGGGTCTTTGCCTCCTTCCAGTATCACTATGTCCACTTCGGAGGGGAGTACATGGAGCATCATGTAGGTCCCCAGGACGACATGGCCTTCATGGGGAGAGCCGGAGTTAAACTTCCCACCCCCCTGGGAACGGTGAACCTCTCCGCTGCCCGGTTCCTTTCCTACTACATACCGGATCGGTGGAAACCCTCAAGATTTACCGGCAGGGGAACCGAAGCCCTCCTTTCCCTCTCGGGAAAATATGGGGAGGTCTTCCTTAGCCGTTGGTGGGGAAGGAATTTCTACCATCAGGACGGGGACCCCCTTTACCGGGGCAACAATTTAACATGGCTGGGTTACAGGAAGGAGGTCTTCCTCAAAGGGTTTAACCTCGCCTTTACCCTTGCCAGCGGATGGGTGGACGGCGTCTGGGTTCCCTACCAGAAAATAGAGATCCGATGGGAAAAGACCTTTTGACAATTCCCTTATAATTTATTCTGGATAAATTCCACAAGGAGGTCACCATGATAATTCTGAAAAAGCACGCAGCCCTGATAAAGAGAATGGCAGAAAAATGGGACCAGGGCATAGAATTGGACCGGGTCCTGGATAAACTGACCGACGAGGACATAGAATATTTATTTCACCTGGACCTGGAGGGACTCCTCACCGAGGAGGAAGGGGTATATTCCCTCACCCAGGCCGGCCACATGGTATCCGAGGCCATCCGGGAATGCGAAGAAACCCTGGGACCCGTGGAGGACTGGGAGGAGGACTTCCGATTCGTGGGCTCCGAGGTAATCTCCATGCTGGAGATAGCGGTTCTCAGCCAGGGGGACATTTCCCTCCAGGAGGAAATCTCCTCTGCCCTTCAAAGAAGGGGACTGGCCAGGGACGGAAAACTTCTTCCCCTGGGAGAATCCCTGCTTCAGGCTTACAAAATAGCGGAGTCCAGGGTTTTCATTTCCCCGGCCCTGGCGGAAAAACTCAGGAAGACCCCTCCGGGACCGGGCAAAAAATCCTTCCTTCCCCTCACCAGGGAGAAAATAATGCAACTGGAGGCCATGGGCCTGCTCACCTTCTCCCTTCCCCACGGCAACAACTACTCCCTTACCGGGCCAGGTCAGCAGATAAGGGCTGGACTCCTCAAAGGGGCGGCGGTGAACTTTCCCCTTACCGACGAAATCCTCGTTTCCCTTCTGGAGAGGGATCCCGGGGGAGAACTCCGGGAAAAACTTATGCTCATGGGGGCCCTGGACGGCAAAGGAAACCTCCTTCCCGCCGGCGATCACCTTCTGAAGGCCGCCCAACTTCTCTATGTGGAACCGATAACGGTGAACCCATCCATAGACATTGACACCCAGGACCTGACCATCCTGGAGATAATTGAGGGTCTCTGGAAAACCCACGAAGCGAATCCCGAAATATATCCCAGTTATTCCCAGATAAGGAAAAAGGCGGAGGACGAACACTCCATAACCCCGTGGAAGGTTTCCTATTCTTTATATCTCCTGGAAAGTTACAGAATGCTCCACTCGTGGATAGGTGAAAGGGGAGAACTGGTCTACGAATTTACAGAATGGGGTGAAAAGGTTTTTCAGGACAGGAAACAGCACGGGAAAAAGGAAGTTTCCGCCACCGCAGTAATGGCCATAACCACCACCAGAATGGAGAACCTCTCCCCGGGGGACTCCTGGGTAGCAAAGGCGGAGGAGCAGGGCCTCCTGGGAAACGGCTTCCCCAGCAAGTCCGGAAGGTTCTTCGCCCAGTTGGCCAGTTCCATTGAAAGGCTCCCCATGATTTCCGCCTTTGAGGCCAGGGTCCTGAAATCCATGCCCCTCTGGAGGGGGGTGTTTGAACCCTGGCTCCTGGCCAAGTTCCCCCCCCGTGAGGAGGAACATGTCCGCTCAGCCCTGAGAAAACTCGTGGGACAATCCCTTATAGACGCCCTGCCCGGAGGCTTTTACCGCCTAACCGAGGCAGGTGAAAGGATAAAGAGGGCCATTTCCGCCGTTCCCGACGGGATAGAGTTCCATGTGACCCCGCATCTGGTAAGATTTCTCCTGGCTGCCAGGGAGGCCACCGACGAAAAGGGAAGGGTAAATCTCAAGGAAGCGGAGAAGGTCTCCGGTCTGGATCCTGAGATCTTTGAAAAAACCCTAACCCAGGCCAAAATATCCCATTTCTCCAAGGACGAAAAGATAACCACCGCCGGATTCCTTCTCCTGGAAGGGGTGGAACTCCTGAAGGAAGTCATGACCCTGTGGGAAGAAATTGAGGTGTGATATCATTGGTTTATGAGAGGAAAATTACTGGTCTTAGTCCTGGGACTCCTTCTGCTTCTTCCTCCGGCCCTGGGGGAGAACATAGAGGGGTTCCTTGATCTGGGCCTGGGGCTTTCCTTTTTCCATGCCCGGGGCAAATTGTTGGACGAGAAACTTCCCAGTGTGGAATTTAGTTTCCTCAAGCAGACCGAGATAGGAGGGGGAATAACCTTCGCCGGAATAGGCGTGGGCCTTCGGTGGATAAATTTTTCATCCCCCTTCACCGAAGGGGCCTCCCGCAGACTCCTGGTCCTCTACCTGGGCGGAACCTCCATCGGATACTTCCAGAGCGGAGAGGAAAAATTATTTGACCTGTCCTTCTCCAGCAAGAGGGCACGGCTTCTGGACCGGCGGAGATACTTCCTGGATTTGAGGGTTTCCACGGGGTTCAGATACTGGAGACAAAGGGTGGACCAGCCCAGCCTTTACCAGGTTTACCTGAGTTTTGCCCTGTTTCCTGGAGTGAAGGTCTTTTCCACCGGGGATTCCCGGGTTTTCGTTGAATAATGCTCCTGGAACTGGCCCTGTTTTTAGCCTTAAACCTTCCGGGTCCCCAGTTCCACCATCTCACCTCCTACTCCCCCCGGGGATACCTGGGCCCGGTGAAATGGCAAAAGAGGCCGAAAATGGAATGGACTTTCTTAAGGAAAATTAAACTTCCGCCGCCGGAGTTTCCACCGATTTCCCTGGAGGAGGCCCTGAAAAACCGCAGGTCCCGGAGGCGTTTTTACCGTTCCCCCATAAAATTGAAGGTCCTTTCTGGACTCCTAAACGCCGCCGACGGAATAAGCGGTGAAAAGGATGGATTGAAGTTAAGGACAGCCCCCTCCGCCGGGGCCCTCTACCCCATCTTCATATACTTCTTTGCCGAGGAGGTGGAGGGTCTGGAGAAGGGACTTTACCTGTTCCTGCCGGAAGAAAACTCCGTGGGCCTCCTGAAAAGGGGAAGTTTCCGAAGGCAGATCCTCCGTTTCTCTCCCCAGGGCGACATGATGGCCAGGGCTCCCCTGCTCCTGGTCCTCGTCTCCTTTTTCCAGAGGGTAACCTGGAAATACCTGGACAGGGGATACAGGTACGCTTACATGGAATCCGGCGCCATTTCCCAGAACATTTACCTGGCCTGCGAGGCCTACGGCCTCTCCACCGTGGAGGTGGCGGCCTTCTACGATACATACATCAACCAACTCCTGGACCTGGACGGAACCACCTCCGGCGTCCTGGCCCTCCACCCTGTAGGTCCCAGACCAAAATGAGTTATAATTCATGACCATGGAAAACGAAGCCATAGCCTTTGGACCGGTCCCCTCAAGACGCCTGGGCATGAGCCTGGGGATCAACAACATTCCCCCTAAGATTTGCACCTATTCCTGCGTTTACTGTCAGATAGGAAAGACCCTGGAAATGTCCATCAAAAGGAGGGTCTTTTATTCCCCAGGGCAGATCTACGAAAGCGTAAAGGAAAGGGTGGAACAGGTGAGGCTCAGGGGGATTCGGATAGATTACCTGAGTTTCGTTCCCGACGGGGAACCCACCCTGGACCTGAACCTGGGAGAGGAAATAAAACTCCTGAAGGGCCTGGGCATAAAAATAGCCGTCATAACCAATTCGTCCCTCCTGTGGATGGAGGAAGTAAGGAGGGATCTGGCCCCGGCGGATTGGGTATGCGTAAAGGTGGATGCGGTCTCCCCGGAGGCCTTTAAAAAGGTGGACAGGCCCCACGGCCGCCTTTCCCTGGAAAGGATACTGGAGGGCCTGGAGACCTTCTCCAGGGAGTTTGGAAACCAACTGGTCAGCGAAACCATGTTGATAAAGGGATTGAACGATTCCCCGGAGGAGATAGAAAAAATCGCCGAATTTCTGAGCCGGATAAAGCCGGAAACATCCTACATCATGGTCCCCACAAGACCCCCGGCGGAGGAATGGGCCGAAGGGGCCGACGAAGAAACTCTACACAGATCTTACCTGATCTTTAAAGCCCACGGACTTCGTCCCCTTCTCCTGACGGGATCCGGAGAGGGAAGTTTCGGTTTCACCGGCGATGCGGAGCGGGACATACTGGCCACCGCCGCCGTTCACCCCATGGAGAAGGAGGCGGTGGAGGAGATTCTCCGCAGGTCAGGGGCCGACTGGTCCGCCGTGGAGAAACTCATAAAGGAGGGGAAACTCCGGGAAATAACCTACCGGGGAAGGGTCTTCCTCGTCCGGGTGTTCGGGAGGAAAAAATGAAACTTTACCTGATAGGCCTGGGCTTTGACACGGAATTTGAGGAAAATCACCGCTACCTCTTCCGGGTGGCGGGATCGCCCCGGGAAGCCCTGATGAAGGTGGCGGAGGAGGTGGAGGGGGAATTTCATTTTGACTCCCTGGTGGAAGTAAACTACGCCGATGGAAGGAGGGTGGAGGTGGGAAGGGAACCCACCGAAGAACGGCTCTTTGCCGCCTTCGTGGGATATTACATCCAGGGGGAGGCGGTGGAAAGGCACGGGATCCTTTTCGCCGTGGAAAGGGAAAGGGCGGAGGCTAAGAGGAAAATCAAGGAACTCCTGAAAACCATGAAGGCCATATCCCCCCATGTGGACGGCATGAAAAAAATTGAGGAGGTGGACGGACATCCCATAAGGGTCCTTCCCGGAAAATTCACTCCCAACCTATTTCTTTACCACAACGACATAAAGGAGATGATGGAAGGATGAGCGCTCTCATTTTTCTATTAATCGTGGGCTACCTCTTTTACCTTATCTTTCTTAAGCCTGCCCGGAGAAAAACCGAACCCCGGAGGAATGCTCCCCCCAGGGTCAAGAACCTGGTAAAGGACCCGGTTTGCGGACTGTACATAGAGGAGGAGATGGCCCTGAAACTTCAATACGAAGGCAGGACCTATTATTTTTGCTCGGAAAAATGCCGGGACGAATTCCTGGAGTCCCATTGAAAAGTAGGCCAACTGTGTCTATAATTATTAGTGATGAAGTCAAAGAGCCGGATTAAAGAAGTGCTCAGCAGAAAAAGGAGAAAAAGACTGTTGACCCATTACAGAAAGAGGTATATAAACAAAGGCAGGCGGAATGGTTAAGGCGTATGTCCTCATGAATGTAAAATCCGGTAAGGCCGGGGAAGTTTTGAGGAAAATGAGGGAGATGCCCTCCGTAAAACAATGCCACATAGTCAGCGGACCTTACGACATAATAGGCCTGGTGGAAACAGAGGACTTCAACTCCCTGGGGGACTTCGTGGTCAACCACCTTCAGAAAATGGAGGAGGTGGAGAGCACGGTCACCTGCCCCATTTTTACCCTAAATGAATAAGACGAACTAAATGGAAAAATTACGCCTACCCGAAGACTACATAAGAATTCTCTCGGGAACCCTGAACCGAACCCTTCTGATAATAGAAAAAAGGCTCAGAGTGGACATAACCGCCCGGGGGGATACCCTGCTCATCTCAGGCCCGGAGGAAAAGGTCAAGTTCGCCAGGGAATACTTTGAAAAAATGGCAGGACTCAACAGGGTTAGGGCCCTGAGGGAGGAGGACTTTATAATTGCCCTTGACATGCTGGAAAAGGATTCCGGGGCCGACCTTGAAGCCCTCTTTGAAAGGGGAAGGGAAATAAGGTTCAAGGGAACCAGAAAGCCCGTGCGCCCCAAAAGTCTGAATCAAAAACTCTACATGGAGGCCATAGAGAAATACGACATAGTCTTCGCCGTGGGCCCCGCCGGCACGGGAAAAACATACCTGGCCATGGCCATGGCCCTTTACCTTCTTTTTGAAAGAAAATACGGAAGAATAATTCTGACCAGACCGGCCATAGAAGCCGGGGAAAAACTGGGCTTTCTTCCGGGAACCATGGAGGAAAAGGTAAATCCATACCTCCGGCCTCTCTACGACGCCCTCTACGACCTCCTGGAGGCGGAAAGGGTCATAAAACTCCTGGAAAGAGGGGTCATAGAGATAGCCCCCCTGGCCTTCATGAGGGGAAGGACCCTCAACGATTCGGTGATAATCCTGGACGAGGCCCAGAACACCACCTCCGAGCAGATGAAGATGTTTTTAACCCGGATAGGATTTGATTCCAAGGCCATAATAACCGGGGACATAACCCAGATTGACCTCCCAAAAAATGTTAAATCTGGACTGGTGGAGGCCGTGGAACTCCTCCGTGAAATTGAAGGGATAAAGGTCGTTGAATTTTCCCGGGAAGATGTGGTTCGCCATCCCCTGGTTCAGAAAATAATAGAAGCCTACGGAAGAAAGGAAAAAGAGGAAAAGGAGAATGGGAAAACCTAAGCGAGGGGGATTGAAACTCAAGGAAGAGAGCCTGAGGGTTGGGCTTCTCCTTAAGATCATCGGGGTGGCCGTCACCGTTTTCGTGGCGGTTCACTTCCTCTACGCCGTAGAATATTCCTACCTGGCCCTCGTTTATTCCTTTTTCCTCCTCTACTTCCTCACGAAAATCCTCAGGGAATCCAACGACGGGGATTTTGACAAGGCCATAAATGTGGTCATATTCTCCTTCCTGTTCACCTTCCTTCTGTTCCTGGTCCACAAAACCATCCTCCAGAGGCTGGTGGAAAGCCACAGGGAAAACTTCATAATTTTCTCCTTTCCCTACGCCTTCGCCTCCTTGGTTTTGTCCTACATCTTTGATCCCCTCCCCCCCATAATCCTGACGGTGCTGGTATCCCTGGGAGTCCTGGGGATCACAGGCAATGTGATCGCCTCCCTATACGCCCTCATGCTGGGCTTCGGAGCCATTTACGGGGTGCTCCACTACGGAAAGATGAGGAGGGGAACCATTTACCGGACGGCCTTCGTTATACTCTACCCTGCCTCCCTTCTGTTTCTGGTTTTCTCTCACCTTCAGGACATTTCCCTCACCACCTTTCTTGACGACCTGGCCACCGCCACGGTAAATGTCCTGGAACTGAGCGTAATAGCGTCCTTCCTCATCCCCATAATAGAATACCTCTTCCGCATAGTCTCACCCCTCCGACTCATAGAACTGTCCAACACCAACCAGGACATCTTCAAGAAAATGGCCCTGGAGGCCCCGGGAACCTTCCACCACTCCCTCATGGTGGCCACCCTGGCCGAGAGGGCCGCCGATGCCATCGGAGGTAATTCCCTTCTGGCCCGGGCCGGAGCCCTTTACCACGACATCGGAAAATTAAAGATGCCCCAGTACTTCATTGAAAATCAGGTAAACCTGCCTAATCCCCACGAAAACAAAAGCCCTTCCCTTAGCGCCATGATCATAATAAACCATGTGAAGGAAGGGGTGGAGATGGGCAAGGAGATGGGACTCCCCCGGGAAATAATAGACTTCATAGCCCAGCATCACGGCACCACCCTGGTAAAATACTTCTACGCCAAGGCCAAGGAGATGGGCATAGAAGCGGACGAGAGCACCTTCCGTTATCCGGGACCCAAACCCCAGACCAAGGAAACCGCCATAGTGATGCTTTGCGATTCCTCCGAGGCGGCGGTGAAATCCCTCAAGGAACCCAACGAGGAAAGCATAAGGGCCACGGTAAACTCCATTTTTGAAAGCCTTCTGGAGGACGGGCAATTTGACGAGGCTCCCATCACCATGAGGGAGTTGAGAATAGTAAAGGAGGAAATAATAAAAAGCCTGACGGCCATACACCACAAAAGGGTAGAATACCCGAAGGAAGAGAAAAATGGTTCTAAATCGCCAGAGGAAAATAAAAATAGACAAAAAACCTCTCCTTGAACTCAAAAGGAAACTCATGGAGGAATTTTCGGAGAACAGGGACTTCACCGTGGTTCTGGTGAGCGACAGAAAAATAAAGGAACTCAACCGGGCCTACAGGGGGAAGGACGACATCACCGATGTTTTGAGTTTTCAGGCGGATCAGGAGGACTATCTGGGCGATGTGATAATTTCCGTGGAAACCGCCCGTAGGCAGGCGGAAGAACTGGGCCATTCCCTGGAAAAGGAACTCAAGGTTCTGATGATCCACGGTTTTCTTCACCTGCTGGGCTACGACCACGAAACCGACCACGGAGAAATGAGGGCCCTGGAAAGGAAATTATGGAAGAAATTCCTTTAACTCAACTGGCTCTCTCCTCGGCCTTTCTTATCCTTTCCGTGTTCTTTCTGTGGCTGAGGCAGAGCCTTTCCATATCCAGGATAAAACTATTCGCCTTCCTGTGGAACAAGAAGATGCCCACCGGATATCTCCGGGCGGTGGAAAGGGCCAAACCCCTTTATTCCCTGGTGGGTACCTTTTTCTTCATCCTTTTCGTGGGCTACACCTCCAGGATTTTCAAGATGAACCTCTACTGGGAACTGGCCACCGTCACCGCCACCTTTTTGATTTTTTACATGGCCCTGCCCTGGTGGCTTTCCTCCGCCTACAGAAACGCCGGAATCTCCCTGGCCATCTCCCTGGCGAGAAGGTTTGGCCCCATGCCGGATCCCGGGGAGGAAAACCAGGAGGAGGAATCGGAAGCCCAGGAAGGGGAGGTGGAAGGCCTCATTGAAGAGGCCATGCAGGAAAAGATAATTGACAGCGAAGAAAGGGAGATTTTACGGAATGTAATAGAGTTTTCCGATACCCTGGTAAGGGAAATCATGACGCCCCAGAGGGAAATTATCGCCATCCCCTACGACGCCACCTTCCGGGAAGCCGCGGAGGTGATAGGCCGTGAAAAAAGGTCCCGTCTGCCCCTGTACAAGGATAATCTGGACAACATACAGGGAGTAGTTTACGCCAAGGACATCGTGGGGGTGTGTCATCAGGAGGGAAACAGAAAGGTTTCGGAGGTCATGAGGGAAGCGGTGTTCGTTCCCGAAAGCATATCCATCTTCAGAGCCCTGGAAATCATGAAGGAAAAAAGAACAAAAATAGCCATAGCGGTGGACGAATACGGGGTGGTTTCAGGCCTCATAACCATGGAGGACATAATAGAGGAGATATTCGGAGAAATAACGGAGATAGACGAAAGCCCTGAAAAGGAAATAGAAGTTATGAAGGGGGCCATGGAGGTGGACGGCGACTGCCCCCTCTGGGACCTGGAGGAAAGTTTGGGGATTGAATTCCCCGAGGGTAGTTACTCCACCATTTCCGGTTTTATAATGTCCCACCTGGGGAGGATAGCCAGGAGGGGTGAAGAATTTGAATACAACGATTATAAGTTTAAAATCCTGGACGCCGACCGGCGCAGCATCAAAAAAATTCTGATAAGGAGGAAAGGATGAAGGCGGGTTTTGTCTCCATAATAGGAAGACCCAATGTGGGTAAGTCCACGCTCCTCAACGCCATGCTGGGGAGGAAGGTAACCATAGTCTCCCCCACCCCCCAGACCACCCGGCACAGGATCCTGGGGATAAAAACCACGGAGAAGGGTCAAATAGTATTCATGGATAATCCGGGGATCCACCGCCCACTTCACAAACTCAACGAACTGATGATGGAGAGGGTTTACGAATCCCTGAGGGATACGGACCTCATCCTTTTAGTGGTTGACATAACCCAGCCCTTCGGCAAGGGTGACCAGTTCGTGGTGAACATGCTGAAGGAGGTAAAACCGAAGAAATTCCTGGTTATAAACAAAATAGATCTGGTGTCCAAGGGGAAGATCCTTCCGGTCATAGACCTCTACAAGGACCTTCTGGATTTTGAGGAGATAGTGCCTGTATCCGCCTACAAGGGCACCAATTTGGACCTGCTGGAAGACCTGATCTACAAGCACCTGCCCGAAGGGGAGCCCCTCTTTCCTCCCCAAACGGTTACCAACATATCGGATAAATTCCTGGTCTCTGAGATAATAAGGGAGAAACTTTTACACCGCCTCCGGGCAGAACTCCCCTACTCCGTGGGAGTTCTGGTGGAAGAGATGGAGGATCGCGGAGACCTTCTCTACATTTCAGCCACCATCTTCGTGGAGAAGGAAAACCACAAAAAAATCGTTATAGGAAAGGGGGGAGAAAACCTGAAAATAGTGGGGAAAAAGGCCAGGGAAGAACTTGAATTCATCTTCGGCAAGAAGATATACCTTGACCTCCTGGTAAAGGTCAGAAAGGGCTGGAGGGACGACCCGGCCATTCTGACCCTCCTGGAAAATCAGTAGGGGAAAAACATGTTTCTGGTGGTATTCACCACGGTGGAAAAAAGGGAGGACGGGGAAAAAATCGCCGGGGAGTTGGTGGAGAGAGGACTGGCAGGATGCGTGCAAATTCTCGGCCCCATCACCAGCGTTTACCGGTGGAAGGGAAGGGTGGAAAGGGGAGAAGAATACCTGTGCATCGCAAAAACCACCCGGGAAATTTATCCAGAACTGGAGAAATTCCTGAAGGAAGTCCACCCCTACGAAGTCCCTGAGATAATTGCCCTCCCCATCCAGACAGGGAGCCCGGATTATTTAAAGTGGCTTGAAGAGGCCTGTTCCCCTTAGGCCTCTCCCCTCCAGACCGGAAGCAGGATGGTGAACCTGGTCCATTCCCCTTCCTTGCTTTCCACGGTTATCTTCCCCCCCATTTCCTCCACCATGTTCCTCACCATGTAAAGACCCAGGCCCGTGCCTTCACTCCCCTTGGTGGTGAAATAGGGTTCAAAGATCCTGTTGAGGTCCTCCTTCCTTATGCCGGTGCCGTTGTCCTCCACCACCAGTTTTACCATGTGTTGCCCCGAAACGGGGTCAAACTCAGAACCCAGGCTCACCTTTATTCTTCCCTGCTCTTTACCTGAAGCCATTATGGCATCTATGGAATTTATCACGAGGTTGTAAAGCCCCACCGAAAGTTTGCTGGGATCCCCCAGAATTTTGAAGCCCCCGTTCTCCCGGCGGAACTCCAGGTCTATTTTCCTGGGAAGAACCCTCTTTACGAACTCCAGGGTGGATTCCACGGTGTCGCTCAGGTTCACCACCTCCTTTTTCATCCTTTCCTTGGAAAAATCTAAGATGGAGCGGGAAAGTCTGGCCGCCGCCCGGGTGGTCCTCTTTATCCTCTCCAGTTCCTCCTTGAGGGAGGGTTCGGCGATTTTCAGGTCCATTATCTCCAGGTATCCGAGAATAGTGGTGAGGTAATTCTTTATGTCGTGGGCATAGGAACCGAGCCTGGTGCCCAGCAGGGCGAGTTTCCGCAGGTGGTAAAGTTCCTCCTCCATCTCCCTCTTGTGGGTTATGTCCTCCACCTGGACTATTACCAGGGGCTCCCTGTCCCTCTGGACGGGATACATGAGAAGTTTTAGGACCAATTCCTTGGAGGGAAGTTCGGCCTCCACCCCAAAGGCTTCCTGGGTCTTCCCCTCCAGGAGGGCCCTGGTGAACTTTTCCTTTATCCTGTCCAGCCCCCTGACGGAAAAGAGGTTGTCCCCCTCCTTCACCTGGCCGTCAAAAATTTTTCTGGCGGCGGCGTTCATCTCCACTATCCTGCCGGAGGGCTGGGCTGCTATTATCCCCACGGGATTGCTGTCAATTATCGTGTGGTAAAAGGCCTTGGTCCTTCTGAGTTCTTCCTGTTTGGCCTTTATTTCCTCCGCCATGTAATTGAAAACTCCGGCCAGGTCTCCAAACTCGTCCCTCCTCTTGAACCTGAGCCGATAGTCCAGATCTCCCCGGGCCCACCGCTGACCGGCCTCGGAAAGGAGGGTGATGGGCCTGGTAAAATGACGGCTCAGAAAAAGGGTGAGGACGAAGGCGAATATCAGATCCAAGAGGAGGGTCAGGAGGGCGTATTTTATGGACCTTCTGTGAAGAAGGACGAGACTCGTTTCGTCCTTGCCCACCAGGATTTTTCCGCACACGGTCCCATCTATGCACTTTATGGGGGCACCCTTTATGAAGAAAAGACGGTCTTCAATCCACCCAACCCACCCCCAGTTTTTTTTCTTCAGTCTGGAAGGGAAAATCCGGTCCCCGTCCTTCCCTATGTAGGTGGAACCCAGAAATTTCCCCTGGGTGTCCACGAAGAAAATCTCCTCCCGGACCCTCTCCTTCAGATAATCGGCAAAATCCGAGTCTATGGGGCGCTCTATCAAAAGATAGCCCAGAACCTCCAGAGAATTGGGCTCCACCACGGGCACCACGGATATGAAGCACAACCTCCCCCGAAAGGATTTGATCCCGCTCAACCTGAAAACCTCCCCCTTTTTCTTTATGTACCCTTCCATGTCCACCTCGCACACGAATCCGCCGGAGGTGTGGGAGACTATGGGATGGCCCTGTTTATCAAAAATTACCACGGACCCTGAGGGAAAGAGGATCTCCTTTTGCTTCAGGTATATGCTCAAAAGTTCAGGCTTGTCCAGGTTTTCGTAAATCTCCTTCATCTCCGAAAGGGAGGTGGCTATTCTGTTTAGGTGGGCAAGATAATCGTAGAAGAAACTCTCGGTTCTGCGGAGGGAAGTTGAAAGATACTCGCTTTCGGCCCTTATCATGCTTATGCGGAAACGGAGGAGAAAAACCCCGGTAATTACGGAGAGGGATAGGAAGACTATAATAAGCGAAAAAACTATGAGTTTTGCCTTTATTCTCATTTTTTGTAAACCCTGCTCAGGTCCACCAGGCCCAGGGGGTTGATTTCTATACCGCTTATTTTCCGGTTGACGAAAAGGGATTCCTTTAAATAGGCAAGGGGAATAATCCACTTGCCTTCAAATATGGACCTCTCCACCTCCCTGTAAAGTTCGTTTCTCCGTCGGGAAGAGTAAATTCTCAGGGCCCATTTCAGGGTTCTCCGGAGGGAACTCACCCCGGAAAAGGAAGAAATACCGGGATATTTTGAAGACCTCATCCGGTCAGAAAGGAGAAAGGAAAGGAGGTTGTAAGGATCCGGATAGACCCATCTCCAGGTGCAGAGGGATAAAGAGTATGTTCCGGAGCGGTAGATTTTTTCCATTCCGTCTTCGTCCCCTACGGCCACCAGTTTCATTTTTATGCCTGCCTTCCCGGCTTCGTTGGCAAAGGGGAGGAAAATTTTCGTGTAAAGCGGGTCATCGGGATACACGAGGTTTAACTTGACCCTCCCGTAGGCCCCGTTTTTCTTTACGATTTCCGCCGCACGCCCGGGGTTATAACTCCAGAGACACCTGCTGGAAAAAAGCGGCAGGATTCTGCAGGCAGGCTCCCGGTAATTGCTGAAGGAAAGAACCACCCACCTTCTGTTCCACAGGTAGGAAAGGGCTTCCCGGACAAATGCCCTTTGAACCCATTTGTCCCCGGGGTTGAAGACCAAATACTCCAGGGAAAGCACCGGCGAAGAATGTAGATAAAACCTGCCGGAGTTTCTGAGGGCCTCCACTTCTGAGAGGGATATGCCGTTGGTAAGGTCCAGTTTCTCCCTTAAAAGGAAGGAGTAAACGGTCTCCGTGGGAAGGGAAAAGAGCATCACCACCCTGTCTATGTTTCCCATCTTCCCCCAGTAATACGGATTTTTTTTAAGGATCATCCTCCTCCCCCTTTCCCACAGACTTATGTAATAGGGACCGGTCCCCCAGGGGCCGTACTTCCCCCTGGAGGGGTAAACTATGGAGGTATGGATCACGCTCAAGACATAGAGGAATGGGGAAAACTCCCTCCTCAAAACGAAGACCACTCTGTCCTTTCCCTGGGCTTTGACCTCCTTCAGAAGGGTAAGGAGGTGTTTCCCGGGGGAGGTCTTCACCAACCTCTTAAAACTGTAGACCACCTCCCGGGATGTCAGGGGTTCTCCGTTCTGGAATTTAACCCCGGGCCGCAGGTAAAAAATCCAGGTCTTTCCGTCCCTGGACCTTTTCCACTTTATCGCCAGGCGGGGAACTATGCGAAGAGACCCCGGTTCCACCCCCACCAGGGTCTCAAACACATTGTAGGCAACCAAGGAGGACGAATTTTCCCTTTGCCTCATGGGATCCATGCTGACGGGCTCCCTCCTCACTCCGAAGTAAAGCGTTCTTCCAAATATGCCGCCCACCAGGAGGCAACAGATGAAAATTCTTCTCATTCCGCCCTCACCTGGCTGAAAATGAGGTAACCCTTGGGGTTTATCTTTAATCCTTTTATCTCCCTCCTGTGGGCCACCACCAGATAGGAGCGGAAAAGGGGCACGGTAACATAACGGCTCATTATTATCCTCACCACCTTGAGGTAAATCTCCCTTCTCTTCTTTCCGTCGGGGGTGGTGCTGGCCAAGATCAGAAGTTTTTTAACCTCGGGCAGGGAATTGGACTTTCTGGCTCTAAAGGAAAAGGGGAAAAGCATGGAATAAAGAAAATTCCCCGGATCGGGACAATCCGCCACCCATCCGCCCAGGGCCATTTCAAAATCTCCGTAAACCACCTTGTGGGTTAAGACCGGCCGGGATAAACCCACGGGTTTTATTATTACCCCCATGTACACCAAACTCCTTGAGAGGACGCTGGCCACATCCCCGAAGGGGCTCCCCTGAAGGTAATACAGGGTGCACCGCAGACCCTTACCGTAGCCTGCCTCCTGGAGGAGTTTCTTTCCCTTCTCCGGGTCGTATTCCGGCACCGGAGGCAGGCCCTTCATGGAGGAAAGGGATGGGGGAAGCGGGAAGAACACAGGCTCCGCCAGTTCTCCAAATACCAGTTTCACCAGTTTCCTCCGGTTTATCAGGTAGGTGACGGCCTTCCTAACCCGGATGTCGTCAAAGGGGGGCTTCTTTATGTTGAAGGTTATGAAGTTTATGTTGAGAAGGGGAAACTTCCACACCGTTATGGTGGGGATGTCCTTAACATCCTCGTATTCCTTCCGGGAAAGACGGCTTATCACATCGGCGTTTCCGTTCCTCAACTGCAAAACCCGGGAGTAAGGGTTGCTGACCACGGAAAACCTGACTCCATCTATAAAGGGTTTCCTTCCCCAATAATTTTCGTTGGCCTTCAGTAAAACAAATTTTCCCCGGTTCCAGGCCTCCAGTTTGAAGGGACCGGTGCCGATGGGAAGAAATTTTCCACGGTAGGGCTTCACTATGTAGGCCAGCGGATTGGCAAGAATGCGGGGAAAGAGGGGACACGGGCTACCGAGTTTAAAATCCACGGTGTAATCGTCCACCTTTTCCACATCCCTCAAGAATGAAAGCAAAAACCTCCTCGCCTCAAAATGTGAACCCTTCTGCCTTTTGAAGGTGAAAACAACGCTGTCGGCGGTGAAGGGGGACCCGTCGTGGAACTTCACCCCCCTTCGGAGGTAGAACCTCCAGACCCTCCCCCCCTCCCTCATTTCCCATCTGGTGGACAGGAGGGGAGATACCCTGTAAGTTTCCCCGCGGAACTTCACCAGACCCTCGTAGATGTTGGCCAAAACCTCAGAGGTGTAGTGGTTCCACTGGGAGGCAGGATCCAAGCCGGTTATGCCCTGAGCCCGGGGGTAGTTGATGATCTTAGCGTAACTACCCCCCACAAACATAGTAATCATCCACATCCCCAGAAAGAACTTCATTTGTTACCTCCTGGCTTGGTTATATTTTAGAACTTTTGCGAGGGTTTTCCAGAGAAGTGGGAGAAACCCTTTACCGGGACTTCCCTTTCTCCCAGAAGTATCCTTCCATCCCCCGTCACCTCACCCACCCTCCTTCCGGGGCCGTGGTCGCTGCCAGAAGTGTATATCAAAGCGTAATCCTCCCCCCCGTAGAGAACATAATCCAGCGGAGAGACTCCCATTTTCCGGCAAAATCTCTTCAGTTCAAAAGGAATCGGAAGGCTCTCCTGGTCCAGACGGGCCCCCTTACCCTGCAGAAGCCTGTGGAGGTCCAGGACGAATCCGTCGCTCACATCTATCATGGAAGAGGCCAACCGGGCCGCTTCCAGCCCCTCCTTTAACCGGGGGCGGGGATTCCAGAAGGCCATCTCTAAGATAGTGAACCCTTTTATCCCCTTCTCCAGGGCCTCCCTTCCCGCCCGGGCAAGGCCCAGGTCACCCACCAGGTATATCCCCTCCCCTTCCCTGGCCCTTCCCCGTAGAACCGGTGAATCGGTCCTTCCCACGGCGGTTACGGAAATGAAAATTCTATCGGCCCGGGAAAGGTCCCCTCCCACCAAACTGCACTCTCCCTCTTTACAGGCCGAACTCACCCCATTTGAAAACTCCTCCATCCAGGCGGAGGTGAATTCCACGGGAAAGGCCAGACTCATCAATATGAAAAGCGGCTCCGCCCCCATGGCCGCCAGGTCGCTCAGGTTCACATTTACCGCCTTTCTTCCCAGGAAGAAGGGAGGATGGTCCTTTAAAAAATGGACGCCCTCCACTAACATGTCCGTCGTAAAGACCAGGTTCTCAAATACGGCGGCATCGTCCCCTATTCCCACCAGGGCCCTGCCCGGCGGGAATTTCTCCCTCAGAAATTCTATTAACTCTTCTTCACTTCTCATCCAGAAGAACCAGATCTAAAACTTCGTCCACTTCCCGAACCGGAATCAGTTTCATCTTCTCCTTCACATAGCGGGGAAGGTCCTCCACCTCCTTCATGTTCTTGGCGGGGAGGATGAAACTGTGTATTTTACTCCGCTTGGCCGCTAAGATCTTCTCCTTCAACCCCCCTATGGGAAGAACGCTTCCCCGGAGGGTAATCTCCCCGGTCATGGCCACATCGTTGCGGACCGGTCTGGAGGTGAAAAGGGAAGCCAAAGAGGCCACTATGGCCACCCCGGCGGAGGGTCCGTCCTTGGGGATGGCCCCCTGGGGGATGTGGATGTGAACATCGTGCTTGGTAAATTCCTCCGGGTCTATGCCCAGTCTTTCGGCGTTGGCCTTTATGTAACTCATGGCCGCCAGGGCCGATTCCTTTAAAACATCTCCCAGGGACCCGGTTAGTTTGATGTCGCCCTTGCCGGGCATCTTTATGGACTCCACGAAGAGGAGTTCACCCCCGGTGGGGGTCCAGGCCACTCCGGTGGCCACCCCTACCTTGGGCTCCGGCAGGGGCTCGTCCCTGAAAACCAGCGGAGGCCCCAGAAATTTGTGGAGGTTTCTGGCGGTCACCCTCACCCTCCTCTTTTTGCCCTCGGCCCACCTTCTGGCCACCTTTCTCATCACCGCCGCTATCTGCCTTTCAAGGTTTCTAACCCCGGCCTCCCGGGTGTATTCCGAAATTATCTTCCTGAGCGCATCGTCGCTGATCTGAAGCATTTCCGGCTTTATCCCGTTTTCCTTCATCTGCTTGGGGATCAAAAACTTTCTGGCTATGTGGACCTTCTCCTCCTCGGTGTAACCGGGCAGGTGAATAACCTCCATCCGGTCAAGGAAGGCCGGATGGATGGTGTAAGTCACATTGGCGGTGGCTATGAAGAGAACCTTGGAAAGGTCAAAGGGAACCCCCAGATAATGGTCCACGAAGGAGTGGTTCTGCTCCGGGTCAAGAACCTCCAGAAGGGCGGAGGATGGATCGCCCCGGAAATCCGCCCCGATCTTATCCACCTCGTCCAGCATGAAAACCGGATTGTTGGAACCAGCCTGGCGGATTCCCTGGATTATCCTGCCCGGCATGGCCCCCACATAGGTTCTGCGGTGTCCCCTTATTTCGGCTTCATCCCGAACTCCACCCAGGGATATCCTCACGAACTTCCTTCCCAGGGCCCGGGCTATGGATTTTCCCAGGGAGGTCTTTCCCACACCCGGAGGTCCCACGAAACAAAGTATGGGACCCTTCATCTTCTTGGCCAGTTTTCTGACGCTGAGGTATTCAAGTATTCTTTCCTTTACCTTCTCCAGGTCGTAGTGGTCCTGGTCCAGGATCTTCTTCGCCCTCTTTATGTCAAGGTTATCCCTGGTGGACTTGTCCCAGGGAAGAGAAAGCATCCAGTCCAGATAAGTTCGTATAACTCCTGCCTCTGCGCTCTCGGGGGGAAGTTTCTCCAGGCGGGCTATTTGCTTCTCCACTTCCTCCTTGGCCTCCGGACTCATCTTTTTGATCTTGGCCAGTTTCTCTCTATACTCCCTTATCTCCTCGGCCAGTTCTGAGCCTATTCCCAGTTCCTTCTGGATGGACTGAAGTTGCTGGCGGAGGAAAAACTCCCTCTGCATCTTGTCCATGCGCTTTTTGGTGTCCTCCATGATCTCCTTCTGGACCGTAAGGAGTTGGATTTCCCTCTCCAGCAACTGGAGAACCTTCTTCATCCTCTCCACGGGGTCAAAGGTTTCCAGGACTTCCTGTGCCTCTTCGGTCTTTATCCCTATGTTGGCCACTATCAGGTCCGCCAGTTTGCTGGGATCCTCTATCCTCCCGATGAACATGAGGAAGTCCTGGGTCAGGTTTTTCCCTCCCAGTTCGGCTATTTTTTCCAGGGCCGCCTTTAAACTCCTCTTGAGGGCCTCCACCTCCACTTCGCCTTCTTCCTTCGCCTTCTCCTCCACCACCTCTATCTCGGCCTCTATGTAGTCACCATCGGTTTTGATGTCCTTGACCTTAGCCCTGGTAAGGCCCTGGAACAGCACCCTGAGGGTGCCGTCGGGAAGGGTGATCATCTTTGAAATCATGGATACGGTTCCCACCCGATATAGATCCTCGGGGCCGGGATCCTCTATTTCGGGGTCCTTCTGGGTGAGAAGCAGTATTTTCCTGTGGGAGGAAAGGCTTTCGTTTATGGCCTTTACGGACTTGTCCCTTTTTACGAATAGCGGAACTATCATATGGGGAAATATCACCACATCCCTTACCGCCAGAACGGGAATTTTTTCGGGTATTTCCTTTTTTTCGCCGTTTTTCTTCTCACTCATTTTCTTCCTCCACATGAATTTTTATTTTCCGATTGACCCGGGGGATTTCCACTTCCAGGACGCCCTGCCTCAAACTGGCCCTGGCAGAAGAAGGAGTCACATCTTCGTTTAATTTTATCACCAGGAAAAAGTCCCCATATTCCCTCTCCGTGTGAAGAACCCGCTTTACCATCGGGGGCAATTTTCTACCTTCCACTATAAGGTTATCCCCCTCCACCCTAACCTCCAGGGAGGACGAATCCACGCCGGGAACCTCCACGATAACTCTCACCCTTTCGGGCCCCATCATGATGTCCACGGGAGGGGTCCAACTTCCCCAGGCTTGGACGAAATCCCTAATTTTCTCCTTCATGTGAACTTCCTCCCTTGAGAACCTCCAGTTCCCGATAAAATTCATCCACATCCCTGAATTCCTTGTAAACCGATGCGAACCTGACATAGGCCACCTGATCCAGGGACTTCAGCCTTTCCATTATGACCTCCCCTATTTCCCTGGAGGAAATTTCCCCCCGGCTCTGGGCCAGGGCTTCCAATTCGTCGGCTATGGCCTCCAGGTCCTCGCCGGAGACGGGCCTTTTCTCGCAGGCCTTCAGAAGCCCGTTTATTATTTTTTCCCGGGAAAAGGCCTCCCGGCTCCCGTCCTTTTTAACCACCATCACGGGGATGAGTTCTATTCTTTCGTAGGAGGTGAATCTTCTTCCGCAGACCAGACACTGACGGCGCCTCCTCACTTCGGTGCCGTTTTTGATTTCCCGGCTGTCCACCACCCGGTCATTGTTGGCTCCGCAGTAAGGGCATCTCATTGCCTTTGCCGTCCCAGTTTAAAACCTTCCTTCAGGCCCACTAAGGCCCCCATTAAAAGGGTTACCAAAAGAAGTATAACATGGAGGGTAAGGGTGGCGGCCACCGCCTTGCTGGCGGAATACTTCCACACTTCCACGATGAAAAACTTGGAAGCCACCTCAAATCCCCCGGCCATTCCCGGTGTGGGAATGGAAACCCCCACCAGGAGAACGCCGATGAAGGGGATTATCTGGGGAAGGGGCCTGTTTATTCCGAAGGCCTTAAGTCCAAGCCAGTACTGGAAGGCCACCGCCAGCCACACGAGAAAACCTAAGAGGATAAAATACACCGCCCTTCGGGGGGAGGAGAAAAAAAACAGGCCCTGAAGAAAGGACCGACCGCTGTTTCTAAGTTTCTCCCTCAAGGAGACGGGGAACAGGGCCAGGATTTTTCCTATGTAGTGGAGACGCCCCCTTTTCCAAAGGTGGGCCAGCAGAAGGATGCCCATAATCAGCATGAGGGTGGCCACGAAACTCACTGCGATTATGGTGGAAAGGTTTCCCCGAAGGTTAACGGCGCTCACAGGGAAACTCACCAGGTACAGGAGAAGGAGGACCCCCATGGAAAAGAAGTCAAAAAACCTCTCCACCACCACCGTAGCCACGGAATATCCCGTGGAGTAGTTGCTCTTTCTGGAAATGTAAACCGCCCGGGCCACTTCCCCCAGCCTTCCGGGAAGAAGGTAGTTGAGGGAAAAACCCAGGACATTGGCTTTGAAGAACTCCGTTACCCCGGGGACCCCATCCCCCTGATAGAGGAGACGCCACCTCAGGGCCCTTATCCAGTAGAAAACCACGAGCCCCAGGGCAAACCCAAGGAGATAAATGGGATTAGCCCCCCGCAGATAATTCCAGAAACTCCTGAAATCCGTGCCCCTGAAGAAAAAGTACAGGAGAACCAGGGCCACTGCCAGGGAAACGAGGGACTTCAGGAGACCCTTTCTGCCCTTCAATCCTCCTCCTCGCCCATGTCGGAAAGGTTGAGAGTAACCCCCACTTCGTAGGAAAGGCAGCACATAAGCCTGCCGCAAAGTCCGGAAATCTTGTTGGGATTTACCTTTACTTCCATTTCCTTCAAAAGCCCTGAGCCGATGGGTTTGAATTCCTTGAGAACATACATGCAACACAGGAACCTACCGCACACCCCCACTCCCCCCAGCATTTTAGCCTCGTCCCTTATTCCCACCTGCCTCATCTCAATCCTCATGCGGTATTTCTTGGCCAGGTCCTTCACCAGGTCCCGGAAGTCTATCCTTCCTTCGGCGGAGAAGAAGAACATCACCTTCCTTTCGTTGGTGAAAAACTTGACCTTCAGCAGTTTCATGGGCATTCCCCTTTCCTCTATCCTCTTGCGGCAGAACTGGAAGGCCTCCTTCTCCCTTTTTAATTTATCCTGAAAGAACTGGAGGTCCTTCTCCGAAGCCTTCCTGAGAACCTTCTCAAGTTTCACCCCTTCCCAGGCCTTCTTCACCAGGGAATTCTCCCGCAGAACCTCCCCCAATTCCTCCCCGTAGGGGGACTCTATGACGCAAAAATCTCCCACATCGCAGGGGATCCCTGTGGAGTCCACCCTCTTTATAATCCCTGTATCGTAAAGACGAAGAGTTATCACTTCCATTTTTACAACTCCAGGGGTAATTCTAACACATTATCGCTTATAATACTTCTATGAGGTTCTTCTGGGCCATACTTCTGGCGGGGGACGCCCTGGCCATTTCCGCATCCTTTCTACTTTCCTATTTCCTTCGGGAGAAAATAACCTCCCGGGTGCTCAACACCCTTTACATGCCCCACCTGGAACCTCTGAAATCGTATCTTCCCTTTGTCCTTATTTTCATGGTGATATGGATAGCGGTGGGATGGGAGGAGCAGATTTACGAACCCCGGGGCTTCTGGGACGAACTTAAGGCCATATGGATCACGGACATACTCACAGGTTTTCTTACTCTGTCCATCGCCTACATAGCAAAAAGAGACTTCATCCTTTCCAGGGTCATGCTCCTCCTCACCATTTTTTCGGCGGCCCTGCTGGTTCCCCTCTTCAGGCTGGTGTTAAAAAAGATTGCCTTCACCCTGGGGGTGGGTCTCCGTCCCGTGGCCATAATCGGAAAGGAAAGGGAAAGCGAAAACCTGGCGGAGGAACTGGAGAGGGAATGGTATGCGGGCTACAGGGTGAAGGAAATCTGCGAGGACACTAAAAGATTGGAGAAGAAAATCCAGGAAAAGAACATACGGGAAGTTTTCATAATATCCTCCTGCTTCGCCCCCAGAACCCTTAGGTCCCTGGTTCTGAGGCTGGAGGGCCTGGCGGAGATCAACATAATTCCCGAGGTCCACAAACTTTCCCTGGCCTACGGGAAACTCAAAAACATCGGCATCTACATGAGCCTATCCCCGTATTACAAACTTTCCAGAAGGGAAAACCTCATCGTAAAGAGGATCATGGACATATTGCTTTCCTCAACACTTCTGGTCCTTTTCTCTCCCCTCTTTGCGGTCATTGCCCTGGCGATTAAACTGGACTCCCGGGGACCGGTTTTCTACAAGCAGAAGAGGCTGGGCAGGGGAGAAAAGCCTTTCTTCATGTTCAAGTTCCGCAGCATGAAGGTTGATGCGGACAGGGTGCTTCAGAGAATCTTGAGGAACAACCCCAAAAAAAGAGAAGAATGGGAAAAATACAAAAAATTGAAAAACGACCCCCGGGTAACCAGGGTGGGTCGTTTTCTCAGAAAATGGAGCCTTGACGAACTTCCCCAACTCATAAATGTCCTGAAGGGAGAGATGTCCATGGTGGGTCCACGGCCCTACCTTCCCAAGGAAAGGGGAGACATGGGGGACTACAGGAAGGTGATCTTTAAGGTGAAACCGGGTATAACCGGGCTGTGGCAGATAAGGGGAAGAAACACCCTCCCCTTTAAGGTGAGGCTCGCCTTAGACGAATTCTATGTTAGGAATTGGTCCCTGTGGCTTGACTTCGTTATCCTGATAAAGACCACCAAGGCCATCCTGGAAAGGGAGGGGGCTTATTAACTTGTAACAACTCCAGCAATGGAGTTAAAATAATTCCGTGAGGAAAAGACTTCTATTGCTGGCCTACCCCCTGCTGGGCGCCCTGGTAGTGGGCTTTTTTTCTGCCGCATGGACCTTTTACAGGAGGGAAAAGACCTCTGCTGGAATTTACATAGAGGTGCCTCCGGAATTGCGGGAAGGAAGGGAAATCTCCTACAACATACCCTTCCTTTATTTTGCCCGCTATTATCCCGCCAGAAAGGACTCGGGCTCCTACACCCTGGAGGAAAACTCCCTTCTGAGAAAGGAAAACATCACCAGTGTAATAACCAGCATAAATCCGGGGATCAAAGTCACCGCCGAATACGCCCTGCCGGGCAATTACAAATACCTTCCCGGGCGGGTGGTATCCCCCACCCTCTACTTGAAAACCCTAAGGATCTACGGTGCTGAAGGGAATAGGGAAAAATTCCTTAACTCCCTGGTGGGCAAACTTTCCCGTCAACTTTTCTCCCTGTTGAAGATAAAATCGTACCTTTCCCGGGTTCACATTCAGAACCTCCTTTACCTCCGCACCAGGATAGAGAAGAAAATCCAGGAACTTCGTAAAACCACCTCCTTCATGGAGAATCTGGGAAGAAAATACGGCAACGGAGAAGTCCCCAACCTGGCCACCTCGGTGGAGCCCTATTTTCTTCCTTATTTATCGCCCAGGACCCAGGCCCGGGCCTATTCCATAATCCTTCAGGAATTGAAAACGGACCTTTCCACCCTCCAGAAGGAAGTGGAGTATTTCTCCGCTTATTCAAAATTCTACAGGGATCTTCCGGAAGTAAATTCCTGCCGAGAAGCCGAAAAAAAGGCCCAATCCCTCATGCCGGCACCCCTGCTTCCCAGGCTCATGGGAGAACTGGGCAGGGACTGTCTCCTCCCCAAGGTCTTTTCCGTAACCCTCCCAGCAGTCCAGAAAAAACCTGACTTCAAGGGTGTGCTATATTCCTTTTTCCTTTCCTTCTTCCTCTTTCTGGCCCTGGCCCTGGCGTGGAACGCCCTGAAGGATGAAGATTAAGAACTACTTTAAAGACCTTTTTTTCATTCTTCTCATCTCAGGATTTTCCCTGCTCCCCTACGCCGGTTCCCTGTCCAAGTGGAAAACCTTACTGATAGAATATTATCCCAACCTTCTGGTGCTCTCGGCAGTATTCTTCGTCATGTGCGAGGCCCTGAAGGGGTTTACCTTCAACTCTCCGGTTCACCTCCTGGAGAGGGAATTCTCCTTTTTTTCCAGAATGGGAAAGGTGACATTATCCCTGGTGGTGGCCTACATAGTAGAGTCCTTCCTTTTCTTTTCCCACGGTCTGGGAAGGCTCACCTACGCAACCTTCTTCCTTCTGATCTCCGCCTACATTTTCTTCAAAAATCCGGAAAAACTCCCCAGGGTCCACTGGAGAGCCAAAATTCCCTTTGAGGAGATTAAGAAAAAATACATGCTAATCTCAAAGCCGGTGAAGGAACTCAACGATTCGGACATAATGGTGGTGAACGGGAGGTTGGACAAGGAAACCTTCCGGGAAATTTTAAGGAAGGATGGGGTTCTCGTCCTCTCCGTGGAGGAATTCGTGGAGACCCTGGGTAAACTGGTCCCCCTGGAACTTAAACCGGAAAACAGGGTGGCGGAGGAAGTCCTTGCTTCGGAAAAACTTTCCTACGAAGGGGTCAAGAGGCTCCTGGAAATACCCATCTCTCTGCTGGCTCTTCTTCTGCTCCTCCCACCGGCCCTACTTATGGCCCTTCTTCATCAACTGGAAAGCCCGGGGCCCATGTTTTACCTCCAGGAAAGGCTCGGAAAGGACGGCAGACCCTTCAAATTAATAAAATTCCGCACCATGATCCCCAACGCCGAACCCGAAGGGAAGCCGGTTTTTGCTAAAAAGAACGACCCCAGAATAACCCGCATAGGCAGGGTTATCCGAAAATTGCACCTGGACGAAGTCCCTCAATTGTTGAATGTCCTGAAGGGGGACATGTCCCTGGTAGGTCCCAGACCGGAAAGACCCATGATCAGCCAGGAACTGGAAAGGCAACTTCCCCTTTATCCCTTAAGAACCCGAATAAGGCCCGGGGTTACAGGCTGGGCCCAGATTCATTTCGGATACGCCGGCGACGATTTCCATCAACACCTGAGAAAACTTGAATACGACCTCTATTACATAAAGCACAGGAATTTTTACATGGATTTACACATCCTATACAAAACCTTCCTCCTCTTCCTCAGGCCCGCCGGCTCTCAGGAATAAATCTTCGCTTCCTCTTCTCCGGAAAGCACCCTGAGAACCCCCTCCACCAGGGCCCGGAGTTCATCCTCCCCGGGGTAAACCTTCACCGGGGCTATAAATTCTATCCGGGGAAGGAGTTTCTCAAGTACCCACCCGCTCTTGGCCAGGCCCCCCGTCACCAGCACGGCGTCCACCTTACCCTCCAGCACCGCCGCCATGCTTCCCGCATCCTTGGCTATCTGGTAAACCATGGCCTCCGACACCTCCCGGGCCCTTTCATCCCCTTCTCCCATTCTTCTTTCCACCTCCCTGAAATCCTTGGTCCCCAGGTAGGAGTAAACCCCTCCTTCTCCGAAGAGTTTTTTTCTGAGGGTTCTAAAATCGTATTTTCCGCTGTAGGCCAGTCTCAGGAGTTGAACGCAGGGAACTCCTCCGGCCCTGTCCATTCCAAAGGAACCCTCCTCCATGGAGTTGGTAACATCTATCATCCTCCCGCCCCTGTGGGCGGAAACGGAATTGCCGGAGCCCATGTGGATGACCACCAGGCGAAGGTTATCGTAGGGAACCCCCCTTTCCCTGGCATATCTCTTGGCCACCGCCTTGGTGTTAAGAGCGTGGGAAAGGACGGGCTTTTCTATCTCGGCCATCCCGGTAATTTTGGCAATTCTGGGCAGTTCGTCCACGCTCACCGGATCCACTATGTAGGCGGAAACCCCTGCCTCCCTGGCTATCTCGTAGGCTATAACAGCCCCCAGGTTGGAGGCGTGTTCCCCCCTCTCTGCCCTCTCCAGGTCCCGAAGCATGGCCTCGTTTACCACATAGGTGCCGCTTTCCAGGGGCTTAAGAAGCCCTCCCCTGGCCACCACCGCCGCCAGGTCTGAGGGGGATATGCCGGCCTCCTGCAGGGCCTTCCTCACCAGGGCTGTTCTGTAATCCTTCTGTTCGTAAACGCTATGAAACCCGGCGAGTTCCTCCGCAGAATGGGTTATAGTCTTTTTATAAATTTCCCTGTGGCCGTCAAAAACCGCTATTTTTGTTGAAGTAGAACCGGGGTTTATCGCAAGAATAAGTTGACCCATTTTCACCTCCTGGCAAATGATATCAAATTCGCTCGCCGGTGGTCATCTTCAGGCGGAAACCTCTCCGCTGGTATAATATCCTGATGAAAGCGCTCATAAAGAAAAGAAGGAACGAATTAAAGGAGGGGCTCAGGGAGGAGTTTTCCCAACTGGGGAACAGGTTGGGAAGGGAAGCGGTCCTGGTCTCCCTGGCCCTGGAGGCGGATCCCTCCTCCGAGGTTTACAGGAACAGTATAAAGAAAAAGGGAGAATCCCTGGGCGTCAGGGTAAAACTGATGGAGGGAAACCGGGAAGACCTCCGAAGACTAAACCGGGATCCGGGAATAGATGGGATTATCATCCACTGCCGCCGGGAGAACTTCCTGGAGTATTCTTCCCTCATATCCCCGGAAAAGGATGTGGAGGGCATAACTCCCCTTAACCTGGGAAGGCTGGTGAGGGGGGAGGATGGTCCCAGGCCCGCCACCCCCCTGGCGGTCATGGAAATACTAAAGGTCCTGAACTTTCCCCTGGAAGGTAAAATGGCGGTCATCGTGGGCAGAAGTATCATCGTGGGGAAACCCCTGATTTTCCTGCTCCTGGCCGAAAACGCCACGGTGGCCACTGCCCATTCCAGGACAAAACCCCTGGAAAGGCTTACATCCCAGGCCGACCTCCTGGTGGTAGCCGCAGGAAGACCACATCTGATAAAACCGTCCATGGTAAAGGAAGGAGCCGTGGTAGTGGATGTGGGGATAAATGTGGTGGACGGCAAAATAACAGGAGATGTGGACCCTCAGGTGAAGGAAAAGGCCCTCCTGACCCCGGTTCCCGGGGGAGTTGGAACCTTCACTCCTTTGATGTTGTTTTCAAATCTTGCATTGCTTTTAAGGAGAAAACTTGAGGGAAAAACCTCTCATAATTCAGACTGACGGAACGGTCCTGCTTTTCGTGGATGCCCCTGGCTTCAGGGAGGTAAGGGCGGAATTATCCCTCTTCGCCGAACTGGTGAAATCTCCGGAATATGTTCACACCTACCGAATAACCCCCATATCCCTCTGGAACGCCGCAGCCATGGGGATCTCCCCCCAATCCATCCTGGATTTTCTCAGGGAAAATTCCCTCTACGAGGTTCCCGCTGCCATAGTGAAGAAAATTCAAACCTACATGGAAAGATACGGCAAGGCCAGGCTCATAATGAAGGAGGGAAAACTCCACCTGGTATTAGAGGATCCCTCCATCTCCTTCCTCATATTTTCGGACCGCAGGGCCCGCCAGTTCGTGGAGGATGTGGTAAGCGAAGCGGACCTCGTTATAAAAAAATACGCCCGGGGTCACCTGAAACTCTTTCTGGTAAAGATGGGGTATCCCGTGGAGGACTGGGCGGGGTACTCCCCCGGGGAACCCTATCACTTCACCCTGAAGGAAACCCTGAAACTGCGCCCCTATCAGGTAGAGGCGGTGGAGGCCTTCCATTCAGGCGGAAGCGAAAGGGGGGGAAGCGGTATAGTGGTGCTTCCGTGCGGCGCAGGAAAAACGGTGGTGGGCATAGGAGTCATGGAAAAACTCCAGACTCAGACCCTGGTGGTGGTGACCTCCACCGTGGCCGCCCGCCAGTGGAAGGAGGAACTCCTCCGCTGGACCAACATCCCCCGGGAGGACATCGGGGAATACAGCGGAGAAAGAAAAGAAATCCGCCCCATAACCATAGCCACTTACAACATCCTGGTCCACCGCAGAAAAAGGGAAGGGAACTTCTCCCACCTGGACCTGTTTTCCAGCAGAAACTGGGGACTGGTCATCTACGATGAAGTTCACCTTCTGCCGGCGCCTGTTTTTAAAATCACCGCAGACATTCAGGCCAAACGCCGCCTGGGACTCAGCGCCACCCTGGTGAGGGAAGACGGGAGGGAGGAGGAAATCTTCGCCCTGGTAGGCCCCAAAAAATACGATGCCCCCTGGAAAAGTTTTGAGGAGATGGGCTGGATAGCCAGGGCCCGGTGCTTTGAAGTAAGGGTTCCCATGCCCCTGGAACTCAAAATTGAGTATTTAAAGGCCTCCCGCAGGAAAAAATTCACCCTGGCCTCCACCAACCCCAAAAAAATTGAGGCCCTTCTCAAAATACTTAAAAGACACCGAAAGGACAAGGTTCTCATCATAGGTCAGTTCATAAACCAACTTAGGGAGGTGGCCACCAGACTTAAGGCTCCCCTCATCACCGGAACCACCCCCAATTCGGAAAGGGAAAAACTTTACGAGAACTTCCGCCGGGGGGAAATAAACCTCCTGGTGGTCTCCAAGGTGGCCAATTTCGCCATCAATCTCCCCTCGGCCAATGTGGCCATAGAAATCTCCGGAACCTTCGGCTCCCGCCAGGAAGAAGCCCAGAGGCTGGGGAGAATCCTCCGACCCAAGGGGGAAGGGGAGGCCTATTTTTACGCCATCGTAAGCGCCGAAACGGTGGACGAAGAATACTCCGCCAAGAGGCAGATTTTCTTGACCGAGCAGGGATATAACTATACCATTATTAGCCTGGAGGAACTGGATGAAGAAGGCTCTCTATCCGGGGTCCTTTGACCCCATAACCAACGGCCATGTGGACATTCTGGAGCGGGCCAGTAGAATCTTTGACATGGTGGAGGTGGCGGTCCTTGAAAATCCATCCAAAAACCCCCTTTTCTCCGTGGAGGAAAGGGTGGCTATGATAAGGGAAATATTCCGTGGCAAACCCAACATAAAGGTGGGCTCCTTCCGGGGGCTCCTGGTGGAGTACGCCAGGAAAACCGGCGCCGATGTCATCATAAGGGGTCTTCGGGCCATATCCGATTTTGAATACGAATTCCAGATGGCCCTGATGAACTTCAAACTGGACCCCTCCGTGGAGATAATTTTCATGATGCCCAGGGTGGAATACTCCTTTCTGAGTTCCAAACTGGTAAAGGAGGTCTACAGCCTGGGGGGAAGTCTTCCCGACCTGGTCCCGGAAGCGGTGGACAGAGAACTGAAGAAAAAATTCCATGATTCCGGAGCAGGCTAAAAGGGCTCTAAGGAGGCTCTACGGGAAAAATCTCCGGGAGGACCTTCCTCACCTTCTGGCCCATTCCAGCGACGCCACCAGGATAGAGGGAAAACCCGACGCCGTGGCCTTCCCCACCGAAGAAAAACAGGTGGCTGAAACCCTTAAACTGGCCAATTTTTACGGTTTCGCCGTAGTTCCCAGGGGCTCCGGCACGGGGTTTTCCGGAGGGGCCGTTCCCCACCGGGGAGGATTGGTCCTTTCCCTTACCCGCATGCGGTTTATGAAGGTCCACAGGGAAAACATGGTGGCCGAGGTGGAACCGGGGGTGATCACCGAGGAACTTCAAAGGGAGGCAGAAAGGCAGGGACTTTTCTATCCCCCGGACCCCGCTTCCCTGAAAAACTCCACCATAGGGGGAAACCTGGCGGAAAACGCCGGAGGTCCCAGGTGCCTCAAATACGGCGTCACCAAAAACTATGTCCTGGGCCTTCGGGTGGTGCTTCCCTCCGGGGAAGTGATAGAGCAGGGAAGAGGGCTTCAGAAAAATGTGGCGGGCTACGATCTGATGGGCCTCTTCGTGGGGAGCGAAGGCACCCTTGGGATCATCACCAGGGCCTGGCTGAGATTGCTTCCCCTTCCCCCGGTCAGGAAAAGTCTCCGGGCGGACTTCAGGGATGTGGGGGAGGCTTCCCGGGCCGCCACTTCCCTTTTGACCTCGGGCATCCTTCCCTCGGCCCTGGAGTTCGTGGATAGAAAGAGCCTGGAAGCCGTGGCCTCCTATCTGGGAGTGGAAATAAAGGCAGGGGCAAGTCTGATAATTCAGGTGGACGGCGACGAAAACTCGGTGAAAAACCAACTGGAGAGGATAAAAAATCGCCTGGAGGAACACTCCCCCCTGACCGTGGTAATTGCGGAAAACCAGGAGCAGGAGGAAGAAGTCTGGAAACTCCGCAGGAGCATTTCCCCGGCCCTTACCCGGCTGAAGCCCATAAAGATAAACGAGGACATCGTGGTGCCCAGGTCAAAAATTCCCCAGGCGGTGGATTTCATCTACGGTTTAGGGGAAAAATACGGGCTCACCGTGGTGGTCTTTGGCCACATGGGCGACGGCAACCTCCATGTGAACTTCATGGTGGAGGAAAGCGAAAAGCCCAGGGCAGAAGAGGCCGTGGTGAAACTCTTCCGCTGGGTGATAGAAGCAGGTGGGGCCATTTCCGGAGAACACGGCATCGGACTCACCAAGGCGGCCTTCCTGGAAGCCCAGTTGGGTCAGGAAACCTACCAACTCATGAGAAGAATAAAACTCCTCCTGGATCCCAACAACATACTGAATCCCGGCAAGATTTTTACCTGAGGCGGGCCACTTCAGCGGAACCTCAGGGAAAGAAATACCTCCCGGGTGGGCGCTGGCTGGAAGGAGTTTCCGTCGGGATCGGGCTCCGTAAAGGCTATGTATTCCTGATTCAGGATGTTCCTCCCGTAGAGGACGAGTTCCACCCGGGAAGAAATCCTGAAGGAAACCCTGGCGTTTAAGAGAACATAACCGTCAATCCAGACATCGTTTTTCTGGTCCACATATGAGCGGCTCTGGCCTTCCAGACTCAATCCCAAAGATAATCTTTCCCGGGGCCTGTAACCAAGGTCAAGGAAAAATCTATGCCTCGGGGAGTTGGGAAGGAAGGTTCCGGAAATCTCCTCCTCGTCCACCTTAAAGGAAAGGTATTTGAAATCGGCCAGGGTATAGGCAAGTCTCACGCTCAGGTTGCTTATGGGATACCAGGCCAGGAAGGTTTCCAGACCGTACCTCCTGGTGCTTCCCACATTTCTGTAAAAGGTCTCCAGGGGACGGGAGGGAATTCTGTAGCGGCCGAAGTCGTCCTCGGTGTGGATGTGAAACAGGGTTATGTCGTAGAAGAGGGAATTTTTGAGATAACCCCTGACGCCTACCTCCGCGCCCACGGAACGGGCCGGCTTGAGGGAGGTGTTGAACCCTCCCATGGCCCGGGGGTTGTTGGCCAGTTCCTCCGTGGATGGGGGTAGAAAACCGGTGCCCAGGTTGGCGTAGAACCCCATGTGGGCCCAGGGATTCCAGGCCACCCCCAGTTTAAAGGTGGTCTTTTTGAAATCGGCCCTGCCGGAGCGGTCTATTCCTCCGGATTTCAACTGGTCCCTCAATTCGTTGGCTATCTCGTCGTGCCTCAGGTTAAACACCACCCCCCAGTTCTTCCCCAGTTCCACCCTGTCTATGAGGTAAAGGCCCAGGTTCTTCTGATAAATCCACTGGTCGGAGAGAAGTTCCGGACCCTCCACCGCCTTTCCCAGATTGGGATGGCGGAAGTCGTGGATTCTCTGCCACTGGAACTCCGTCCCCACGCTGAGGTGGTTGACCAGGGAGCCGGCATCAAAGGTGATCCTGTACTGGAATATAAATCCCGGAGCCCTGTAAAACCTGTGGTCCACCGAGGACGGAACGGACTCCTCGTATTCTGTGCCCCGGTGATAAAGGGCAAAGGAAAAGCCCTGATTCTCCCCTAAGTCCACCTCACCGGAGACTCCGGCGGTAAGTCTGCCGGTCCTCTGATATTCGTTGTAAATTATGGCGTCGGGATTGGCCATTCTCCGGTCCTGGCGGAGCCATTCCAGGTTCAAACCCTCGGCGTTGTCGTTGTAAAAATCCGTCCAGGCCACTATGGCGGTGAGCCTGACCGAATCCCTGGGGGTCCACCGGAACTTGCTGTACAGGTTGTTGCCGTGGAACCTGGTGTGTTCCCTGTAGCCGTCGCCCTGGGCCCGGGAGGCGGAGATCCGATAATTCACCTTCCCCAGGGTCCCTCCAGCGTTCAAAAGGGCCTTGCCGAAGGCGTAGGAACCCAGGGAAAAAAGACCGCTCAAGCGCAGGGGCTCACTGTACCCGTCTATGGTTTCAATGTTTATTATGCCTCCGGCGGCCCCTCCCCCGTAGAGGGAAGCGGAAGGTCCCCTCAAAACCTCAATCCTCTTCACCGTGGCCCAATCCACATCGTAGAGGTCCGGAGCAAACCCCGTGGGATCGTTCAGGGGAAGACCGTCCACGAGAATTTTGATCCCCCGGATGCCCCTTTCCGTGAGGATCCCATGCCCCCTTATGGAAATGTGAACCCTTTCCCCGTTGGCCTGATTTTCCACCCTCACCCCGGGAACCAAGGCCAGGGCCTCCTCGGCTCCCACGGTTCTGGGCATGGTCTCCAGAAAATCCTGGCCCACCACCGTAGCGGCGGCGGGCAGTTCCTTCAGAGGAATTTCCATGCGGGGGGCGGTGACGGTGATCTCCAGTCCTCCCATGTGGGCGTATAGGGGAGAGCCTTCCTTCAGGCCCACTTCCAGGGAATTGTTGTTTTCGTTCATCTCCGCCACGGCGTCTTCCGGGTCCACCACCGCCTTCACCCGCCGGGGTAAAACACTGCCTTTCAGGTCTTCTATGAGAACCCTGCACTCCCCCGACCTGAGGCCCATGGTTGAGAGGCGAAGGACTTCCTTCCATTCTCTCCCGGTAAAATTGCCCAGAATACTCACCGCAAACTCCGGGGAGGAGGAACTCCCCTGGTTGCAGATCCTCACCTCCACCCTCCGTTGCTGTGTAAAGTACCTCAGGGCCTTCACCGCCAGGTCGGGGTGGGAGTCCCGGGCCCCCAGAAGGGCGACCATAGAGAACAAAAGGGCTGAACTCCACATACCTTTTCTCTTAAGTTTCATCATCATTAATTCCTCCTGGCATCGTTATAAAAAGTGAACTTATTGTATACTAAATTTTTCCGGGGTTTTCAAGGCTTGCCGGAAAGTTTCCTGCGGAGGGTGGGCCGGGAAATTCCCAGGAGCCTGGCGGCCTTGCTCTTGTTCCCACCGCAGAGTTGAACCACCTTTTTTATGTATTCCCTCTCCATCTCCTCCAGGGTCAAAATTCTGGTCCGGGACCTTATGTTGGGACTGAAATGCGATGGCTCCAACTGTTTGCCGCCACAAACTATACATGCCCTTTCTATTTCGTTTCTCAGTTCCCGAACATTTCCGGGCCACGGATAGTTTTGTAGAAGTTCCTCGGCGGCGGGGCTCAACCCGAATATCCCCTTGTCCCTTCCGAACTCCCTCAGAAAATGCTTGGCCAGGGGAAGTATGTCTTCTTTCCTTTCCCTCAGGGGAGGTATTTCTATGATGAAGGTGGATATCCTGTAGAATAAATCCTCCCTCAACCGCTGACGGACCCCGTCCAGGCTCAGGTTGGAAGACGCTATAAACTTAAAGTCCACCTCTACATCCCGGGTCTCACCCAGCCTGCGGAGCCTCCTGGTCTCCAGAACCCTCAGGAGTTTCGCCTGAAGGTGAGGTGGCATTTCGGAGATTTCGTCCAGAAAGAAAACCCCGCCGTGGGCTTCCTCCAGAAGGCCCTTCTTGGAATAGGAGGCCCCGGTGAAGGCCCCTCTCTTATGACCGAAGAGTTCGGATTCAAAGAGGGCCTCGGGAACCGCCGAAGCGTTCACTGCCACGAACTTACCCCTTCTACCCGACAACCTGTAAATGGCCCGGGCCACCTCCTCCTTGCCCACCCCGGTCTCCCCCAGGATGAGGACGCTGGCCCTGCCGCGTGAAGCCAGTTTCGCTTCCTCCACCACCCTCCTCATGGCCGGGGAATTCCCCACGAGGCCGTGCTCCGATTCCGCTGGAAAATTTCTTTCCAGTTTCAGGGCCAGGGCCTCCAGGTCCACGGGCTTGACCAAAAAATCGTGGGCCCCCCTCCTCATGGCCTCCACCGCCAGCCTTACCTCCTCTGAACCGGTGATCACCACGATGAAAACCCCTGCCGTGGAAAGTTCAGGAATGAGGTCCAGGCCGTTGGCGTCGGGAAGGAAGAGGTCAAGAATTACCACCCTGGGGGGATTCCACCTGACCACATCCAGGGCCCTGCGGGCTGAAAAAACCACATCCACCGTAAATCCCCGGGAGGATAAATAATCCTGAAGGGCCAGGGCAAAGGCCCCATCGTCTTCTATTATCAGAATGTCGCTCATCGCTTGGGAAAACGAACCACCACCTCGCAGCCCTTTCCGGGCTCCGAATTGATGCTTATGGTTCCCCGATACCTTCTCACGATGCTCTTCACCACGAAGAGACCCAACCCCAGTCCGTGGGGCTTGGAGGAGTAGAAGGAAGTTTTTATTTTCTGAAGAACATCCGGAGGAATTCCACGGCCGTTGTCTTTCACGGTGAGGAGGATTTCGCTCCCCTTATCCCACAAATTCACCTCCACCCTGGGCTTCTTTACCCCTTCTAAGGCTTCCCTGGAATTCCTCAATAGGTTGTTGATTATCTGGTGTATTTCGTCGGGATTGCCCAGGAAAAACACCTTCTCCACATTGGAAACCAGAACCATTTTTATCCCCCGAGCCCGAAACTCCTCGCTCCAGGTTCCCATGGCCTTTTTAACTTCCTCCACCAGGTCAAAACGATATTGGAACTTGGTGCGGGGCTTCGCCAGTTTTATTATGGAGGAAAGCAACCGGTTCATTCGGTCTATCTCCTCCAGGATCAGCGAGGAATACTGGAGCAATTTGTCCCTGGCCAGGGTGCCTTCCAGAATGCTGGTTTCCATCACCTGGACCATGGCTCTTATGGCCGCTATGGGGTTTTTCAGTTCGTGGATTATCATGGAATATATGTGGGTCATTTCCCTGTTGAGGGGAACGAAGATGAGCAGTTTGTAAATCTCTCCGTCGCCCACCCCTTCGGTAACATCAAAGACTTCCCAGTCCCAACTTCCGAAGGTGACACTTTTCTTTCCAGTTTCTATTTCCTGAAGGATCCTCTCCTTCTCTGGAGAAAAAAGCCTTTCAAAGTCCTTTGGATAAAGGGTTATCCCATCCTCCCTCTGACAAAAAACCCCCACCAAGTTTGTGGGTAGCAAATCTTCCATGGAAAAAATTTTACCACACGGCGACGAAAAGGCAAGGACTGGAGCGGAGGAATTCTGGCAAGTTTTTTGCTTGTTTAAGGGCGATGGCTAAGCGTAAGAAGAAACCCAAAGTTCTCATCGTGGACGACGAAGTCAACATAACCCTTTCCATGATGGAATTTTTGAGCAAAAAACTGGAATGCTACGGGGCCTACAGTTACGAGGAGGCGGTGGAGTTTTTGAAAAAACATCCCGTGGACCTGGTTATCTCCGACATAAAACTGCCAGGCAAGGACGGGTTTGAACTTCTCCTCTGGGTGAGGGAAAACATGCCCCAGACCAGGGTCATCCTCATTACCGCCTACGGATCCCCGGCCTTCAAGGAAAAGGCCAAGAAATCCGGAGCCCTCCTCTACATTGAAAAGCCCGTGGACCTGAACCAACTGCTGAGGATTATCGGAAAAATTTTCCAGACCAAGGGCTTTGAGGTCTCCCTGAGCGACCTTGAACTGGTGGACATCCTTCAGTTCCTGTCCTTCTACAACAAGGATGTGGTGCTCAATGTGGAAAATTCCATCGGATTCAAGGGTGAAATGGGCATAAAGAACGGAAAGGTGGTCTGGGCAAAAACCGAAGGAGGCCTCCTGGGAATGGATGCCTTCATGGAGATGATGAAGTGGGAGGGGGGAACCTTCTCATCGGAACCCTACAGGGAAGAAAGGGATGGCTTGATAGGGGAGAACATCATGCACCTGGTCCTGGAGGCCGCCAGGTACAAGGACGAGGAGAGGACCAGGGAGAAGGAAGAATTTGAGGTGATTATCAAAGGAGGTGATAAAATGTCTGAAATCCAAAAAATCCTGGAAAAGTCGGCGGGAGAAATTCCAGAAATTCTGGCAACTTCCATAGTGAACATTGAATCCGGCATGCCCATAGCCACATATTCCTCGGATCCCAGTTTTGACGACACCGTGGCTTCCGCTGTTTACGCGGAGGTGCTAAAACAGAACAACAGGGCCCTGGAACTCCTGGGAGGAGCGGAGGTGGTGGGAGAAACCGAAGACATCCTCATAACCACCGACAAGGTCTACATCCTGGTGAGACAGTTGGGTGAGAAACATTACCAGGGAGTGGCCATGACCAGAAAGGGTAATCTGGGGTTGGCCAGGGTGATAATGAAAAAATACGAGATAGCCTTCCTGGAAGCCCTGAAAGAACTGGGCGAAATCTAATGGAGGCATGATATGAAGGGCGTTATCATAGACGCCATCAAGGACCTGGTCATTGAAAACTTCGGGATGGACAAGTGGAAGGACATCCTGGAAAACGCAGGCCTTGATCGGACTACCACCTTCTCCCTGAGGGAGGATGTTCCGGACGAAACCATCCTGGCGGTGGTGGAATCCATATCAAAGACCCTGAACCTTTCCCCGGAAGAGGTGGCTGATGCCTTCGGGGAATACTGGGTGACGGTTTACATGCCCAAGGTTTACAAGCCCTATTACCGGGGCATAACCAGCGCCAAGGAACTCCTGTCCAAGATGGACGAAATTCACCGCAAGGCAACCCAGAACATCCCCAACGCCCATCCCCCCAGGTTTGAATACCGATGGGAAGGCCCCAACACCCTCATAATGAAATACAAATCCCCCCGGGGGCTTGTGGGCATCTTCACGGGCCTGGTGAAAGGGGTGGGAAAGTTCTTCCGCACCCCACTCAAGGTGGAGCAGATATCTGAAAACGAAGTCAGGATAGTGTTTCCCGAATAGTTAAACCCGGAAAAACCACGGCGGAGGTGAGGCCAGAATTTTAAGTAAGTTTTTAAAATTTTTACAAAATCAAAAAAGGTGTTACAATAAATATGATTCTTTAAGTGGAGGTAAGTTAAGATGCCAAATCTTCAGGAGATATTGAAAAAATGCGCTGAGGAAATACCTGAACTGGTGGGGACCGCCATAGCCAGCATTGATTCCGGACTGGCCCTGGCCTCCTTTTCCACCAACCCCCAGTTTGATGTGACCGTGGGCTCCGCCACATACGCCGAGGTTCTGAAGGAAAACAACAAGGCCCTGGAACTTCTGGGAGGACCGGAGGTGGTGGGAGAAACCGAGGACATTCTAATAACCACCGATAAAATCTACCTTCTTCTCCGCCACCTCGGGAGCAGACATTATCACGGAGTGGCCATAAGCAGGCAGGGAAACCTGGGCCTGGCCAGAGTCATCATGAAGAAATACGAGGTCTCCTTCCTGGAGGCCCTGAAGGACCTGGGGGAAATTTAAGAAACTCGCCATGAAGGGTTGCATAGTTGACGCCATAAGGGATCTGGTGGTGGAACACTTCGGCCAGGAGAAATGGTATGACATACTTGACGGAGCAGGGCTTCCCGTGGGAAAAACCTTCTCCGTGGGGGAAAACATCCCCGACGAAACCGTCCTGGCCATCCTGAACTCCATGTCCAGACACCTGAACATGACCCCGGAGGAATTGGCAGATGCCTTCGGGGAATACTGGGTGACGGTTTACACCAGAAAGGTCTACAAGCCCTATTACCGGGGAATTACCAACGCCAGAGAATTCCTGCTGAAAATGGACGAAATCCACCGCAGGGTAACCACCAACATTCCAGAGGCCCGGCCTCCCCGGTTCTCCTATCAATGGGAAGGCCCCAACACCCTTATCATGACCTACAAATCCCATCGGGGCCTTATGGGAATTTTCCTGGGAGCCCTGAAGGGGGTGGGAAAACTCTTCAACACTCCCCTGGAAATAGAAGTCCTGGACGGCAACAGGGTGAGGATAACCTTCCCTAATTTTTCTGGAGAAGTTGACAAACCCGGTGGCTTCTTATAAAATAGGCCATTGGGCGGTTAGCTCAGTGGTAGAGCACTGGCCTTACAAGCCGGGGGCCAGAGGTTCAAGTCCTCTACCGCCCAGTGTAGCGGGGTCGTAGCTCAACCCGGTTAGAGCGCTGGCCTGTCACGCCAGAGGTCGCGGGTTCAAATCCCGTCGGCCCCGCCATTTCTTTTTTTTGAGGTTTTTAAAGAAACTCGCCATAGACCTCCTGTTAGCCTCCATCCTTTTCCTATTGATAAATCAGTTGTTTTTCGGAGAATTTACCGTACAGGGCCTTAGCATGGCCCCCACCATCCTCCCCGGGGAAAGAATCCTGGTGATAAAATTTCCCCCGCCCGCCATCAAGAGGTGCGACATAGTGGTATTTCTTTACCCCGTGAACCCTCAGAAGAGTTTCATAAAAAGGGTGGTGGGACTCCCGGGGGAAACCATAGAAATTTCCCGGGGGAGGTTGATAGTCAACAATTCCCCGGTAAAACGACACTGCCTAAGCATCCAGAAACAACTGAGACTGAAGGTGAAAATTCCTCTTGGATTTTTCTTCGTTTTGGGAGACAATTCTGAGGTGAGCAACGACAGCAGGAACGGATGGCTGGTCCCCGCCGATTACATTGAAGGGAAGGCCCTGGCGGTATTCTGGCCCCCTTCAAGGATGAGGTGGTTGAAATGAAGAAAAAAATAACCCCGGAAAGACTTCTCCTTATAAGTTTCGCCGTGGCCATTCTGATAGGGTCCATTCTCCTTTCCCTTCCGGCCGCCTCCAGGGGGGAAAGATTGTCCTACATTGACGCCCTCTTTACCTCCACCTCCGCCGTATGCGTCACCGGACTCATAGTCAAGGACACGGGAAAGGATTTTACCCTCTTCGGTCAAATGGTAATATTAGCCCTCCTTCAATTAGGGGGCCTGGGGCTTATGACCTTTTCCTCCATAATATTCTTGTTCATGGGAAGGGGGGTGAGCATCCTGAGCCGCTCGGCCCTCCAGCAGAGTTTCACCCCCACGGGATTGGGAAACTTCAGCCTTTTTCTGAAAAACATCCTCTTATATACCTTCTCGGTGGAGGCCCTGGGAGCAGTGCTCCTATATCCCCGCTTTTCCACCCGATTTCCGGCGGCCTACTCCCTTTTCGCCTCGGTTTTTCACTCCATATCCGCCTTCTGCAACGCCGGCTTTTCCATCTTTTCCGACAGTTTGATGGCGTGGCGGGAGGATGTTTGGGTAAACGCCGTCATATTGACCCTCATCGTGGTGGGAGGGGTGGGATTCTTCGTCTTCTGGGACCTCAAAGAGAAATTCTTGAGGAAAAGGGAGCATCTATCCCTCCACACAAAAATGGTCCTGGCCAGCAGCGCCTTTTTGATCCTGTGGGGAACCGTTCTCCTCTTTGCCATAGAATTCAACCGGGCCTTCAGCGGTTTCTCCCTCAAGGGGAAAATCCTGGCCTCCTTGTTTCAGGCCATAACCCCCAGGACCGCCGGTTTCAACACCGTGGACATCGCCTCCCTCTCCCTGCCGAGTTTGCTTCTTTTAATATGGCTCATGTTCATAGGGGCATCACCGGGCTCCACCGGAGGCGGTGTAAAAACCACCACCGGTTTCTTGGGATTTCTGGCCATGAGGAAGATCCTCACCAAGAAGGACCAGGTTCAGGTCTTTGGAAGGGGCATAAAGGAGGAGGCCATAGAGAGGGCCCTGGTCCTCATGGTCTTTTTCATCTCCTTCCACTTTTTCTCCACCTTCCTGCTCTCCCTCACGGAAAACTTCTCCTTCCTCCAACTGGCCTTTGAGGAGATGTCCGCCATGGGAACCGTGGGGCTTTCCACAGGAATAACCCCCAAACTCTCTCCCCTGGGAAAGATCATCATAATCGTGTCCATGTATGTGGGGAGGGTGGGTCCCCTCACCATTCTCTCCTCCCTGGTGAGAAGGTCCCGGGGAAGGTTCACCCTTCCCTACGAAAATGTTATGATTGGATAGGAGGAAAAAATGGGAAAATTCGTGGTTCTGGGACTGGGAAGTTTCGGTTTTTACATAGCCAAAACCCTTTACGAAAACGGCCAGGAAGTTATAGCCGTGGACAACGATGAGGGAATAATTGAGAAGATAAAGGATCTCTCCACCCAGGCCTTCGTGGCGGATGCCACGGACAAGGAGACCCTGGAGAGTATCGGAGTGAAGGAGGCCGACGCCGTGATAGTGGGTCTGGGCCCCCGGATGGAACCCAGCATATTATCCGTTCTCTACCTTCGGGAACTGGGAATCAAAGAGATAATAGTTAAAGCCCTCAACGAGGACCACCAGAAGATCCTTGAAGTTCTGGGAGCCACCGAGGTGATTTACCCTGAAAAGGACATCGCCATAAGAACCGCCCACAAAATCATGAGCGGCAATGTGATAGACCTTCTTCCCCTGGCCCCGGGATACTCCATTCAGCAGATAGCCCCTCCTCCGGAGTTCATAGGAAAAAGCCTCAAAGAACTTGACCTCAGAAGAAGGTACGGAGTTCAGGTTATAGCGGTGAAGGAAATCATCCCGGAAAAACTCCACCTTATACCCTCGGGGGATTTCGTCATCAAAGAATCCGACATGCTCCTGGTGGTGGGGAAGGACGAAGACATAAGGAAACTCTCCCATCAATAAACAAGGGTAAATCCATCCTCCCCCAGTTTCCTCTTGAGCAACCTCAGGAGGGTAGAATCCACCTTCAGGGTCGGGATGAGTTCCGAGGCGAACTTCTTCCTTTCCCCTCCTGATTCCACCACCAGAATTAGTTTGGTGGTTCCCTCCCTGTAATCCCGAAGAACCTTCATGACCTCCTCCAGTTTCTCCAGGGTTATTTCCTCCTCCTTGAACAGGAGAACCAATTCCTTGGCGTGGGCCAGGGCTTCGTCGTCCAGAAGGGAAACCTTATCCACTATGAGGAGCCTCTCTCCTTCCGGTTCTATCCTCAGGGTCACATGAAAGACCAGGGGAACATTCTCCGCCAGAAGCCCCTCGTACCTGGCCAGGGTGTCGGGATAAACCAGGGCTTTCATGACTCCGGTGAGGTCCTCTATCAACAACCAGGCGATTTTTCTCTTGTTTCTGGTTTTGTTTATTTTCTTCTCCGTGATCACCCCCACCACCCGGTGCTTCATCTGGAGTCTTTCCTCTTCCTCCTCCGCCAGGGTAACCAGGTCGGTGTGGGGAATTTTGCTAAGTTTATCCCTGTATGGGTCCAGGGGATGGCGGGAGAGATAGAATCCCAGGGCCTCCTTCTCGTGGCTCAAGAGGAGTTGGGTATCCCAGCGGGGAATCTTTTTTATAATTTCCAGCATTTCCTCGTCTTCCTGGTCAAAAAGTCCCCCCACCTGTTTTTTCACCCTGTCCAGATACCTCTCCACCAACTCCACCATTTGATGGCGGTCCATACCGAAGCAGTCCATGGCGCCTGCCATTATAAGGTACTTCATGACTCTCTGGGTGACCATTCTGGTGTTGACGGTCCTTATGAAGTGGAAGATGGAGTCAAATTTGCCCACCTTCTTCCTGGTCTCCACTATGTTCCTCACCGCATTCACCCCAACATTTTTTATGGCGGAGAGACCGAACCTTATCTTCTTCTCCCCCACGGGAACGAACTCGCTTTCGCTCTCGTTGACATCCGGCGGAAGGACCTCTATGCCGAAGTCCCTGGCGTCGTTTATGTACTTGAGAATTTCAGAGGTCTCCCCCCGCTGGGCGGCGTTGGTCAAAAGGGCGGAAAGGAAATAGGTGGGATAGTGGGCCTTCAGGTAGGCCGTCCAGAAGGCGATGAGGGAATAGACCGCAGCGTGGGACTTGTTGAAGGCGTATTGCCCGAAGTGCATCATGTCCTCAAAGAGTTTTTTCACCCGGGCCGGGTCCTTTCCCCGGGCCACAGCCCCCTCCACGAACTCCTTCCCCAATCTTTCCATGAGTTTTATTTTCTTCTTCCCCATGGCCTTCCTCAGATCGTCGGCCTTGGTCATGGAAAAACCCGCCAGGGTAACCGCCACCAGCATGACCTGCTCCTGATAGACCAGAACACCGTAGGTTTCCTTAAGGATGGACTCCAGTTCCGGGAAGGGATAGGTAACCTTCTCCTCGCCGTGCATCCTCCTTATGTAAACATCTATGTACTGCATGGGACCCGGTCGGTAGAGGGCGTTTAAGGCGATGAGGTGCTCAAACCTCTGCGGACGAGCCTTCATAAGGGTTCTTTTCATGCCGGAACTTTCAAACTGAAAGACGCCGTTGGTCCTTCCCTCCTGAAAGATCTTCATGGTTTCGGGATCGTCCAGGGGTATTTTCTTCAGGTTAACCTCCACCCCCTCCCTCGCCTTCAGCATTTTCAGGGTATCGTCAATAACCGTGAGGTTAGCAAGGCCCAGAATGTCCATCTTCAGAAGGCCCAAAGCCTCCAGGTCGGACATCTCAAACTGGGTGGTTATGCCCTTTTTGGACCGGTGAAGGGGAAGGATTTCATCCAGGGGTCTGGGGGAGATGACCACCCCGGCGGCGTGGACAGAAGCCTGTCTTATCCTACCCTCTATCTTCACGGCGTTGTCTATCAGTTTTTTGACCTGAGAGTCCTTCTCGTAACTTTCCCGGAGGGAGGGCTCCGCCTCCAGGGCCTCCTTTATGCTCATGTTGGCAGGTATTTTCTTCGCTGTCTTGTCCACCACATCGTCGTCTATGCCCATCACCCTCCCCACATCCCTGATGGCCGCCCGGGCCTTCATGGTTCCGAAGGTTATTATCTGGCTAACATTTTCGCTCCCGTAGGAGTTCTTTATCTCCTCAATCACCTCTCCCCGCCTTCTGCGGCAGAAGTCTATGTCAATGTCCGGCATGGAAACCCTTTCTTCGTTCAGGAACCTCTCAAAGAGAAGCCCGTATTTCAGGGGGTCCAGTTGGGTTATTCCTAAACTGTAGGCGGCCAAACTCCCGGCGGCGGAACCCCTGCCGGGACCCACGGGAATCCCCCTCTCCCGGGCCCGCCTCACTATGTCCCAGACGATGAGAAAATATCCGGCAAAGCCCTTCTTCTTTATTACGGAAATCTCCCTCTCCAGCCTCTTCAGGTACTCCTCCCTGCTAATTCCGCTCCCTTTGAGTTCTTCCCACCTGTCTTCAAACCCCTTTTTCACCAGTTCTTCAAAATAACCCTCCAGGGTATAACCCTGGGGAACTGGAAATTTTGGGAGATAGTACTTGTCGCTGCGGCGGAGCCTGAAGTTCACCCTCTCGGCAATTTCCAGGGTGGAGTCCAAGGCTTCGGGGATTTCCCGGAAAACCTCCTCCATCTCCCGGGCGCTCTTGAAGTAAAACTCAGGGGTTTTAAACCTCATCCGATTTTCGTCGGAAAGTTTGGATTTGGTCTGGATACATAGGAGGATGTCGTGAAGTTCGTTGTCTTCCCTCTTGAGGTAATGGGCATCGTTGGTGGCCACCAGTTTCAGTCCGAACTTCTTGCTGGCCCGGACCAGGTATGAATTTACCAGTTTCTGCTCCTCCAGGCCGTGGTCCATCATCTCAAGGTAAAACCTGTCCCTTCCGAATATCTCCATGTATTCGGCGATGGCTTTTTCCGCCATGTCCTCCCGCTGAAGTTGAATCCACCGCGGAATTTCCCCCTGGAGGCACCCTGAAAGGGCAATGAGACCTCCACTGTGCTTTCTCAACAACTCCTTATCAATCCTCGGTTTGTAATAAAAACCCTCAAGATAGGAAACGGTGATGAGTTTGCTCAGGTTCCTGTAACCCTCTTCGGATTCGGCCAGGAGGGTTATGTGGTAAAAGGAGGGTTTTCCGGGGGCGTTCTCCCTTTTGCCGATGCCTTCGGGGGCTATGTAAAGTTCTGCCCCCAGGATGGGCTTTACCCCGAACTCTTCCCCCAGAAGGGAAAACTTCACCCCTCCGAAGAGGTTGCCGTGGTCCGTCATGGCCACGGCCCTCATCCCCTGCCGCCGGGCCTCCTGATAGAGTTCTTCCAGCCTGATGGCTCCGTCCAGGATTGAATACTCGGTGTGCAGGTGAAGGTGAACGAATTCTTTCATCTCCTCTTAAATGATATCATAGGGGTATGAGGAAAATGTTTCTGGTCCTGGTCCTGGCCCTGGCTTCGGCCCTAACCGGTGGAAGTTTTCAGGTGGATGGGGTGGAGTTTTCCCTGAGGTTTGTCCAGGGGCGGGCGGCGATTTTTCAGGGGGACCGCCTGATTTACCGGGGTGGAGCGGGAAGTTACTACGCCAGGGCCTTTTCCTGCGGAGGAACCCTTCATTTCCTGGAACTTCGCTACCAGGGAAACATGTATTCTCTTCTGGTGGACAGAAGACCCTACCTGAGTTCCCAGGAGGAACTCTACTCCCCCCGGGCCCTGTGTCTGGAAGGGGGGAGGGTGCTTTCCGTGGGGGTAAAGGACAGAATGGCCGTCTTTATGGGAGGAAGGGAATACTGGATAAAACCCCTATTCGGCCCCCAGATAAACCCAAAGTTTAAGGTGAAGGACGGGGAACTTCTCCTGGAATTGGAGGAGGTCTTCGCCGGCATGCTTCTCAAAAGGGAGGTTCTCCTGCCCCCTCCACCGAATCCCGGCATTAAAACTTTTCCCCTGAGGGTTCCCTCCCATCCCTTCTGGTTTAACTACCAACTGGCCCCCAACAAATACATAGCCTTCGGCGACAGCATAACATACGGGTGCGGATACGGAACCTGCCAGCACGACCCTCCCATAGGATACCCGCCCAGGCTGGAAAAACTCCTTAACAAAAGAATTGGACCCAGCCAGGTGGTCAACCGGGGAGTGCCCGGGGAAGAAACCCGGGAAGGCATCCTGAGGATCAACAGGGTACTGGAGGAAGAGCAGGCGCGATACCTCCTTCTCAACGAAGGCACCAACGATGTGGTTCACGCAGAATACCCTCTATCCGTCACGGAAGAAAACCTCCGGGGCCTCATTGAGCGTTCCCTCAGATTCGGGACCTATGTGGTCCTCTCCACCATAATACCCAGGAAGGATTGGTTCTGGTACGCCCCCTATTTCCACAACAAACTCCTCAGCATAGTTAAACTTCAGAGGAAGTTCGCCAGGAAGTATTCCCTGCCCCTGGCGGATTTTTTCAAGGCCTTCACCAGCAATCCCAACTGGAAGGACGAACTCCTTTCCGAAGGAAACCATCCCTCCCGGAAGGGATATCAGTTAATGGCGGAGGTCTGGGAACAGGCCATTGAAACCATTGCTCCCTATCCCCCACATTCCCTGTCCGTGGTCCACGGAGGAGGGAAAATCTACCTTCAATGGGAGGGCGGAGGAGAGGCGGACCTCACCGGGTTTTTGCTTTGCCGGCAGGGTGTTTGCCTGGACCTGGGCCTGCGGTTTTCGTGGAACCTTCACCCCATGGACCTCCAGCCCCTGGAAGTCGTATCCTACGACAGGGCTGGAAACCGGAGCCAGCCCCTGCGAATAGAATTTTCGGAGGAAGAATGAAGAAAAAGGTCCTCCTCACCCATCCCCTGTTTGAGGAAGTTCACCGGAAACTTTCCTCCAATTTTGACCTGGAGATAGGGATAAAGGACAGGCAGGACCTGCTGAAAAAGATAGAGGACAAGGAAGGACTCCTTTGTTTTTTGAAGGACCGCATAGACCGGGAAGTCATTGAGAGGGGAAGAAAACTCAGGATTATAGCCAATTATGCCGTGGGCTACGACAACATAGATGTGGAGGCGGCCCGGGAAAGGGGCATTGTGGTGACCAATACCCCGGACCTGCTTACCGACGCCACCGCAGACCTGACTTGGGCCCTGATTCTCGCCGTCAGCCGGAGAGTGGTTCAAGCCCACATGTTCACCGTTGCGGGAAAGTTCAAGGGATGGGAAGCCAGGTTGTTTCTCGGCAAAGAACTCCGGGGAAAAAGGCTGGGGATCGTGGGAATGGGAAGGATAGGAAGGGCCGTAGCCAGAAGGGCCCGGGGTTTTTCCATGGAGGTGGTCTACCACAGCCGAAGGAACCTGGAGACCTGGAGGGAAGCGGAACTCTGCGCCCGATACCTTCCACTGGACGAACTGCTTCAGACCAGCGACATAGTAACCCTCCACATCCCCCTGACGGCGGAGACGGAGAACCTCATAAACCGGGACAGGATACATAAATTGAAAAAGGGAGCCATCCTGATAAACACCGCCAGGGGTGCGGTGATAGACGAGGAGGCGCTTATAGAGAGGCTCAAGGACGGAAGCCTCTTCGGGGCAGGCCTGGATGTCTACAGGGGAGAACCCCGCATCAATCCGGAGTTTTTCAAACTGGACAATGTGGTCCTCCTTCCCCACATAGGGAGCGCCACGGAAGAGGCCCGCTTAGCCATGGCCCATCTGGCGGCGGATAACATAATAGCCGTTCTAAGCGGCAAAGAACCCTTAACACCAGTCTGGAGGTAAAAATGAGTTACGACATGGAAATCGCAAGGTCCGTGGAAATGAAACCCATATGGGAAATAGCGGAAAAGGCCGGAATAAAGAGGGAAGAACTGGACCTCTACGGAGATTTCAAGGCCAAGGTTAACCTCTCCATTTTTCAGCGCCTTTCCGGTGAACCGGACGGAAAATTGGTGCTGGTATCGGCCATAACCCCCACCCCGGCGGGGGAAGGTAAAACCACCACATCCATCGGACTCTCCCTGGGTCTCAACAGGATAGGGGTCAGGTCCGTGGTGGCCCTGAGGGAACCTTCCTTAGGCCCCCTTTTCGGGATGAAGGGAGGGGCCACCGGAGGAGGAAGGGCCCAGGTTCTCCCACCGGAGGACATAAACCTTCACTTTACCGGAGACCTCCATGCGGTAACCGCCGCCCACGACCTCATAGCCGCCGTGGTGGACAACCACCTCTACCGGCGAAAAAAGCCCTGCCTGGATCCCCGCAGGATTGAATGGTCCAGGGTCATTGACATGAACGACCGCTCCCTGAGGCACATAGTTATCGGACTGGGGGGAAGAACCCAGGGGGTCCCTAGGGAAAGTTTCTTCCACATCACCGCTTCCTCGGAAATTATGGCCATACTTTGCCTGGCCCAATCCTACGAAGAACTGAAGAGGAGGATTGGAAACATCCTCATAGGCTACACCTACGAGGGAGAACCGGTCTTCGCCAGGGACCTGAAGGTGGAGGGGGCCGCCGCAGCCCTGCTCAAGGATGCCCTTAAACCAAACCTGGTCCAGACCACGGAAAACACCCCGGCCCTGATCCACGGGGGTCCCTTTGCCAACATAGCCCAGGGAGCCAATTCCATTCTGGCCACAAAACTGGCCATGAAACTCTCGGAGGTGGCCGTCACCGAAGCGGGTTTCGGCTTTGACCTGGGGGCGGAAAAATTCTTTGACATAGTCTCCAGAACCGCCGGATTCTATCCCAATCTGGTGGTGCTGGTGGCCACCGTCAGGGCCCTCAAAATGCACGGAGGAAAAAAACTATCCCAACTTCAGGAGCCCGATCCAGAGGCCGTGGAAAAGGGCCTACCAAACCTGGAAAAGCATCTGGAAAACATAAGGAAATTCGGCGTGAGGGCGGTGGTAGCCATCAACCGCTTCCACGGAGATACGGAGGAGGAGATAAAAATAATACGGGAGTTCGCCGAAAGCATGGGGGCGGTTCCAGCCCTCATGGACGCCTACAGTCGGGGAGGCGAAGGGGCCGTGGAACTGGCCGAGGCCGTCATGGGCCGGCTGGACGAAAATCCCCCCAGAAAATTCCTCTATCCCCTGGACATGCCCGTGGAGAAGAAGATAGAAACCGTGGCCCGGGAGATATACGGGGCCCAGGCCATAGACTTCACCAAAAAGGCAAAATCCGACCTGAAGAAAATCAAGAAGATGGGCTTTGAGCACTTTCCCGTCTGCATCGCCAAAACCCAGAAATCCCTTTCGGACAACCCTGCCCTGCTGGGAAGGCCCAAGGACTTCCTGGTGACGGTTAGGGAAATAAGGATCTCCTCCGGGGCGGGGTTCCTGGTGCCCATAACCGGAGACATACTCCTCATGCCCGGGCTTCCGGCAAATCCCAACGCCGAAAATGTGGACATAGATGAAGAGGGAAACATCACTGGACTGCTTTAGAAATAAGAGGAGAAACGGAGGGCGGTTCTCCGCCCTCCCCTCCAGGATGCGGGGATGCTGGATTTAGCCTTAATTCAAAAAAATAATTTAATTAAAACCGTTAAAACCATTGACATTTCAGTTTTACTGGTCCTATAATACAAAAAAAAGAGGAGGTGTTCCTATGACCAAGACCGAAATGGCGAAAAAGTTGGCCAAGATCACCGGCCTTTCTCAGGCCAAAGCTCTTGAGGTTATCAACGCAATCTTTGACGCTCGTCCCGGCAAGGGGATAATCGCCACTGAACTGGATGCTGGAAGGAAGGTTTCCATTCCCGGATTCGGCACTTTCCTTACCCGCCATCGCAAGGCCAGGGAAGGAAGGAATCCTGCCACCGGTGCCAAGATCAAGATACCTGCCAAGTATTATCCAGTATTCAGGCCAGGAAAGACCCTCAAGGAAAGGGTAGCCAAGTAAGGAAGTTAAAGGGCTGCTCCCTCCGGGAGCGGCCTTTTAATTTCCACCATCAGGACTTTCTGTCAAACCCCTTCAATCTCCCTGGATAAATAGGCCTCTTCCAGGGAAGGCTCCCGGGAAGGAAGTATTATTATTTCGTCCTCCCGAACATCCGCCACCAGGGTGTTAAATCCCTCCCATTCCTTCTTTAACTTCATCTCCGCCAGTTTGTCCAGTAGCATTTCCCTCAATGTTCTGCCCAGGAGCCGGGCTCCGTATTCCCTGGAGTAGCCCCTCCTGGCCAGAAGCCTTCGGGCCTTTTCCGTAAGGACGAGGGCCTTCCCCTCCAGTTTAAGCCTCTTCCTCACATCCCCCAGTTGGAGTTCCACTATCTTCTCCACATCCTCCAGTTCCAGGGGTCTGAAAAAGACTATTTCGTCTATACGGTTGAGGAATTCGGGGGTAAAAAACCGCCTTATTTCCTGCATGATTTCGGACCGGACCACCCGCCCCCATTCAAATCCTATCTTGGAGCGGAAGTAAAGGTCCGTGCCTATGTTGGAGGTCATTATAACCGTGGCGTGGTTGAAGTACGCCGTCCTGCCCCTTCCGTCGGAGAGCCTTCCGGCGTCAAAAACCTGAAGGAATATGTTGAGCACCTGGCCGTGGGCCTTTTCTACCTCGTCCAGGAGAATTACGGAATTGGGCCTGGCCATGACCCTGTCGGTGAGTTGATTCTGGTCGTAGTAGCCCACATAGCCCGGAGGAGCACCCACCAGGGAGGAGTAAAAATGCTTTTCCATCATCTGGGACATGTCTATTCTTATGAGGCCCTTCTCGTTTCCGTAAAGTATCCTGCTGAGGGCCCGGGCGGTTTCGGTCTTGCCCACGCCGGTGGGCCCCACGAACAGGAGAACGCCGTCGGGCCTGCGGCTGTCCACATCTAAACCCAGTTTGGCCGTCCGGATTACCCGGGCTATCCTTTCTATGGCCTCATCCTGACCTATTATCTGCTCCTTGAGTTTTTTCTCCAGGTCCCTGACGGCCTCCCGGCTGGAGGTCTTGACCTCCTCCTCCCTGAGTCCGCTCATTTCTGAGACCACCTTCTGAAGGTCTGCAACGGTAACCTCCGGCATCCGCCTCTCCCCGCTGGAAAACCCTATGGCCGCCCTGGAGGCTGCCCTGTCCATGATGTCTATTCCCATCTCGGGAAGTTTCTTTTCCGGAAGGTAAATCTGAGCGAGTTCCATTATGTTCCTCAGAAGTTTTCCCGGAAGGAATACGCTGTGATGGGTCTCTATCCGCTCCCTCTTCCTCTCCAGTATCCTCTCCATGAGGGAAGGTTCTATCTCCTGAAGCCTTAAAATGTGAAATCTTCTTACGAAGGCCGGGGCGGTTTCCCTGAGGTCCGAAAGGCTGGCGGGGGTGGTGGTGGCTATGAGTTGTATGGACTTTTTCTCCATTTCCGGAAGCAGTACCCCGGCTATGTCCAGGCCGGCGCCCTTGGAAAAGGAAGGGGCGAGCAAAAAGTGAACATCGTCCAGGAACAGGATTCCCCCGCTCTCCTTCACCTTTTCCAGGACTCCTAAGATCCTCTCCTCAAACTGCCCCCGGAACTTCGTGCCGGCGATGGAGCGGGCAAAACTCAGTTTATAAACCTTCCGGCCCCGAAGTTCCTCCGGGACCATGCCCCGGTCCACCCTCCGGACGAATTCCTCAACCAGGGCGGTCTTTCCCACCCCCTCCTCCCCCACCACCAGGGCGTTGCTCTTGTAGTGGCAGGAAAGGATTTCAAAGAGTTGACGCACCTCGGCTTCCCTTCCAATGGCCTCCTCGTAATCAAGGCCGTTCATAAGAAGGAGAAAATTCTCCCCCTCCTCCTGTTTCTCCCTGGATTCCCTCTGAAGTTCCCTCTTCTTTCTCTTCAGATACCTGTTTCTGGGGTTGAGTTTCAATCCCTTCTCCACCGCCAGGCTCAGGGTTTTGCCGGTGCCCAGAAGTTCTCCCAACCAGGCCAGGGCCTCGTAACTCCTGTCCAGGTCAGGATAAAGTTCCACCATTTTCCTGGCGTAGGCTTCCAGGTCCTGGCGGTTTTCCCTTATCTTGCTTATCCGGGCCAGAAGATAGAGGACCACGGGCAGGGTTCTCCCCTCCTCCACTGCGAAGAGAAGAAGGGAAAAGGCCAGGTTAATCTTCCCCCTGGTGTAGGCATCCCACCCCCCCTTGAGGGGCTTAACCCGGGTCTTGCCCAGGAGTTTTTCCGCTTCCTCCAGGGCCAGGACATTGAGGAAGAATCTGCCGAGTTCCTCCCTCACCGAACGCTCAGAGATTTTCAAGAACTGTTCCCCGTGGGAATAGGTGGGGGTATCGTCCTTGACTTCCTTGAACCTCCATATCTTTCCGTCGCGGTAAAGGAAAAAGGGAAACAGTTTTATCTTTGCGTCCCCCAGGGTTAAAAACAGAGTTCCGTCCTCCTCCACCCCCGGGGCAAACCTCCTCAGCGAGGTTTCCACCGCTTTCAAATAATCATCTCCGCATTCATCCTCCAGGCAGGCACCCACCTTTTTGAAGTAATCTTCGGAGAAAATCAGGCTCTGAAAATCGCTCAGATACTTAAGGTGATAAAGAAAATACGGCCTGGCCTCGCCGAAGAAAACCCCCTTCATCACCCTGGCCATTTCCAGGGAAAACCACTGGTGGGTGTTCATCTCCGAAAGCACCAGGAGGTGGGCCAGGAAAAGCCAGTCCTCCAGGTTCCTTTTTTCCGGGAAAAATTCCGTTATTTCCATACTTCAATTATACTACACGGCGGTGTTCGGGGTCCTGCGTTCTGTAAATTAAGCATTGATGAGGGTTTAGAAAATTTCAACACCCCTGTTGAAACGCATAGCCAAAAAATACCTTAATTTCCATATTTTTGCACAAAAACAGTGCATTTTAAGAGGAAGAGGTATTGAAAATTAATAAACTCTAACCTTAGGATTGGCGTAGCAATACAGACACAGATGGCGACACGGGAGGGAATAACTTCCGATGTCAATGGACCTGGAACATCCACACAGATTCCTCTGGCCCGGGTCCTTGGGCAGGGAGAGTTTCCAGGCCCGGGGATGAAGTTCCGATAGAAGTTCGGCGTCTATGCAGGCTCCCCTCTTTATGGGGGGGAAAATGAGTTCCCGGGGCTGGGAGCAGGCCTCCAGGGAAAGGCCGTGGGCCCGGGCCACGGAAACCAGGTACTCCTCGGCCCTTATTTTTTCCTCCGGGGTAGGGTCGTAAAAATCCATCCTTGCCTCCCTGGTCCTCCTCACCGCCTTGGGATACCAGGTGACGAAACTGAAGATTACCCTTTTTATACCTGCGCTTTCCAGAAGAGGGGCCAATTTCTCAAAAAAATAAAGGTTGGTCTTCAACTGCCCCCTCTCCCGCCAGTAAACCACCGGGTCAAATCTGAGGCCTATTCTCTCGGGCCCCCACCACTGGGCCAGGGGCTTTAGTTGGGCCACGGCCACCTCCGGGGACGGAACTCCCCGCTCCCATGGACCTCCACCCAGACCGGTAATGGTGAAGAGAAAATAGAGTTGGGAATAGGAATCCAGGGTTTTCCTGGCCTCCCGGTTTTTTAGAAGGGGAGAAAAATTCTTGGACCAAAGAACCAGGGTATGAACCCTCTCCGGGATGAGTTTTACCCGGTAAACCCTGCCGTAGGGCCCCTTCACCACCACCTCCCCCTTTTTAATCCCCTCCACCAACCAGTCCAGATAAAAGGCGGGGATGTCCGTCCTTCTTGAAGCGCTTATTATGGCCGGAGGCACCATTTACAGCCAGCCCGCCCGCTTATACCACTCAAAGGCCCGGGCCGTTCCCCGGGCAAAGTCCACCGCCGGCGAAAAACCCAGTTCCCTCCTGGCCCTCTCCACGGAAAACTCCCGATTGACGGTGAAGAAACTTACCTTGGCCGGGGTTATGGGGGCCTCCCTGCCCATGAGGGAAAAAAACCACCTCAGGGGGTAGGAAGCCACGAGAACGGGGGTTACCGGAAAGAACACCCTCTCCTGCCTGCAACCGAAGGAGGCACAGGCCACCCTCACCAACTCCCTCACGGTGAGAATTTCGTCTCCGCTGATTATGTAAATGGGGGAAGGGGGCTCGCCCAGAAATTTCAGGCTCGCCTCCACCAGGTCACGAATGTAGATGGGATGCTGATGGTTCCTTCCGTTGCCGGGAAGGGGCGTGTTTTTCATGAGGAACTTGAAAAGTTTGAAGGTTCTGCGGTCGCCGGGACCGTAAACCCATCCAGGCCTTATTATCCAGGCCCTCAATCCCCGACCCCGGGCCTTCATCACCGCCTCCTCCGCCAGGGCCTTGGACCTTTCGTAGGGACTCATGGGGGAAAGGGGAGAGTCTTCGTCCGCAGGCCTTCCCGGAGGTACATTGCCGTGGACCCCCGTGGAACTGAAAAAAACGAATTTTACCGGCTCCGGGATGAGGGCCTCGGCCAGGGCCCGGGTGGCCCGGTAATTCACATCCATTATGTACTCCTCACCCCCCGGGTGGGACCCCAGGGCCGCTGAAAGGTGAAAAACCACCTGGATCCCCTCCCGCCGCACGAAGTCCACCACCTTCGCCGTATCCCTTATGTCCGCCTGAAACTCCTGGCCGGGTCTCCGGCTCATCCCATAGACCTCATGCCCCTCCTCTCTAAGTTTATTTTTGAGGTGGGAGCCTATGAAACCGGAGGCTCCGGTGACCAGAATCTTCATGGGGATATTATACTAACTCCCGGTTTTCTCTTCTTCTTTCTTTTCTTCCTCTTCCTTCTTTTCCTCTTCCTCCTCGTCCAGGGCCTTGAGGTATTCCATGGCCTGTTTTGCCCATGCGAAGTCCACCACCTTCACATCCACCTCCTTCACCCCCTCCACCCTCTTCACCGCCTGTTTTATCATGAGGGCAAGTTGAATTCCTATGGGACAGGTAAAGGCCGTGGGGCGAAAGGTGAGGGAAACTTTGCCCGTCTCCTCGTCCACCTTCAGGTCCCTGACCAGTTGAAGGGAAATTACATCCTTCCTCAACTCCGGGTCGTAAACCCTCATAAGGGCTTCTATCACCTTATTTTTGAGCCGTCCCATTCACGACCTCCATGATTTTTTCAAAAACCCCCTCCAGGGCCTCCCGCACCTGCGGGCATGAGGAGGCGGCTATCTTCTTCTCCACCAGGGCGTCTACGACGCACCGGGTAAAGGGAACCTGCCCCAGGAAGGGAATGCCCTTACGGCGGGCAAACTCCCTTATTTTCTCCTCGTTTTCGGGGTTTATCCCGGCCTTGTTTACGAGTATTCCGTGGGGAACCTGGAAGTGCTCCGCCGTCTCCACCGCCCTCTCCATGTCGTGGATGGCGGAAAAACTGGGCTCCGCCACCACCGCCACGAAACTGGCTCCGGATATGGCGGAGGTCACCGGACAGCCGATGCCCGGAGGACCGTCCACTATTATGTGGGGGATTCCCTCCTTTTCCGCCAGAAGGCGAGCCTGATGCTTTACCATGGTGACCAGGTTCCCTGAGTTCTCCGCCCCGGGCTTCAGTTTAGCGTGAACCATGGGGCCGAAGGGGGTCGTGGAAAGGAACCACTTCCCCACCACCTGGGGCACCATACTTATGGCCTTCACCGGGCAGGCTATTTCGCAAAGGGTGCACCCGTCGCATCGGAAGGGATTAACCCTATAAACCCCGTCTTCGTCCACATAAATGGCGTCAAAACGGCAAAGTTGACGGCAAATGTCGCAGTATGTACAGAGGGAATCGTCTATTTCCGCCACGGACTTGCCCACGAACTCCTCCTCCTTCCAGGGCCGAGGGTTCATGAGGATGTGCATGTCGGCGGCGTCCACATCGGCGTCGGCGATGACGAACTTCTCTCCCCTCCCATGAAGCCACCAGACGAAGGAGGAGGTTATGGTGGTTTTGCCCGTTCCCCCCTTTCCGCTTATTATCACAATTTCCCTGGGACTCATCCTGCCATCTCCTTGATTTTAAGGTGAAGTTCCCGGAGTTGAGCCTCAAACCTGCCGAAGGGAAGTTCTCCCCGGGAATACATCCGGGCTATTTCCTCGGAGAAGGGAATCTTAAACAGAACGGGAATTCCCTCCCTTCGGGCGTAATCCTCCACCAGCGTGTTGCCCTCCTGGGCTTTGTTTACCACCACGGCGAATCTCTTGTCCAGTTGTCTCACCATGTCCACCACCAGGGAAAGGTCGTGGACTCCGAAGGGGGTGGGCTCCGCCACCAGAAGAACGAAGTCCGCCTCCCCCACGGCCTCCACCACGGGACATGAGGTTCCCGGGGGAGCGTCCAGGATTACATCCCCGGGATATTCCCTGGCCCTCTTAACCAGGGACTTAATGAGGGGAACGGCGGTGGGCTCTCCGATGTTAAGGACCCCCTCCATGAAGTCCAGATCTCCGGCCTTTCCCACCCTTATCACCCCCTTCTTCCTGGGAACCTCTATAAGGGCTCCCTTTTCCGGACAGACATAGGCACAAACGCCGCAGGAATGGCAGAGTTCTGGGAAAAAAAGGTCCTTTTTTGCCGGAGGGGGGATGATTACCAGCGCCTTGTAGGGACAGGCCCTGGCGCATTCTCCGCAGTAGGTGCATTTTTCCGGGATGATTTTGGGAACCAGTTCGGTAAAATCCTCCTCCCTTTCTATGTCCGGCTTGAGGAATATCCCGCCGTTGGGCTCCTCCACATCGGCGTCAATGTAAAGGGCAGGGGCCACGGCCCGGGCCAAGAGAACCGAAAAGGTGGTCTTGCCCGTTCCCCCCTTTCCGCTGGCCACGGAGATGATCATTTTAACTCCTTTTCCAGTTTCTCCGCCACTTCCCTAGGGGTGGCCGAATTCATGGCCGGAAGTTTCCCCTTAACCAAGGCGTCCAGGGCTTCCTTTACCGTAAGGTCCCCTCCGGCCCGGTAGAGGGAAATCCCGGCGGCCTTGAGCACCTCAAAGGCGTTGGGCCCGAAATTCCCGCTTATGGCCGCCTGGGCCCCTTCCTCTATTACCCTCTGGGCCAGGGAAATACCCACGGCGGTCTGGCCCCTTTTGAAGGGATTTTCCACGGCCTTGAACTCTCCGGTCTCGGTATCGTAAATTATGTAGTACTCCGCCCTTCCAAATCTTGGATCCACCGAGGAATCCAAATCCTTTCCTTTTGCAGTTACAAACACTCTCATTTCCTACCTCCGAAATAGTATTTTATCACACCGGAGAAGGGATTTTATGCTAAACTAAAATAATGGTTCTCCTGTTCGTTCTCATCTTTATGGCGGCCGCCGTGGCCTCCCTCTTCGGGGTGGGGGGAGGGATACTTTACACCCCCTTTCAACTCTGGCTGGGGATCCCCTTCACCCAGGCCGCTTCCACATCCCTTTTTTTGATAATGGTAACCTCCCTCTCGGCCACCTTCGTCTTTGAGAAACACGGCCAGGTGGACTTCGCCCTGGCCCTCATGCTGGAGGTACCCACCACCCTGGGGGCCTTCGCCGGCGGGGTGCTTTCTCAGTTCTTTCCGGAAAAACTCATGGGCGGTCTCCTGGTCTTTTTAATTCTGGGGGCCTCATACCTCATGGTAAAGCCCCCCGAGAGAAGTTGGAATTTCTGCTGCCAGCGTGCGGGAAGGGGAAGGTGGTTCATGTGGAGGAGGGAGTGGCTGGGGAAGGAATACTACCTAAATCTGGTCTGCGTCTTCCCCCTGATGTTCGCCGTGGGGCTTGTCCTCAGCATAGCCGGCCTTAGCGGTGGAATAATAAAAATCCCCATCATGGTTCTACTCCTCAATGTTCCCATGCCCATAGCGGTGGGATCCAGCGCCTTCATGGTGGGACTCACCGCCGCAGCGGGCTTCGCAGGGCACCTGACCGTGGGACATGTAAACTGGAGAACGGCAGCCCTGCTTTCGGCAGCCGTTTTCGCCGGGGCTCAGGTGGGAAGCAGGTTGTCCTCCAGGATTAAGGGACCCCGCCTGAGGAAAGCCTACGGTTTTTTCCTTGCGGTGGTGGGCCTTTTTACCTTTTTTAAACTCTTCGTTCTTTAGACTGCAGGCGGGAATCAATTTCCCGGTAGATCCCCCTGGCCCTGCGGCGAAACCTCTCCCAGGAATACTCCCTTTCAAAAACTTCCCTGGCCCGTCGCCCCAGTTCCCGGCGGAGAACTGGGTCCCTGGCCAGTTCCTCAATTTTCCTGGCCCATAACTCCCGGTCCAGGGGAAGAAGCAGGGCAACATCCGGGGTTAATACCTGGGTGTGGGATTCTATGGCGGAGGCCACGATGGGCTTTCCCGCTCCCAGATAAGAATAAATCTTCATGGGGGTGTTAACCCCGGAAAGTCTGGGGGAAACCAATATGTCCGCCGCCGCCAGGTATTCGTTAACCCGCCGGGGAGAGACCGGAGGAAGAACCTCCACCCGGGGAAGGTTCACTTCCTTTTCCCCTCCCAGGAGCACCAGAAGGAGGTCATCCCGGGTGGTTAGAGAAAAAGCATCCAGGAGAAAATCCACCCCCTGGTAAGGGGCGAAGTTCCCGGCGTACAGGACCACCGTTTTTCCCTCCCATCCGAAGCGCCCCTTGTCCACCTCCGGGTACTCCTGCCAGAAGGGGGTGTCGGGAAGATAGAATACCTGCTGGTTGAATCTACGGGCGTAATCCACCAGGGAAGGGCTGACCGCCACCACCCCCAGGGCCTCCTTTAATGCCTTTTTCTCCAGGGACTCCGCCATTTTTTTCAGAGGGCCCCTGAGTTGCTCCGAAAGGATGGAATCCATGTCGTAGACGAAGGGGATACCCTTTAGTTTCTTCGCCATGAGAGCGATAAAATTGGCCTCCTCCACGGCGTGAATCAAGTCGTAACCCCTGGCCTGTCTCAAAACCTCCTCCAGGAGTTCCACATCGTAAAGGAATTTGGTGAAGGAAAAGCCGGGGCGAGGGGGCCGGGTGAAGGGAATCCTATCAAGCCTCTCAATCTCCAGGGGAATTTCCAGGTCCTCTCCGAAGGGGAGAGTCAGAAGTTTTCCAATAACCTCCCCCTCCAGGGCCCTCAGAAGATTGGCCACGGCGATGGGAGTCCCCCGGGGGATGAAGAAGGGCTGCGGTGCCAGAAACAAGACCTTCAAAGCAAACCCCTTATAAATTCGTAGGTTCTGTAAAGCCCCAGAGCATCCACCAGGCCCCTGGCCCTGCGGGAAACTTCCCTCCTCTCCCCCACACGTTGGTATAGTTCCCTCAGAATCCCTGGACGATAGATTTTCCCAACTCCCTGGTTTTCAAAACTCCGGCTTACCCGGTCCTCCTTCCAGTAAACCGCCGGCGTTCCCACCGAAGCCGCTTCAAAGGGTTTCAGAAATCCGGAGATCAAAGCCATGTCCGCCTTCCACATGACCCTGGCCAGGTCCTGAACCGGACCTACCAGGCGAACCCGGGGATGTTTTTTTCTCAGGGAGGCCAGCCAGGGCCGGGAAAGTTCAAAATGCGGTGCTAAAACAGGGAAAAGATCTTCCTCCAGGACCCTTTCCACCGCCGCTTCCACCTCCTCCGGACCGCACCGGGTGGAGAGGGCCACCAGAACCTTCTTTCCCTTTTCCCGAATCTCCTTTTCAAGAAGATGGAAGTGGCGAAACCTGGGAAAGAGAACCTGAAATTTCCCTCCCTCCTCCGGAGGAAGGGTCTTTATTCCCTCCCTGCCCTCCACATCCACGAACAGTGATTCCCCGGGAAGTTCTCCCTCCCACCGGGGAAGGTCCACCAGGTAAAGGTCCGCCGAAGGCAACCCCTCATCCAGGAGAAAATGGGGAAAACCGCCGTCTATTAAAAAGGCCAGGGTTTTGCCCCGGGGCCGGACGGCAAAGGAAACCTCCGCCTCCCTTCTGAGGAGGGAAGCCAGAAGAAGGCTCCTCCTCATCCTTCCGTAGGTTCCCGGTTCGGCCCATGTTATAAAAACTATTCTCTTCACGGTTTTTAGTTTATAATTTCTGAGGTCCTGAATTCAAATGGGAGGCTCTCATGAAGATAGCCATTGCTCAGATGGCTCCGGCGGTGGGGAAGGTGGAGGAGAATTTAGGAAGGCACCTGGAACTACTTGAAAAGGCCAAAGGGCAGGGGGCGGAGGCGGTGGTTTTCCCGGAACTGGCCCTCACCGGATACGAACTCTACGATCTGGTTCCCGATGTGGCTATAAAGGAAGGCCATCCTCTCATGGAAAAACTGAAGGAGGCTTCTAAAATACTCCCCTTTTTCACGGGATTCGTCCTGGAAGAGAGGGACCTTTTTTTTAATGCAGCAGGCTTCTTCAGGGACGGAAACCTCGTCCACATACATCGGAAGGTTTTTTTGCCCAATTATTCCATGTTTGAGGAAAAGAGGTTCTTCGCCGAGGGCGAGAACTTCCGGACCTTTGAGGACCCGGACCTGGGAAGGGTTGGGATTTTAATATGCTACGATTACCTTCATCCGTCCTCCAGTTATGTTTACTTTCTCCAGCAGGCGGACCTTCTGGTGGTTCTCTCCGCATCCCCGGCCCGGGGATATCCGGATTTCCCCTCCATAAGGATGTGGGAAAACATGAGCAAGGTGGTTTCAAAACACTTCACCGTTTATGTGGCCTACGCCAACCGGGTGGGTTTTGACGGCGGCATGGGCTTCGGAGGAGGTTCCCACGCCTACTCCCCCACCGGCCAGGTTCTGGTGAGGTTAAAGGACCTGGAGGAGGACCTGGGCACCTTTGAGTACAGGAGGGAAGAACTCCGCAGGGCAAGGATTCTTTTCCCCGCCTACCGGGACGAAAGGCCCCGGGTCATCTACCGGGAGATAAGGAGGATTCTAAATGAAGATTGACGCCGAGAAAATAGAGAAATTTGCCGTTCAGTTCCTCCGGACGGAACTCTCCAGGATCGGCATGAAGAGGGGGGTTCTGGGCCTTTCCGGAGGGCTGGATTCCACCACGGTGCTATACCTTCTGACCAGGGCGGTGGGCCCGGATAACTCCGTGGCGGTCATCATGCCCCACCGGGTAAGTTCCCCTTCGTCGGTGGAGGACGCCATGATGGTGGTAAAGACCTTAGGAGTCAGACATTACCTCATTGACATAACCCCCATGGTGGAGGCCTATTTTGAAAAAATGCCCACCGACGACAAAATACTCCGGGGAAACAAAATGGCCCGGGAGCGCATGAGCATCCTCTACGACATCTCCGCCAGGGAGAGGGCCCTGGTCATAGGAACCAGCAACAAAAGCGAAATTCTCCTGGGCTACGGAACCATCTTCGGGGACCTGGCCTCGGCCATAAACCCCATAGGGGACCTATACAAAACCCAGGTCAGGGCCCTGGCCCGGCACCTGGGGGTTCCCGAAAAAATCCTGCGTAAAAAGCCCAGTGCTGACCTCTGGGCTGGGCAGACCGACGAAGGAGAACTGGGGATCACCTACGAGGAAGCGGATAAAATCCTCTACGAACTGGTGGACTTGAGGAAACCCCGGGAGGAGGTGGAGGAAAAATACGGCAGAGAAAAGGTCCGGGGGATAGTGGAGAAAATGTTCAAGCATCATTTTAAAAGGCTTCCCCCCCAGATCCTGAAGATTTCCACCCGGACGGTGGGAAGGGATTTCCTATACAGCCGGGATGTCCTCACCTGAACTCTTCGTGGTGGCAACCCCCATCGGGAACCTCGGGGACATAACCCTGAGGGCCCTGGAGGTGCTCAAGGAAGTTGATTTCGTGGTTTGCGAAGATACCAGAAGAACTTCCAACCTCCTCAACCACTACGGGATCAGAAAACCCCTGGTGAGTTATTACGCCCCCAGGGAAAGGGAAAAGGCCGAGGTTATAATCCAGAAACTCCTGGAGGGGAAAAAGGCCGCCCTGGTAACCGACGCCGGGACTCCGCTCTTGAGCGATCCCGGGGCGATCCTGGTAAAGAAGGCGGTAAATCGGGGAATCAGGGTGATTCCAGTGCCGGGCCCCTCCTCCCTCACCGCTGCCCTCTCGGCCTCTGCCCTGGGCTGCCTCCGGTTCGTCTTCTGGGGCTTTCCCAAACGAAAGGGCAAAAGGGACCTGGAAACCCTTAAGGAGTTTCCCGGATGCCTGGTGTTTTTTGAAAGGGCGTCCAGGGTTCCAAAACTCATGAAAAAGGCCCTGGAGGTTTTCGGAGACAGGGAATGCGAAATTCACCGGGAACTCACCAAGGTTCACGAGGAAATCCTGAGGGGAAAAATCTCCGACTTCCTTCAGTGGGAGGGCCGGGGTGAGGTGGTGCTTATAATTTCCTCCCGATGATAAAATAAAGGCCTATGCTTTTGAAACTGGGAATAGTTATCGCAGTCTTCCTGATTCTTCTGTTCCTGAGACTACACCTTTCGGCGGTGGTCCTCTTAAGCGGCCTTCTGATGGCCCTTCTCTTTTCCATGACCCCGGCTCAGATTTTAACTTCGGCGGCCAGGGCCGCCGTCTCCCGGACCACCCTGGGCCTCCTTCTTCTGATTTATCTGGTACTGGTGCTGGTGGAAATCCAGAAGGAAAAGAAGTCCCTGGAAAAACTCCTGCGGGGAATAAGCGGGGTAATGTCCTCCCGATTCCTCCTCTCCACCGTATCCCCAGCCATAATAGGTCTTTTGCCCATGCCCGGGGGAGCCCTGGTTTCGGCCCCCATGGTGGAGGAGGCCCTGAGGGGAGAAAGGGTATCCCCGGAGGTAAAGACCTTTGCTAATTACTGGTTTCGGCATATATGGGAGTTCTTCTGGCCCCTTTATCAGGGCTTCATCCTCACGGTGGCGGTTTTTGAAATAAAAGCCCTGGACCTCATGAGGAACCAGTTTTACTTCACCCTGATAGCCGCCGGGGCCGGAGCCCTCATCCTCCGCCTCTCCTTCCCACGCTTGTCCCCTTATCCCGGGAAAGGAAACAGGCCCCTGCAGGACTTTCTCAGGGGAACCTGGGAAATTCTCCTCGTCATCGCTCTGATTCTTGCCGCCGGGCTCCCCCTGCTCCTTTCCCTGGCCCTGGTGGTATTCCTCTCCCTAATTTTCACCGTACCTCCGAAAAAAATCCCGAGCATCCTCCTCAGGGCCTTTAACTACAAAATCATGCTCATCCTTCTGTCGGTGATGATCTTTAAGGGTTTCGTAGCCTCCTCTTCCCTTTCTCCCCTTCTGGCCCGGACGGTCTCCTCCCACAGGGGATGGTCGGTCTTCTTCATGGTGGCCCTCCCCTTCTCCGTGGGCTTTCTCACCGGAGTCAACTCCGCCTTCGTGGGGATTACCTTTCCCCTCTTCATCCCCATGGTGGGAAAGAACCTCAACTACATTTCTCTCCTTTACATCAGCGGGTTCTCCGGGGTGCTCCTTTCTCCTCTTCACCTCTGCCTCGTTCTCTCCAGCGAGTTCTTCGGCGCCAGGCTTGTCAGGGTGTACAAATACATCCTCCCTCCGGTGGCAGCAATTTTGGCCGCCGCCGTTCTGGTATTCTCCTGAACCCGGTTCTGTTGACACCGGGGATTTTATGTTTTTAGAATTGGCTGGATGAGGGAAAGGAGATTTATCCTGGTGGTTCTGGGGGAACAGAAACTTTACCTCATGGAGGGAAGGAGGATTTTAAGGGTTTACAGGATATCCTCGTCCCGATTTGGCTACGGCTCCCTGATGGACTCCTTCAAGACCCCCCTGGGCCTTCACAGAATATACAGAAAAATTGGAGACGGAGTTCCCCCGGGGGGAGTCTTCGTGGGAAGGGAATTTACCGGGGAGGTGGTTTTATTTCCTTCCCGGGGCGACCTCATAACCACCAGAATACTCTGGCTGGAAGGGATGGAGGAGGGGAAAAATCGGGGGGGAATAGTGGACACCAGGGAAAGGTTTATCTACATCCACGGAACCCCGGAGGAAGAGTTGCTGGGAAGCCCTGCTTCCAAGGGCTGCATAAGGATGGGAAACTGGGATATACTGGACCTCTTTGAAATGGTGGACGAAAACACCCCGGTTCTGATTCTACCTTAGAGGAGTTCTTCGGTAAGTTCGGAGAAAATCTCCCTTATCAGGGCGGTCTTGGTCTCCTTGTTGGTTCTGAGGATTAAAACCTTACCCTTGACGAATTTGGCGTAGAAAAATCCGTTTTCGTTCTCTATGGTGATGAAGTTTATGTCCTGCTTTCCGTATTTGGAATGAAGGTCCCTCAGAAGGATGGAGAGGGCGGCGGTTTTCTGAAATATCTCCTTCAGGAAGGGCTCGCCCTCCCGGGAGTGGAAGTCCAGAAGTTTGGCCTTGTCGGTGAAAATGGCCATGGCCAGGTATCCTGGAATCTCCTGAATCGTCTCTATGATGTTGCTCCGGGCCAATTTTCCCCCGGCAGTCCCCTCTTCATCCAGAACTTCTTCCTCCTCCGACTCCGGTTCGTCAATTTTTCCCAGGTATTCTTCAAGATATTCAAATTCACCCTTGAGGGAAACTTCCCCCTCGTCCGAGGGAAAAACATCCTCGTCTAAGGCTTCTTCGTCCACGGTTTCCCCTCCGATGAGTTCCTCCTCGGGAACGGCTACTTCTGGTATCTCCTGGGGAGTAGGAGGTTCTTCTTTCTTCTTTAGGGCCTTCACTATGAGGTCTTCCAGGGGTGTGTCTATGGTAACTTTTTTCTTACCCGAACCTTTCTCCACCGTGATGAGAACATCCTTCCAAGAAAGAATTTCCACCGCTGCCTCCTCCCCTTCCAGTTTGCCCAGCCTGGCGTTAATGAGTTTTCCGTTTTCAAATTCAAGAACCCCCTTTCTGCCGTCTGGGGATATGATTTTTAAAGCGCAATCTTTTCCCTCAAACTTCACCAGTTGGGCCAGATGGATGGGGGAGTTGAAGGTCAACTGCTCCTTGGGGGAACGCTCCCGGTTGAGGAGTTCCATCACGGCTTTCTCCAATTCCTCCAGGATTATGGGCTTGGTCATGTATTTTACAGCCCCCATTTTTTCGGCCTTTATCTCTATGGCTGGGGACCCGTAGGCAGTGATGAGAATGAAGGGCACATGGGGCATTTTTTTCCTTACGAAATTCAAAAGGTCCAGGCCGTCCATCCCCTCCATTCTCAGGTCGGAAATCACCAGGTCAATGTCTTCTTTTTTCAATATTTTGAGGGCTTCCTTTACCGAGCCGGCCAGGAAGAGTTTGATGTCCTTCTCGTGGCTTAGAAAGGCATCCTTGAGAGTCTGAAGAAACTCCCGGTCATCGTCCACAATCAGGATTTTACTGGGTTTCATCGTTACCTCCGGAGTGAACTTTAGCGATGGGGAGGTAAATCCTGGTTTCCACCCCATCAATCTCGTTGCTTATCTCCAACTCCCCGTTCATGGCCAACATCAATCTTTTAGAAATGGCCAGGCCCATTCCCCTCTTTTTTCCCTTGGTGGATGTAAAGGGAATAAAAAGTTTATTGATAAGATCCGATGGGATTTTCTTTCCCGTGTTGTTGATGGAAAGCCTCGCATAATCGCCCACCCTCTCCAGGGAAACCTCTATCCTCCTTTTCCCCTTGTAACCGTCCATTGCCTCCACGGAGTTCTTGAAAATGTTCCTCAAAACCTGTTTGAGGGCGTATGGGTCGGCTTCTACCCATATCTTCGGCATTTCGTCGTCCACCTTTAACTTCACCTTCCTGGCTACAAGTTCACCCTCCACTTCCTTGAGGAAATCCTGCAAGTAACTTGAAATCTCCACCCGGGTGATGTTGAGGGTTCCCACCCTCATAAAGTTGCCGATGGTGTTGAGAACCTGCTCTATGGCTTCCACCTGCTTGGTAATTCTTCCCAGGTATTCCTTTCTTTTCTCCTCGGAAAACTCGTCCAGGTGCTCCTTAACCACCTTTATTGACATCTTCACGATGTTTATGGGGTTGCCTATTTCGTGTCTAATGGCTGAAAAGAGGCGATTGAGATTGTCCACGATCTCCTTGTCCCGTCTCAGGTTGAAAACAACGGTCTCCTCGGGGATGGGCTTCACAAGAAAAAGCCAGGCGTCCCCCACCTTCTCAAACCAGAACCCGAAGGTGTACCTCCCTATCTTTTCCGTCCCCATGACCTTGCCCTCCTGGAGGGCTCCGTAAAGGATGGAGGGAAACCGTATGCCGAACTCCCCCTGGAGGATCCTCTGGAGAGCCTGATTGGAGTAAAGTATTTCCTCCCCCCTCAAAACCCCTATCCCCAGGTCTGCCCTGGATATCACCCCTTCCAGCGTGAGGTCTTCAAAGGTGCTTTTTTTTTCCATTTTATGCCGTAATTTTCTGGAGTTCTCCCAGGAAGTTTTTTACCCTTACGGCGTGCTCCGGATTGCTTAACCCCACGAAGGCCACCAGTTCTGGCTTCAATCTCGCTCCAATAACCACCTGTCCTTCCCACTCCCTTTCGCTAAGGGCAGGCATGAGGCTTTTTGCTTTCCTTATTATCTCATCCACCATCTCCCGACACAGGTCCGGGGGAAGGGAAATCTCTGGAAATTCTGCCCCGGGAATGTTGTAGGGCTCGCACTGCTCGTCCACCATCGCCATCCCAAGAAATCCATCCAGATTTCCCAGTTGCTGTTGAATCAGGGAGGCCAGGAGGGACATCCCCTCGTAGGAAAATATGGACCCCATTTCCATAACTTCAATCCCGTCCTCCTCCAGAAGTTGCTCCAGGGCTTCGTCCCCTTTCAGGTCTCCGTAGAACACCTTGCTTATATTCCCGTCCCTGTAAACCAGTTCCCCTTGACCCTTCTTCCCCTTGAATATGACCTTAAGAACTTCGTCGGGGTTTTTCAAGGAGAGGAAGGTTAAAATATCGTCAAACTTTACCTTAATACCCATAGTCTCACTTATAACACATTATTGCTTGCCTTTCAAGACTACGCTCTTAAATTTTTACAAAATTTTAATAAGTTTTTAGCGGGAGGGGGGCGATTCCCCCTCCCTTAAAAAATATTAAAGTTTCGCGGCTGCTTCTTCCAGGGCCTGCTTGGCAAGGGCTATGTTGCCGTCCTCTTCCAGCATGAGCATGGCGATGAACTTCTCTCCCCTTCTGGCGAGGAACTTGCCCAGTTCGGAGTCGGTCTGGATAAAGTCCATGCCTCCGGCTCCGGTTTTCTCCGCCGCTTTATCTCCTGCGACAAAGAGGCTGGTCATCTGAAGAAAATACTTCTCCAGTTTCTCCCTGTCCTTAAGGGCGTGAAATCCGAGTTCCTCTCCGTTAGCATTGAAGATGGCCGCAGCCTTGTAACCCGGAATCTCCTTGAAACTTTCGAGAATGCCTTCGTAAGGTAATGGCATATCTAACCTCCTCTTAAGTTTTATTTTCCAGATTATTATAACCTCCCTTTCAAGTTTATAACCACCCCTCTTTTCAAAGAGTTCTAATTATATAACAAAAACCGCCGATTTTTCAAATACTTTTCGCGAGAAATCAAGGGACCTACGAAGTAAGCCCGGCCTCCCGAGGGAGACCGGGCGTCTCTATTACCGTCTTTTCCGTGCGGATGCTGAGGAACTTCTTGAACTTGAATAGGACCTGCGGGAACCAGAGGACCACCCCCGGGAGGAAGACCTGGGGGCCCTCCATGACCTGCGGGAACTGGAAGACCATCCACTGGATGAAGACCTCGGGGCTCTCCATGACCTGCGGGAACCGCTGTGGTAGGAGCCTCCGTAATGTCTTGAGGGAGGAGAATAGGACCTGCCTCCCCAGGACCCGGTGCCTCCGGAATTTCTCTTTACCCTGTGATCCCCTGTAATGCTCCTCCAGGCCCTTCCCCAGAAGGAGGTGTTCCTTCTCTCATATCCCCTGGTGGAATAGGAAGGGCGGGAACGGGGATAAACCCTCCGGGAGTTAACCCCCGGCCTGCGGGAAGTGAATCTTCCCTCGTTCCACCTCCTCGTCTTCACCGAGGGTCTATATTCCCTGCTCGCCCCCCTGGAGGAATAATATGCCCCGGAAGAGCCCCTCCTGTAGCCTTCGCTATAAGGCCGGGTGGAGGGATGGTAGGCATTGCGGTCCTTTTTCTTCTTCACCGCCCCGGACCGCTTTTTGGTAGAGGCTCCGGAGGAACTGCCAGCACTTCCCCAGGACCTCACCCGACTGCCACTGGAATTTCCCTTTTTAAGGGCTCCCCGGGAAACGCTCCGGCGGGTGCCCCAGGTGTTGCCGCTCCTCCCCCGGCGGTAGGTGCCTGAGGAGGAGAACCTTCCCCTCTGGGCCGCCGAGCGGCGGGAGGTGAAGGCGGAGGAGGACCTCCCTGGTCTGCGGGAAAAGGCCCCCTTTGTGACGGCGGCGGGTCTTACCCCGGCCAGGACCCTCCGGGGACCCAGTGAGGTCTTCTTCACCGCAAAGACAGGGCGAAGGGGAGGATGGGGACCTCCCACCCTGACCCTTGACACCCCGAAGGACCTCAACTGGTCCTTTCTCAGGGCTACCCTTCTGATGTTGGGCGCCACCATCATGTCCTTGCGGACCACCACCACCGAATAGGAGTGGATGGGGATGTAATCGTAGGAGGTGTATATGACATTGTTTATTATCACTATGGGCCTGCCGTAGATGTCTATGGGCACCCATCCAATGTAATCGTCAAACCAGAACCAATCCACCCATGCGTAGGACCAGTGGGGCCTGGGGATCCAATACCACCCTATTCCGGCCCTCCAGCCCCATCTTCCGTAGTGGTAAACCACCCAGCCCCAGGGCTCGTATCCAACCCAGAACCAGCCTCCGGGCACCCACACCCACCGACCGTAGTAGTAAGGCCTCCAGTCGGGGCAGGGATAACTGGAGGGAACCCACACCCAGCCGTAGGGGGGGAGGTATCTCCAGCGTCCGTAGCGGGAAAGTTCCCATCCGTAGTCGGAAAGTTCCGGGGGTAGATACCTTGAATAGGAGTATCCCTCCGAAATCCGGCGGTCCCTGTCCATGTTCCAGCGGTAAAAATCGTCGGAGAAACCCCTTATCCTTTCGGGACCGAATATCTCGTATCCCCGGATGTAAACCCTCTCGTTCTCTGCGATGTCCAAACTCTCCCTTCCGGCCCTCAGTTCAGCGTAGCCCCTGAGAACCTGAAATTCCATGTAGCCCTGGTCCCTCACGATGATGTAGGAACCTTTTTCCAGCGGACGAAATTCCGCATCGCTAACCTCTATGGTGGTCTTCAACCTTTCCCTGAAGGAAACCAGGTAAACTCGCCCGTAAATCAGCCGGGCCACCAGGGTGGTCCTTCCTCCCTGGGATGGGAGAACCAGAAGGTCCATCTTGGTGTTTCTGTCCAGGCGGAGGTATGTGGAAAACCCCACATATATCTCCGCCCTGCCGTCGGCGGTGATTACCCTGTCGCCCTCCTCTATGGGCATGTTCAGGGCGGCATCTTCGTAGCCTTCCCCTCCGGCCCTCTCTATGAGGACCTGCCCACTCAGATAATTCAACCTGGCGAAGTATTTTAGCCCTTCGCCGTAGGCCAGGACCGTTCCTACCAGGAGGAAAAGTCCCAATATCGTTCCAATTGTTCTCCTCATGGCTACCTCCTTCAACCCTTATATTGCAAAAACCGTGCCAGAAAAGGGGGCCTTATACGGGGGAAGTCAATGGAAGGTGTCCCTTTTTGAGGACAGTAAAAAAGCCCGGCCACCTTCACCCGATAGCCTCAGGCGCCGCCACTTTCCGTGGCCTAAGGGGCCGGGCTTACTTAATAGTTTAGAACCTTTTACCTATTTTTCCAGTTTTTTGGGCGCCCCTTCGTAGGGCAAGGGGATAAATTGGACCGATGGTCTGTTCTGCATGGGCTGGGGGAAGAGTTCCATCAGGTTGTATACGATCTCGGGCATCTCGGTGGAAACCTCAAACCCCATGCCCTTAAGTTCCTCCACGGTGATGGGGTAATCGTGGGTCCAGGTTCCTCCGGTGAGTTTTCTCGCCACCTCTCCGGCCCTTTCCCCCAGTCTATCCCGGAGCAAACTCTCCACAAAATTGCTCATCTGCACCATGGCCTTTTCCGATATGTCCTTCAGGATAAGTGTTTTGTCCTCCAGATCCTTGGGCTCCTTCTGCTGGACGGCCTTTATTATGCTCACGGCGGGATATCCGCCTATCTGAGGGTCCAGGGGGCCCAGGACGGCGTTTTCGTCCATCACTATCTCGTCGGCGGAAAGGGCGATGAGGGTTCCTCCGCTCATGGCGTAATGGGGAACGAACACGGTGACCTTTCCCTTGTGCCCCTTCAGGGCCCGGGCTATTTGCTCCGCCGCCAGCACCAGTCCACCGGGGGTGTGAAGGATCATGTCAATGGGCATCTCGTCGGGGGTCATCCTTATAGCCCTCAGCACCTGCTCGGAATCGTTTATGTCTATAAACCTCACCAAGGGAATGCCCAGAAAATTCATGGATTCCTGACGATGGATGAGTATTATCACCCTGGATCCCCTCTTCTTCTCCATGGTTCTTATCAACCTGAGCCTCGCCCCTTCCATCATCCGGAGTTTTAAATAGGGAAGAAAGGCGAGGAAGAAGAGGAAAATCCAGAAAATATCAAAGTAATTCATGCTTCACCTCCTACCAAGGTCTGAAGGTTTTATATCCATGGGTTTCCCTTTTTCTGAAAACCCATACCAGGCTTACTCCGGCCACGAATCCTCCTATGTGAGCCCACCAGGCCACTCCTCCGGCTCCAGCCATGGCCAGGGCCGCACTGCCGTTAAGGACCTGGAAAAGAAACCAGAGGAACAGGAAGAAGAAGGCGGGAATGTAAACCACATCCACAAAGATGAAAAAGAACAGGAGGGTTAAAACCCTGGCTCCGGGATACAAAACGAAATAGGCTCCCAGAACGCCGGCTATGGCACCGGAGGCTCCGATCATGGGACCGGAAAAATGCGGGTTTATCAGGTATTGAAACATGGCCGCCGCAAACCCTGAAAGGAGGTAGAAAATCAGATATCTCAGGTGCCCCATGGCATCTTCCACATTGTCACCGAAGATGTAGAGGAAGAGCATGTTTCCCAGGAAATGGAACCATCCTCCGTGAAGAAACATGGCGGTGAAGATGGGTAGGATGCCCGAAAGGAGCGAACAATGGGGACAGGAAAGAATGGCGGAAAATTTTATGGGCACGAAGCCGTAGGTGTATAGAAGATGCTGAAGGACGGCAGGGGGCAGGGAAACTTCGTAGAGGAAGACCACGGAGTTTACAAAGATAAGCAAATAATTTACCAGGGGAAAGGTTTCGGAGGGTATGTCGTCCTTAAGGGGAATCATAGTTTTTCAAGCACCTCCTCTATTATTAAATTGAAGGGGAACTTCAACCCTTCAATGCTTTCCCTCAAAACCCTCTTCAGGGTTCCGGCTTCCTCTTCGGTGAGAAAGAGGATCTTCTTGCCTTCCCAGCCCGGGGGAATCTCCGCATAGTAGTCTCCGGAGCGGAGAATTTCCCGAACTTCCTCTACCTTTTCCACATTGAGGAAGGCGTAACGGGAATTTATAGGGGTCATGACCTGCCGGAGTTTTTTAATGTGCATCAATTCCTGAAGCAGGGGCGAATCCTCCACCTCCAGGATAACCCCAAACCTCAGCCTGATCTTAGAAAACCGGGCTCCCCACCGGAGGATGTTTTCCCTTATGTTGTCGGGCACCGGTCCCCAGGTCTCCATCCGATCCAGAACCTCCCTGGCCTTTAAACCTCCCTCAAGGGCCTTCAATATGCTTTCCCGGGTTATCCTGTATATGTAAACCCCTTCAGAGGAAACGGGTTCACCTATATTTTCAAGAAAGAAGAGTTCTCCGGGATAGGTGTTGAAGGGAGCCAGAACTTCAAAATCGGGCTTAACCAAAGGTTTCTCCTGGGTGAGTTTCGGGACCTTTCCCTCTAAGATACTCTTCCCTCCCTCGGTAAATTCCACCACCTCCCCATCCTTCAAAATGGAAAGCCACTTCAATTCCTTAAGGAAAAGGTTTATCACCCTTTCCTCCAGTTCTTCCCACTCCGGGGTTCTCCTCTCCCTCCTTATGGTCCAGGTTCCCCCCTTCCTGTAAAACTCTGGATTCTCCTCCCTGAGTCTGGAGGAAAATTCCCCGGGGGTCTCCCCCTCCTTCAAACTTTCCAGAAGGAATTTCCTCACCCGGGAAGGACAGGGTCTCTCCCCCATGGTCTTGAGTTTAACCACCATGGGCAGTTCATCCCAACCGTCGTCCTCCACGAAGGATTGAAAAAAGCGCTTCCACCAGAGGGCAGGGTCGTCCCTCAGAAAGGCCTCAAACTTCTCCCCCTTCCTCCACCCCTTCCCGAAGGAAGCCAGAAGGCCCAGGCTGCTGGCGAAGTGGACTATGAACTTAAGCCTATCCGGGGAAGGGTCCGTAAGCACAACCCTTGAGCGGTGGATGGAATCGGAGGGGTGGGCTCCAAGTTTTACTATGTCGTTAATAAAAAGGGGATATGCCATTTATCATAAGAATTATATCACGAAATAGCCTCCAGAACCCTTCGCTGAAGGTAGTGGGCGTTCTCCACGGCAAAGCCCATGTAGTCGTTGTTGAAAAAGGCGTATTTTCTTCCTCCCAGGGCAAGAAGCCTCCGGGCCAGGTGGTCAAGGTATTCTTCGCTGTAGCGGGAAGTGTAACGGCTGGTAGGGCCGTGCCTTCTTATGTAGTAAACGGTAAACTCCGGAGGGTAGTCCTCGGGCATCCCCTCCCAATCGGTGATCACTATTCCGGACCCGGTTCTCCTCAGAATTTCAAACACATCTTCGTCCCACCAGTCCGGACTTCTGAATTCAAAGACGAATCTAAGGTCCCGGGGAAGAAGTTCCAGAAAACCCAGAAGCAAAGGGAGGTCCCTTTTCAAACTGCCCGGAAGTTGAACCAGGACGGCTTCCAATTTATCCCCCAGTAGCCGGTATCTATTAAGGTGTCTCTCAAGTTCTTCCTGCTCCACCCTCAATCTCCGGCGGTGGGTGATTATTCTGGACAATTTCATCACATAGGTGAAATACGACCTGGCCCTTTTCTTCCAACTCAGGAAGGCCTCCACCGACGGCAACCTGTAGAAACTCACATTCAACTCCACCGTGGGAAAGAAAAGCATGTAGTGCTCCAGCCACTGGCTTCTGGGAAGGGCCGGGGGATAAAACCGTCCCTTCCAGTGCTTGTAGGAAAACCCGCTGGTGCCGATGAGAATTCCCCTGGACCTCAGGAGGGCCGCCTCCTTTTCCGTAAGCCTCCTGAACATGGCGTGAAAATTATACTATAATAGAAGTATGCGAATCTTCGTGGACAGCGAAAAATCGGAAGTTTACGAGGCCCTGGAAGATTATCCCCTGGAGAGGATCTCCCGGGAAGACTTACTCCACAGGGTTCTTAGAGAAAATCCCGAGGTGATAATACTGGACGATGGGGAAGATGTGCCCCAGATCCTGAAGGAAGTAGAGGACGAAGGGGTTTCTGTGATAGTTATCACCGAGAACAAGAACATCTCCCACTCCATTGAACTGGCGGGTCAGGGGGCCTTTGATGTGATCATATACCCTTTCCACAGGGACGAACTGGTCATGTCCGTGAAAAAAGCCCTGGGCCGGTTCGCTCCCCGGGAAAAGGCCCTGGGGGGAATTTACCTGGTGGGGGAATCGGAACCCATGCAGAGGCTGTGGAAGCAAATACGGCAGGTGTCAAGGACGGATACCACCGTTCTCATCCAGGGGGAAAGCGGCAGCGGAAAGGAACTGGTAGCCAGGGCCATCCACCTTCTTTCCGAAAGAAGAAAGGGTCCCTTCCTCACCCTCAACTGCGCCGCCATCCCGGAGGAACTCATAGAGAGCGAACTCTTCGGACACGAAAAGGGGGCCTTCACCGGAGCCGTGGACAGGAAAATCGGAAAATTTGAAGCCGCCAGCGGTGGCATACTATTCCTGGACGAAATTGGGGAGATGAGTTTAAAGACCCAGGCCAAACTCCTGAGGGCCATAGAATCCGGGGAAATTACCAGGGTGGGAAGCACCAAACCCATATATGTGGATGTGAGGATAATAGCCGCCACCAACAAGAACCTGGAGGAACTGGTGAAGGACAAACTCTTCAGGCAGGACCTCTACTACCGCATAGGGGTGGTGGTGATAAAGGTCCCTCCCCTCCGCAAGAGAAAAAGCGACATTCCCCTTCTGGTGGAATACTTCATGGAAAGGTTCTCCAAGGAAAACAACTATCCTCCCAAGAAGATTTCCCCCAGGGCCATGGAATTTCTCAAGGCCTACTCATGGCCCGGAAATGTCCGGGAACTCAAGAACCTGGTGGCCCGCCTCATGACCATGGTGGAAGAACCGGAGATAGATGTAAAACACCTCCCCAACTACATAATAGTTGAAGTGGACGAGGAAAAATCGGCGGTCTTCGCCGCCAGAACCCTCAAAGACTTCAAGGAAAGGGCGGAAAAACTCTTTCTCCTTCAGAAATTGAAGGAAAACAACTGGAACATAAAGAAAACCGCCGAAGTCCTCAACACCCCCAGAAGCAACCTCTACCGAAAACTTCTTCAGTACGGAATCGTTAAAAAGGATCAGGCGAAAGGGGAAGGATAGGTCAGCGAAATTCCTTTTTAAGGTTTATGAGAACCAGTTTCGCTATTTCCTTGAGGGTCTCCATAACCCCCACCCCCCGGATGGCTATGGCCTCAATCACGGGCTCTCCCTTCAAAACCAGGAGTCTCTTCATCTCCTCCACAGGAGTGGCCGTGGGAAGGTCCCTTTTGTTGAGTTGAAGAACATAGGGCATGGTGGCGAAGGAGTAATTGTACTGCCTTAAATTGTCCTGAAGGTCCTCTATGCTCTCTATGTTGGCGTCCATCCTTTCCCTCTGAGAATCCGCCACGAAGACTATACCGTCCACCCCCCGCAGTATTATCTTTCTGCTCTCGGAATAGAAGACCTGACCGGGAACGGTGTACAACTGAAACCTTATCCTGTATCCCTTTATGGTTCCCAGGTTAAGAGGGAGAACATCAAAGAAGAGGGTCCTGTCCCCCTGGGTATTGAGGGTAACCAGTTCCCCGCGGCTGGAGGGGGAAGTATGGTCAAATATGTACTTGAGGTTGGTGGTCTTTCCTCCCAGACCGGGGCCGTAGTATACGATCTTGGCTATGAGTTCCTTCTGTCTGGGATTGATCATGGCCATGGGTCTCGTTTCCCTCCTACTTGAAAAGTTTTTCTATGTCCTCTTCGGAAAGGTCCTCCAGGGGATTCTCTCCGGTTCCCAATTTCTCCCTCTCCTGCCTCATTTTCTCTTCCAGGCGGGAGAAAACCCTTTCTAACTTCAGGGCGGCGTTCCGGGCCCTGAGCCTCACCAGCCCCAGGGAAGTTCTCTTGTCAAAGAGAACGGCCAGAATGAACTTGTCCCCTATGAGGGTGATGTGGAGGTTCTCCTTGGCACCCTCGTTGAACATAAGGGGAAAACTATCTTCCCCCAGCATCCTGGCAAGACCCTCGGTAGCCGCCACATTCCCCGCCACCAGGGAGCCCAGGGAGGTGGTGTCCACCCCGTCCATTTCGCCGGCAAAGGCAATAGGCTGGCCGTTTTTTTCCACTATAAGGGCAACCCTTGAGTTAGTCTCCTGCTTCAAGGCTGTAAGAATTCTCTTTATCTCTTCGTATTCCTCGGCGTAAAGGACGAGAAAACTCATGCCACCTCCCTATTATTTTAGGCCCCACCTATAACTTTGTCAATCTCACCAGTCTTTCCCACTCTTCGTTTACCTTCTTGCGGTATTCCTCTATCATCCACTCGTTGCCGGGCTTGAACATGTGGGCAAAGCGTCCCTGGGGTTTCAACCATTCCACCACATCCACTTCCTTCTTGGGGTAATAGTTTATCTTGTATTTTCCGTTCTCCACTTCATAAAGGGGCCAGACCTTGGAGTCCACGGCAATCTTAGCCAGTTGAACACCGTCTTCGGGCTTGGTCTTCCATTCCGTGGGACATGGGATCAGAACATTGATGAAAGCGGGACCGTCTATCTCCAGGGCCTTCTGAGCCTTCATAAAGAGGTCCTTCCAGTGGCTCACCGAGGCCTGGGCCGAGTATATGCCGTGGGCGGCCATAATCTCGGTGAGGTTTTTCCTCCACTGAAGTTTTCCGGGGATCTTCTTGCCGGCGGGAGATGTGGTGGCGGATGCGCCGAAGGGCGTGGCCCCGGAGCGCTGTCCACCGGTGTTGGCGTAGGACTGGTTGTCGTAGCAGATGTAAACTATGTCGTGTCCCCTCTCCATGGCTCCCGAAAGGGATTGGAGGCCGATGTCGTAGGTTCCTCCGTCCCCTCCGAAGGCCACTATTTTTATCTTTTTGTCCCCACCGGGAAGTTTTCCGCGTCTCTTAAGGGCCTTGTAGGCCGCCTCTATTCCTGCGGCGGTGGCCCCGGCGTTTTCAAAGGCGTTGTGCATCCAGGGGATCTTCCAGGCGGTGTAAGGAAATCCGCTGGAGCAGACCTCCAGACAACCGGTGGCGTTCACCGCCACCAGGGGATGCTCCGTGGCCCTGAGGACCAGCCTCAGCATCAGGGGAATTCCGCATCCCGGGCAAAGCCCGTGTCCGGAAACGAATTTATCTTCAAGACCTGCCAGGTCCTTTAACCTTGCTCTTAAAGCCATTTCTTACCTCCTATTCCCTGAGATTAATGTATCCGATGAGTTCGCCCCGCTCACCGGTGGCCGCTATCTTATCCAGCCGCTCGTAGACTTCGGCTATGTGCTTGGGCCCTATGTCCCTGCCGCCCAGTCCGTAGATGTAATCTACCAGGATGGGTTTTTTGTCGTATTCGTAAAGGGACGCCCTTACATCCGTGAAGAGAGGGCCTCCCACACCTCCGGGACTGGCAGCCCTGTCAAGCACCGCCACCGCCTTCATGTTGGTGAGAACATCCGCCAGTTCCCTGGCTGGGAAGGGCCTGTAAACTCTGAGTTTCACGAGGCCCACCTTCTTTCCGTCCTCCCGGAGTTGGTCCACCACCACCTTGGCGGTGCCCGCAGTGGAACCTATTACCACTATGGCCACCTGGGCGTCGTCCATCTTGTAGAGTTCAAAGAATCCGTATTCCCTGCCGAACTCCTTTTTGAACTCCTCCGCTACCTCCAGGATAACCCGGGGAGCGTTTTCCATGCCCACGAATTGGCTCCTCTTGTGCTCAAAATAGTAATCGGTGAAGTCTATGGGACCAACGGTTATGGGATGCTCCACATCCAGAAGGTTGTAGAGGGGCTGACGCTCACCCACGAAGGCCTTCACCTTTCCGTCCTCCTCCACCCACATGTCCTGAACGGCGTGGGAAAGGATGAAGCCGTCCATACCTACCATAACGGGATTGGAGACATCCCTGTGCTCGCCTATTCTGAAGGCCTGTATGATGTTGTCGTAGGCTTCCTGGGTGTTTTCCGAGTAAATCTGAATCCATCCGGAATCCCGGGCCCCCATGGCGTCGGAGTGGTCTCCGTGGATGTTTATGGGAGCGGACAGGGCCCTGTTGGCTATTCCCGCCACTATGGGAAGCCTCAGGGAAGAGGCAATGTAAAGTATTTCAAACATAAGGGCAAGTCCCTGGGAAGCCGTGGCGGTGAACACCCTGGCTCCGGAGGCCGAAGCCCCCACGCACATGCTCATGGCGGAGTGCTCGCTTTCCGGGGTTACGAACTCGGCGCTCATAAGTCCATCGGCCACGAACTTGGCTATGTATTCCACAATGGCGGTGGATGGGGTTATGGGATAGGCCGCCACCACATCGGGATCAATCTGCCTTATGGCCTCGGCTATGGCTGCGTTTCCGTTTAATATTCTTCTTTCAGCCATTTTTACCTCCTTAGAGCTGTAACTCTTCCTTTTCCATGGTGAGGCTCTTGGGATCCGTGGGGCATTCCACCGTGCAGATGCCGCATCCCTTGCAGTAGTCGTAATTGATTCCCTTGACCTTGCCTTCCTCAACGATTATGGCGTTGTCGGGGCAGAAAACCCAGCAGAAAAGGCAGTGAATGCAGTGCTCCTCGTGGAAAACCGGTTTAAGCCCACCGCGGAAACTTCCTGTTTTAACCTCCATAAAATTTCCGGCCCAGGGGTTAATGGCCCCTGGCGGGAGTTCCTTCCATCCTAATTTCCTCATAATCCCTTTACCTCCTTGATGGCTCTTTCAATGGTTCTGAGGTTGGCCTCCACTATTTTCTCGTTGAACCTCTTGGAGAGCAGATCCTTTATGAGTTCCTGGAACCTCTCCACGCTCATCAACCCTGAGGTTTTGAACAAGGCAGCCAGGATGGGTATGTTGGGTATGTCCCTTCCTATCTCTTCCAGGGAGATGGTGGTGGCGTCCACCGCATAAACCTTGTTGGACTTCAACCCCAGTTTCTCCTTGATTTTTGAAGGTTCAAAGGGCGCATTGAAAAGGAAGTAGGTGTGTTCGTCGGTACCCTCGGCTATGGGAACCTCTCCTATCAGAGTGGGATCCGCCACGATGACCATATCCGGCTTCTCAATTTCCGAATGGATCCGGATTTCCTCATCCGAAATCCTGGTGTAGGCCTCAATGGGGGCTCCCCTCTTTTCAGCCCCGAAATGGGGGAAAGCCTGGACATGCTTTCCCTCCTTGGCCATGACTTCGGCCAGAAGCTGGGAGGCGGTTACCACCCCCTGGCCAGCCCGGCCGTGCCATCGCACTTCAAGCATTCCATACATTATTCCACCTCTTTATTTTATTTTTTTTCTTGCCCTTAACGCTTCACCAATGGTCACCAGGTCAGTATACTCCAAACTACCCCCTATTGGCAAGCCTATGCCTATTCTGGTTATGGTAACCTTGAGGGGGGAAAGAAGGCTGACGATGTAGTGGGAGGTTATCTCCCCTTCGTGGGTTGGATTCAGGGCTATAATAACCTCCTTTATCCCCTCCCGCTTTATCCTGTCCTTCAGGTCCGCTATGTGGAGGTTTTCAGGCCCTACCCCCTGGGAGGCGGAAATAACTCCGCCCAGGACATGATACTTCCCCCGATATACCCCGGCGCTCTCTATGGCCGCCACATCTATGGGCTTTTCCACTATGCATAACCTGTCTCCCTCCCTGGTCCTGTCGGAGCAAATGTGGCAGGGATCGGTTTCGGAGATGTTGTGGCAGATAGAGCACGACTTCGTCCGGGAGCGGGCCTTCAGTATGGAATCGGCCAGATCCCGCACATCCTCCGGCTTCATGTTTATTATGTGAAAGGCAATTCGCTGGGCGGTCTTCTTCCCCACCCCCGGAATTCTACTGAGTTTGTTTATGAGGTTTTGAAGGGGCTTTGGATAGCGATACATTATTTTATTTTACATGAGGCCTGGAGGTATCCCCAGGGAAGCGATTATCTTTCCGCTCTCTTCCTCCACCTTCTGATAGGCATCCTGAAAGGCGGCGACTATCAGGTCCTGAAGCATTTCCAGATCTGCTTCCTCAAAAACCTCCGGGGATATCTTTACATCCACCAGCGTCCGGGTGCCGTCCATAACCACCTTCACCATCCCGCCTCCGGCGCTCCCCTCCACCTTTAACTCCCGAAGTTTGGTCTGGAGTTCCTCCTGCATTTTTTTCGCCTGGGCCATGAGTTTTCCAATGTCCATCACTCCTCCTTTATTTCCCTGGCTTTGAAAACCCTCTTCAATAATAACACTTTGGAATCCTCAGACTCCCCTTCCTTCCGGGGGGCATTTCCGGACTCCTCCTCCTTAAACACGGCCTCCACCTTTATCTTTCTGCCGAAAACCCTGGAGGCCACCTCCTCCACCACCTCCTGCTTTCTGAGAAGCCTTTTGTAATAGAACTCCCGGGAATAGATCAGGGAAAGGGTATCTTCCCGCAGTTCCGCGGAGTCGGCCTCCCGGAAGGCCGTGGCCAGGACTTCGCTCCTTCGGGAAAGGGCCGCCTCCAGGTCCTTCAGAGTTCTTTCCCTCCTGGGGGGAGCCTGCCTGGCCCCTTTAACAGGCCCGGTGGGGTGAGCAACTTCCCCCTTTACCATCCTGTCCACCAACTCCTCAAAATCCACGATGTGCCTGAGAAAACTCATTTTGAGGAACATGAGTTCAAGGTAGGTTCTGGGGTTGGAGGCGTTCCTCAATCTGTATTCCCCATCTATGAGGATTTGAAGGTAGCGGAGCAGGTCTTCCCTGGAAAGTTCCGGGAAAACCCTGGAATTGCCCCGGGCCTTCTCCAGAAGAACCCCCCGGAGAAAGGCCATGTAGTCCCTGACGAATCTCCTCAAATTGTATCCCTGGATAATTATTTCTTTCACTATGGAGAAGATCTCCGCCCTCTTCCCACTGGAAATTGCCCTGGTGAGGTCCTCCATGATGCTGCGTGGCACCAGACCCAGAGCCCTTTCCGCCTCCTCCCGGGTAATTTTTCCCTGGCTGAAGGCGATGACCTTTTCCAGGGCCGTCTGGGCATCCCTCAGGCTGCCTTCGGCCCCCTGGGCTATAATCTGGGCCGCATCCTCGTCAATTTCAAACCCCTCCTTTTGGGCTATGTCCAAGATCTTTTCCTTTATGAGTTCCTCCGGTATTTCCCTGAAGTGGAAGTGGACGGTTCTGGAGATTATGGTGATGGGCAACCTCTGATAATCGGTGGTGGCCAGAACGAAAACCACATGGGGAGGAGGTTCCTCCAGGGTTTTAAGCAGGGCGTTGAAGGCCTCCTGGGTGAGCATGTGGACCTCGTCAATGATCACCACCCTGAACCTCCCCTCCAGGGCCCTCTGGGAAATCACCTCCTGAAGGTTTCTGACCTCGTCTATTCCCCGGTTGGAAGCCCCATCTATCTCCATAAGTCCCATGAAGTTTCCCTGGTCTATGGCCTTACAGGCGGCGCATTGATTGCAGGGTTCCGGGGTGACACCCTTTTCACAGTTCAGGGCCTTGGCCAGGATTCGGGCGGTGGATGTTTTCCCCACCCCCCGGGTCCCCGAAAAAAGAAAGGCATGGGGAACTCTACCGGTGGCCAGTTGATTCTGAAGGATACGAACGATCTGGTCCTGCCCTACGATTTCCGAAAAGGTTCTGGGGCGATAACGGCGGGCGATGGGTATGTATCTTTCCATGGGATAGAAGAATAATTCGCAGGGGTTAAAAAGTCAAGGCGTCCCCCTGCCCACCCTGTCCTTTCCCTTACCGCTGCTCCCTTCCGGGCCTGACGGGGTTCAGGAAGGTGCAGGTGAACAGTCAGGACGCCTGTATAAATGAATGCGGGGATCTATTCTAAATGGCGGAGAGGGTGGGATTCGAACCCACGGTCCCCTCTTTAGGGGACACACGCTTTCCAAGCGTGCTCCTTAAGCCACTCGGACACCTCTCCGGCGGGAGGAAATTATACCACAGGAAAAAAGCGGAGGGGGTGGGATTCGAACCCACGGTCCGCGCAAGGCGGACAGTCGGTTTCGAGCCGACCCCGTTACGGCCACTTCGGTACCCCTCCTCCTTCAATTATACCCAAAAATGTAGTTTAATATACCCGCATGAGAAAATTAGTCTTTCTGGCGCTGGCTTCCCTGATCTTCTCAAAACCGCCCCTCCCACCCTGGACCTACGGGGCCAGGATAGCCACTTCCTACGATTACGAAACTTCCTGGGAGGAGGCGGTCCGCAGGGCGGTATCCGACGGGGCCACGGTCATCTTAGACTGGTCAAGGCTGGGAAACGATTGGAGGTGCCTCTACGAACCCTGCCTTTCCCGGGCTCTGGACTCGGTAAAAAGAAAGGCGGAGTTCGTCCACTCCCGCTTCCCCGGGGTAAAGATACTTTTCTATGTGGCCCCCCTGGAGTATGTAATCCCGGATGTGGACAGGAACGGCGACGGAAAGGTGGATCCAGCAAAGAGGAACCTGAGCCTTTCCCTGACCCATCCGGACTGGGCCCAGACCGGAGTCTCCGGAAGGAGGGCCGTTTTCTTCGGGTCCCTTCCTGGAATGCCCTTCTGGGTGTGTCCCACATGCGAGGATGTATGGCTTACCCCGGCCCACCCGGAAGTTCGGGAATTACACCTGAGGCAGGCGGAAAAAATGGCCCTTTCCGGAGCGGACGGCCTCTGGCTGGATGTTCCCTTTCTCCGGGGAGATTACGGCGAGACCTGGATGGATCAGTGGCCCGATGTGGGCAAATACGCCCGGGAATTGTTTGAAAAACAAACCGGTCGCTCCCTGCCCAAACCACCCCTTACCCCGGATTGGAAGGACGAAAACTGGCTGGAATTCGTAGAATGGCGTTATCGGTTAATCGGCGAATTCATGGAGGAATACGCCCGGAGACTTCGGGAGGTCAACGAAGACTTCCTCCTGGCGGTGGAAACGGCGGTGGACTATTCGGTTTTCTGCACCCAGACGGGCTCTGACCCCCGGGACATGGCCCTCAAGGCGGACCTTGTGGCCCACGAAGTCGGCGGTGTGGAGGAAACCGCCCAACTCTACACCTGGTTGCATTTTCTGGCCAGGGTTATCACCTGGAAACACATTGACTGGACCGCTGGGAAGCCCTCCTGGTCCCTGAGTTATGTTTTCCGCTGGGTTCCTGACCTTGAAGCCACCGTGAAACTCCACGCCGCCTCCCTCGTCCTCCACGGGTTTTCCTATTACACCTCGGGGAACGAGACCATGAGCGGGATTCCCTCGCCGGAACTCAGGAGGAGAATCTTCCGTTGGATAAACCAGCATCGCAGCGACATATACGAACCCTCTTCCTCCCCCCTGCCCTTTGCCGGGGTGGTCCTTTCCCGGAACACCCTGGATTACCTCTCCCGGGGCGACTGGGAAACGGGAGAATACCCCGATAGTCTCTACGGAACCGTTATGCTTCTCCTCCAGAGCCACATCCCCTTCGTGGTGATACACGCCCGGGACCTGGGGAGTTTTCCCCTCTCGGCCCTTCCGGTTCTCATCCTCCCGGACTTCTCCGCCATGGGAAAGGAGGAGGCAGAAGAGATAAGGAGATATGTGGAGGAAGGCGGAAAATTGGTGGCCACCGAAAGAACCTCCCTCTACGACCGGTGGGGGAGACCCCGGGGAAGGTTTGCCCTGGAGGACCTTCTGGGAATTTCAAGGCCTGTTCCCACGGTTCACATCAACCCCTTCGGAAAGGGCCTCTCGGTTTACTCCGGCATCCCCCACGAAAAGTATTATTTCTGGTACGGAGCCCCCTGGGACATAACCGGCGATGAAACCTCCGCCGAAAATGCGGAAAGGGAGAGGATTGAATTCGTAAGGGAAGTTTTAAACCGGACAGGGGAAACTCCCCCGGTGAAAATAAAGGCCCCATCCACCGTCGCAGCCACCTTCTGGTGTTCCCCCTCCGGACTCCGCATAATCCTCATCAATTTCACCGGGGTGGGGTGGGAAAACTCCGAACCCCGGACCGTTCCGGTGGAAATCTCCCTTCCCTCCCCCTCCCCCGCAGAATATTTACCCGTTCTGGGCACCTGGCAACACCTTCCTCCGGGGAAAACCCTGAAACTGAGGATTAAATTCGGCGGCCTTTTAAGGATCAGGGGATTCCTGCCGGGGGCCTGCCACAAATTGTTGCCATTTTATCAAAGACAGTTCTAAAATAATTCCATGGAGGCAAAAATGAGAAAAGCAATAATTCTATTTTTAATGCTCTGGTTTTCGTGGGCGGTAACCCCCCCGGAAAAATTTCTGGGCTTCAGGGTTGGAGCGGACAAAAAACTGGCGGACTACGGCCAGATAATCTCCTACCTGAAAACCCTGGAAAAGACCGGAAGGCTGAAACTGGTTAAGATTGGAAAAACCACCCTGGGAAAGGACATGTTCATGGCGGTAATCACCTCGGAGAAGAACATGGCCTCCCTGGACGAATACAAAACACTGGCCCGGGACCTCTACCTGGGCAAAGATCCCTCGGTGGTGGAGAAGGCCAAACCAGTATTTCTTATCTCCTGCACCATCCACTCCACGGAGATAGGGGCCTCCCAGATGTCCATGGAACTGGCCTACCGTCTGGTGGCGGAAAAGGACCCCAGGGCCCGGGAAATCCTGGACAATGTCATCTTCCTTTTGGTTCCCTCCGCCAATCCCGACGGGGTGGACATGGTGGTGGACTGGTATCGCAAGACCCTGGGAACGGAGGACGAGGGAAAGGCCATGCCGTGGCTTTATCATCACTACGCCGGCCACGACAACAACCGAGACTGGTACATGCTTAACCTGGTAGAAAGCAGAAACCTGACCAGGGTTTTCTACAGGGAGTGGTTTCCTGTGGTCATCCTGGACGAGCACCAGATGGGTTCCACCGGGGCCAGGCTCTTTCTTCCCCCCTTCAAGGAACCACCCTCCTTCTCCGTAAACCCCCTGGTCTGGAGGCTCATAAACCTCATGGGGACATACATGACCTACAGGGTGGAGGACAGCGGCAAAACCGGGGTATTGTCCTACGAACTCTTTACGGCGTGGTGGATAGGCGCCCTGGACGATACCGCCTGGTTCCACAACTCCATAGGGCTCCTTTCCGAAATGGCCAGCACCAAACTGGCCACCCCAATTTATGTGGAGCCCACGGAACTTTCCATATCCTGGAGCGATAGGGCCTACGGGAAAAGGGTGGCCTTCCCCAACCCCTGGAAGGGAGGATGGTGGAGGCTCCGGGACATAGTGGAATACGAATTGGAACTATCCCTGGCAGGCCTTCACTATGTGGCTCAGCATCCCCGGGAAATCCTGGGAACTATCTTCAAGATAAACCGACAGGAAGAGAAACTGGGAAAAACGGAAAGGCCCTACGCCTACCTCATCCCCATGGAGCAAGAAGACCCGGTCAGGGCCGCCAAGATGGTGGAAAGACTGCTCTGGGGAGGCGTGAAGGTCTACAGGGTAAAGGAAGACGGAGAGGGGGTTAAGGCCGGGGATTTCCTGATTCCTCTGGACCAACCCTACAGGCCCTACATCGTGGAACTTTTCAAGAGGTACAAATACCCTCTGGAAGAAAGACCCTACGATGTCACCACCACGAACCTGCCTGGCTTCATGGGGGTGAAATACGAGGCCATGGACCACCCGGTTAAGGCTGCGGTGGAGGAGGTGAAAAACCCCTATCCCGAAGGGAAGGTTCTGGGAGAAGGGCCCTATTTCTGCGGTTCCCCCTCCATCAACTACACCTACAGGGCCATGATAAAGGCCGCCAGGGAAGGTGCCAGGATTTACAGAAACCCCACCAGCGGGGAAATATGCTTCAAGGGTAGCGGAAAACTGGCCTCCCAACTGGCCGAAGAAAACCACATAACCCTCCGGGGAAGGACAGAACTTAAGGACTTCGTGTCGGTGAAATTTCCCAGAATAGCGGTTTACAAACAATGGGGCCATGTTATGACCGAAGGATGGCTTAGGTACTTCCTGGACGAATACGGTGTCCCCTACAAGGTGATCCACAACGAGGACATAAATAAAGGGAACCTGAAGGACTACGATCTCATCTTCTTCCCATCCCTCAGCCCCAGATTCATCATGGGGAACATAAAGCCCACGGGAAGGTATCGCTGGTACCTCAACCTCCCCAAAAAATACATGGGAGGCATCACCAAGGAGGGAATCAAAAACCTCACCAGGTTCGTCTCCTCCGGAGGCAGGCTCGTGCTCATGGGTCAGGCCGTGGGTCTGGCCTGGGAGGCCTTCCGGCTTCCGGTGATGGACGGACTTTCCCGGGCCAAGGACTTCTTCTGTCCCCACGCCCTGATGAGGATAAAGGTCAAAAACCACCTACCCCTGGGACTGGGTTTCAAGGAGGAGACCCCGGCGGTCTTCTATCAGTCGGTGGCCATGCGGACCTTCCCTCCCCTCAGGCCCTATGTGCACCGGAGGGTGGTGGCCTATTATCCCCAGGATGACTTCTTCCTGGCGGGATACCTCCAGGGAGAAAAGTACTTGAAGAGGCTGGCGGCGGTGGTGGACATCAAATACCGGAAGGGAGCCTTTCACCTCATAGGGATAGACGCCCTCTACAGGGCCCAGGCCGCGGGCACCTTCAGGTTCCTGCTGAACGCCATGTTTTATCCGGAGGTAAAATGGTAACCTACAGGGAAGCCGGAGTTGACCTGGACAAGGCCGAAAGGGCGGTTAAACTCATAGGAGAAACTTTAAAGAAATACGGGGTTTCCCCCTCCCAATTTGGCCTTTTCGGAGGGATTTACGAAGTCGGAGGAACCCGCCTGATAGCCAGTGCCGACGGAGTGGGCACCAAACTCCGGGTGGCCTTTATGACCGGAAGGCACAATACTGTGGGCCAGGACCTGGTAAACCACTGCGTAAACGACATATTCGTCCACGGAGCGGATCCCCTTTTCTTCATGGACTACATCGCCATGGGAAAACTGGAACTGGAGGTTCTGGGTCAAATAATGGACGGCTTTGCCAGGGCCTGCTCCCGGGTGAACTGCCTCATTCTGGGGGGAGAAACGGCGGAGATGCCGGGCTTCTACCGGGAAGGCGAATACGACCTGGTGGGTTTCATCGTGGGAAAGATAGAGGGGAAGATTATAGACGGAAGCGAAATCAGGGAGGGGGACGAACTCATCGGGCTTCCCTCCAACGGCCTCCACACCAACGGATATTCCCTGGCCAGGAAGATAATCTTTGAGAAACTGGGCCTCAAGCCGGAAACCCCCCTGCCCTGGGACCCGCAGACCACCTTTGCCGACGAACTCCTCAGGGTCCACAGGGAATACTACACCTTGCTTAAAGATGCCAGGGAAAAGATAAAGGGCATGGCCCACATAACCGGGGGAGGGATACCGGGAAACCTCATCAGGATAATCCCCCCGGGTCTCAAGGCCGTAATAAAAAAGGATACATGGCCGGTGCCGGAGATCTTCAGGTTTCTGGTGGAAAAGGGAGGGGTCAGCGAAGAGGAGGCCTACAGGAGTTTCAACATGGGCATCGGCATGATAATCGTGGGGAAGGATGGCCTGAAGGACTACCTCAGGGAAAGGGGAGAGGATTTCTGGATTATAGGAAAAATGGAGAAGGGAGAGGGGGTAGAGATAATATGAAGGGAAGGATAGCCGTCCTGCTTTCCGGCAGGGGTTCCAACTTCAGGGCCCTTTACAGAGCCACCAGGGAAGGAAAAATTCCCGGGGAAATAGTTCTGGTTATCACCGACAAAAAAAATGCCCCTGGAGCCGCCTCCGCCAGGGAATACGGCATAGAAACCCTCTACTTCCGGAGGAAGGATTACCCGGACAGGGTGTCCTTTGACCTGGCCATGGCCAGGGCCATTGAAGAGAGGAAGATAGACCTCATCTGCCTGGCGGGCTACATGAGGATCCTCTCACCGGAATTCATCCGAAAATTTCCGCTGAAAATAATGAACATCCACCCTGCCCTTCTTCCTTCTTTTCCCGGTCTCCACGCCCAGAAGCAGGCGGTGGATTACGGGGTAAGGTTCAGTGGAGCCACCGTCCACTTCGTGGACGAAGGGGTGGACAGCGGCCCCGTGATCCTCCAGGCCGTGGTGCCCGTATACCAGGACGACACCGAAGAAAGTCTATCAGAAAGAATATTAAGGGAGGAGCACAGGATATACCCCGAAGCCGTAAGGCTTTTTCTGGAGGGTAAACTGGAGGTCCAGGGCCAAAGGGTTTACATAAAAGGGGAAGAAGAAAAACAGGGGCGGGTGGCCCTTCTCTACCGGGGCTTCCACAGCAAGGCCTCGTCGGCTTTGTTTTCCTCCATAATCCACAAGGCCAACAACAAACTCACATCGGTAATAGCCCGGGCCCAACTCCTTCAACTTCAAGGTAATTCCTCCGCAGAGGCCATATTTCGCCCGGCGGTGGAGGCTTCGGACCTCCTCGCCAAAACCACGGAGGTCTTCGGCTTCCGCAAGGACGAACTGGGGCAGGAGGTGGACATCGGGGCCCTGGTGACCTCCCTATTTCCCGGAGATTATCCTCACCTGGGATTTCCCGTGGACAGGGCCCTCTTTTCCCTGGTGCTCCGGGAAATAAAGGACAACGCCGAAAGGATGGGAGAGGTGAGGGCTTCCCTGCGAAGGGAAGACCAGCATGTGGTCCTGGAGGTTTCAAACCGCGGCCCCCTGGAAAGGGAAGCCGAAGAAAGGGCCTTTGAACCCTTCTTCTCCACCTGGGGAAGAACGGGACTGGGTCTGACCCTGGTTCACGGAGTAGTTACCAGGGCCTATGCGGGAAATGTAACCCTCTGGGAGAAGGAGGGAAGGGTTCACCTTACCATAAGGCTTCCCATTCTGGAGGGTTAAAGAATCTCCACATCCAGGGTAGGTCTCACCCTCAGAAAGGAACCGGAAAGGGTCTGCCAGCCTTCCATCTGAAACTTCTGGCCGGAAACCACCACCGCCCTCTTGCCCACCAGGCCCCTGGACCTTACGGCGATGTTCTCCACCAGGGAAGAGCAGCAGAGTTCCTCCTCCACCTTTCCCTTCCAGAAGTAAAGGGGTCTCTCTCCGCTGGAATAGGCGTAAAGGGACTCCCCGTCGGATAGTATGAAGTTCATGTAGTCGTAATCGGTAATCTCCCTCACCTTCTCCACCGCCTGCTTGAGGCCCGGCAGGATGTCTCCTTCAATGTTTTGAAGCAGGAAGAAGAAAAGCCTTTCACTGTCCGTATCTCCCTGTAGTTTTTCCCGCCACTCCGGCAGGAGGGCCTCCTCCAGGGCCTTCCAGTTGCGGAGGGTTCCACCGTGAATGAACATGAACTTTCCGTAGGTGAAAGGATGGGTGTTTATGACCTCTGCGTCTCCCACGGTTCTTCTTCTGGCGTGGAAGAGGACGATTCTGGAATGGATGGTCTCCGCCAGGCGCCACAGTTCAGCGGGCTGTATGCCAACCAGTCTCACCGAATGAATTCCTTCCTTCTCGTACCAACCGAGTCCCACACCCTCCCTGAGTTGAGAAACCACCTTATCCGTGGCTCCAGGGTGGAGGACCACGAAACTGACATCCACCACCTCTTCCGCCATCAAAGCAAACAGTCTACTCATAGGAATATTTTAATCTTCTCTTTAATTCTTTTCAACTTCCTCCGCAAAGCCCTTACCTCCCTGCCACCCGCAACAAAACATCCCTATGATCACCAAAAAGGTTGACAGACGAAAATTTCATGGTATTATGTTAGTGAATTATAACTAACACAGGGAACCATGATTAACTTAACCAGAAGGCAACAGGAAATCGTAACGGCAGCCCTTAAACTCATCTCAGAAGGGGGGATCCAGGACCTTACCATGAAGAACCTGGCAAAATCCCTGGGAGTTACGGAACCCGCCCTCTACCGTCATTTCAAGAACAAACACGAAATCCTTTCCAGGGTGCTTTCCTTCCTCGGGGAAAACATGAGGGAAATTTTCAGGCGGGCCACGGAACTTCCCCTGGACCCCTTGGAAAGGATCCGGAGGGTCTTCCAGAGGCATTTTGAGGTCTTTGAGAAAAACCCGGCCCTGGCGGTTATACTTTTTTCCGAGGGTCTCTTCCAACTGGAAGGAAGCCTGCTGGAGCAAGTAAAGGGCATAATGGAATATTCAAGAAAAAGGTTCGTGGCCTTTATAGAGGAGGGGCAGAGTTCTGGAACCATAAGAGCCGACATACCTTCCTGCCAACTTGCCCTCATTCTAATGGGAACCCTCAGACTCCATGTACTAAGGTGGAAATTAAACCTCTTTTCCTTCAACCTAAAAGAAGAAGGAGATCTCCTGTGGTCTTCCCTGGAAAAAATTCTGAAGGCCACGGAGTAAATAAAAAAATATGCTGTCCAAGTTAGTTATCGTTAACTAACCAAGGAGGGAAAATGAAACGGAATCTTCTTAAGTTTTCATGGCTGGTCCTGGTTATCGTGCTGCTTATAACTGCACTGGCCTTTGTTTCGGTAAAGAAAAACTCCAGGATGGAAACCAACCTGGACAAATACATGCCCCAGAACCACCCGGCCTTTATCTACAGTAACCAGGCGGAAAAATGGTTCAACATCAAGGATGCCATCGTCATCGCCGTGGAAAACAAGGAGGGAATTTTTAACCCCTCTACTCTGAAAAAGATCAAAGACCTTACGAAAAAACTACAGAAGATGAGGGAGATAAAGAAGGAAGATGTAACTTCCCTCTACACGGCAGACAACATCGTGGCCTCGGAAGGTAGTCTTGATGTAAAAAAATTCTACAAAAGAATTCCCGGAAACAAGGAAGAACTGGAAAAACTCAGGAAGGAAGTGGAGGACAACGAAATGGTTTTCGGGCGGCTGGTCTCCAAGGATGAAACCGTGGCCATAATTTTGGCCAGAATAGACGACGACACCTTCAATCAGAATTTTTACAAAAAAATACTGAAATTGGCCCGGCAATACGAAGGCCCTGAAAAGATTTATGTGGCAGGAAGGCCCATTGTGGAAGGAACCCTCGCTTACCTCATGCCCAAGGACATGAAAAGAATGGTCCCCATAGTGATCCTGGTCATCGTGGTGGTTCTCATGCTCGTGCTGGGAAGCCTAAAAAACACCTTCTTTACCCTTATGGTGGTCCTCCTGAGTACCGTGTGGACCTTCGGGCTCATGGCGGCCCTTCATGTTCCCATTTACGCCGTAACCACCATGATTCCCGTAATGCTCATTGCCATAGGCGTGGCCTACGGAATACACCTCTACACCCATCTGACCTTATTTCTCAAAGAAAATCCAGGCGCCTCCAGGGAAGAAGGTATAGAGGACATGCTAACCCAGATGTGGAAGCCGGTCCTGATGACCGCCGTAACCACCATGGTGGGCTTCGTCTCTCTGGTTACCTCCCAGGTATATCCGGTCAAGTACTTCGGCTTATTCTCCGCCTTCGGGGTTTTCGTGGCCCTCCTCCTCTCCCTGGGCATGATTCCAGCGGCCATCTATGTTTTTGGATTGCCCAAAATAAGAAAAAAGGAGGGTCCCCATCGTCCTGAAGAAAGTTTCTATTACAGAATCACGGATAAAATCATCGGAGGCAGATACATCGTGGTTATAGCCACGGCCCTCCTCCTGGCCGTATCCTTCTACGGAATTTCCCGGGTATGGATAAGTTCCAGTTTCCTGGCCAAGTTTGAGAAGGACAGCGAAATAAGAAAAACCGACCGATTCATTAACCAGCACTTCGGAGGCACCACCACCCTTAATGTCATCCTGGAGGGCAAGGAGGAGGATACGATGAAAAGGCCCGAAGTTCTCAAAACCATACTGGAAATGCAAAGGGAAGCGGAAAAACTTCCCATGGTGGGGAATTCCTTTTCCCTGGGAGATTTTGTAAAGCGAATGAACAAGGTGATGCACGCCGACAAGAAGGAATACGAAACCATCCCCGACGATAAGAACCTCATCGCCCAATACCTTCTCCTGTACGAAATGTCCGGGGACCCTGAAAACCTGTGGAGGGTCGTGGACTACAAATACAAAAAGGCCAATGTAACCTTCCAGTTAAAAAGCGACGATTCCAAAGCCCTTAAGGAGGCTATAAAGGTCATCAACGGATTCAAGGACAAGTTCAAAAAACTGGGGATAGAAATCCACTTCGCCGGCTCAGGTTACAAGGCCCTGGTGTTCACAGACCTGCTCCTGGAGGGCCAGATTAAAAGCCTTCTACTCTCCCTGCTCATAGTGGTTGTTCTTCTCACCATAATGTTCAAAAAACTTTCCATAGGGCTTATAGGCTCTATCCCCATAACTATCACCACCGCCGTCACTTTCGGAGTAATGGGACTGCTGAACATTCCCCTGAGTTCTACCACAGCCCTCATCTCCAGCATTGCCATAGGAATAGGTATTGACTACGCCATCCACTTCATTGACCGCTACCGAATTTACGCCCATCAAACCGGAGACAAACTCCTCACTTCCCGCCTTACCATGTATCACTCGGGAAGGGCCATCTTCTACAACGCCCTGGTGGTCATAGCGGGATTTATGGTTCTGATTTTTTCGGTTTTCCCGCCCAACCGAACCCTGGGTGCCCTGGTATCCATGAACATGATGGTGAGTTTCCTGGGCACCATAACCATTATGTTCGCAATACTTTACATGAAGAATACATACTTCAAAAAAGGAGGAAAAGCATGAAGTTAAAAACTATTACGACCTTCGCATTAATCGGATTTTTCCTGGGTCTCACTGTCTTGACGGCAGGCGAAAAACTCACCGGCCTGGATGTTATGAAAAAGGTTTACTACAGACCAGCACCCAAAGATATGGAGGCGGACCTGATAATGATCCTGATAAACTCCAGCGGGGACAAAAGGGTGAGAAAAATCAAGCAGTTCGTCAAGGACTACGGAAAGGTGGAGAAGAAAATAATGTTCTTCCTTGCCCCGGCGGATGTCCGCAACACATCCTTTATGAACTGGAGTTACGACGATCCCAACAAGGACGACGATCAGTGGATCTACCTCCCGGCCCTGAAGAAGATAAAGAGGATTTCCAGCGAGGATAAAAGCGATTATTTCATGGGCTCCGACTTCACATACGACGATCTCGGGAACCGTCTTCCCGAAGAAGACAACCACAAGATTCTCCGGGAAGAAAAGCTAAACGGTGAAGATTGTTATGTAATAGAGAGCACCCCCAGGGACCCCGATTACATGTATTCTAAAACCATAACCTGGGTGGTCAAGGGAAAGTGGATAGGGCTGAAACGGAAATTTTACGACGAGGACGGAGAATTCCTTAAGGAACTTACCGTGGAGAAATACGACAACATAAAGGGCTACTGGATGCTCACCAGGGTAAAGATGCACAATGTCCAGAAGAACCACACCACCATTATGGAACTTCGCAATATAAAGGTTGACATCGGAATCCCCGACAGGATGTTCACCGAAAGGATGATGAAAAGAGGGATAAGATGAGAAAATTCCTCATATCCTTTCTCTTTGTCTTTGTGATGCTGGCGCCTGTCTTCGGGGGCGATCTGGAAATCACCGGTTATGTAAGAAACTACACAGGAGTTCTTCTTCACGGAGACTACGACTTTTCCATCGTCCAAAACACCCTCAATTTGAACTTTGAATTGAAGAGCGATAAAGCGGCCCTTAAAGTAAACCCCTATGTTTATCAGTACTACGACAGAGGCTTAGAATTTAACCTGCGGGAGGCTTACCTGGACCTGTACTTTAACTCCATGGACATAAGAATAGGGAAACAGCAGATAATATGGGGAAAGGCCGACGGAGTGTTCATAACCGATGTCATCTCCCCCAAAGACCTTTCGGAATTTCTGCTCAGGGATTTTGACGAAATAAGAATGGGAATCACCGCCGCAAAACTGGACTACTACCTGGGCGACAGCACGGTGGAGTTAGTGTGGGTTCCCGTATTTACACCGGACAAATTTCCTCCGGAGGGCTCCATCTGGAAACCCCGAATGGACCTTCCCCCCAACGCAAAATTTGATCTTTCCAGAATGGACATGGAATTCAACCTAAAAAACAGCGAATACTTTGGAAAAATCTCAACTCTGACGGGCCCTATAGACTTTGAGATAATGGCGGGATACACCTGGGACAGCCGGCCCGTTCCCTTCCTGGAAAGGGAAATAGACCCGCTAACCCACCTGCCCGTCTCCATCACCATAATCCCCCAATACGACAGACTGACCCTCTTCGGAGGAAGTTTCAGCACCACTGTAAAGGGCGTGGTCCTCAGGGGAGAAGCGGCCTATTACATCGGAAAATACTTCAGAACCACTGATCCCACCGTGGCGGAAGGTGTAATAGAAAAAAACTACATGCACTACCTAATCGGAGCGGATACCTCCCTTCTGGGCGCCAGAGTGAGTTTTCAGTTCGTTCAGCGGTGGATATTTGACTATCAGCCTACTCTTGTAGACCCGGAGCGGCACAACATGATGACCGTTCTTATTACCAACAAATACCTCAACGATACCCTCACCGTAGAGTTTTTCTCTTACATAGGCCTTACAGACGGAGACGCCCTCATCAGGCCAAAAATAACCTACAGTTTCGCCGACGGGTTTGACATCCAGATAGGAGTTAACATTTTCACCGGCAGCAAGGGAATGTTCGGTCAGTTTCACGACAACGACATGGTTTACACCAAGATACGATATAGTTTCTGAACCCTTCTTCTCATCACCGCCCTTTATTGACTACCTTTAAAGGGCGGTGATATACTTCCCCCATGAAAAAATTTTCCAGATATCTGGAAATTGCCGCCGACACGCTTCTCTTCGTGTTCTTCGTCCAGGCCTTCGTGGTTCAGGCCTTCGTGGTCCCCACCTCCTCCATGGAGGACACCCTGCTCATAGGGGACCATCTCCTGGTCAACAAACTCTACTACGCCCCCTGCTCCACAAAACTGGAGGAGTTTATTCTCCCCGTAGGAAAGGTCAAGAGGGGGGACATAGTGGTCTTCAAATTTCCCAAGGACCCGCGGTTTGACTATGTGAAAAGGGTGATAGGATTGCCCGGGGACATAGTGGAGGTGAAGGACGGCCACGCCTATGTAAACGGGAAGATGATAGATGGTCCCTATGTAAAGTTTAAACCCACCCCCTACATACCGCCTGACTTCGGGCCGGTGGTGGTTCCCCAGAACCACCTCTTCGTCATGGGGGACAACAGAAACAACTCCTACGACTCCCGCTTCTGGGGCTTTCTTCCCATGAATCACCTGAGGGGAAGGCCCTGGGTAATTTACTGGAGCATAAAGGCCTCCACCAGGGAATACTCCTATCCCACCATATTCCACTGGGTCTGGGGGGTGGTAAAATCCATCTTTGAAATACCCTTCAGGACGAGATGGAAAAGGATCCTCACCGTACCCCATTGATGGCCCTCAAAAAAATAGGGGTCATAAGAACCCCCTACAAATGGAAGGCCCCACGCCAACCCGTGGAGGATGGAGAATGCCTCCTGGAGGTTTATCCGGAATTTCAGGAGGGGCTAAAGGGCCTTGAGACCTTCCGCTACATCTATGTTCTCTTCTGGATGGACCGGGTGGAGGATTATTCCCTGGAGACTGAACCCCCGTGGGCCGAAGGCATCAAGGTGGGGGTCTTTGCATCCCGCTCACCACGGAGGCCTAACCCCATAGGCCTCAGCGTGGTAAGGCTTTACGCCGTGGAGGGCAACAGACTTAGAACTTCCTCCATAGACGCCATAGATGGAACCCCGCTTCTGGACATAAAACCCTATGTGAAATATCTTGATTCCAAGGAGGATGCCAATCTGGGGTGGGCCGAGGACCTTTCCGACAGGGAGCACCTCATCCTGCACCTTCGGGGCATCCCCCACGATTATTGAAAGGAGGTGAGCCATGGAATATAAACCCGTAAAAGCCCCCCGGGGCAATAAACTTTCGGCCAAAAGTTGGCACCAGGAAGCGGCCATAAGGATGCTTTTGAACAACCTGGACCCGGAGGTGGCCGAAGACCCGGAAAACCTCATAGTTTACGGAGGAACGGGAAAGGCCGCCCGCAGTTGGGAGGCGGTCTGGGCCATAATAGAAACCTTAAGGAACATGGACAACGACGAGACCCTTCTGGTCCAGTCCGGAAAGCCGGTGGGCGTTTTCAGAACCCACGAATGGGCCCCCAGGGTTATCATCGCCAACTCCAACTTAGTGCCCAAATGGGCCACCTGGGAGTACTTCAACCACCTGGAAAAACTGGGGCTCATCATGTACGGACAGATGACCGCCGGGTCCTGGATCTACATTGGCACCCAGGGGATTCTCCAAGGAACCTACGAGACCTTTGCCGCCGCCGGGCGAAAAAGATTTGGCCTCAACGACCTGCGGGGCAAACTCATCGTTTCGGGTGGATGCGGCGGCATGAGCGGAGCCCAGCCCCTGGCCGCCACCATGAACAACGCCACCTACCTGGCGGCGGAGGTGGTGGAGGAAAGGGCTAAAAAGAGACTCCGCACCAGGTACCTGGACGAGATAGAACACGACCTGGATGCGGCCATAGACAGGGCCCTGGAATACAAAGAAAAGGGCATCGCCCGCAGCATAGTCTGGATTGGCAATGTGGTGGACCTTCTCCAGAGGCTGGTGGATCGGGGAATAACCCCGGACCTCCTCACCGACCAGACCTCCGCCCACGACCCCCTCAACGGATACATACCCGAGGGACTATCCTACGAGGAAGCCCTGGAACTCAGGAAAAGGGCCCCCCAGGAATACCTACGCCGCTCCTACAAAACCATGGCCCGACATGTGAGGCTGATGATAGAACTTCAGAACCGCGGCGCCGAGACCTTTGACTACGGAAACAACCTCAGGGGAAACGCCCTGGCCGGGGGCTTCGTAAAGGAGGAGGAGGTCAAAAATCCCGACGGAACCTGGAAATACCCGGGCTTCGTCCCGGCCTACATAAGGTCCCTTTTCTGTGAAGGACAGGGCCCCTTCCGCTGGGCGGCCCTCTCCGGAGACCCCGAGGACATCTACACCATTGACGAGGAACTCATAAAACTCTTCCCGGAAAAGGAGCACCTGGTGAGATGGCTCCGCCTGGCCCGGGAAAGGGTGGCCTTCCAGGGGCTTCCCGCCAGGATATGCTGGCTGGGCTACGGCGAAAGGGACAGGGCCGGACTCCTCTTCAACCGCCTGGTCAGGGAAGGAAAGGTCAAAGCCCCCATCGTCATAGGAAGGGACCACCTGGACACCGGCTCCGTGGCCTCTCCCAACCGGGAAACCGAAGCCATGAAGGACGGCTCCGACGCCATAGCCGACTGGCCCCTGCTTAACTTTGCCCTCAATGCAGTGAGCGGCGCCTCCTGGGTGAGTTTCCACCACGGAGGAGGAGTTGGCATTGGCTACTCCCTCCACGCCGGCCAGGTCATAGTGGCCGACGGCACCGAAATGATGGATGTGAGGCTGAAGAGGGTTTTGACCAACGATCCAGGAACCGGCATCGCCCGCCATGCAGACGCCGGCTACGAAGAAGCCATTGAATTCGCTAAAAAAGCCGGGGTTAAAATCCCCATGCTCAAAGGTTGAAACCCCGGGGAAGGTGGTTTAAAATTTAATTGGAAAAAAACATAAGGGGGTAAGATGTCCGGACACTCTAAATGGCATTCAATAAGGCACAAAAAGGCCGTAGTTGACGCAAGGAGGGGGAAACTTTTCACCAAACTGATAAGGGAAATAATAGTGGCCGCTAAAATGGGCGGGGGCGACCCGGAGAAAAATCCCAGGCTCAGGAAGGCCATAGAAGCCGCCCGGGACGCCAACATGCCCAAGGACAACATAGAAAGGGCCATAAAAAAAGGCACCGGCGAACTGGAAGGCGAAAAATTTGAGGAAGTCACCTACGAGGGCTACGGACCCGGAGGGGTTGCGGTCTTCGTGGAAGCCGCCACGGACAACAGGAACCGCACCGCCTCCGAGATAAGAAGAATCTTCTCAAAACACGGGGGAAGCCTGGGAGAGAGCGGATGCGTGGCCTGGATGTTCAAGAGAAAGGGATACATAGTCATAGAGAAATCCAAGGCCCCGGACGAAGAGGAACTCTTTGACATAGCGGTGGATGCAGGGGCCGAGGATGTGAAGATAGACGAGAGCAACTTCGTGATCCTTACCGCCCCGGAGGACCTCTTCAATGTGGTAAAGGCCCTGGAGGAAAAGGGGATAGAAATTACCACCAAGGAACTGGGCATGATCCCGGACACCTATGTAAAACTGGAGGGAAAACAGGCGGAACAGATGCTGAAACTCATGGAAGAACTGGAAGACCACGACGATGTCCAGCATGTGTGGGCCAATTTTGACATCTCCGAGGAGGAGATAGAAAAATTCGCCGGCTGAGGATTCTGGGAATAGACCCGGGGCTTACCGTCATGGGATATGCCCTGCTGGAAGAAGAGGAACTGAAGGCCTGGGGAAAATTCAGGGGAAAAGGCCCCTGGGAAAAAAGAGTTTGTCAGGGGGCGGAATTTGTAGCGGAGAAAATCCGGGAATTCTCTCCCCACGAGATAGCCGTAGAATCCCCCTTTGCCGGAGCCAACCCCCAATCCGCCATAAAACTGGCCCATCTGAAGGGGGCCATCATGTACGCCGCATGCCTGAACTCCATCCCCATCTACGAATACAGACCCCGGACGGTAAAAAAAGCCATAACCGGCCGTGGAAACGCCTCCAAGGAAGAGGTGAGAAACTTCGTGAGAAGGATTTTCTCCTCCGTGGAGACCTACGACGAAGCCGATGCGGTGGCCGTGGCCTTCGCCCACCTTCTGCTGAGGAAAAATGATCGGAAGACTTAAAGGAAAGGTGGTGGAAAAGGAAGGGGGTGCCTTAGTGGTGGAGGTGTGCGGCGTGGGATACGAAGTCCTGGTGCCCACATCCCTCTACGCCTCCTGCCCCCCGGGGGAGGAAGTCCTGCTCCACACCGTCTATTATCAAAGGGAAGACGAAGTGGGGCTTTACGGCTTTGCCACCCTGGAGGAAAAGGGAATTTTCAGGGCCCTTTTGAAAATCTCCGGCATAGGCCCCAAAACCGCCCTGGGGGTTCTTTCCACCCTGGGGGCCGAAGGATTCCTCCGGGCCCTGGAGGAGGAGGATGTAAAGGCCATAAGCCGGGTCCCGGGAATAGGCAAAAAGGGGGCCTCCAGGATTATCCTGGAGATGAAAAACGCACTTCCCTCCAGGGGACAAACCGTGGAGGGGGACCTTCTGCGGGCCCTTCAATCCCTGGGGTTTAAAAGGGCTGAGGTGGAGGATGTGGTGAGGGAAGTCAGCCGGAAGAACCTCCCCTTAGAAGAGGCGGTAAAGGAAGCCCTGAGGAGGCTGGGATGAGCGACATCCTTTCCCCCAGAAGGCTCACGGGCGAAGAAAACTTTGAGAAAAACCTGCGGCCCAGGACCTTCAGCGAGTTCGTCGGCCAGCGGAGGGTGGTCTCCAACCTGAAGGTCTTCGTATACGCTGCCCGGGAGAGGGGAGAAAGCCTGGACCATGTTCTCCTCCACGGACCGGCGGGGCTTGGAAAGACCACCTTAGCCATGATAATTGCCAGGGAAATGGGAGGAAGGCTCCGTATATCCTCCGGTCCTGCCATAGAAAGGCCGGGGGACCTGGCCTCCATCCTATCAAGTTTGGAAGACGGAGACATCCTTTTCATAGACGAGATCCACAGACTTCACCCATCGGTGGAGGAGGTTCTTTACGCCGCCATGGAGGACTTCGCCCTGGACATCGTGGTGGGAAAGGGTGCCGGCGCCAGGGACCTGAGGATAAACCTGGCCAGATTCACCTTAGTGGGGGCCACCACCAGATTCGCCCGCCTTACCCCACCCCTCAGAAGCCGCTTTGGCATAATAGAAAGAATAGACTTCTACCCCGACGAAGAAATGGAGGAAATAATCCAGAGAACATGCCGCATCCTGGATATAGAAATAGATAAAGAAGCCCGGGCAGAAATAGCCCGAAGGAGCCGGGGAACCCCCAGGATAGCCAACCGCTTGGTGAAGAGGATAAGGGACTTTGCCCAGGTGGAAGGCGACGGCCGCATAACCGGAGAAATAGCCCGCTCGGCCCTGGAAAGGCTGAGGATAGACCGCTACGGCCTGGACGAACTGGAAAGGCGTCTTCTGAGGATGCTTATCCAAGAATTCGGAGGGGGACCCGTGGGCCTTAAAACCCTGGCGGCCGCCCTGAAGGAAGAGACCGAAACCATAGAGGAAATACACGAACCCTACCTCATTCAGAAGGGCTTTTTAGCCCGCACCCCCAGGGGAAGGGTGGCCACCGAGAAAGCCCGCTCCCTCTTTTCCCCCACCCAGAGTTTGTTTTAACGCCCTATCCGACTTCCGGCGAAAAATCCGGAAAAGCCACCTCCTGAAGGCCCCCCACCCGCCGAAGGGTAAAAACGAGTTAAAGGTTCTTCTCTGGACACCTTCCAAAACCCATAAGGGAAAACATACGACCTCCCTGCTTTTCCGAGAAAAACCCTCCTCTGGCTAACTTTCCCCAATTTACCCCTGCTATTTCTGTGCAAGTTGTAATTTTAGCAGGGTTATTTTGGAAAATAAGCCTTCCTCCAGGGTCTCTACCTTCTTTTCCCTGAAACTGTTTTCATCGTAGTCCAGAACCTCAATCAAAATGCCCATACCCCTATTTTAAGGCCCTCCCCCCTTGCGGTCAAAAGTGAGGACTTCCCACGCCCCCAGGGCAAACCCCAAAGCGTAGAGGGGAAGATATATGACCTGCGCCTCCCCTGCTTTTTCATAGAAAAGCCCTCCTGAGTAGACTATAAAGGCTTTGCTGGGATTGTATTTTTTTATAAAACTCCAGAGGGCCTTACCAGGCCTGACCTTTGTTCCGGCTTTAACCTCTACGGCCCAGATTTCCCTTCCCTTATCTACAACAAAATCCACCTCGGCTCCTGACTTGGTCCTCCATAATTTAAACTCAGCCCCTGCTTTCATTATCTCTGAGGCAACGAAGTTTTCCAGAAGGGCTCCCGCATCGGGCCTTTCAAAAACAGGACTGAAATCCCTGAGAAGATAATTACGAAATCCCGTATCCACGAAATAAACCTTAGGGTTCTTGGCCAACTCTGTTCTTTTATTGGAAAAGAAGGGCCTGCAAAGTTTCACAATATAGGTCTCCTCAAGAATCTCAAGATATTTCTTCACCTCCTTGAAGCTTAAACCGGTGAGGCTGGAAATCTCGCTGTAGCGGAGCAAATTCCCTACCTGAAGGGCAAGGGCCTTTATGAATTTTTGAAAGGGATGCTCCGAGGATATTCTGAAGAAGCCCATTATATCCTTCATCAAATATGTGGAAAACAAATTCTTTAAAATTACCTTCTTTTCCTCCTCATCCTCCGCCACCGCCACCCTGGGATATCCTCCATATATGATGAATTCGTTAACAAGTTCTAAAAGCCTGCGATGAAGAGCAGCGGGAAGGCTCTTCTTCTCCTTGAGGTAGTCAGTTATAAGCCCAGGTGCCTCTGGAAACCTGAAATTCAAGAACTCCTCAAAGCTCAGGGGAAAAAGTTCAAAGGTAAACAATCTACCTACCAAATAAGATGAAATTCTGAAGGATAACTCAAGGCTTGAGGAGCCGGAAATCAGTATCTTCGCCTTATAATGGTCAAAGAGAAATTTCAATTTTCTCCCACCCTCATGGGCATACTGGAACTCGTCTAAGAAAACAAAATCCCTGTTTTCCACATAGACCTTCGCAAAGGCTTTTATGTCCTCATTGAAGAGGGAAAGCACCTCAGGGTCCTCAAAATCCAAGAAAATCTTGGGTTTTGTTATCTTCTCATAAATATGCCTCAGAAGGGTGGACTTTCCCACCTGCCTTGCCCCTACCACCGCAATAATCTCCGGAGAGTGAAGATAGCGAATTATTTTCCCTTCCAATTTCCTTGGTATGTAAACTTTAACCCTGCTATTTTTACTCATACGGTAATTTTAGCAGGGTTATTTTGGAAAGACAAGTTTATGCAAACCCGGCATCCAGTAATTCTCCCCGAACCCTCTTTTCCGTTTCCTCCTCCGTGAAAGTCCTGCGCACCGGCCTACCCTCCCTCAAACACCGCCCTGGAAAGAACCGCCACTTCTCCTCCCGCTTCCCACCCCACCCCATCCCCAAAAGGATAAGGAAATTATTTAAAAGTTTCTCTCCAGGGCAAACCCCAAAGCGTAGAGGGGAAGATACACCACCTCCCCTGCTTTTTCTAAGGAAATTTCTCAGGCTAATTCCCCCTTCCAATTTAACCCTGCTATTTTTGCGTAAGCTATAATTTTAGCAAGGTTGTTTAGGAAAATAAGCCCTCCTCCAGGACCTCTCTACCTTCTTTTCCCTGAAACTGTTTTCATCGTAGTCCAGAACCTCAACCAAAACGCCCATACCCCTATTTTAAGGTCCTTCCCCCTTCCTGGTCAACGGTGGGGCTTCCCCAAAGCCTCGACCCGCCCTAAACCGCAGTCCCTCCGGAATTTTACAGTTCGTAAAATGGAAAATTTTTCCTGGGATGCCTAACATCAAATATAAAATTTCCCACAAAATGAGGGTATGTCACGCGGATTTTTATTTTATTTTTTAATCGGATATTTTTTTAGTAACTCATCCATCTTTCTATCTCTTTTCCATGGAAAATCCAAAAACACAAACTCGTTTATGAACCATTCATCATCTGAAACGTCCCTCCCCAATCCTATCCATCTTTTAGTCTTTGTTTGGTACTTCTTTATTGCACAATAGGAAATTAATCTATCTTTTAAACCCTTTCTCCCATACTGGGTCATGAAGGTAAACCCTGTATTAAGCGCTTCTTTGTAGAGCACTGTAAAATCATGCTTTCCCCTATCTTTTTTGGTTTTCCTAATGAGTTCATTCACATTTTTCAAGATCAATTCTCTGGCTTGATGATCAAAATCCAACAAAGCACTCGCTATATTCGTAAATCCAATTGGCCGTAATTCTTCCAATATCTTTATCACCTTAACAAGATCAGGCTCAATTTTTAATTGGGGAGCCTCTTTACCGTACAAATAGTGATCATCAAATACAGCAACTAAGCTTCCATCCAGTTGAACGAGGTCAGGCTTTTCGCCCCCATCAATTTCAGGGACATAAAAATTTCCTCTTTCCAAGTACCAAGCAAGGAAACTTAGCTCGTCAAAAGCGTGAAATATATTCTCATCCTGTGCTGATAAGCGTTTTTCTAAATAATGGATAAAAATGGTTGGAGAAGGAATATGTCTTGTTATAAGATCCAATTCAAAAAGATTCACTGACCAAGGATACTCATTTCTCTCAAACAAACCTAATGATTGCAATTGTTTTAAGCCCGTTGCCAAGCTCATTAAGGGTTCAAGAGTTACATTAATCAAGAAAAAGTCAATCTTATTGGGCTTATATTTGATATCCAACACTTCTTTACCATTTTTGTCTTTGAAAACTGCGGTTTTAATAGATTTTATATAGTCTCTTACCCGTCTCCCTTGCTGATAGGCATCTTCAATTAGCTTTTTTAAGTCGGTCTTTAGCCGCTTAATGGCACCACGCTTAGCCGGTTCTGTAAAAGCTCCCGCTTTTGATTCGACAATAAATATTTTATTGTCATAGAGTACTAATAAATCTACTTCAAATTCTTGTCCCTGATAGCAATATTTTAAATTTTTAAATATGTTCTTCTCAGGAAATAAGCGTGAGAAATACTCATAAATTTTATTTTCAGTATATTGAGATCTTAGATTCTGATATCTTTGCCAGATTTTCGTCTGCTTTTGTTTCTCTTCTTCTAAAAAGCTCTCAAAAATGATAGGTAAGTTGAAAATCAGATCTTGAGGAATAGGAGAAAAATATCTAATACCGTCAATGTTAATTATTGGCTTTGTAATAATAGCATTTTCATCCAAGGGAGAATCAAAATCTTTATTTACCTCACCAAACTCGCAACTTAATGCTTTTAGATAACTCTCAAATTTTTCCGTTTCTTTTATTTTTTCATTTTTACAGAATTCGTCTGCTGTAAATATAAATATCTCTTGTGTTGATGAAAACATCAAAAAGTTAAAATATAATTTCATAAAATCTTCTTCGGTAAGATTCTTCTTTCTAAGAGTTTCCTGAAGTTGAGCACCTTTTATCGGATCTTTTAATTCCCGTTTTGTTTTTTCTATAGCATCTATGGATTCTTCAAAGCGTTTATTCAAAAGCCGCACATATCTTTCAATAATTTTCTGTCCAAAATTCAATGCATCTGCTACAGAGAAACCAACTTTTTTGACAAAGTAATTATCGAGCTTACTAAAAACACTTGTTAAGAAGTCTTCTAACTGAAACAGGTAAATACTCGAATTTATCTGACTAATTATCTTTTGAAGTCTCGCGGATAATATTAGACCACTAATTGCCGAAACCTGTTCCTTTTTTGAAGTCTGAAAAATAAGGTCCTGCAGGTAATAGTCAAAGTATTCTTTCGTCAACTCTATAATTTCCTCTATTTCTTGATTAGTGGGAGGTCTATTAGAATGAATTCCGTTTTTCAAACAAAGACCAGTCAAAAAATGCAGGATGGGTCTGTCTCTCAAATCTTGATTTAATTCTAGCCTCCCTTCTAGAGAAAATTGAGAAATCAGAGAAACACAGGAAAGCAATCCTACAGGATCAACCTCTTCTATCAGACTCTCAATCTCATCTTTAATTTTATTTTTTCTACGCAAAGCGAAATCATGCCCTTCTCTTAGCTTATTTCTCCACTCTTTTTCGTCGAAATTTCTATTTTCGTTCATCCTATTTACTTGTCAGCAGGCTATATAACAAAGGGATAACCGAAGTCAGGTCGAAGCATGAATTGGGGCGAAATCTACAGTCTAAGCTATATACACAATTGTCAGGCGTAGGCAATAGCCGCGAAGTGAGTAATATCAAACGGGAGATCTCATGGTGCGAGGTCATTTTAAATCCTCACTTATAGGAATCTTTAATTGTTTTTTATGTTCAAAATTAGAAAATAGGCTAATTTTTACTTCTGTTTTTTCTATTCTTTCTTTTGCCCACTGAAAATACTCAGGCTTAATTTCAATACCTATAAAATTGCGGTTATATCTTTTAGCAACCACTCCAGTAGTCCCTGAGCCCATGAAAGGATCAAGAATTGTATCTCCTTCTTTACTTCCTATCAATATAATTCTCTCTAATAACTCTTCTGGCTTCTCAGTTGGATGTGGGGTTATGTGTTTTTTTGCTTTTATTATCCATAAATTTCTCATTTGCTTTCCATAATTAATTTTTTTGGCTAATTCATAGTTAAAATAATATTTTTTACTTTTACTTGCCACCCATATGATTTCAGTGGAAGGAACAAGTCTATTTTTTGAAAGTAAAGGAGTGGCATTTGGTTTATACCATACTACATCATTTATTATCCAGAGTCCCAATTCTTTAAGCGCCATTCCTATTGAGGGGTGATTATGTAATGTGCCAGAAATCCATATAGTTCCATGTGGTTTTAGAACCCTAATACATTCCTTTATCCATTTCAAATTAAACTCATGAATGTTTTCTATCTTATCCCAATCACCTTTATCAAGTTTAACTGGTTTTCCTGCGTGGACTGTACGATGGTTTTCTCCTGAAAGGTTGTAAGGCGGGTCTGCAAAAACCAAATCCACACTCTCCGCCTTAAGTTTTTTTAATTCCACTAAACAATCTCCGAGAATAAGTTTTATTTCAGGCATTTTGTTTACCCCCATATATTCTTTTTTTTGCCACTTTAATATATTTCTCATTTATCTCTATACCTATCCAATTTCGTTTTAACCTTTGGGCCACAACTCCTGTAGTTCCTGTTCCGAAGAAAGGATCCAATACTATATCGCCGGTATCTGAAGACGCAACGATTATAATCTCTAACAATTTTTCGGGTTTTTGTGTTGGATGAATTGCCCTTCCATTTTTTCCTTTTATTCTTTCCTTTCCCTGCACTAAAGGAAGTTCTACAAAATCCAAAAAATCTCTCATTTGCTTAGATTTTCCATCTTTTGTTTTATGAGGGTTTATTTTTTTTAACTCCTCATAATTGAATTTCCATTTTTTCCCTTTAACAAACCAACAAACATATTCTGTAGAATGGGTAAAAGTCCTTTTAGTTATATTAGGCATAGCATTTGTTTTATACCATGTTATTATATTATTTAATTTAAAACCAGCCTTTTTAGCTATAACTATTAGCTCACCAATATTATGGAGAGTACAAGAAACATATAAACTTCCATTTTGCTTCAAAACTCTCCACGCTTCTTTTATCCAGTCCTCTGAAAATTTTAAATATTCGTCATAATCCCAAGTATCCCAATCCTCGTTCATTTTGTAAAATGGTCCACCTGTTTTATTATTGATAAGGTTCAAACTTTTTCCAGATAGATTATATGGAGGATCTGCGTAAATTAGGTCTACACTCTCGTTTGGAATATGCTTTTTCATTACTTTGATGCAATCACCTTTATAAATATGATTGATTTTCATATTTTTTCCTCCACCCATAACTCCAAAACTTTATTTATTCTTTTAGCCCATTCAGAAAAACTACCAATCGTTGTAGTTTCTTTTACCAATAAATCGTATAACTTATACAATTCATGGTGTGTAAACTTTTTCCCATTTTCAATATATCTCAACAATTTTTTAAGAAGTAGTGCAAATTGTTTGGCAGTGAGTGGGATTATCTTTTGAGGTCTTCCATCATACTCATATTTTACTGAAAACCAAAATTGAGAATATGTATCTCTGTGTACCTTTGGAGCTACGAATATGCAATAAATATTCTCATCAAAACCATTAATTCTTTCAAAGTCTCTTAAATGTCTCATAACAGGTTGTCCTTCTTGTACCCATTGAAGACTCGAAGTATTAAGGGTAACTTCGCATATTGCTTTAAAAGTTTCATAATAACATTCTATATCAGGTTTGTTTCCAGGTGCATGAGTTAGGGGTTCCCCTTCATCATCCATAGGATAGTTCGGTTTTATTAAAAGTTCGTCGTTGATTATCTTTAGAGCTTCGGCAAGTATTCTTTCAAAAGTTTCTGGCTCAATTTTTCTTAATAATCTCTGATTTTCCAGTATTTCTATTATTTCCTTAATCTTATCTATATTTCCAAGCAATTGCTTTTTCTTTATATAAAGTTTTAATTTTTTATTTAATTCTCTCAAATTTGAGATATATTTCTCCAGAGATGTCTTATCAAGGGCGTTTATGTCAATATTTAGAATTTTCATTTCTGCTTCTGATATTGTGACTTTTTCTTTTTCTAATGTTTCAATAAATAATTTACGAATGTTTAAGGCTATATTTTTTAGATTCTCTATTTTTTCCCATGGTAAAGTCGGTTTAGTTATATCTGAAATATAACTTAAATACTCAGAAATGTCCTTAAATTTAAACGCAGTTCCATCATATATAGACAGTAGTTGTTCTATTTCAATCATTCTTGAGGGTTCCAAATCAATTCTCCAATGATAGCCTAACGGGTCTGTTTCTATTCTAAAATATCTTGTAAGCCTAAAATATCTCATTGTATTATCACCGTAATCAAAGAGATTATTTATTTTCTTTTCTGGTATCTCGGATGTTTCATAGAATTCTTCTGCAAATTTTATAATAAATTTTCTTTTATTCACTTTACCGCTGATTTTTCTATATAATAAAATTTTCCTTATCTGTTCATCGATATATTCAGCATTTATTAAAGTTGGAATGAATAAACAGAACTCATCTCTACTTAAACCTTTAATTTTACTTTTTTTATTCAAATCCTTTATTAATCTAAGTGTTGCAATAAATGGTACAATGTCGAATCCCTGTTTCTCTGAAAAATCCTTACTCCATGGATTGGGAAATTGAAGTTTCAATAAGCTCTTGAAGAAAATAAAACCAATATCGTAATCTCCTTTCAAAAATAAATTACCTAACTTTGTGATTTTAATCGGACCATATCCTTCTCTTGCAATAGCAAAACCCAACTTATTCAAAGGATTTACTGATTGTCGGCCTCTCATAGGAGGATCTTTGTAGTTTTGATATTCAAAAATATTTTTCGCTACTGAAAAAGGAATCTCAAGAGTAGGATCATCATAATATTTTTGATATTTCTGGGGAATATTATTTGGTTTATAAAGCCTCTCTTTAATCAAAAGGATTTGATATTTGATCTGATTTTCCTTTATAAAATCTTCACCTTCAAGCTGTTTTAAAACTTTTAGAAAGCCCCTTAGTCTTTCAGGATTTCTAACAGTTGTTGAAATTGACCATGGTTTTCTCATAATTTTACGACTCTTGAGATATTATTTAATAATCTTTTTTCCAAGCCACACCGACCGATTACGCCTAACTCATTCATATCCAAACTGTTCGGATATAACGCTAATTTAAGGGGATTACCGAACGACTCAGATAGAATCCCATCTTGAGTGCAGTTGTAAATCATTTCCTTTTGCTTTAAGCTCTTCTCCAGCCTCATAGAGTTATATTAGCAACTTGGACTTACCAAATCAATACCACCAAGTTAGGGCTGATAGGGTGAGTCTCTACGCTCCCACTAAACACCCCAAAGCGATGGAATTCAGCTTGTCCTCGTCGGATTCGGTGCGGGAGGGGATAAGAAGGGGAACTCTGGCGCCCATGATTATGTGGCCCACGGGAAGGTGCATGTAGTAGGTGAAGGATTTTCCGAAGATGTTTCCTGCCTCTATGTTGGGGACTATGAATATATCCACATCTCCGGCAATTTCGGACTTAAATTTTTTCTTCTCTGCGGCGGCGCGGCTTACTGCTATATCAAGGGCCATGGGGCCTTCTATTATGCTTTCGGGAAATTCGCCTTTCTCCCACATTTTCCTTATCTCCGCTGCGTCAACGGTGGCTGGCATTTTCTCGTTTACAACCTCCACGGCGGCAAGGAGGGCCACCTTGGGCTTTGCTACTCCAAGTTTGTGGAAGGCCTCTATGGCGTTTTTTACAATTTGAATTTTTGCGTTTAAGTCAGGGGCGATGTTTACCCCACCGTCGCTCATTCCTATAAGGCGCTCCCTGTTGTGAAGCGGGTCCTCGGTGAAAAACACATCGGAAAGGAGGCGGTCTGTCCGCAGGCCCTTTTCCCTATCTAAGGCAGGGCGGAGGAATTGGTCGGTCCTTAAGGCGCCTTTAAGGAGAACTTTAACTTTTCCTTCGCGGGCTAAGGAAACTGCCTTGGCTGCTGCCTCCTCTAAACTTGCGGCCTCCACTATCTCCGCTTCCATATCCGGGGCGTATTCTCTGAGGAGTTCCTCTATTTTGCTTCTCTCTCCGATGAGGAATGGGTAGGCTATCCCCAGCCTTTCCGCTTTGTATGCGGCAAGAACCGCTGTTTTGTCCATGGCCCAGGGGATTGCCACGGGCACCGGGCCCTTTTCCCCGGCCCTCTTTCTTATAGCCTCAAAGTTCAGCATTTTCCGCAACCTCCCTCCCAAGCCTGAAGGCCACTTTGTTGGCCTCTATGGCCTTTTTGGGAACCCTCCTTTCTATCACCCGGAGCCATATCTCCTCGGGGATGTCCAAACTCTTGGAAAGGACCCCCAGCATGACCACATTCATGGTCTTTATGTTGCCCGCCTTTTCAGCCAACTGCCGTGCATCCAGGGAGATGGTCTTAACCCTCTCCCTGAGGTATTCTATGATGCCCTCGGGATAGTCCATGTAGCCGGAGGCCACGGGAAGGGGGTCTATTCTGTAGTCGTTGACGATGACGGTGCCGTCCTTTTTGAGATAGGGAAGGTTCCTCATGGCCTCTAATTTTTCAAAGGCTAAGATAACATCGGCGCCGGCAAGCCCCACTATGGGGGAATAAACCTTCTCCCCGAACCTCACCGTGGAAATGACATCCCCTCCCCTCTGGCTCATTCCGTGTATTTCGGATTTCTTTACATCGTAGCCTGCCTCCATGGCAGCCTCGGACAGAAGGTTGGACGCCAGCAGGATTCCCTGCCCTCCAACCCCCGCCACTATCACTGTTCTTGTTTCTTTACCCATCCTAATACCTCCTCTCCTGCTTTTCTTGCGTTGTCCGCATTGGGATCGGCCAGGTAAATGGCGTCCACGGGACAAACATCTATACAGACCTCGCATCCAACGCAGAGGTCAGGGTTGATCCAGGTCTTTTTATCCTTGGTTACGGAAATGGCGGGACAGCCCAGTTTCCAGCAAAGGGTGCAGGAGGTGCACTTTTCAGGGTCGGCGATGGCGTAGGTGTACTTGCGCTTCTTCATCTGGGGAAGAAGGACGCAGGGCCGCTTGGCGATTATCACCGAAGGCTCGTTCCTGTGTATTTCTCTGTTTATGACCTCCTTCAGGGTCTTCATGTCAAAACTGTCCACGGTGTAGACATGCTCCACCCCAATTCCCCGCACCAGTTTTTCCAGGTCCACCCTTCTTCCGGGAACTCCCTTGAGGGTCACGCCGGAGCCCGGGTTTTCCTGGTGTCCGGTCATGGCGGTTATGGAGTTATCAAGGATTATCACCGTGGTTATTCCGTTGTTGTAGAAAAGGTCTATGAGGGGGGTAACTCCGGAGTGGTAGAAGGTGGAGTCTCCGATTACCGCCACCAATTTTTTCTTCCTGGGGTCAAGGCCGCGCATGGCCTCGGCTATTTCTATTCCATAGGCGTTGCCCACGCTTCCCCCCATTTCCACGCAGGTGTCCATGGCCGAAAGTGGAGGGAGTGCTCCTAAGGTGTAGCACCCAATGTCCCCCGTGACATTGGCCTTTAGCCTCTTGAGTATGTAGAAGACCGGGGTGTGGGGACAGCCTGGGCAGAGGGCCGGTGGCCTGTGGGGAATTTTGGGAATTTCAAAATAGGAGGGCTTCTCGCCGGTGAGGGCCTCCCGGACTATGGTGGGGTTAAGTTCCCCGGTCATGGGGATTTTCTCCTTGCCGATAATCTCAACCCCCAGGTTCATGGCCCTGAGGTAGGTTTCCAGGTAGGGGTCCCCTTCCTCCACCACGAATATCTTTTTCACCTTAGAGGCGAATTCCCTTATGAGTTCGTCGGGAAGGGGCCAGGTCATCAGGAGTTTGAGGAAGGTGGCCTCTGGAAAGACCTCCTTGGCGTGCTGATAGGAAATTCCGTTGGCCACTATTCCAATGGAGGGATCCCCTTCCTCTATGCGGTTTCCCCAGAAGTTCTCGGCGAACTCCCTGAGTTTCAGGGTTCTCTCCTCCACCACCTCGTGGCGCTTTCTGGCGTTTACCGGAAGGAGATTTCTTTTTTCAAAATCCGGCTCGTAGCCCTTTATCTCCACCTCCTCCCTTTCCCCCAGTTCCACGATGGAGAGGGAGTGGGAAATCCTGGTGGTGGAGCGGATAAGCCAGGGGGTGTCAAATTTTTCGCTGAGGGAAAGGGCCTGCCTGGTCAATTCCTTGGCCTCGTGGGAGTCGGTGGGTTCAAACATGGGAACCTTGGCGTGAAGGGCATACCAGCGGTTGTCCTGCTCGTTTTGGGAACTGTGCATCCCGGGGTCGTCGCAGGTCACCACCAGAAGTCCGCCCGTGGCCCCGATGTAACTGGCGGAGAAGAAGGGGTCCGCCGCCACATTGAGGCCCACATGCTTCATGGCCACTAAGGAGCGGGCACCGGCAAAGGAGGCCCCCAGGGCGATCTCCAGGGAGGTTTTTTCGTTCACCGCCCACTGGGCCCTTATTTCCGGATACTGGACCATGCTTTCAAGAATCTCGGTGGAGGGAGTCCCGGGATAGGCGTTGGCGAAATGCCCTCCCCCTTCCCAGAATCCCCGGGCTATGGCTTCGTTTCCAGACAAAATGGCTTTCTTCATCGTTCCTCCTTACGCCATGATGGCGGCCATCAGGATAGAATAGAACTTGGAATCGTCGTCGTCGGAGCGGGAGGTCAGGATGGCCGGAGCCTTGGCCCCTGCCACTACGGCGGCAATTTTACCGTGGGCAAGGTAGGTTATGGTTTTAAAGACGGCATTTCCCGCTTCAATGTCGTGGAAAATCAGGATGTCCGCATCCCCAGCCACCGGGGAGTCAACCCCTTTTATCCGGGCGGATTCCTTGGAGTAGGCTATGTCAATGGCCAGGGGACCGTCCACTATGGCACCCTTTATCTGCCCCCTCTTGGCCATGACGGAGATTATGGCGGCGTCCACCGTGGCGGGAACCTTATCGGAAACCTTCTCGTTGGCGGCTATTATGGCCGCCTTGGGCTTTTCAATCCCTATCTTGTGGGCCACATCAATGCAGTACTTGAGCATGGCTATTTTCTGCTCCAGGGTGGGATGGGGAATCACCGCCACATCGGACATGATGAGAAGTTTGTGGTAGGTGGGGACTTCCACCAGGGTAACATGGGAGAGAACCTTCCCCGGCGGAAGAAGGCCGTTCTGCTTGTCCAGGATGGCCTTCATGTAGTAAATGGTGCTTACCAACCCCTTCATGACCATGTGGGCCCGGCCGTCGTGAACCAGTTGGACGGCCTTTTTGGCGCAGGTCGCCTCGTCCTTTTCCTCCACATACTCAAAGATGGAAGGGTCAATGCCCTTCTCCCGGGCCAGGGACTCTATCTTTTCCCGCTCGCCCACCATTATGGCGTTTACCAATCCCTCCTGAACCGCCCTTGCCACCGCCTCTATGGTGTTGGGGTCCTGTCCCCGGGCAACGGCAAGGGTTTTCTTTTCCCTTCCTCTGACCAGTTCCTCCAGGTCCTCCAGTTTTCTCACTACCATATCAATCCTCCTTGTATTCACGAATATTCTTTTGCCTGTTCCTCTCCACGGAGCACCCTCAGGGCCCCGCATGCCAGGGCTCTCATTTCATCTTCTCCGGGATAGACCATAACCGGGGCTATGAAGGAAATCCTCTCCTTCACCCAGGAGACGAAGAGGTCGGAGTAGGCAAGGCCCCCGGTGAGGACTACGGCGTCCACCTTCCCCTTGAGAACCGTGGCGTCGGCTCCTACCTCCTTGGCCACCTGATAAGCCATGGCCTCAAATATGAGTCGGGCCCTTCCGTCCCCGGACTTCACCCTCTCCTCCACCTCCTTCATGTTGTTGGTCCCCAGGTAGGCCACCACACCCCCCTTCCCCGCCAGTTTTTTCTTGAGTTCCGCTTCGCTATACTTCCCCGAAAGGGCCAGTTTCATGGCATCCCACACAGGGAGACCTCCGGCCCTTTCCGGGGCGAAGGGACCGTCCCCGTTGAGGGCGTTGTTCACATCCACCACCCTTCCCCGGCGGTGGACCCCCACCGAAATTCCCCCGCCCAGGTGAACCACGATGAGGTTAACCTCTTCGTAGGTTTTCCCCAGGTCCCTGGCGGCAAGACGGGCCACCGCCTTCTGATTGAGGGCGTGGAAAATGGACCGCCGCTCTATCTCAGGAAGTCCGGAAATCTTGGCTATGGGTTCCATCTCGTCCACCACCACCGGGTCCACTATGAAGGCCTCCGCACCGTATTTTTTGGCGATCTCGTAGGCCAAAATTCCGCCCAGATTGGAGGCGTGCTCCCCCTGAACCCCGATTCTCAAGTCCCGAAGCATGGCTTCGTTTACCCGGTAAGTGCCTCCGGGGATGGGCTTCAAGAGCCCTCCCCTTCCCACCACGGCGTCAAGTTGGGTTATTTCCTTATCCTCCAGAAATTTCAAAATTACCTTGAGGCGGAACTCGTACTGGTCAACGATTCTCTCGTATTTTTCCAACTCCTCTCTGGGGTGGTAAAGACTCTCCTTGAAAATTTGCTTTTCGTCCTCAAAATAGGCTATTTTGGTGGAGGTGCTACCAGGATTTATGGCCAGGATGCGAAAGCCCATTTTTCATTCCTCCGTAATTCTGGATTAAGGGTAAATTTTATTCCATTTTTGGAAATAGGTCAAAATTTCCAGGAAGGATTATATTGACACATCATTTCCTTTATTAATAAAATATCTGCGTAAATAATAATAAGGAGGCAGTTATGTCAAAGAAACTATCGGTGGAAGAACTCCTGGCCAGAGCCAAAAAGCCGGGAGAGGATGCCATGAGGCTTCATCCCTTCTACCGGGGAAAGATTGAGGTGGTTCCCAAGTGCAGAATAAGGGATTTTGACGACTTCGCCATCTGGTACACCCCGGGCGTGGCGGAGCCGTGTAAGGACATCCACAAAAACCCGGAAAAGGTCTTTGAACACACCAACAAGGGAAATTTTGTGGCGGTTATTTCCAACGGGACCAGGGTTCTGGGCCTGGGGGACATAGGACCCGAGGCAGGGCTTCCGGTGATGGAAGGCAAAGCCCTCCTGTTCAAATACCTTGGGGGGGTGGACGCCTTTCCGGTGATGCTGAGGACCAAGGATCCCCACGAATTCATACGGACCGTGAAGATCTTAGAGCCCACCTTCGGCGGGATAAATCTGGAGGACATAGCCCAGCCCCAGTGCTTCTACATCCTGGATACCCTGAGAAAGGAAATGAACATACCGGTGTGGCACGACGACCAGCAGGGAACCGCCGCCGTCACCCTGGCGGGCCTGCTCAACGCCCTGAAAATAGTGGGCAAAAAACTCAGCGAAGTGAGGATAGTCTTCGTGGGGGCCGGAGCGGCCAACATCGCCGGGGCCAGGATAATAATGAAGGCCGGAGCGAGGCCGGAAAACATAATCATGGTGGATTCCAAGGGAATCCTCCGAAGGGACCGGGAGGACATGAAGGAACTGGAACTCCACTACCACCAGAAGTGGTGCATCGCCATGAACACCAACCCGGAAAAAAGAAGGGGGGGAATTCCCGAGGCCTTGGAAGGAGCCGATGTTCTCATCGCCGCATCCAAGCCAGGACCCGGAACCATAAAGCCGGAGTGGATAAAGAAAATGGCCAGGGATCCCATCGTTTTCCTGGAAGCCAACCCCATACCCGAAATGTGGCCCTGGGAAGCCAAGGAGGCCGGGGCAGCGGTGGTGGCCACAGGCCGCTCAGACTTCCCCAATCAGGTCAACAACTCCTTGGGATTCCCGGGAATCTTCAGGGGAGCCCTGGATGTAAGGGCTAAAACCATCACCGACGAGATGTGCATCGCCGCCGCCAGGGAACTGGCCAGGGTGGCCGAGGACAAGGGACTGCGGGAGGATTACATAATCCCTACCATGGACGAATGGGAAGTTTTCCCCAGGGAGGCGGTGGCCGTGGGAATGAAGGCCATTGAACAGGGGGTAGCCCGCAGGGAGATTTCCAGGGAAGAACTCTACAGGGAGGCCGAAGAGAAAATAAAAAGGGCCCGGGACGAAGTCCAGTTCCTCATGAAGGAAGGCTTCATAAAGGTAATAGACTAATCCGCCCTGCCATTGCCTTTTCGGGGGGCGGGAAACCGCCCCCTGCCCTTTCTCACCAGGAAGTTCTCAAGAACCAGGACTTCCATCTCCGTCTCTAAGAAGGTGGAAAGGGCCTGCTGAGGGCTGGCCACGATGGGCTTACCCTTGAGGTTGAAGGAGGTGTTCAGCAGCACTGGAACACCGCTGGCAAAGCCGAACCTTTCCACCACGCGATAAAAATCCGGGTGAAAATCCCTGGATAAAATTTGAGGTCTGGCCGTTCCATCCACATGGGTGGCGGCGGGGATAAGATTGGACTTTACCGGCACCACCATCTGCATGAAGCGAAGGGGGTAGGCCCCTCCTTCCGGAATCTCAAAGAACTCCTCCGCTCTTTCCTCCAGCACCGTGGGAGCAAAGGGCCTGAAGGGCTCCCTCCTCTTTATTTTCAGGTTAACCACATCCTTCATCTCCTCCCGCCGGGGATCCGCCAGGATGGAGCGGGCTCCCAGGGCCCTGGGTCCCCACTCAAACCTTCCCCGAAACCACCCCACCACCTTCCCCTCCAGGAGGGCATCCACCACCTCCTCCGCCAGGTCTTCCTCCTCCATTTCCCGGGCCCTTATGCCGTTTTTGCGGAGAAAATCGCCCACCTGCCGGGAGTAATCCCTTCCCAGAAAAGGGTTTAGAAGCGGAGCGGGTCTGCGCCCCCCCTTCTCCATCCAGGCCAGGTATGCCGCCCCCAGGGACGCCCCCCCACCTCCGGCCTCCGGCTGGATGTAGAGTTGCACCCCCAAGTCCTTCACCAGGCGGTAATTGGCGGCTCCGTTGAGGGCCTGGGACCCGGCCAAAACCAGGTTCCTGCTGGAGGAAGCCTCCACGGCCCTGGAAGCCAGTTTGAGAAGGGCTTCTTCAAAAAGCCTCTGGGCGGAGTGGGCAAGGTCCGCAAAACGGGGCACCGGCCTTTCCACCGGTCCCCGGGGAGGATCCCCCAGAAGGGAGAGGATTTTTTCGGAAAAAAGCCTGTCTTCCCCGGGGCTGAAAAACTCCAGGTTCAATTGATAACCCTCCGAAGAAATTTCCAGAAGTTTCCCCAGTTCCCCCAGGCGATCCGGCCTTCCGTACCCCGCCAACCCCATGACCTTGTAATCCCCTTCGCCGGGGGTGTAGCCGAGGTACTGGGTTACAGCCGCACAGAAAAGCCCCAGGGAGTTGGGGAAATCCCACCTTTCCACAAGATCCAAGCGTGTTCCCTCCGCCTTAAAGATGGCGGTGAATTTGTAATCCACCACCAGCACCCCGGCTGTTTGAAAGGGGGAGGAGAAGAAGGCGGCCGCCGCCATGGAATCAAGGAGGGGATAATTTCTCTGATTTTCCCGTCCCACCCCCTCAATCCTCCCCTCGCCGGCCACGGCGTAAAGGTCCACGCCGCCCTCCCTGGCGAAGTCAAGGGCCCTCCGTGGGAAGGACGAATCCCTCTTTCGGCCGGAAAACCTCTCCTCCGCCGCCGCCCTTGTTACCCTCCCATTTTCCAGAAGAACTGCGGAGGAGAGGGGATGGCCCCAGGTTGCTCCTGCTATTCTCACGGGAATATTTTACCAGGATCCCAATCAACTCCGCCTGGTTGGCAAAAGGGGGCGATGTTATAATTTCCCTATGTTTTTCTCCAGAGAAGCCAGAAAGGACCTTGACTTTCCTCTGGAGAGCGGCACGCCCTTCAGGGTTCCCCAGAACTTCACCATAGGGGAGAATTTTCCCGACGAGGCCCTTTATGCAGGAAGGGCCGGAACCTTTTACTCTTACCTGAAAAGGGAGTTTTTAAGATACGGCTTCAACTCCCTGGGGTTTATCCTGATAATGAAGCAGGAGGACTACGAAAAATGGGGGGCGATGGAGGATTACATAAGGGAAGAAATAGCCCGCCAGGTGAGGGAAATAGGCGAAAAACTGGGCAGGGAGATAAACACCAACAGGCATTCGGTAACCGTGCTGAGCGAAGCCACCCTCCTGAGCGTGTTTTCCGCCCGGGGCATCTCCGTGGAGTCCACCTACGACTTCCTGCCGGGGGAATTCGTTATGATAGCGGGCCCCTTCCTCTACAGGGAAGGGACTGAAACCGTGGGAGAGGTTCGGGGGGAGGTGGAAGGAAGGGTTCTGGAAGGGAAGTTGTACCTGGGCCAGAGTTTCTTCGTGGTGGGAGAGGAGTGGTTTTACAACCTCTGGATCCCCTCCACGGGGATAGGGAGGCTGAAGATTCCCCTTATATTCTCCATAAAGGAAGACAAGGTTAAACTATCCAACATCCAGGGCAAGGGAAACGGGTTCACCGCCCTGGTTAACGGGATCACCGTGGCGGTGGAAAGGGAAGACCTGAAGGAAGGAACCACCTACAGGGTGGCCTTCAGCAGGGAGGACTTCTCCCTGGAGGTTTCCTTAGATTTTCGGCTCCACAGGCCCCTGGCAGAATCCCCGGGGATAGACCTTCCAGAGGAGGTCTCCATTTACGAAGATTTAACCGCCAGGAGCGAAGACCTGAGCCTTCAATACATCCTCCTCCCCAAACCCACAGGTCCCCTCCGGGAGTATCAGGCCTTCGTGGGTCCCCAGGGGGAGGTCTTTGACGAAAAACTCCTGACCTGTCTGGGGGTGAAGGTGGACTCATCCAGCGTAGAAATAAAGGACTTCCGCATCCCCCACTACCGGAGTTTTCACCGGGAATTTCCGGTGGGAGATTTCACCTACAGGGCAGGAACTGTTAAATTATCCGAAAAACTATGGGGAACAGGCAACCGGTATTTTCTCTTTGAAATAGAGTTACCCCGGCCCAGACCCTTATACCTGGAGGAAAACCTCGCCATGGTGGGAAGGGACCCTTCCTGCCACATACGCCTCCCCTCCGCCGCCTCCCGGGACTTCAGAACCATCCATTCCTCCCGCTTCCACGCAGTATTTCTGAGGGAGGATGGGGACCTTTATGTAATAAACATCTCCGCCCACTTCAAGGTTTATGTATTCAGAGGGGAAAGACTTATCCAGATCCCACACTTCGGCCAGGAAGTTTACCGAAAAATCAAACGGCTCTCCCTGCGGGAAAACTCCCTTTCCCACATCCTGGAACTCCTCTCCTCCGGAGGGAAGGTCCCAGCCTTCCTGAGACTTCAACCGGAAGACCTGGTTCTGGTGGGCAATTCCGTGTTTAAGGTTCCGGGGGAGTGATGGAAAGGGTCCTGCTCCCCATCTTCCTGAGCCTGTGGTTCACCTTCGCCCTGGTCCTCCTGGCCTCGGTGTTTTTCCGGCCTCTCAGGTCCTTGGCGGTGATTCTCATGGTTCTTTCCCTGGCCGTGGTCATCGCCGCCGCCGTGGGGACCTTCCACCGGGCCTTTCCCGCCAGGGTAGAGGAATACGCCGTGGAAAAATTAAAGAGAGTTCTGGTGGGGAACGGTCCCCGCTCCCATCTTCTGATTTTCAACAGGAAAAGCGACGACCCCCACCTGGAAATCCTCCTGGGAAAGGACTGTTTTTCCACGAAAAACCTCAGCGAAAAGAGGAGGGTGGAGGTGGACGGACTCTCCCTGGACCAGGTCAGGTTAAAGGGGGGAGAATCCCTGAGGGCCGCCGGGGAAAACCTGGTCTTCCTGGGGACCAAACTTCCTCTGCCCTTTTCCCCGGAGGTGAGTCTGCAACTGGGGGAGAAGTTCACCCACAGGTTCCTCCTTAATTCACGCCTGAGGGTGAAAAGGGGGAAATTTACCTGGATATTGACTTACATTCCGCCCTCCCTCCTGGGCATAAACCTGCTGTTCTGGGAACTCCTCCTGGCCATATTGCTTTCCTTCACCGGGCTGTTTTTTCTCTTCAGGGGATTTTACCTGACGGCCCTGGGAATTTTCCTGGGGCTGGCCGGAGCCTTCCTGCCCCACCTCATCCTTGCGGCTCTACCCGTGGTGGTCCTGGCTGCCCTCCGGGAAAGGAGAAGGAGCCTCTTTCTCCTGATCATGTTCTTCGCTCTGCCCCTGATTTTTCCCGGCAGACTGGGAGTGGAAATAAAGGACGGCCATCGCCCCGTCCACTTTAAGAAAAGTTTTCCCTACGGAACCCACCGGATGGTCCTGGGAAAAACCCCATATCTTCTAAGGACCGCTCCCCACAAAATAACCGTGAAGCCCCTGGGAACTGAGGGGTTCCGGAGAAAATTTAAAAGAATAGTGTACGCCCCGGTGAAGATAGAAAGGGAGAACATCCTTTACCTCCCCTTCCCCCGGGGATTTTCCCCGGTCACCTGGGAAGGCCATCGGGTGAAGTTGAAGGGCGAAAACTCCTCCCTCCTCCTGTCTCCAGGAAGGGTAAAGGTCTTCAAATTTTCCCTGCCCTTCATCATTCTGGGGGTTTTTTACTTCCTATCCCTGGCCCTGGGCACGGATTTCATCGTGAGCACCGCTTTTTACTTCCTCCTCACCCTGGGGGCCATCTTCGTGAAAACCGCCGCCCTCTTTGACCCCTCCTTCTCCTTCATATCATCGTCCCACATAAAAATGGGGGTCCTGCCGGCGGGCCTTTTCTTCCTCGTTCTTTCTCCAGGGTTCCTTCCCAAAACCAGAAGGGCCCTGGAACTTTTAAGGGAAGGACTTTCACCGGGGGAGATTTCCTCTGCGCTTAAACTGGAAAGGGGAGCAGGGGTGAATTTATTTGAAGTCCTCAGCAAACCCCTGGCCGGGGAAGTTCTCTGGGTTGACTTTCTGTTCCTCCTCTCCCTGGTCCTCATAGCCCTGCAATTCCTCATGGGGTCCGAAACCGGGATAAGGAGTTCCGGCCTCTCCCTTCAGTTTTTTGAGGCTGGAAAAATTTTCCTGGCGGTGTATCTGGCGGACTGGCTTTTCCGGGCCCAGGAAAACAAATTCGCATATCCCATGGTCCTACCCTACGCCCTCATCTTCCTACCCTTCCTCCTGCTTATCTTCACCCTGGGGGACTTTTCACCCCTGGCGGTGTTCTTCCCGGCCATTCTGGCCCATTTCATCTTAGTCAACAAACCCCTGCGGAAAAAAATACCCATGGCCCTGGCCTTCCTCTCCGCCGCCGGACTGGGCATCTACCTCTCCCTCCGGTTCTTCATTCCCGCCGATGTTGCCCTTCGCCTGAAGTCATGGCTTCACCCGGGGCTTTTTTCCAGATCTTCTGAGCAGTTCATAAGGGCCTTCTGGCTTTTTCGCTCCGGGGGATTCTGGGGCAACTTCCCCCAGGGTTTCATCAACTCCCACTCGGTACCCCTTCTCCTCTTTGACTTCCCCCTGGCCCTCTTCGTGGCCAACTTCGGATTGGCCGCCGCCGGCCTTCTGCTTTTAACCTGTTTTTCCCTGCCGGCAAGGCTTTTCTTCCGCTCCAGAACCAGAACCTACGGTGGAAGGTGGAATTTTTATGTTCTCTTCTTTTCTCTTCTGGTGTTCTTCTCCCAGGTCCTGCTTCCCTTCCTGATTCTCACCGGTCTTCTTCCGGTGATGGGCCAGCCCCTCCCATTCCTTTCCAAGGCCAACTCTGACCTCATACTCTTCGTTCTCCCCTTTTTCCTTTTGAACCTTTACCTCCTGGAGGAAGGAAGTGGTTAAGAAATTCCTGACCATATTCCTCCTGTTTTCCCTGGCGGGGATGGCCGCCTTTGGGATCAGGGCCTACCTTCAGATGAGGGCCCGGGAAAGGCCCTATTTCGTTCCCGAGCCCCGGGAAAAAATCGCCGCTTGGAAGGGCAGGGAAATTCTCCTCCAGGGGAAAAGATTGAAGGACCAGGACTGCCTGGCCGTGGGGGAGAGGTGCATGTGCCTTTCCACCCTGCCCCACCGCTTCAGGAAGGTCCTTGAAAGGCCCCTGGCGTCCCTTCCCGCTTATTTTGCGGCCGGGGCCGGCGGAAAAACTCCCCTGAGAATAGAAGGGTGGAAGCGCTGCGGCGGAACAGCCTTTGAGGTGAGGAAAAGGGGGAAACGGGTGGAGATTCGCTCCTGCCAGCGGGGATACATCCTTCAAGGGTGCTCAAGAAAACCCGTGAAGCCGGGAAACTATTATCCTCTGAAGGCCGGGGAAGTCCTTTATCTTCCAGACCCAGGAGTCCGGATAGAAATCGCCATCTTTCGGGCCAGCCTCCCCAGGAAGGTGGGAAAAACCACCAGAATCTTCAGGGTGGAGAGGAAAAACCTGGTGGTGGAGGTGGAGGAGTCGGTGGAACCCCGGAGGGCCTTCCTCAAAAACTCCCTTACCCTGCCCCTGAGGAACGGCTTCAATTCCTTTTACCCTGCTTCCGCCACGCTTCCCGTGCTCCCCCCCTATTACTACACCCCCCAGCGGGAAGTCTTCCTCTACCTCTTCCTTGAAGGAGGATATTATTCGCTTAAAAACGGGTTCTACAGGGCCGTGGCCAAGGGGCCTCTCAAAAGGGTGGGGGAAAGAACCGGAGACTGGAAATACTTCAAAGGGGAAATAAACAAACTCAACTCCAGCATAGGAAATGAGGGGATTTTCTCCCGAATGCCCTGCTGGAAGGCCGGTTCCCTTTCCCAATTCCAATGGTTTTACTCCGCCACCGCCGGGGAAAACTGGAAGTTTTCCTCCTCCCTCCGGGGATGGACGAGGGCGGAGAAAAGGGGAAAGTGGACCTGCGGTCCCCCGTGGGATCCCCACTTTCCGGGGGAGCGAACGGTTTACTTCAAGGCGGTGGTCCAGGGACCCCGGGCCATAGAGATCTCCCCTCCTCCCCGGGGGTTTCTCTTCCTCAACGGCAGGGTCGCAGGAAAGGGAAAGGCAGACCTTTCCCCTGGACGAAATCTTCTGGCCCTCCGGTTGAAAATAAAGGGCATGGGAAAACCGGACGGAAAGATCAGGGTTTCCAGGGACCTGAAACTTAAAATCACGGCTCCGGGGAGGGCCGGGGTGGGTGTTGCCCCTCCGACCCTTCACCTGAGATTCCGCCCTTCGGTCCCCATCCTATCCGTCCTGCGGGGGAAATACAGGGGAACGGCCGTGGGACTCCCCACCTACCTGCTGGTGGAACCCTCCACGCCCGTGAGGATAAGGATAGACCACGATGTGGTCCAGATTCCCTTGAAGGAAACAAAAACTCCCTTTTACACCCTGAGAAAAATCCGGGGAAACTTCGCCCTGGGGGATGTGGTAATTCTGAAGGGAGGGGAGTTGTGGGTTCTTAACTCCCCACGGCAAATCTCCGCCGGCGGAGACAACCTCCTCCAGTGGAAGGGCGGCCAACTCTTCTGGGGAGGAGAGAAATACCAGGAAGGGGAAACCCTTTCCCGGGGAGGCGAAATTTTCCTGGTGGGAACGGAGGAGAGGGGTGAAGCCCTCAACTGCCTGCTCCCCTACATAAGCCACACCCTCAAGGGAAGGGTTAAACTAACCGTGCGAAGGGACCTTCAGGAAATCTCCTACTCCCTGCTCAAGGACCGACTCCTGCGCATAAGGGAAAGGGAGGAGAGAAATACCTCGGCCCTTCGGGCAGAGATTTCCTCTCTGAAGAGAAGGTTATCCCGCCTGAAGAAAATTTACGAAAAAACCGGAGAAAGAAAAGGTGCCGAAGAAATCCTGAGGCTGGAGTCCCTCCTGGAGGAAAAAAGGTATCTCCTCTGGAAGGTTAAAAATCCCTTTTACGAAGGGGCCGTGGTGATTCTGGACGAAAACGGAGCGGTTCTGGCCTCCGCCAGTTATCCCCCCGACGGGCTCAACCGGGGATGGGGTGAAACCTACAATGTAGGCTCCACCTTCAAACTGGTGGACTCCGTGGCCTTCCTTTCCTCAAAATCCCCCACCGTGAAAAGACTTTTACGGAATTTCCCCTTCACTGGCCCTGGCTCAGAAAACCTTAAGGGAAAAGCCCTCCTTACGGGAAGGCGCATAAATTTTGACCTGAGGAATTTCCGCGGAGAAAGGGTTCCCCCGGGGGTTGATTTTGAATCCGCCCTGGCACATTCCTACAATGTTTATTTCGCATACATTGCCATGCACCTCTATCCTCCGCTTCTGGAGGGAAGGGAACAGGTCATCCTTCCCCTGAACCGCCTTCGCAAAGCGTTTCCTCTGCTGGGTTACGCCGAGGCCCTGGGGTTCAATTCCAGATTTGACCTTACCCCCATCCCGGGGGCCGTCCTCTCGGCCCCATCGGTTTTTCCGATAAACGCCTACAAACTGAGCGAAATTGCCCATTATTCCATAGGGCAGGCGGGGCTCAGGGCCACCGCCCTCCAGATGGCCCTGGTGGCCCTCTCCATAGCCAGAGGGGGAACCCTTCCCAGACCCTTCCTGGTGGAGGAAGTAAAATTCCAGGGGAAAACCGTGGGGTTTCCCCGGAAGGAAAAGAGGGTGTTTTCGGAGCAGGTGGCCCGCCGCATAGAGGAGGCCATGAAAAGGGTGGTCACCGAAGGCACCGCCCGGAGGGCATTCGGGGGCTGGCCGTGGCGGGACGAAGTCTTCGGAAAGACCGGCACCGCCGAAACCTCCCTGTATCGGGACAACTCCATGTTCGTGGGGTATTTAAAACACAGGGGCAGGATCCTGGCCTTCGCCGTATTCCTGCCCCGGAGCGGCACCGGCTCCCGGGAGGCGGCTCCCCTGGCCAGGGATGTATTGGAATCCTACATTAAATACCTGGAGGAGCAACGGTGAAGGTCATGAAACTTCCACGGGACGCCGAGGGAATTTTCCGCAAAAGGCCCAACAGGTTTCTGGGCATAGTTGATCTGGTGAAACCGGAAACTCAGGCCGGAGTAAAGGTTCACATCCACGATCCCGGAAGGCTCCCGGAAATTCTCTTTGAAGGCAACAGGGTTTACCTGAAAAGGGCCGCCTCCCCGGGAAGAAAAACCCTCTGGGACCTGGTGGCCGGAGAAGTGGAAGGCAGGCCCGTCTTCACCAATTCCTCTTACCACCGGAAAATTTCCACCTGGTACATTGAAACCCTCAAACCCTTCGGCGATTTTGACGCCCTGATGCCAGAGTACAGGTTCGGCAAAAGCCGCCTGGATTTTCTCGTAAAAAAGGGAGAAAGAAAAACCTTGGTGGAGGTAAAGGGGTGCACCCTGGCCCGGGGGGATGTGGCCCTTTTTCCGGATGCCCCCACGGAAAGGGGAAGAAGACACCTGGAGGAATTGATAAAGGCCCGGGAACTGGGCATGGATGCGGCGGTAATCTTTCTGGTTTTTAGGGAAGAGACCAGATGTTTTTCGCCCAACGAAGAGACGGATCCCGGGTTTTCCAGAACCTTGGAGCGGGCCCTGGATGCCGGGGTAAAAATTCTCCTTCCGGTTTTCTCACTGGAGGAGGACTGGCTCGTGTTCAAGGGTCACATAAAGCCCTGTGAACTCACCGAAAAAGGTAGAGGGCCGGAGGGAGATAATAAAAACCCTGGCTTAAGAAAATCCTCAGGGAAGACCACTGATTCAGGGTCTTCATGAGGGATTCAAACAGCCCCTTCTTTTTGGGATAAAACTTCACCGAGTAGAATCTGAGGCTGGCCAGCCTGGAGGCCTCCTCTATGGCCCTGTTCAGCCCTCCCACCGAATCCACCAACCCCAGTTTAACGGCCTCCTCCCCGAGAAAAACTCTTCCCTGGCCGATGCTGTCCACATAGGACTCGGTCTTGCCCCTGCCCTGGGCCACCCTCTTGAGGAATAGCCGGTAAAAGGCCCTCAGCCTCTTTTTGACCACCTCAAATTGGTGCTCATCGTATGGACTGTAGGGGCTGTTGACCAGGGCCGTCTTGGTAAAGGAAAGGTGGTCTTCGTCTATGCCCAGTTTTTTGAGGGCTCCGCCGATGGAGAGTTTTCCTCCTATAATTCCTATGGAGCCGGTGAGGGTGAGTTTTTCTGCGAGGATTTTAGTGGCCGGGGCGGAAATGTAATAACCCCCGGAGGCGGCGTAGGAGGACATGGACACCACCACGGGCTTTTTGTGGGCCAGGGCCCTGACGGAATTCTCTATGAGTTCCGAGGCCAGGGCAGAGCCGCCGGGACTGTTGACCCTCAGAACCACCGCCCTGGTCTTTCCGTCCTTCTCCAGCCTTTTGAGAATACCCCTCAGAGTGTCGGAGCCTATAACCCGGCCGAGAAGGGGAGAGTTGCCGCTTTTGCCGATGTTTATGGCTCCCTCAGCGAAAACCACCGCCACCTCCGCCGGCGCGGGAAGGGATCTTCCGGACCGGACATATCTTTTAAGCATCACCCTTCCCAGGCCCTTAAACTCCCTCTCCACCACCTGTTCCTCGGTGAACACACCGTCAAAAAAGGGAGATTTTTCAAATTCCACCCCCACTCCTCCGCCCTCCTGGTCCATGAACTCTCTGACCCTTTCCGGTTTTATCCTTCGGCTTGAAGATATGGCAGAGACCAATTCCTTCATGATCCCCCCTCCGATCCTCATGAGTTGTTCCCTCTCCCAGGGGGTCATTTCCCTTTCGGTGTAAGCATTGGAGGCGGTTTTCCACTTCCCTATGTGGAAGACCTGAACGGAAACCCCCCATTTATCAAACAACCTCCTGTAGTAAAGCCTCTGGGCGGCTATTCCGTTTATCTCCACGAAGGAACCGGGGAAGGTGTAAACCTTGTCTGCCGAGGTGGCGATGTAGTAGCCCAGGTCGTCCGCCCCTTCCACGAAGGCCACCACCCTCTTGCCGGCCTTCCTGAAATCCAGAAGGAGGCTTCTGAGTTCCTCCGCCTTTCCCCAGCCGAAAATAGGGAAGGTTATTTTTAAGTAAAGACCCCTTATCCTGGAATCACCCTTGGCCTTCTCCAGGGCCCTGTAAACATCCCGCAGGCTTGCCCCGGTAAAGGGAGGAAAGGTCTGGGGAGGGGATTCGGGCAAAAATCCGCTCAGGCGGAGGACCAGGTAGGAATCCCTCTTGACCACCTCCCCCCGGCGCTGGATGAGAAAGACCATCATGGAGAACAGAAAAAGGGTGATTACCACCAGGAGGAAAACAAATTTGCTTTTCTTCATAGGGATTATGCCGGAGGTGGGATTCGAACCCACACGGGATTGCTCCCGGGAGATTTTGAGTCTCCTGCGTCTGCCAGTTCCGCCACTCCGGCTAAAATAAAAATAAAGTGGACCAGAGGGGATTCGAACCCCCGACCCCTTGACTGCCAGTCAAGTGCGCTCCCAGCTGCGCCACTGGCCCACTCAATTCTTTATATTACCACATCCTCATTCCTTTTTCAACGCCCCGGCTTACCCGGGTTTTAAGTCTTGACTTTTCGCAAGAAACTGGTAAAATTAATTGCTGACTGGGAAGTCGTCCAATTGGCAGGACAGCGGACTCTGGATCCGCGAATCGGGGTTCGAGTCCCTGCTTCCCAGCCATAAGCGGGGCTATCGTCTAGGGGCCTAGGACAGATGGTTCTCAGCCATCAGACCCGGGTTCAAATCCCGGTAGCCCTGCTTTTTTTATTTTCCCCTTTTTTCCTCAAGGCCTCTGCCACCTTCAGGAAGGTGGTGGCGTAACTTCCCGGAGGAAGGGCGAAATTTACCAGAAGGGATTTCTTGCCCGGGTGCAGTTCGTCGCCCATCTCCTGAACCTTGAGGTCCCGGGCCCCAACGAAGGCCTCCCTGGGCCTTGAGCGGAATTTGAAGTCCAGTTCCCTCACCCTGAGTTTTTCTATTCCCCTTTCTTCAAGTATCCAGCGGTAAAGAGATTGGGAAACCTCATCGTTTCCCAGGGTTGGAAGGGAAAATCTATCCCGGGAAATTTCGCAGGCTAACCTCTCGCCGGCAATTCTGACGAAGCAATGGGCCCCTCTTTCCTTAAGGTTCCGGTCCAGAAGCATGTTCCAGTAATAGGACTGGACCGCCGAAAGTATTATGGAAAGAAGGTTTCTGGGAAAGTGCCCCCAGGCCCTGAGAAAATCCCCGTCCTTTCTGAGAGAGCGGAAAACGGGCCGGTAAAGGGGAGGAACCACCTCCTCCAGCACTTCCCACTGACGCCAGTGGTCCCTTACGAACCTCTTGAGGTCCCTTATCCTGGGTCCGTCGCCTCTCCTGAGGTTGGTCATGTAAAGGAAAAGGGCCCTCTCCCCTTCTCCCCGCAGGAGCATCTCCCCTATTAAGCCCTCGGAGGTCTTGGAACCGAACCTCTGCTCGTCAAAGTAGTTGGGAAAGCCGGCGGAGGCCTCCTCCAGAGCCCGGGCCAAGGCTTCCGCATCCTCCAGATCCCTTATCCTGATGGTGAAAAGGTTTTCCTCTATGTCCGAAGGGCCTATTTCCACCCACCAGTAGCCCACCTTCTGTATGAGGAATCCATCGCCCTTGATGACGGGATAATCCTGGAGGGAGGTGCCGTATTGAACGGTGAAGGCGTTTTTGTCCTTGAGGCCGGCGTGTTTTATCTCCACCCGGTACTTTAACTTCACATGGGATAGCAACTCCAGGGTTCCCCAACCCCTTTTCTCTATACGGTAGATGACATATTTTCCCTTTCTGGCCGGGGCAAATTTCAACTTCTCCCTTACGATAAAATCCTCGGGTTTAACCTTTATCTTCACCAGTTAGATTATAGGGAAGAGGAAAGGGATTTTCTACGCTCCTGAAGGAACTCCAGCCAGGGGTCAAATCCATCCCCGGTCTTCGCCGACAGAGGGAAGATTTCCATGGCAGGGTTCACCGCCTTTATGTTCTGAACTATCCTTTCCAGGGAAACATCAAGGTAGGGCAGGAGGTCCGTTTTGGAAACCAGGGCAAGTTGGGAAACCCGGAAGGCCAGGGGATACTTCAGGGGTTTGTCCTCCCCTTCGGTGACGCTCAACACCACCACATTGAAATGGGCCCCTATGTCAAACTCCGCCGGGCACACCAGGTTCCCTATGTTCTCCACGAAGAGTATGTCCACCCCCTCCAGATTCATTTCCGAAAGGGCGGTGGCGATCCAGGGAGCCTCCAGATGGCAGTCCCCACCAAAGGGACCCGTGTTTATCTGGTAAGTTTGAACCCCCAAATTGGCCATCCTCCGGGCATCCAGGGTAGTCTGGATGTCCCCCTCAATAACCGCAAACTTAAGGTGGGGAAGTTCCCGAACCGTCCTCTCTATGAGGGTGGTTTTCCCGGATCCCGGAGAACTCATGAGGTTAAGAAAGAGAACCCCTCTTTTCCTCAAATCCTCCCTTATTTCCTCGGCCTTCTTCTCCGAGGCTTCCAGGATTTTCTTCATTACCTTGATTTCCATGGGGATATTTTACCAGAAGGCTTTTTGAGTTATAATTTTCCTCCCCCTAACCCGGCAGGGAGGGGAGGAGGTAAAGGTGGAAAGAAACACTCCGTCCTTCATAACTTCCCTCAAGGGGAAGAGAAAAATCGTGGCTATAACCGCCTACGATTACCCGTCGGCCTTTTACGCCCAGGCCGCCGGCGTGGACATAATCCTGGTGGGGGACTCCCTGGGAATGGTGATCAAAGGCGAGGAAAACACCCTGGGAGTGACCCTGGAGGAAATGGTTTATCACACCAGGGCGGTGGCCAGGGCAAAGGGGAACGCCCTGGTGGTGGCGGACATGCCCTTCCTGTCCTACTCCACCCCCCGGCAGGCGGTGGAATCCGCCGGCCACCTCATAAGGGCCGGGGCCGGGGCCGTGAAGATGGAGGGGCCGAGGCTGGAGACCATCAGGGCCCTGGTCCAGGAGGGAATCCCCGTCATGGGCCATGTGGGCCTTACGCCCCAGCACTACCTCAGGCTCGGGTTCAAAACCCAGGGGAAAAGGTGGAAATCTGCCCTGAGAATACTCAAGGAAGCCCGGGGAATAGAGGAAGCCGGAGCCTTCTCGGTGGTCCTGGAAAGCATACCCATGGCCGTGGCCAAAGAAATAACAGAGGCCCTCTCCATCCCCACCATAGGAATCGGCGCAGGTCCCCATTGCGACGGTCAGATCCTGGTTTTACACGACATCCTGGGGCTTTACCCCGGGAAAAAACCCAGTTTCGCTCGGCAATACGCCCACCTGGGGACCGCCATGAAGGAGGCCGTGGAGGCCTACGCCCGGGATGTTCTTTCGGGGGGTTACCCTTCGGAGGAGGAGTCCTTCTCCATGAAGCCGGAGGAATACGAAAAATTCAGGGAGGCTAAAGATGGAAGTGATAAGAAGGATATCTGAGTGCAGGGATAAAACCTGGAAGGCCCGGGAGGAAGGGAAAACCGTGGGCTTCGTCCCCACCATGGGCTTCCTCCACGAAGGCCATCTTTCCCTGGTGAGAAAATGCCGTCAGGAAAACGACTACTGCGTGGTGAGCATCTTCGTAAACCCCACCCAGTTCAGCCCCGGCGAAGACTTCCAGCAGTACCCCAGGGACGAGGAAAGGGACCTCTCCCTCCTGGAGGCGGAGGGGGTGGATATGGTCTTCATCCCTTCGGTGGAGGAAATGTATCCTGAAGGCTTTCAGACCTATGTGGAAGTTACGGAACTGAGCAGGCCCCTATGCGGGAAATTCCGGAAGGGTCACTTCCGGGGAGTCACCACGGTGGTTACCAAACTCTTCAACATAGTGTGTCCCCATGTGGCCTATTTCGGCCAGAAGGATTACCAGCAGTATCTCATCATAAAGAGGATGGTGAAGGACCTGAACATGCCCGTGGAGATAAGGGCCCTCCCCATAGTGAGGGAAAAGGACGGCCTGGCCATGAGTTCCAGAAACACTTACCTCAGCCCGGAGGAAAGGTCCCAGGCCACCGCCCTTTACCGGGCCCTCATGAAGGCAAAGGAAGCCTACGAAAAGGGTGAAAGGTCCGCGGAGAAAATAAGAAAGATAGTGGAGGAGGAATTGAAGAAATACCCCCTGATAAAGGCCCAGTATGTGGAGGTGGTGGATGGCGAAACCCTGAAGCCCGTGGAGGAAATAAAGGGCAAAACCCTGGTGGCGGTGGCGGCCTTCGTGGGGAAAGCCCGTCTGATAGACAACATTCTTCTGGAGGAATAAATGCTCAGGGAATTTCTCGTGGCAAAACTTCACAACCTGGTGATAACCGGGGCCTCCACGGAATACCAGGGAAGCATCGGCCTGGACAAGGAGTGGCTCCGGAGGGCAGGACTTCACCCCTTTGAAAAGGTCCAGGTTTACAACATCACCAACGGCGAAAGACTTGAGACCTACATAATAGAGGAAGAGGAAGGTTCCCGAAGGGTCACCCTCAACGGAGCCGCCGCCAGGAAGGGAACTCCCGGCGACAGGATAATCGTGGCCGCCTACGGGCTGGTGGATGAAAAAGAGGCGAAAAGGATAAAGCCCAGAATTCTGATTTTTGACGGCAGGGAAAACCGGGTGATCCAGGAGAAGTGAATTAGTGAAGGGCAAATTCTTTCTCCTGGGCCTGTCCTTTCCTCCGCTCTTCCTCCTTCTGTTCAAACTCCTTTCAGGCCTGGAGAGGCTGGGTCCCCTGAAAATCCGGGGCATTGAAAATCCTGCGGTGGCCCTCCTGGCCCTTTTGAACCTCGCCCTCCTCTTGAAATTTTCCCTCCCTGGAAGGAAGGACCTCCTGGCCCTCTCCTTCATAGTCCTTTCCTTTTTGACCCTTTTCCATCCCCGGTGGATGGCCCCCTACAGGGTGGAGGGGGACGGGGTGGGGTATTTTTCATACCTCCGGTCCATGGTTTACGACGGAGACCTGGACTTTGAAAACGAATTTACCCGACTCCAGGCGAGCAAATTCGGAATAGGTAGCCTGGAAGGGGGCAGGTATAGAAGGCTCAGGAAAACGGGGCTGGTCTCCAATCCCTTCTCCGTGGGGCCTGCCCTTCTGTGGTCCCTCCTCTACCTTCCGGCCAAATTTATAACCGGGGCGAAGACCGGATACGAACCCCCTCTCCTTTACTCGGTGGCCCTGGCCCACTGGATAATGGGTTTCCTGGGAACCCTCCTGCTTTTTTTCACCCTACGGAAGGCGATGTCTCCGCTGTATTCCCTCCTGGCCCTGGAGGGAATCCTCCTGGCCTCACCTCTTTTCTACTACCTGCGACACGAGCCCTTTCTCTCCCACATACCCTCCTTCTTCACCCTGTCCCTCTTCATATTCCTCCTGAGCCGGGTTGGAACCGAATCCCCGGGGCTTTATTGGTTTCTCCTGGGTGGCAGCGTGGGGCTGGCCTCCCTGGTGAGGTGGCAAAACGGCATTTTCGTTCTCCTTCCGGCGGCGGTCCTGGTGTACCTTCTCCTCAAGAAGGAGATAACTCCGGGGAAATTCCTCTCCTCGGCGGCCCTTCTTGGAACGGGACTCTTCCTGGCCCTTCTGCCCCAGGCCCTGGTATTCAAAAAAGTATACGGGGCCTTTCTCACCGTGCCCCAGGGGAATAAATTCCTGTCCATCCTTCCCATTTACCTTCCCCACTCCCTCTTCTCACCCTTCCACGGCCTCTTCCAGTGGCACCCCCTCCTCCTGGGGGGATTACTGGGATTTTTTCTGAGGTGGGGGGAAGGAGAAAAACTGAGGAACCTCGGCCTGGGAGGGTTCTCCGCGGCGGCGGTGGCCAACGGCCTCGTCAGGCAGTTCTGGGCCGGGGCATCCTTCGGGGCGAGGAGGTACATCGGCTCCCTGGGCTTTCTGTCCTTCGGCCTGGGAAACTTCTTTCACCGGATTGGAAAAAGGGCCTCCCTTTACCTGCTGGGGGCCTTCTTCTTCCTCAACACCCTCATGGAGATCGCCTACAACAGGGAGTACATCCCCCACGAGGTTCCCTGGGGTATGGAAAAAATTATTTATTCCCTGTTAACCCATGGGGGTCATCTTCTCAGCCCTAAACTGTGGCTCCTCTATTCTCTATACTTCCTTCTCCTGGTTCTCCTTTCACGGAAACTGGCCAAGGAAGGGGTTAATTTGTAGAATAGAGAAACATGGAAAATCTTCCCGTTTTGCTCCTGTGGCTGATTCTCCTCCTCTCCCTGGCGGGTCTGTATGCGGGGGGAGAACTCCTGGTCTCCGGGGGAGTGGGCCTTGCCAACAGACTGGGAATAAGGAAGGTGGTCATAGGACTGACGGTGGTGGCCATGGGAACATCCATGCCCGAGTTCTTCGTGAGCCTATTCGGGGCCTTGAAGGGTAGCGCCGATATTTCCGTGGGAAATGTTATCGGTTCCAACCTGGCCAACATAGGTCTGGCCCTGGGAATATCAGTCCTCATAAGGAAAGAGGTAGGAAGGCTCAAGGAAGTGATATGGGACCTTCTGTTTCTATCGGCCATGACCGCCCTATTCTGGGCCATGGGCATGGACAGGAAACTCTCCCCCTGGGAGGGCGGAATCCTTTTCGCAGGTCTGGCAGTTTACATCCTGGCTTCCTCCAGAAGAAAAAGGGTGGAGGCGGAGGAGACGAAACCCCTATCCTATCCCCTGGTTCTCATCGCCGGTGGAATTGGCCTCCTTTCCCTGGCGGCCAATTACACGGTAAAGAGCGGGATCCTCATAAGCCAGAGGATGGGGATAAGCACCCTGGCCATAGGGATGACGGCCATGGCCCTGGGAACTTCCCTGCCGGAGATTTCCGTTTCCCTGGTGGCCGCCGCCAAGAGGGAGGGGGGAATAGGTGTGGGGAATGTGGTGGGTTCCAACATTTTCAACCTCCTGGGGGTCCTGGGAGGTGTCTCCATGATAAAACCCCTGGCAATCAACCGAAACCTGATGGTTATCTACATTCCGGCCTCCCTGGGTTTCACCCTCTTTCTCCTCTTTCTGGCCCTTTGGCGTGGAAAAATGGACCGCCGCCACTCCCTCCTTCTCCTTGTGGCCTACCTCATCTTAATGTATTATCTATTCCGATGAAGATTCTCGTCACCGGAGGCCACGGGCAACTGGGATACGCCCTGAAGGAGGTTCTGGAGGGCCCCATAGTCCTCCCCCGCCAGAGCCTTGACATTTCGGATGTGGAAGGTCTGGAGGAGGTCCTGGAAAAACACCGTCCCGATGTGGTAATAAACGCCGCCGCCATGACCAATGTGGACCTCTGCGAGGACGAACCCGAGGAGGCCTTCACGATCAACGGCCTGGCCCCGGGCTGGATGGGGGAACTGGCCCACCGGTTCGGCTTCGTCCTCCTTCAAATCAGCACGGATTATGTTTTCAGCGGGAAAAAGGCAAGTCCCTACACCGAAGAAGATTGTCCGGACCCCATCTCCGTCTACGGAAATTCAAAACTGGTGGGGGAAAATCTGGTAAGAGCCAGTTTAGAGAGATACTACATTCTGAGGACCAGCGGCCTCTACGGACCGGGAGGAAAGGGAAATTTCGTGAAAACCGTCCTGGAAAGGGCAAGAAAGGGAGAGAAACTCCGGGTGGTGAAGGACAGGTTCGCTTCCCCCACATACACCCTGGACCTTGCCCGGGAAATTAAACTCCTCCTGGATAAAACTCCTCCCTTCGGGCTTTACCATGCGGTGAACCACGGAGCCCCTTCCTGGTTTGATTTCGCCCGCCGGGCCCTGGAATACGCAGGCCTGAGTCCGGAGGCGGTGGAACCCATATCCTCCGAGGATTTTCCCCAGAGGGCCCGCAGGCCTTCCTTTTCCGCCCTGAAAAACGGGAGGCTGGAGAAGGTCGGCCTGGACGCCATGTCCCCCTGGGACGCCGCCCTGAAATCCTACATAGAGGAATACAGGCCTTGAGTCCCTATTTAAACGGACTGGCAGGAAGCGCCGCCGCAGGCTTCATGACATTGCTGGGGGGACTCCCGGTTTTCTTCTTTTCGCGCCTATCCAGGAACCTCTATTCCCTTTTTCTGGCCTTTTCCGCCGGAGTGATGGTGGCGGCCAGTTTCTTCAGCCTTCTCCTTCCTGCCCTGGAGAAATCCTCTCCGTGGCTGGTCATGCCGGGCACCGCCCTGGGGGCCGTATTCGTTCACTTAGCGGACATATACCTTCCCCACGAACACTTCCTCAAGGGGAAGGAAGGGGGCAAGGCGCCCATAAGGGCCAGGGGGGTTACCCTCCTCTTTCTCGCCATGACCATCCACAATTTCCCCGAAGGGATGGCGGTGGCTGTTGCCTTCCAGAGAGACCTCACCACCGGGCTTTCGGTGGCCCTGGGAATAGGGCTTCAGAACATACCGGAGGGGATGGCGGTGGCCCTGCCCACCCGGGGTCTGGGTTATTCCCCGGGCCGGGCCTTTCTTCTCACCTTCCTAAGCGCAGCCGCAGAGCCCGTGGGAGGGTTGATAGGGGGAAGTCTGGCGCTGGTTTCTCCCTCTCTGATTCCCTTCCTCATGAGTTTTGCCGCCGGGGCCATGCTCTTCGTGGTTTCCGACGAAATAATCCCCGAAAGCCACGGCGGGGGAAGGGAAAGAAGGGCCAGTTTCGCCTTCATGGTAGGCCTTATTCTCATGATGGGCCTGGATGTTCTTTTATAGGAGGATAGAATGAGAAAAATCAACGCCCTGATCTTCACCGTGGGGCTTCTGAGTTTTCTTCTGCCGTTTATGGAGGTTTCCTGCGGGCACAACGCCCTGATGGTGGTAACAGGGAAGCAACTGGTCACCGGGTTTTCCATATCCGCGCCCCGGGATAAAATCTCTCCCCCAACCCGGGAAGAAGGAGGTCCCATGGAGAGGAAATTCAAGGGGGACAAATACGCCAGGGCCGTGGCAGCCCTTCTGGTGGTGGCCCTCCTGGTGGGTTTGTTCTTAAAATACCCCCTGGCCTCTTACATCCTGGCGGTAATCTCCGTGGCTGGAGGAGCCGCCCTTCTCCTTCTGCGGAGCAAAATACTTCAGAGGGCGGCGGAGCGGGGGGCGGGCTTTATCGCCGTCCGGTTCAGGGAGGGCTACTGGATCCTCCTGGGCGTCTTTGCCCTGGGCTTCCTCCTAAACCTTCTCCCCCGGAGGAAGGGTTGACCTTCTTCCTTCAATCTGATATTTAATTTTCCTATGAAAATAACCGACAGGGATGCTCTGATAGTGGTGGACCTCCAGAGGGATTTCTGCCCTGGGGGGGCCCTGGCGGTACCCGGAGGCGACGAGATAATCCCGGTGGTCAACTCCCTGATTCCCCTCTTCAAAACCGTGGTCTTCACCCGGGATTGGCATCCTCCGGACCACATAAGTTTCAGCCCCAACCCCCGGTTCACCGACGGGTCCTGGCCCGTTCACTGCGTGGCAGGGACCCCCGGAGCGGAATTTCATCCGGACTTGAAAATACCTCCCCACGCCATAATCGTAAGCAAGGCCACCGAAAGGGACAGGGAAGCCTACAGCGGTTTTGAGGGAACGGAATTGGACCGCATTCTCAAGGAAAGGGGAATAAAGCGAATTTTCGTATGCGGCCTCGCCACGGATTACTGCGTAAAAAACACCGCTCTGGACGGGGTAAGGCTGGGCTACGAAGTTTATCTGATAGAGGACGGGGTCCGGGGGGTGGACGCTCCCCCGGGCAACCTGAAAAGAGCCCTGGAGGAAATGAAAAAGGCCGGGGTTAAATTTTTAAGGAGCGAAACCCTCCATGGATAGGTTCTCCTCGGCCCTGCTCACGGATTTCTACGAACTCACCATGGCCCAGGGTTACTTCCTTCAGGGCATGGCAGAAAAGAGGGCCGCCTTTGAATACTTCTTCCGCTCCTACCCATGCAACTCTGGATTTGTGATTTTCGCGGGCCTTCAGACCCTGCTCCATGCCCTGGACGGGCTGAGGTTTCAGCCCCACGAGATTGAATACCTGAGGTCCCGGGAAATCTTCAGGGAGGAATTTTTATCCTATCTTTCCCGCCTGAGGTTTTCCCTGGACATTTACTCACCGCCGGAGGGCACCGCGGTCTTTGCCCACGAACCCATCATCAGGGTGGAGGGTCCCCTGCTTCAACTTCAACTGGTGGAAACCCTGGTCTTAAACTACATAAACTTCCAATCCCTCATCGCCACCAGGGCCGCAAGGGTAAGACTGGCGGCCCAGGGAGACCCGGTGCTGGACTTCGGCCTGCGCAGGGCCCACGGGCCCAACGGTGGCCTCTTCGGCTCCCGGGCCGCATACATAGGGGGATGTTCGGGAACCTCCAATGTCCAGGCAGGCCTGGAATACTCCATCCCAGTACTGGGGACCATGGCCCACAGTTGGATAATGGGCTTCTCCGACGAATACGCTGCCTTCAAGGCCTACGCCGAGGTTTACCCGTCAAATCCCATCCTCCTGGTGGACACCTACGACACGATAAAAAGCGGACTTCCCAATGCCCTCAGGGTTTTTCGGGAAATGAGGGAACGGGGAATTAAGTTCAGGGCCGGCATAAGGCTGGACTCCGGAGACCTGGTGGATTTGTCCAGAAGGGCCTGGGAAGCCCTTACCCGGGAAGGCTTTGAAACCCCCCTCATCGTGGGCTCCGGAGATCTGGACGAATACAAAATAGAGGACCTCAAAAAAAGGGGGGCCAGAATAAACGCATGGGGGGTGGGAACCCGGCTCCTTACCTCCGCCGGATGCCCTTATCTCAGCGGCGTTTACAAACTGGCCGCCGTAAAAGAAGGTGAGACCTGGAGCCCCCGGATAAAACTTTCCTCAGACCCCTCCAAGGTCTCCCTGCCGGGAAGATGCAACCTATGGAGGATAATCCGGGACGGAGAATACCTGGGGGATTACATCACCCTGGCGGAGGAGGAGCCAGGAGAAAAATTCGCCCACGGAAAACTTTACCTACCCATGAAGATACGGATGAAGAAGGGAAAAGTGCTTTACGGGGAAGGCCTTGAGGACATGAAGAAAAGGGCTGAGGAAGAGGTGGCGAAACTTCCCGAAGGGGTTAAGAAACTCAGGGACCCGGAAAGATATCCGGTTTTCTACAGCCAGAGGCTTATAGAACTGAAAAAGAAACTCATGGAAAGCAAAAATGGCGGGAAAAATTAAGAGGATAGGCTTCGTTTCCACCCGGTTTCATGGGACCGACGGGGTAACCCTGGAGACGAAAAAATGGGCCAGGGTCCTGGAGGCCCAGGGCTACGAAACCTTTTTCCTGGCCGGAGAACTGGACAAAAGTTTTGAGGGATGCGTCCGGGAGGAGATCTTCCACTTTCAGCACCCGGAGATAAGGGAAATACAGAGGCATTGTTTCGGGAGGAAGTCCAGGCCTTCGGAAATCTCGGAAAGGGTGAGCAAAATCAAGGACTACATGAAGGGGATCGTAAAGAACTTCGTGGAAGACTGCGGAATAGACCTTTTAATTTCAGAAAACGCCCTCACCATCCCCATGAACATTCCCCTGGGCCTTGCCCTCACGGAATTTCTGGCCGAAACCAACATGCCTGCCATAGGTCACCACCACGATTTTTACTGGGAGAGGGAAAGGTTTCTGATAACATCCTGCCCCGATTACCTCTCCACCGCCTTCCCTCCCTTTCTGAACAACATAAAAAATGTGGTGATAAACAGTTTGGCCCTTCAACAACTCACCTTCCGCAAGGGAATGCCGGCGGTCCTCATCCCCAATGTTTACGATTACCAGAACCCTCCCGATCCCCTGGACCACTACGGGAAAACCCTGAGGGCGAGGCTGGGTTTCGGTGAGGGGGACTTACTGGTCCTTCAACCCACCAGGGTAGTTCCCAGGAAGAACATAGAAAAGGCCATTGACCTGGTGGCCATGCTTCCCCTGAGGAGACCAGCCCTGGTGATAAGCCATTCCAGCGGCGACGAGGGGGACGAATACCTGGAGAGGATCCTCTGGTACGCCGAAAAAACCGGGGTGGAACTCCTCTTCATAAACGACATAATCGGGGAGGAAAGGGATCCGGAGCAGGGGATTTACACCCTGGACGACGCCTACAAGAACGCCGACCTGGTAACCTACCCATCGGGATACGAAGGCTTTGGAAACGCTTTTCTGGAGGCGGTTTACTTCAAAAAACTCATCTTCCTCAACAGGTATTCCATTTACATAGCGGACATTGAACCCCTGGGGTTTGAAGTGGTCTCCTTTGAAGGGTTTGTTACTCCGGCGGTGGCGGGAAAGGTGCTTTACTACCTGGAAAATCCCGGAAAAACACGGGAAGCGGTGGAGAAGAACTACCAACTGGCCCTCCGGAATTTCTCCTACGAAGTTCTGGAGGAAAGGCTCGTCCCCCTGGTGAGGAGTTTTGAATGAGAAAACCCCCGGTGGCCCTTCTCCATTACTCGGTCCCTCCGGTCATCGGAGGGGTGGAGGAGGTTCTCCGCCAGCACGCCGAGTTGTTCCACCGCCACCACCACCAGGTAATAGTGGTGGCCGGAGAAGGGGGGGAATTTTCCAAAAAATACGAAATCGTGTTTCATCCCCTTTTATCCTCCAGGTCCAGGGCCGTGTTGAGGGCCCACCGCCTTTCCACCGAGGAGGGGGAACATTCAAGAATTTACGAACTTTCCAGAAAAATCCACCGCTTTCTCCGGAGAGTTCTAAGCGAAACCGAAGTTCTAATAGCCCACAATGTGGTCTCCATGCCCTTCAACCTTCCCCTCACCCTGGCGGTGATAAAACTGGCCGAAGAAGGAAAGGTCAAGGTCGTATCCTGGGGACACGACTCCCCTTATTTCTACCCCGATTATCCCTCCTACCTGGAAAGGGAGCCCTGGAATGTATTAAAGAAGGCCCATCCCTCCATTTTTTATGTGGCGGTGACCGAGGTCAGGGCCCAGCAGTTCAGAAAACTTTACGGGACCGAAGTGGTTCCCATAACCAACGGAGTGGACCCCATAGGATTTTTTGAATTCAGTCCCATCACCGTGAGGATTTTCAAGGAATTGCAACTTTCCAGGGCGGACCTCATCGCCATAATCCCCTTCAGGATGGTGCGAAGGAAAAACATTGAACTCGCCATAAAGGTTCTGGCGGAACTCAAGAAGAGGGGAATCCGGGGGAAATTCCTCCTCACGGGAAAATACGACCCCCACAGTCCGGACTCAAGGAAATATCACCGGGAACTCTTACTCCTGGCGAGGAAACTGGGGGTTCAGAGGGAGTTCGTAATCCTGACGGACCTTCGCCTGGCCGGAGGAAGGATGGTGGTTCCGGACCGGAGGATGCTAAAGGAACTTTACCAGATAAGCGATCTGGTCTTTCTGCCCAGCCGGCAGGAGGGCTTCGGCCTTCCTCTCCTGGAGGCCGGACTGTTGAAACTCCCCATCGTGTGTTCCGACATAAAACCCTTCCGGGAGATAGGCAGGGAAGATGCCATGTTCTTTTCTCTGAACGATCCTCCGGAAGAAATAGCCGAGAACCTCGTGCGGTTTCTGGAGGAACATCCCACCTCCAGAATGTTCCGCCGGGTGATGAGGGAATATGTTATAGACAACATATACTTTGACCGGATACTTCCCCTGCTCAAAAAAATCGCCCCATGAAGGTAAAACTCCACGGACCGTCCCAGAGACTCCGGAGAACCTCCCAGGCCTTCTTCCTCCTGGCTTCCCTTTACACAGGCTGGAAGTTCGTCCTCTTCGTCCACGGGTCGGGAGGGGGAGTTTCAAGACCCCCGGGGGTGGAGGCCTTCCTTCCCCTGAGCGGCCTGGTGGGACTGAAATACTGGGCCATCACCGGGATTTTGAACTCCATCCATCCGGCGGCCACGGTTCTCCTGGCGTGCTTCCTCCTCATGGGCCTCCTCCTCAAGCGGGGATTCTGCTCCTGGGTGTGCCCCTTCGGCCTTCTCTCGGAGGTACTCTGGAAACTGGGGGAAAAACTCTTCGGGAAAAATTTTAAGCCCCCGGCGGCGGTGGATGCCGTTTTGAGGAGCGTAAAATACCTCGTTCTGGGGCTTTTTCTCTGGGACATAGTCTTCAGGATGGACGCCGGGGCCCTGGCGACCTTCATCTACGGCCCCTACAACAGGGCTGCGGACATAAAAATGCTCTTTTTCTTTGAGAGGATTTCGGCCTTCTCCCTTCTGGTGATCCTTTCCTTCGTTTTGCTCTCCATCCCCATAAAGAACTTCTGGTGCAGATACCTCTGTCCCTACGGCGCCCTCCTGGGGGCCCTGAGCCTCCTTAGCCCTATGAAAATAAAGAGAAACATTCCAACCTGCACGGACTGCAAACTCTGCACCATGGCCTGCCCTTCCTACATAAGGGTTCACCAGTTAAAAACCGTCCTTTCCGACGAATGCAATGCGTGTTATAGGTGCGTGGCGGCCTGCCCCGTGCCCCATACCCTGGAACTCAAACTGGGAAGGAAAACGGTGAGTCCCACCGCTTATTTCTTCCTCATCCTCCTGCTGTTCTTCGGGTTCACCGCCGCCGCCCGCCTGGCCCACCGCTGGGAAAACTCCATAACCGATAAGGAATACCGCTACATAATAGAGCACATTGACTCGCCGGAGTTCTCCCACCGCTCCGCCGGGGGAAAACGCTAAGTCCCTTCCAAGAACTTCAGATCCCCGGGATAGGTTATCTTTATGTTGGAGGGATCCCCTTCCACCGCCAGGACGGGACCCATGCCCGCAGAAAGAAAGAGGCTGGCATCGTCGGTAAATCCTGCCTCAGAAACCCTTTCATGGGCTTCCTTTATCAGGGAAACTCTGAAGCCCTGGGGGGTCTGGACCCTGAAAAAGTCCTTTCTGGGGGGGAAATCCCTGACCACTTCCCCCTCCAACCTCGCCAGGGTCTCCCCCACGGGGACCACGGGCACCACCGCCGGAGCCCGGCCCAGACCTGCGATTACCCGGTCTATGAGTTCGGGCTTAAGGTTGGGCCTGGCGGCGTCGTGGACGAGGACGAACCCGTCCTCTTCCAGGGAAAACAGTCCCCTCCTGGAACTTTCCTGCCGAGTTTTTCCCCCTTCCACTATTTTTCTGAGTTTAGGGTAGGCCTCCATGTAGGGGAGGACCTCCTTCCTCAGATCCCTGTGGATCACCAGGACCACCTCGTCCACCCCGGCATGGGATTGGAAGGCCTCAAGACTGTATTGAAGAAGGGTTTTGCTTCCGACCTCAACCACCTGCTTGGGGGCACCGAATCTTTCTCCCCTCCCCCCGGCAAGGATCAGGGCGAAAACCTTAACTTTCATCCTTCCTCTTGGCCGCTTCCAGAATCAAATAGCCCAGGGATTTTTTGATGGTCCTCTCCCGGGCCGGGAAGAGGTATTCAATTTGAACCCTGACCTTGTCCCAGGAGAGTATTTCCAGGGCGGCTTCGGTGCCGGTCTTCCTGCCGCTTATGGCGTCCACCAGAGCCCCCTGGCTGAAGAAGAGGGCCCCCTCCCTCTTCCCGGACCTCACCCTGAGGACGCCGGACTTGGCCTCCAGTTCCATGACCTGAAGCAGGGTGGGGAGGGATATTCCGGAAATGTAGTCGGGGTCTCCTATTTTTTCCAAGGTCTCCCGGATGAGTTTCCTTAAACTGCTGGGCACATAGGGCTTGAATATGTATTTGAGAACCCCGAATTTCTCCAGGGCCTTCATTTTGTCGGGCCTTATCATCCTCATGGTGGTTTCCCCGGAAGCCACCATCACATGAACCCATTTTCCCCGGTTCAACAACTCCGCCAGGAGTTCCACCCCGTCCATCCCCGGCATCCTTATGTCGGTTATAAGGAGGTCGTAGTGGTATTTCTCAAGTTTTTCCAGGGCTTCCTCCGCTCCGGAGGCGAATTCCACCCGATAGAGTTTCCTGTCCTTCTCCAGTTCCCTCTTCAGGGACTCCAGAACCTCGGCTTCGTCGTCAACTATAAGAACTTTTCTCATGGCTTCGTAAGTTTCTCTATGTCGTAGAGGAGATCGTCTCTATTGTATTCCGCTAGTTCTGGAATGTGAAGGTCCATCCTCAGGGCGTCCTCGGGACAGGCCTCCACGCAGAAGCCGCAGTAGGCGCATTTTCCCAGGTCTATTACAAACTGGCGGGGTTTCTTTTCCAGGGGATGGTCCGGGTCCTCCTCGGCCTCTATGTATATGCACCGGGCAGGACAGGCGGTGGCGCAGAGAAAACAGGCCACGCAACGGAGCCTGCCGTCCTCCCGGCGGAGGAGCCTGTGGCGGAGCCTCACCCGGGGAAAGGTCTCCCGCCTCTCCTCCGGGTACTCTAAGGTAACAACCCCCTTGTCCTTGCTCAATCCCACATAGTAAAGGGAAAACTTCCACAGGTTGCGGAGAAGGTGTCTTGCCGTTACCCTCAAGCCTTTAACCGCTTCCCAGAAAAGCCTCATTTTATCACCGCCATTATCCCTGCCGTTATTATAATGTTGACAATGGAAAGGGGCACCAGGTTCTTCCATCCCAGGTCCATGAGTTGGTCGTACCTGTACCTGGGATAGGTCCAGCGAACGAGGAGAAGAAACCACACCATAATCCAGAGTTTTATGTTGAAGGTTATGAACTGAACCACCCTCACCCATACGGGAGAAAGAAGCCAGGACCCTCCCCAGGGAAAGTGGAACCCGTCGGGGAACAGGTAAGGCGGGTTGTATCCTCCCAGGAAGAAGGTGGTAAACAGAGCCGCCAGGAGGAGAACCTCCACGAAGTCCGCCACGAAGAACATTCCGAACTTCATCCCGCTGTATTCCAGAAAATAACCGATTATCTCCGATTCTCCCTCGGGGAGGTCAAAGGGAACCCTTTTGTTTTCCGCCATCCCCGCTATCAGAAAGAGAACCGCCGCCAGAGGCTGAAGGAAAATTCCCCACCGGGGGACCCATCCCCCCAGGATGTAGCGGTTCTGCATGTGAACGATTTCGTTAAGGTCCAGGGATGGAAAGACCAGGAGGACCCCTATGAGGGAAAGGCCCAGGGCCACCTCGTAGGAGATCACCTGGGCTGTGGCCCTCATACCCCCCACCAGACCGTATTTATTTCGGGAGCCGTAGCCCCCCAGGATCACCCCGTAAATTCCCAGGGAAAGCAGGGAAAGAACCAGAACCACCCCCACATTGGAGCCTATTACCGAAAGGGAAACCACCCTTTCCCCTATTTTTACGCTGTCCGCCAGGGGGATAGCCCCTACGGGAACCAGGGCAAAAACCAGGGCGAATAGAGGCGCCAGCATGTAGAAGGGCCTGTCCACGAAGGGGGGAATGTAGTCCTCCTTGAAAAACATCTTCAGGGCGTCGGCAAAGGGCTGGAAAAACCCGTTGAGCCTGAGGCCCAGAACCTCCGCCCGGTTTGCCCCTATCCTGTCCTGGATGAGGGCGGATTCTTTCCTCTCCAGGAGGGTTATGTATAGAACGGTAACCAGGGCCCAGGAGAATACGACCACCGCCTTTACTATCGCCCAGACCATTTTTTCATCTCCTTTAAAAATTCCTTCTCCATTTCCTCCCTTTTCCAGGGGAACTCTATGCCGAAGGCCTCGGCAAACTTCTCACCGATTTTTCCCTCCTCCAGGCTTTCGCCCAGGGGCTCAAGGGCCTGCTGAAATTTCTGGACCCTACCCTGGAAATTGGTCCAGTGACCCTCTTTTTCCGCAAAGGTGGCGGCAGGAAGGACCATGTCCCAATCCTCCATTCCCTCAAAGGCGTTGGTGAAGATTCCTATTTTCATCTTGTGCTCCCCCGGGGAGGGAAAGTGAAACACCACTGCCACTTCCTCGTTGCCTCCGCCTTCTTCAAGCCCCAGAATCCGGGCTCCGGTGGTGTTGGGGTTTTTATCCGCAACCCTGAGGAGGTCGTCCTGGTCCCCGTCGGGCCTTCTGAGCAGGGAGAGTTTCCACTGGAGGAGTTCCCCCAGTTTCTTCCAGTAAATAAGTTCCTCGTTGCTCATCCAGGCGGAAAGGTAAACCCTCACCTCCCTGCCGATGATTTCCCGGAGTTTTCTGGAGACCGCATCCCAGGAGGCCTCCTTCCCCTTTATAAGGGGTCTGGTTATTCTGTTCTGATCAATGAATTTATAGGAATACCTGCCTTCGTCACAAATCCACCACCTGTTTACATCCATGTTCTTTCTGGGTTTTATCCTGAAAACCCGCTGGCTGGAAAAACGGTTGGTCAGGGGATCGGTGTTGGTGTGGATCTCTATGTTGCATCCCCGGGCGCAGAGGGGACACACGGAAGGGGTCCTGTCCAGGAACCACACCCTCATCTTGAACCTGAAGTCCAGATCGGTGATGGCTCCCACGGGACAGAGGTCCACCAGGTTCCCCGAATAATTGTTCTCAATCTTCTTGCCGTCAAAAAGCCCTATGTATGATTGGATACCCCTCTCAAAAACCCCCAGTTCGCCGGTTTTGGTCACATGGTCCAGGAAGCGAACGCACCGCCGGCAGAGAATACACCTCTCGGCGTCGTAAATTAGGTTCTTCCCCCAGTGAACCTTCTTGGGCTTCCTTTCCCGGTCCTCAAAATACCTTCTGTCCTCCAGGTCGTACTGGAAGTAATAATCCTGAAGAACGCACTCCCCGGCCTGGTCGCAGATGGGACAGTCCATGGGATGGGTGGTAAGGATGAATTCCAGGACCTTCCTTCGGTGTTCCTTCAGGGCCGGGGTGTTGGTCTTCACCACCATACCATCCCGCACCGGGGTCATGCAGGCGGGAACGGGTTTCCTAAGCCCCTCCACCTCCACCAGACACATGCGGCAGTTTCCGTCGGGCCGTAGCCCCTCGTGGTAACAAAGCCTCGGGATGTAAACCCCCGCTTCCTCCGCCGCCTTTATCAGAAGGGTACCCTGCTCTACCTCCACTTCCCTTCCGTCAACGATTATCTTTACTCTCTTTCCACCGGGCATTTTTTCTCTCTTATGTGTTCTTCTAATTCTTCCCTATATTTTTCGCAGATGGCAATAACCGGCATGGCCGCCGCATCGGCCAGGGGACAGATGGTTTTTCCCATCATGGAGCGGGCGATGTCCTTCAGCAGGTCAAGGTCCCCCTCCCTTCCCCGGCCGGAAATTATCCTGTGGGCTATTTTAGCCATCCAAGAGGTTCCCTGGCGGCACGGAGTACACTGGCCGCAACTTTCGTGGGCGTAAAATCGGGTAATGACCTGGAGAACCTTGGCCATGCACGCGGTCTCGTCCAGAACTATCACCGCTCCGGAGCCCAGCATGGTCCCAGCCTTCATCATGGAATCGTAGTCCAGGGCCACCTCTATTTCCTCGGGTTTCAAGATGGGGGAGGAACTTCCCCCAGGAATTACCCCCTTCAACCGGCGGTTTTCCCTTATTCCCCCAGCATAATCGTAAATTAGGCTCTTCAGGGAGGCTCCCATGGGGAGTTCGTAGAGACCGGGTTTTTTCACATGGCCGCTCACCGCAAAGAGTTTGGTCCCCCCGCTCTTTTCCACCCCCAGGGAGGCGAACCACTCTCCTCCCTTTTCCATTATGGCCGGAAGGTTGGCCAGGGTTTCCACATTGTTGACCACGGTAGGACATCCGTAAAGCCCGTAGGTGGCGGGGAAGGGCGGCCTTATCCTCGGCTGGCCCCTTTTCCCCTCCAGGGACTCTATGAGGGCCGTTTCCTCCCCGCAGACATAGGCTCCGGCTCCCCGGTGAACGAAGAGGTCCAAGGAAAACCCGGTCCCAAAGATGTCCTTGCCCAGAAAACCCCGGGCGTAGGCTTCCTCTATGGCTTTCTCCAGAATCAGGGCTATTTTCCCGTATTCTCCCCTTATGTAAACGAAGGCCGTGTTTATCCCCACGGCCCATGAGGCTATAATGGCCCCTTCAATCAGTAGATGGGGGGCATCCCTGAGGATGTATTTGTCCTTAAAGGTTCCCGGTTCCCCCTCGTCGGCGTTTATGCAGAGATACTTGGGCCGACTGGAATCCCTGGGGACGAAGGACCACTTAAGGCCCGTGGGAAAACCGGCTCCCCCCCGGCCCCGCAGGTTGGATTTTTTGACCTCTTCAATCACCTCCTCCGGGGCCATGGAAAGGGCCTTTTTTGCACCCCGATATCCCCCCGCCTCCATGTAATCTTCTATTCTCACCTTTCCAAACCAGGGGGTTATCACCAGGCTCATTTCATCCTCTCCAGGATTTCGTCTATTTTCTCCGGGGTAAGGTGACCGTAAAATTCTCCGTCAATTTGCATGACCGGGGCCAGTTCGCAGGCCCCCAGGCATTCCACCGTTTCCAGGGTAAACCTCCCGTCGGAGGTAGTTCCGCCTTCGTCCACCTTCAATTTCCTTTTCAGGTAATGGATCAAAGATTCAGCCCCCAGCAGGGTGCAGGTGATGTTACGGCAAACCCTTATGATGTGATTTCCCACGGGTTTTCTTTCGTACATGGTGTAGAAACTTACCACCTCGTGAACCCTCACAGGCTCCAGGCCCAGGAGGGAAGCCACCGTCTCCTCCCCCTCCCCATCAATGTATCCCCACTCCTCCTGGACTATGTGGAGAACCTCCAGGAGTGCAGAGCGCTTCACCGGGTACCTCTTCAGAAGGGCATCTATCTTTTCCCTGGCCTCAGGACTTATTTCCCTCATCGGTCAAGTTCCCCTCCGATCATATTTAAGGAAGCGAAGGTGGGAACAACATCGGCGATGTAGTGTCCCTCTATCATTTCAGCCAGGGCGGACATTATGGAAAAAACGGGGGCCCGGAGGTGAACCCTGTAGGGCCTATCTGTCCCGTCGCTCACTATGTAGAAGCCCAGTTCTCCGTTTCCCCCCTCCACCGGGACATAAACCTCGCCGGCGGGGGGTCTGAGACCGTGGCCGCTCATTATGAGTTTAAAATGCCTTATCATACCCTCCATGGTCCTGTAGAGGTCTTCCTTGGGAGGGAGAATGTAACGGGGAACCCTGGCCATGATGAGGTGATAAACCTCCTTCTCCATCCCCTCCAGGTTGGGATTCAACTTGAGTTTGCCCTCCCTGTACTTCCCCTCTTGGGCGGCCTTTATGGCTTCGTAGGCCTCCACCACCTCGTCCTCGTTTCTGACGGGTCCCTTCTCCATTTTCTCCATGGCCTGTTCTATTATCCTCATGCTCTGCTCTATTTCCTTCATCCTCACCATGTACCTATCGTAGTTATCGCCCCTCTCTCCCAGGGGAACCTCAAAATCAATTTCGTCGTAGTAAAGATAAGGGAAGGCTTTTCTAACATCGTAGTAATACCCGGTGGAACGCAGCACCGGCCCTGTAAACCCGTAACTCAGGGCGTCCTCCTGGCTTACCACCCCGATGCCCCGGGTCCTCTTCAGAAAGATGGGGTTCCTGGAAAGAAGGCCGTGGATGTCGCGGACGGACTTCCTGGTCTCGGCCAGGGCTTTTTTCATGAGGTCCTCAAAATTTTCCGGAACATCGGCCCTCACACCTCCAATGCGAATGTAGGAGGTGGTGAGCCTGGCTCCGGTGGTGGCGTCCAGAACATCCCACAGGTATTCCCTGGCCTTTATGGCGTAAAGAAACACGGTAAAGGCCCCCAGTTCCATGCCGATGGGGGCTATGCAGGTAAGGTGATCCGTTATCCTGGAGATCTCCCCAAAAATCATCCTGAGCCATTGGGCCCTGGGGGGAACTTCAATCCCCAGAAGTTTCTCCACCGCCATGGCGTAGGCCAGATTGTTGAGAAGGGGAGAAACATAGTTCAGACGGTCGGTGTAGGGTATTACCTGCATGTATGTGCGGTGCTCTGCGGTTTTTTCAAAACCCCTGTGGAGGTATCCTATCTCCACATCGGCCTTTATTATCCTTTCCCCGTCCAGTTCCACCTTTATCTGTATGGTACCGTGCATGGCGGGATGGGAGGGCCCTATGTTGAGTAGCATCTTCTCCATCACTTCCTCTCGGGACGAAGAAGTTTTATTCGGGGCTGGGATTTTTTGAGGGGATAATCCTTGCGCAGAGGATGGCCTTCAAATTCCGGATAAAGGAGTATTCTGCGGAGGTCCGGATGGCCTTCAAACTCTATCCCGAACATGTCGTAAACCTCCCTCTCCAGCCAGTTGGCGTTTTTCCACAGGGAGGAGAGGGTGGCGATTTTTTCGCCTTCCCCAACTTCCACCTTCACCCTGACCCTCATTTTCCCGGAAAGGGATAGAAGATGGTAAACCACTTCAAACCTCTTTTCCTTTTTGCCCAGATAGTCCACGGCGGTTATGTCCAGGAGGACTTCAAAATCCTTCTTCAATTTTTCCATGAGAGGGAAAAGGTTTTCCCCCGGGCAATAATAGGTGGGAATGCCGTCGGCGGCATCCTTTTTTCCCAGAGAAAATTCCCTTTCTACTTCCTCAAGGACCATTTTTGCTTTTCCTTCCTGATTTTTTCCTGGAGTTTTATGAGGGCATCCAGGACGGTCTCGGGCCTGGGGGGACAACCGGGGATGTAGATGTCCACGGGGATTATGGCGTCTATTCCCTGAACGGTTGCGTAATTGTCGTAGAGCCCACCGGTTACGGTGCATGTGCCGAAGGCCACCACCCACTTGGGCTCGGTCATCTGCTCGTAAACTCTGCGCAAAACCGGAGCCAATTTGTGGGAAATGGTTCCCACCACGAAGAGAACATCCGCCTGACGCGGGGTGAATCGGGTAAGCCCCGCCCCGAAGCGGTCAATGTCAAAATGAGAGGCGGCGGCGGCCATGTATTCCATGCCGCAGCAGGCGGTAACGAAGGGATACTGGAAAATGGAGTACTTCCTGGCCCAACCGATTAAACTCTCTACGGTGGTGGTTACAAAATTCTCCCCCTTCATCTTTCCCACTCTAAGTCGCCCTTCTTCCAGGCGTAGATCAAGGAAAGAACCACGAAGATCTGAAAAACGAGCATGACCACGAAGAAGAGAACTGGATTTTTTCTGAAGGCCAGAGCCCAGGGAATCATGAAGGCAAGTTCAATGTCAAATATTAAAAAAAGGAGGGCAATCCTGAAATAATGGACGGAATAATTTTTGGGGACCCCCTTCTGAAGGGGTTCAACCCCGCACTCAAAGGGCTCCTTTTTCTGGGGAGCCTCTCCCCTGGGTCCGAAGATGGCCCCGGCAAAGAACATGGACAGGGCCACCGCCAGAACGAAGACAAAGGAAAACACCAGTTCCATTTTTAAAGGGGAACCGGGAAGGGGTCTCCCCCTTCCCGGCGTTATATGTTAACCCTTAGAACCTTACACCTATACCGAAGAGAAGCCTTACCTGACCGGTCTTGGTATCAAAGTTGACGAAGGGCAGCCTGGTCTCAAAGAACAGGGACGCTTCCGTGGTCTTAGTGTAATAGAAGGCGTAGCCCACCTTTCCAATCACATCGGCCTTGTTGTCGCCGCTGACGAGCCAGGCTCCAACTCCCAGGCCGAAGTAGTAATTGGTGGGGTGATAGGAGAAGATGAGGTCTGCGGTGATGGGATTACCGTATTCTTCGCCTTCGTACATTTCCTTGATTTTCACATTGTATCCCAGCAGTCCGGTAACCCTGTAGTTGTAGTTTATACGATATTCATAACCAACGCGGAAGGGAATGAATATCCTGGGATCGGACTGGAGAAGGATGCCGGTCTCGGCCACGAAGAATCCCCTCTTGAGGACTTCGTAGGCCTTCTGGCAGGAAGGAGAGGTCACATGGTGATCGTCCTCCGCCACCACCACGGCCATGTAGGAACCGGCCTTGGCGGTCTTCACCTTGTAGACATAGGGAGGCTCGGTAACCATCTTCTCTTCCACCACATTTCCGGCCTCGTCCTTGGTTATGAACTTAACCCCGATGAGTTTGCCCTCGGGATCGGAGGAACCGGAAGCGTCCAGGGTAACCTCCTCGCCGGCAAGGACCGTGGTGGGAGAAACCTTCAGGTCGCATACCGGAGGCTGGTTCTTCCAGTATTCCACCGCGGCGGAGCATCCGTTGGAGGATGCGAAGCCGTACTGGTCGTAAACGGTGGCGTTGAAGGTGTAGTTTCCAGGCTCCGTGGCGGTATAGGCCACCTTGCAGTTGGAAGGAGTAGCCTCTACCGTCGCCACCTCCGTTCCATCCCTGAGGACCTTCACCACGCCCTTGACCCAGTTCTGGGAGCCGCAGAGATCCAGGGTAACCGGATTGTTGATTTCAACCCTGTCAGCAGAGGCGCTGAGGGCACACACGGGAGCCGGAAGTTCCTCCACGGACTGAAGGGCGATGTTTCCGCAGATAAGGGGAACGATGAAGTGGTAGGCCTTCAGGTCGTGGTAAATGGTGAGTTTGTAAACCTTCATGGGCTTTCTTCCGGCCCATACCGCATCCTTGATGACCTGAACCTTCCTGTGCTTGCGGAAAAGCATCCACTCAATGTGCTCTCCGGGCTGAAGTTCTCCCTCCTCCACCTTGGCGTTCTTCAGTTGATCCAGGAAGGGAAGGTAAAGGTCGCCGTAACCTGCCTCCTCAAATCCGATCTTCACATCTCCAGCGTAATCAATGGCGATCTTGTAAAGGTCTTCTGGAGTAAGGTGCTTGCTCTTATAAAAGGGATGAGGTCCCAATCTCATAATCTTGGTGGTAGCCATCGCTGGAAACGCAATGGCCAGCACCAGAATCAAAACCCAATATCTTTTCATGTTCACCTCCGAGGTTAATTTATAGAAAATATTTTATTTTGTCAATTATAATTATAGCAAGTTGAGGTGAATTTTCCACTAATGAAAGAGAAAGTAATTTTACTGGGAGACAATCTGTGGTCCAGGGCACTTTCCCGTAAATACGGATTGCCCCTGGTGGCGGAAAAACTTCCCCTGCTTCCCCGTTTCATCCCCACCCCTATCCTGGACATTCTTCCGGAGAAAGAAAGGGTCCGGGTGCCCACGGGTAAAATAAACGCCGCCGTCCACCTGGGCTCCTACGAAGTTCCTTACCCCATACAGGTCCTCTTTTATCAACTACCGCAGAGGGCCAAGATGGAACTCCTGAGGGACTACCTCAACGCATACCACGGCGGGGAAAGGAAGGTTTCCAATTTGAAGGAGTGGTTCCTGGCCTCCTTCGGCAGGTCCATGGCGGATCTTTTCTTCATCCCTTACAACGAAAAACTATGGGGCACTCCCCTGGAGAAACTTTCCTGCTCCTGGGCCGGGGACCTAAACCCCAGGCCCTCCCCGGAGGAGATTTTTTTCGGGTCCCAGGGGAAAACGGAAAACCTGAAAACGAAGGAGGTGGACTTCTCCCTGAGGGAAGGGGAACGCCTCCTGGAGGATACGGAGAAACACCACCTTCATGTCGTAGAAATAAACACCGAAAGGAAAATTTTGAAGACGGAAGGGAAAAGTTATCACTACGAAGAACTCCTATCCTTCATCCCCCTGGACCGCCTCTTGGACCTTCTGAAGCCCAAGGAAAGGGTCCTTGAACTGGGCAGGGAATTTCTGAAAAAATCCCCCAGAACCTATCTGAAGGCGGAAGCGGAAGAATGCCCCTCCCGAAGAAAGGTTTATTTTCCCTATCCAGCACCCCCCTTCACCAAGTTCCTCTGTTTTGAAGGGGGCAGGCTGGTGGTTGAAATCCCCGGCGAGGAAGAAATCGCAGAGGAGGAAACCCTATCGGCCCTGAGGCTGATGGGCTTTCTAAAGGGCAAAGTCAGGATAACCGGGAGGGTAAAATCCTTCCTTCCCCTGCCCACCCCGGAGGTCAAGATGATGGGGGAAGCCCTCCTGCACAACCTTGAAGAAAGGGGAATTTTTTCCCTGGGGATATGGGGAAGGTGGGAATACATGGGCATAGAGAAAGAGGACCGAATGGTGAAAGAAACCGTCTCCTCACTGATAGGCATGGAGAGCTGAGGCCGCCGAGGGAAGGTAGTTCACCCCTATGTAGGTCATAACCACCACGGCAAACCCCAGGATGGAAAGCCAGGCCGCCCTTCTTCCCTTCCATCCCCTTACATACCTCATGTGAAGGTAAACCAGGTAAACCATCCAGGTAATCAGGGCCCAGTTTTCCTTGGGGTCCCAACTCCAGAAGGCCCCCCAGGCCCCCTTGGCCCACATGGCCCCGGCGGAAAGCCCCAGGGAAAGGAAGGTGAACCCGTAGAGAATGGCCCTGTAGGAAAAAAGGTCGTAATCCCTCCACCGTTGACCGCTCCAGTGCCTCTCCCCCAGGAACCTCCTCTGGGGAAAGGGAAGGTAAAGGAGGCTCATCAAAAACCCCAAGAAGAGGAAAGAATACCCTGCGAAGTACAGAATCACATGGGGAACGAACCAGGCGGACTGTAGGGCCGGGGGGAGGTTTACCCTGACCAGGTCGGAAAAAACGGTGGAGAAAATCAGCACCCCGGCGTTGAACAGGGAGGTGGGTCCCCCCAGGAAAAAGAGGTTTTCCCCCTTCTCTAAGATGAAGTAAATCAGGGAAATGTTCCATACCAGAAACACCAGAGACTGAAACATGGTTTTAAAGGGGGGCTGGCCCGTCTCCAACCACGCCCGGGCGATGTAAAGGCTCACCAGGAAAAAGGCCCCCAGAAAGAAAAGGTTGGAGGCCAACCCGGGTTTCCGCCGGCGGAGGGAAAGGAGGTAGAGAACCCCGGCGGCCCCAAAAAGAAGAACCGCCCCCCAGAAAAGAGGGCCCTCCGCCATCATTCTGTAGAAAATTATCTCCATGTTCTCCTCCTGTAGGCCAGGGTAAGAAGGGCACCCAGGGCCATGAGGGAAAAGCCCAGGTAGAGAACCAACTCTCCCGGCTCCCTCACCGCCATTATCCCTGAAAAATCCGGGTCCGAAGGGTCGTAATCGCTCTGATAAAAGGTGTATCCCCCGTGTTTTGCCGGGCTGTTAACCCGAACCCTGAACTCCCTTCCGTCCACCAGAAGAAGGGAGGCGTATTCCTTCTCCTGGACCGGGGGCCTCATCAGGCGGTAGGCAAATTTTCCATCCACGAAGGGCTCCCCCCCTGGAACGAGAACCACCCGCCTCCCCCGTATGTCAAATATTCCCCTGAGAAACTTCAGTTCCCTTTCCTTCACCAGGACCTCTTCAGGCCTAAGAACCCTGGGGGAAACCTGAGATGTGGAGAAATACAGGGAATAAGGACCGAACCTCAACCCCCTATCCCCCTCCGCCAAGTACGCCTCCGCCGTCCCGTATCCCGAATAGACCTCCAGAACCAAAACCGGAATTTTTACCGGCGGGTTGTGTCCCGGTATTTCATCGGAAAAGCCCTTTATCACGAAGGCAAAATCCGGGAGAACCACCGCCTGCTCCTTTTCCGGAAGATAGTAAAGAGTTCTCTTCCCATCCACCACGGCCAGCATCCCGGGGAAGGCGTCCAGGGAATAGACCCAGCCCGATGGAGAAATCCTGCCCAGGGGATAGGCTCCGACGGCCCCCTTTCCCCATTTTTCCTCAAACCTCCTGCTCTCCTGCTGAAATCCCAGGAACCTGGCTCCAAAATACCTCCGGCCCTTCCTCAACTCAAAACCCTTCACCATGTTGAATTTCTCCCCCTGCCGGAGAAAAACCCCCAGAACGGGGGCCCGGGAATAGTAATCCACGCGAAAATCCTGGAGTTTAACCGCCATGGGAAAGGCCTCATCCCTCCGGAGAAGTTTTCCGTGGACGATGGGCAGGCATCGGTGGAGTTCCTCCCCCCGGTGGAGGGGCAGATAACACCTCCTTTCCCCGAAGGCGTTTATCACGAATCCCAGCGCCACCACCAGAACCGAGATGTGAAAAACCAGGAAGGAGAGGTAGTGGAGGGAAGTGGAAGGCTTCAAGGTCAGCAGACAGGAGGCCACTGAGAGGAAAAGGGAAGAGAGGAGAAAATTAAACCAGAAGGAGTAGTAAATTTCCGAATGGGACAGGAATGTGGAATAGGCCACCGCCAGGGAAAGGGCGGCAAAGAGAAGGGCCGCCGTCTGATACTGGGAAAGGACCTTCCTTCCTGCGGTGAAAAACACCAGGAGAAGGATGGCCCCCGCCAGAAATTTATGGTTCAGGCTGAGGTTTCCCAGGAGAAACTCCCCCAGGAGCCCGGCCAGCGCCATTATAAGCAGAAAAACAACCCTTTTCTTCACGCTCAAACCTACGAGAATTTCCCCGGCTTCCCCTCTATCCCCAGCCTCTTCATCTTGTTTATCAGACCCGGTCTGGTTATGCCGAGGATTTCGGCGGCCCTGGTTTTGTTCCAGTTGGTCCTTTCAAGAACCTTCAATATGGTCTCCCTCTCCACCCTCTCCAGTTCCCCGGAGGATACGGCCCGGGGCCTCACGGAAAGGCATTCCTTGGTAATTATCCCGTCCTCCCCCATGGCCAGCACCGCCCTCTTTATTTCGTGGATGAGTTCCCTGACATTTCCGGGCCAGGGATAGGCTAAAAGGATCTCCCTGGCCTCTTCGCTAATCCCCATATAGTGCTTTCCCATAAATTTTGAAAAAACCCTGGCGTAGGCCTCCGCCAGGGGTATTATGTCCTCCCTCCTCTCCCTCAGGGGAGGGATGAAAATTTTAAACTCACTCAGGCGGAAGTAAAGGTCCTTCCTGAACTTCCCCTCCTCCATCATCTTCTCAAGGTCCCGGTTGGTGGCGGAAATAACCCTCACATCCACCTTCACCGGCCTGGCCTCCCCTATCTTCGGAATTTCCCCGGTCTCCACCGCCCGCAGGAGTTTAGCCTGGAAGAAAATGGGTATTTCCCCTATCTCGTCCAGGAAAATGGTCCCCCTGTGGGCCACCTCAAACTTCCCCTTCCTACCCATAACCCCGGTCACCGCCCCGGCCTTCACCCCGAAAAGTTCGCTCTCCGCCAGGGTATCGGGCAGGGCCGGCATGGAAACGGGGATAAACTCCTTGTGGCGTCGGGGGCTCCACTGGTGTATCAGCCTGGCTATTATTTCCTTGCCCACTCCGCTCTCGCCTTCAATAAGGACATTCCCCTCCATGGGGGCTATTTTTCTGGCTTCTTTCAGAACCTCCTTCATCTGAGGGGATTCAAAGACCAGGGGGGACCTGGGAAGGCTATCTTCATGGGAAAGGGCATCCGGTGGGTCCGTCCCCGGGGCAGGAAATAATTTTTCCCTCTGCATAAACACAAGAAACCTCACCATCACCCTGAGGACGGATACGAGCCACTCCGGGGGCGATGAGGGAGTCAAAAGGAAGAAGGCGGAATCCTTCAGGGGGATGTTGGTTAGTATCTTTCCGTCTAATTCCACCTGGAATTCCTCCTCCGGAAGGTTCTGCCGGTAAACGGAAACCAGGGGCGGGGCGTCCAGGGTAAGGACCTCCACCGCTTCCCCGCCGGATATGACCACTATGCCGAAACCCTCCACCCCGGCCATGGTAAGAACCTCCCTCAACTGCTCCTCTAAGTCAAACCCAGAAAGGTGCTCCAGGTTTTCCATAACCCTTAAAAGGTTTTCCTTAACGGACCTTTCAATAACTCCGGAGGAGGATAGGGAAAGGGTGTCCTCCCAGAGGGTAACCTTCACCGGAAGGGGGGTTATGGCCTCCTGAAGATAATCCCTGGGGGAGTAAAGTCTGACCTCTGCAGGAAAGGACCCCATGTAAATCCGGGTGCCGTTCTTTAGTTCTGCGCTCCCCTTAACCCTCTTGCCGTCGGTATAAACCCCGTTCTTGCTCTTCAGGTCCTTAACCCACCACTTGTTCTTTTTGTAATAAAGGAGGCAGTGCTTGCGGGAGACGGTGAACTCGGAAAGGACGATGTCGTTGCCCTCCTCCCTACCCACCCGGTATTCACCGGGCTCCAGGGCAATGGACTTGGGCGTGGCGGAAACCAGAAAATTCAACACCAGAATCATAGAGTTTATACTAACAGAAGCGGGGAAAGGGGGTCAATTCTTGCCTCGGAGGCGTTTTATTCCTATAATCTTGGGAAAGGAGGAGACGATGGAAGAGAAACTGGTGAAGGAAATCCCGGCAAAATCGGAAAATCTATCCCAGTGGTACATTGAGGTTATAAGAAAGGCGGAACTGGCGGACTACGCCCCCATGAAGGGAATGATGGTAATAAGGCCCGCCGGATACGCCATATGGGAAAACATACAGCGGCTTCTGGATAAAAGGTTTAAGGAAACGGGGCATGTGAACGCCTATTTTCCCCTTTTCATACCCGAAAGTTTCCTTAAAAAGGAGGCGGAGCATGTGGAGGGCTTTGCCCCGGAGGTGGCCTGGGTTACCAGGGGTGGAAGCGAGGAACTCCAGGAACCCCTGGCGGTAAGACCCACCTCCGAGGCCATAATCTGTGCCATGTATTCCAAGTGGGTGAGGTCCTGGCGGGACCTTCCTCTCCTCATAAACCAGTGGGCCAATGTGGTCCGCTGGGAAAAGGTGACCCGCCCCTTCCTGCGCACCACGGAGTTTTTGTGGCAGGAGGGCCACACGGTCCACGCCAGTTTTGAAGATGCCCAGGAGGAGGTTTTGAGGATTCTGGGCATATACCAGGACTTCATAGAAAAGGAACTGGCCATAAAGGTTTATGCCGGCAGAAAATCCGACAGGGAAAAATTCGCCGGGGCCCTTTACACCTACACCGTGGAGGCCCTGATGCCCGACGGCAAGGCCCTCCAGGCGGGGACCTCCCACAACCTGGGGCAGAACTTCTCCAAGGCCTTTGAAATAAGGTTTGAGGACAGGGACCAGAAACTCAAATACGCCTGGCAGACCTCCTGGGGGGTATCCACCAGGCTCATAGGGGCCACGGTGATGGTTCACGGGGACGACGACGGGCTGGTTCTCCCGCCGAAGGTAGCCCCCCACCAGGTGGTCATAGTCCCCATATTCAAGGCCAGGGACAAGGACAAGGTTCTTTCCGTGGGAGAGAAACTCCACGCTGACCTTAAGGGGCGGTTCAGAACGGTTTACGACTCCCGGGAAGAGTACACTCCGGGATGGAAGTTCGCCGAGTGGGAATTGAGGGGGGTGCCCCTGAGAATTGAAATAGGCCCCAGGGACCTTGAGAAGAACCAGGCGGTCTTCGTAAGGAGGGACACCCGGGAAAAATTCCCGGTACCCCTGGACGAAGTGGTCCACCGGGCGGAGGAGGTCCTGGAGGAGATTCAGAGGGACCTCTTCAAAAGGAGCGAAGATTTCACCCGGGAAAACACCAGGGAAGCCAAGGATTACGAGGAATTCCGGGAAATCCTGGAGGAAAGGAGGGGATTCGTGGTGGCCCCCTGGTGCGGAAGGGAAGAGTGCGAGTTGAAGGTCAAGGAGGAGACAAAGGCCACCATAAGGCTTATCCCTCCGGAGGGGGAGAGCGTTGAGGGCAAAAAATGCATTGTTTGCGGCAGGCCTGCTAAGCATGTGGTTTACTTCGCCCGCTCCTACTGAAGCCATGGATCCCTACAGAGAACTCCGACGCCTGATGGTGGAAGAGCAAATAAAGGCCCGAGGGATTAAGGATCCCCTGATACTCCAGGCCATGCTGAAGGTGCCCCGGGAGAAATTCGTTCCCCCGGACCTCAGGGCCGAAGCCTACGGGGACCATCCCCTTCCCATAGGCAACGGTCAGACCATATCCCAGCCCTACATCGTGGCCTACATGACGGAAAAACTGAGGCCCAGGCCCGGGGATAAAATCCTGGAAATAGGAACCGGCTCCGGATACCAGACCGCCATTCTGGCGGAAATAGGATGCGATGTTTACACGGTGGAACTCCTTCCGGAACTCAGCCTCAGGGCCCAGGAAATCCTCAGAAAATTGGGTTACGAAAACATCCACTTCAAAATAGGGAACGGATACCGGGGATGGCCGGAGGAGGCCCCCTTTGACGGGATAATAGTGACCGCCGCTCCCCCCGAAATTCCAGAAGCGCTAAAGGAACAGTTGAAGGTGGGGGGAAGGATGGTGATCCCCGCCGGGGAGACTTTCCAGAACCTTTACTTGGTGGAGAGGAAGTCCCCGCAGCGGTGGGATGTAAAAAAACTCATCCCGGTGAGTTTCGTTCCCATGGTGAGGGAAAATTGAGCGTTATTCTTGCGGCAAACATATGGGCGGCGGTGATCTTTCCCTCCGGCCACACCTACATGGTGGAACTGGCCACAACCCCCCAGCAGTGGGTTCAGGGCCTTTCCGGACGGGAAACCCTCTACCCCGCCAGGGGAATGCTTTTCGTATTCCCCCAACCCCAGGTCCAGTCCTTCTGGATGAAAAACATGAAGTTCCCCCTGGATATCGTCTGGCTGGGGGAGGACTTCACCGTGGTGGGGATGGAGGAAAACATTCCCCCGTGTAAAAAGGACTGCCCCACCTATACATCCCCCGTCCCCGTAAAGTATGTCCTGGAGGTGGCCGCCGGCACCGTCAAGAAAGAGGGGCTTAAGGTGGGGGACAAACTGGTGGTCCAATTCCTTCCAAGGAGGAAAATTTGAAGGGTCTTAAATTCCCCCGAGAGTTCTGGCTGGCCAACCTCATGGAACTCTTTGAAAGGGGCGCCTACTACGGAATGAACTCCGTATTAGCGGTCTATCTGGTCAAGCATCTGAGGTTTGATGTGGAGGCGGTGGGCCTCCTCCAGGGTTTTTTCTACTCCCTTACCTACATCATGCCCATACTGGGAGGAGCCCTGGCGGAGAGGTACGGATACAAAAAAATGCTGATCCTTGCCTTTTCCCTCCTCTCCCTGGGATACTTCGCCACCTCCCAGGTCACCTCCTACGCCCTGATTTTCCTCTTCCTCCTGGTGGTGGGGACGGGGAGCGGACTTTTCAAACCCATAATATCCGGAACCATTGCCCGAACCACCACCGAGGAGAACTCCGGCTTTGGCTTCGGCCTTTACTACTGGAGCATAAACATAGGGGCCTTTTTAGCCCCGCTTTTCATAAGTTGGGTGAAGGGATTTTCCTGGAAATATGTTTTCATCTCCGCTTCCGCCTGGACCTTCCTCATGCTCATACCCACGGTGTTTTTCTTCCGGGACCCCGTGAAGGAAAAAAAGAAGGTTCCCCTATCCCAGACCCTGAAGGGTGCCCTGGAGGTTTTGAGGGATTCCCGGTTCATGCTCATGGTGGTCATATACTCCACATTCTGGATAGTCTATTTTCAGAGTTACGGAACCCTCCTGCTCTATGTCCGGGACTTCATAAACCGGGCTCCCCTCACCGCCTTTCTCCACTCCCTGGGGATACCCCTCCAGTTTGACGCAGAGCACATTACCGTTCTCAACGCCGGGACGGTAATACTCCTGGTGATCCTGGTGAGCAGGCTGGTTAAGAAACTAAAACCTCTCCCGGTGATTACCGCCGGGATACTCATCGCCACGGCGGGATTTTCCCTCTTCGCCCTGACCAGAAATCCCTGGCTTTTCGTTCTGGGGGTGGTCATATTTTCCATAGGGGAGATAACCGCCCACCCCAAGTACTACAGTTACATAGGCCTCGTTGCTCCCAGGGACAAGGTGGCCCTCTACATGGGATACGCCTTCCTCTACGGGGTAATAGGAAGTCTTGTGGGAACGAATCTGGGGGCCTTTCTGTACAAGAGGATCCTGGAGCCGGTCATCCCTCCGCCCCGTATGCTTTCCTCCTCCCTTCCCCCAGAAACCCTCATCAGGATAAAACTCTTCTGAGGAATCTTCGTCCTCCTGGGACTGGCCTCTACGGCGGGAATGCTGTGGTTCGGGAAAAAATTCTCCACCCCATCGCCCCGGGCGGAGCGCCAGGCCTGGAGGATCATGAGGGGCCTTTACACAATTCTGATAGTTATAGGCCTGGTCTTTCTGGTCGTATCCCTGGCCTCGTCCCCGGTGAAGTGGAAGTCCGTGATCCAGGCCCTCATAATGCTGGCTCTGGGAAGCGGAGGGATACTTTCCCAGAGAAAATAAACCTCAGCCTTACCTACATCCCCCACGGGTTGGGGTGGATTCCCAGGCCAGGAGGCCGAACCCACGCTCATCCCTGGTTAACGGGCCTTCCCATCTTCCAATCCAATTCTCCGGTCCCTCGGGAACCGTCCCGGCCACCAACTTCTGATTCAACTGTTGACCGGAGGTTTTCATTTTGCTAAAATAGATTTTCCAGCCCTAATGGAAGGAGGTTTGAATTGGCAAGAAGGTGTTATGTATGCGGAAAGGGTCCCATGACGGGGCACAATATAAGCCACGCCCACAACCTTACCAAAAGGCGGTGGCTTCCCAATCTGCACAAAATAACCATAATAGAAAACGGGATCAAGAAAAGGGTTTATGTATGCACCAAATGCCTAAAGGCAGGGAAGGTGGTTAAGGTCGTATGAAAAAAACATATAAAGGAGGGTTTATGAGTTCCGACAGGTTGTGTGTCGGGAAAATCTACATTGATAACTGGTAGCAAAAAAACTATAAGGAGGTGCAAATTGCGCAGAGAAGCATTGGGGATCCATCTTCTGATTGAGATGTACGGATGCGATCCTCAGACCCTGAAGGGGGTTGATTATGTGGGCAAGGCAATGGAAAGGGCGGCACAGGAATCCAAGGCAAAGGTGGTGGAAATCTTCTTCCACCAGTTCCTTCCCTACGGCGTTTCGGGGGTGGTGGTCATTGAGGAAAGCCATTACACAATCCACACATGGCCAGAGGAAGGTTATGCTGCAGTGGACCTCTTCTACTGCGATCCCAATGTGGATGTGGACAGGGCCATTGAAGTTCTCAAAAAGGCCTTCAAGCCCCAACACATGACCATAATGGAGGTCAAGAGGGGACTTCTCCCCGAGACGACCAGTTTTAAGAAGGAGGAACGACCCCAGGAGATGGTATCGTGAGCGACGGATTGTGGTTCTGGGAAGAGTTCACCGAAAACCTCCTTTACGGCTACAGGGTAAAGGAGTTCATTTTCAGCGGACGCTCCCGGTTTCAGAAGATTGACATTTTAGAACTGGGGGTTTTCGGCAAAACCCTGTTTCTGGACCACAAAATTCAATCTGCCCAGGTGGACGAGTTCATTTTCCACGAATCCCTGGTTCACACGGGGATGATAACCCACGGTTCGCCGGAAAAAGTTTTAATTATAGGAGGTGGCGAAGGAGCGACCCTGAGGGAAGTCCTCAGGTCCTCCTCGGTCAAGCGAGCCGTTATGGTGGACATAGACGGCGAACTGGTGGAACTGTGTAAACGGCATCTTCCCGAGTGGTCTGCCGGGGCCTTTGATGACCCCAGAGCAGAAGTGATCATTGATGACGCTTACGATTACATAAAAAACACAGAAGAAAAATTTGACCTCATAATAAGCGATCTGACGGAGCCCCTGGAAGGGGGACCCTCCGTCAAACTCTTCACCCGAGAATACTACCACCTCCTGCGTCAGCACCTGAATGAGGGGGGCGTGATAACCGTCCAATCCGGAAGCGCTGACCCCTATTACCACCAATTTTTCGTCTCCGTGGCCTCCACCCTGAAGGAGGTCTTCCCGGTGGTCAGACCCTACTGGGCCTTCGTCTTTTCCTTCAACATGCCCTGGGGATTCAACCTGGCTTCCACCCTCACGGACCCCCTGGACCTGGACGAAGAGGAGGTTATAAGAAGGCTGAACACCCTGGGCCTGGATGACTTGAAATACCTCACCCCATCCCTGTTCCTCTCCTCCTTCTCCATGCCCGCCTACATACTCCCCTCCCTGAAAAAGGCCCACCCCATAACCGAGGCCAACCCCTTCCTTTGGACCGAATAAAACGGTCCTCCGGCTTTAGAATTTACCCCATAAAGGTGTAAACTTTTATCATGAAAACCAAGATTGTAGCCACGGTAGGTCCTTCCCTGGGGAATGCCGAAACCCTGGGGAAAGCCATAAGGGCAGGGGCCAGGATATTTCGCCTCAATTTTTCCCACGGCACCCACGAATCCCACAGGGCGGCGGTGGAAGCCATAAGGGAGGCGGAGGAAAGGGAGGGCATCCCGGTGGCGGTGCTCCAGGACCTGGCCGGTCCCAAAATAAGGGTGGGGAAACTCCCCGCTCCCCTTGAGGTAAAACCCGGAGACACGGTCGTCATAAAGAGGGCCGGGGAGGAAGGACCCGGGGAACTGCCGGTGACCTATCCCTACATCGTGGAGGACCTGGAGCCCGGGGAAAGGATCTTCATTGAAGATGGAAAAATAGCCCTGGAGGTGATATCCCGGGGAAGGGACCATGTGAAGGCCCGGGTGATATCCGGAGGGGTAATACGGCCGGAAAAGGGGGTAAATCTACCGGACTCCTCCCTGAGGATAGCCCCCTTCACGGAAAAGGACCGCCGGGACCTGGAATTCGGCCTCACCCTGGATATAGACCTGGTGGCCCTTTCCTTCGTAAGGAACGGGGACGACGCCAGGGACCTGAAGGCGGTGGCGGGAGAAATTCCGGTGATCGCCAAGGTAGAGAGGAGGGAAGCAGTAAAAAACCTCTCCTCGGTGGTAGAGGCCTTTGACGGCATCATGGTGGCCAGGGGGGACCTGGGGGTGGAACTTCCCCTGGAGGAGGTTCCCATCCTTCAGAAGAGAATGATCGCCATGGCCAATTCCAGAAGGAAAACCGTCATAACCGCCACCCAGATGCTGAGTACCATGATAAAAAACCCCTATCCCACCAGGGCGGAGGTAAGCGATGTGGCCAACGCAGTCTTTGACGGCTCCGACGCCCTGATGCTCTCCGGGGAAACGGCCATAGGGGACTACCCCATAGAAGCCATATCCACCATGGCCAGGGTCATAGAGGAAGTGGAGGCCAGTTCGGAGTTCTGGGCGGTAAGAAAACTTCTGGACCGGGGACCCTCGGACCCCACGGAGGCCCTGGCGGAAAGCGCCGTTATAACCGCAGAGAAAATCGGAGCCTCCGCCATCATCGTCTTCACCGCTTCGGGTTCCACCGCCCTGAAGGTCTCCAAATTCAGGCCCAGGGTTCCGGTCTTCGCCATCACCCCCCGGGAAGAAATTCGCCGGAGGATGGCCATCACCTGGGGGGTGGAATCCTTCCCCCTGCCCTTCCTTCAAAACACGGACCTCATGATGGAAAGGGGGGTAAACCTTCTCCGCTCCCGGGGGAAACTAAAGCCCGGCCAGCGGGTAGTCATCACCGCCGGCAAGACCCCACTGAAGGGGGCCACCGATATGGTCAAGGTCTTCAGGGTTGGAGGGTAAAATGGGACTCTTTGAGCAGGAAAGTATAACGGTAAGCAGGATAAAGAAGGAAAAGGGAACCAGGTCCTTTGAAGGGAAATTCCTGGTGAAGGGAATAACCGTGAGGATGGGACAGGGGGGACCTTATCTTTCCTTTGTCCTCATGGACAGAACCGGAACCATCTCCGCCTCCTTCTTCGGCGGAAAAATAGACGGAAGGGATGTGGCCCGCGATGGTTTATCCGGGGAACTGCTGAAGGAAGGCATCTACCGGGTAAAACTGAGAACCCAGGAGGGAAGGCCCAATGTGGTGGTGGAAGCCCTGGAAACCGCCGACGGAAGGGTTCAGGATTACGCCATTGAGCCCCGGCTTTCCTATCCCAGGGTAGAAAACCTCAGGGAGGCCTTCCACCGCTTAGCCGAGGAGAACATAAGGACCCCCTCCGGGAAAAAACTCTACGACCTTTTCTGGGAAAACTACGGGGAAGCCTTTATGAAGGCCCCGGGCGGGGTGAGGAAACACCACGGAGAAGAGGGCGGTCTTGCCCTTCACACCTACATGGTTCTGAGGATAGGTCTCTTCCTGGGGAACCTTTACGGGCTGGATCAGGAGGTGATCTTCCTGGCGGGCCTCCTCCACGACCTGGGGAAAATATACGAAATAGGCGAAGGGGAGTTCACCCGGGAGGGGGACCTGCTGGGCCACACGGTCCTTTCCCTCCTTCACACCGAAAAACTCTGCAACCTGGCCGGATACGGGGGGAAGAAAAGGGCCAACCTTCTCCACAGCGTGGCCTCCCACCACGGCCAGGAGGACTTCGGAGCCCCCGTTTCCCCCAAAACCCTGGAGGCCTTCGTCGTCCACACCGCAGACATGGCCGACTCAAAAATCTACCAGTTCTTCAAGGCCATCTCCGAAATAGGGGAAGGGGAAGAAAGTTCCGGGTATTTCAAGGACCTCTCCAGAAGGGTTTACCTCCTGGACGATGAGTAAAGTGTTTACAAAAGGGGACACCTTCACAAAAACCTCCGGTGGAAAGGAGGGATTTTCTGGCATGTTTTTTGCAATTAAATCCCTGAAAAACCGAAAAAGGAGGTGAATCATGAGGAAAATCGTGGGGCTTCTCCTCGCATCCCTTTTCCTCTTTTCGGCAAAACCCGTTCTCAGGGAAGTTTACACCCTGGAGAGGTACATCCAACTCCAGGGAAAGTATTACTTCACACCCATGGCGGTTTCTGAAAACGCCGTGGCCTTCGCCTATGTAAGCAAGGTAAAACCCACGGAGGAGGAATTCAAAGCCGCCCAGGAAAGGCTGAGGAAAATCGTGGACGAGGGGATAAAAAGGCAGTACGGTAGTTACGAGAATTATTACAAGGAAATGGAGAAAATCGGAGAAGAAGCCGGTGAAGAATACAAGAAGGAAGCCCCGGGCATTATCAAAGACATAATGCCCCCTTCCTTTATAAAGGAGGGAGTTCCCTTTTTCACCAAGGCCATGATTCTTCTGGCCAAAAACCTACCCTATTTCTCCACCCCCATAGGAAACCTGGGGGAAACCGGAGTGGTGATAGTCCACAGGGACCTCTCCACCACCGCCGTGAAATTGGGGCTGAACGAGCCGGTGGACTCCATGGATTTCTCCCCCGACGGAAAACTTCTGGCGGTGCTCACGGATCTCAGTTACGAAGACAAAGGCGGAAAAACCCACATAGTTGGGAAGGTGAGCCTCATTGAGACCGCCACGGGGAAGGTCCTGGCCCAGTGGATCTTCAAATCCGTCAGAAGGGAGGTCAAATTCACCCCCGATGGGAAAATTGCCCTCCTCTACTACCCCTGGGACTGGAAAAAGGAGAGGAAGATATTTTTCATAGACACCGGAACCCTCAAGGTGGAGGACAGGGCCCTGGTGACAAAGTTCTACAACGGTACAGGAGGCGTAGGCTCCGTAACGGTAAAATGGCCCGTCCTCAAATTCTCTCCCAGCGGCAAATACATGGCGGTTATGTGTTCCCCGGGAATTTTGAAGGTATTTAAATACCCCGAACTCACCCTTTACTTTGAAACTCCCGCAGGATACGGCCCCTGGTTCTTCTCCCCCGACGAAAAATACCTCCTGGTAAGCAGCGGGAAACTGTGGGACCTTACCACCAGGAACCTGGTGGGGGAAATAGGGAAAAGCATCGGCATGAAGAGGTTTCCCGGGATCCTGGACGCCAGATTTAAGGGGGACAGGCTCTACATAACCGACGGCATCGGCTTCCTCAGACTCCTCAGTCTCCCCTCCCTCCACCAGATACGCCAGAGCGGGTTTTACTCCAAAATCTCCCTGATAAACCTTTCCCCCGACGGGAAATATGTGGTCTCCCTCTACTCCACGGAAAAGGAACCTCGCTTGGTCAACTACGGCAAAAGGCTGAGGCTGGAAAAATCCGTGGTGAAGGTCCTGGACGAAGGCACCTTCAACCTGATTCAGTTAATAGAAGACCTCACCCCCTCTGCGTTAAACACCACCTTCCTGGGAGACAAACTCCTGGTGAGCGACTTTGAAGGGATAAGGGTTTACCGGGAGAAGAACGGAGGCCTTCAATGAAAAAACTGGCCGTTTTTCTCCTGTTATTGCCCCTCCTGTTTCCCGTGACCTTCAAGGACATGAAATGCGTGGTCATCCATCCAGGGGATTCCAGAACCCTTCCCGGGGGAGCCCCCTGCGTGGTGATTGACGGCTCCAACGACCAGATTTACTGGGTCAAAATAACCACCCTTCCCTACAACACCGGGATGCCTGAGTTGGACCAGGATCTCAACGCCCACACCAGGCCTCTGGACTATGTGGGATGCAAAACCTACAAGGAACTTTCCTCCGCCGAAACCTGCATACTGTGCGAAGAGGAGTTCGTAGATTACGAGATCCGCACCGGAGAGACGGTCTGGTACCTGGTGGTGGGTTCCCATTCTTCCGACTTCTGTTATTTTGACGGAGGAGGCCCCCTGAGGGTGGAAACAAAGAGGGTTGGCACCCAGGACGATGCGGGTTCCAAGAGGGACGCCTACAAATACGATCCGGTGGAAGTGGAGGTCAACAAGGTTTACTCCGGACTCAGCGCCGGCGATAAGGACTGGTACACGGTAAAACTTCCCCGGGGAAAATTGATAGAATTTTCCATCACCTACAAGGACGGACCTCCCCATTCCTATCCCCTTTACTACGCCTTAATAAAGGAGAACAAGGCCAGGCCATTTTACTACCCCGAACTCTACGGATACTGCACCGCCTCTGGAAAATTGGTGTGGGGCAACTGGAGGGACGGCTCCACCATCTGGAACTCCGGCTTCTTTCCAGGGGTGGGAGAAACCGCCCGGTGTTATTTCAAGTACGAAAAAATTTCCCACCCAGGGCCGGAGAGCCAAACGGCAACCCTTCACTTCTTCGTGGACACTCCCCTCCAGCATCCCCGGGGCGCTGGCGGAGGCACACCCAGGGAGGATTTCCGGGTTCCCACCTACACCTTCTCCTTCCGGGTGGTGGAAGACGAAGGGGAAAGGAAATAATCAAGGAAGACTGAGGAAGGCCCGGGCCAGGCTCAGAAACTCGGCCCTTGAGCCGGTCCGGGCCTCAAAGGAATAAATTTTGAAGAACCTCTTTCCCCGGAAAAAAACCACCCCGTTGGGTTGAAACTTTCCTCCGTCCCCCAGGCTGACCATCTCCCCCTCCTCATTCTGCCAGAAAAGCCTGGCACACTCCGGCCTTTCAAATTCGTAAACCTCGGCCACCGCCTCCCATTCTCCCTTCCTGAGGTAAAAGACCTTGAGTTTCAAAAAACCGGCCCGGAGAAATTTCTCGGCACCGCCGTCCAGATACTGAAAAAGGTTGTTCCTGGAAAACTCCATCTCCTCTTCCAGGGCCCAGCCCGGCGGCAGAACTAAAGAGGCCATGAGAGAAAAAACCAGCACTAAAAGGATGAATCTTCCCTCGGTTTTCATCTCAGCATTATAAGGCCCTTCCTTCTCACCCATCCCACGGTCCCCCAGGGGGTCTCCACCTTAACCCAGGAGGGTCTCGTCTCCAGGCACCTGAGTTCCTCTCCGGGGAGAAGTTCCTCCACCGGCAGGTTGGGACTGGGGGCGGAATATATGCGGCCCCTTTCCCCCACCACGCACAGGGGCGGATTCAGGTAATAGGACCTCTCCCGCAGGGTCAGAAGAAAAAGGGCGGCGGCCGCCGCCAAAAACAGCGCCTCTGCCATAAGGGCCGGCCGGGACCTGCGGTAAAGGAGATACCCGTTGTAGGCTAAAAAGGCCAGCAAAACCAGAAGGAGCAGAGCGGCGGGAAGGTCCGGATGGGCCCTCCGGAAAAGACTCCCCTCCCTTATCCCCAGCCTCCTTTTGAGGCTATTTATAAGCGTCCCGGCCCTTTCCTGTCCCCTTATCCAGGAAAGCCTCCACCAGAAAATGGCCTGAGGATACTCACCCCGGGAGTAATGATAAACCCCCAGATTGTAGGCGGCACCGGGCTTTCCCCGGAGGGCCTCCTCCTCGCCGTTTCCCCGGGCCAGGGTCAGAAGGAGGAGGAAAAGAAAAACTCTCTTCATTTTAGCCTCTCGCGAATTTTATCCAGCAGGGCCTTAAATTCCTCCTCTTCTATTTCCGGGGAAAACCTGAGCCTGTCCACCTCCTCCCGAAGGGAACCCTTCAGAAGAAGGGAGAGTTCACGAAGGGCATCCTCCGGCGGAAGATTTCCTGCCAGGACCTTCCTGAGCCTGGCCCTGGCGGAGGGAGGACGGCTGAGCACCAGGGAAAGCCCCGCTAAGAGCATTGAAAGAAGGAAGAGAACCGCCACCACCGCCCAGAAACCCGGGCGAAGCGAAAGGGGAAGTTTCCCTGCCCCACCCCCGGCGGAGACCAGTTCCCCTTGACTCAGCAAACGGGGTCTCAGGGAAACTTCCGGTGAAGAAACCCTCCGTAGTTTCCGGGACGAAGGGTCAAATACCCTGTATGAGAAAACCAGACCCTCCACCCTTTCCCGGGCGATGTATGAAAACTTCTTTTCGCCGAAAAACTTACCCCTGGTTCCCATCCTCTCGGAGGTCCCCGTGAGGAGCACCTCCCCGCTCTTTAAGGAAATCTCTGGATTGGGGACCAGGGAGGGGTCCCCCTCAACCTCCACCCTCAGGTCCACCCTTCCGCTGACCGGATCCGTCTCCACCCCCAGGGAAAGGGCCCCCGTCCACATGGTTCCCGGAGGGACGGGCAAAACCTTTATTCTCAGGTAATTTCCGCTTAAAAGATATTCCCTTCCATCCACCTCCACCCGGAGTTTCCCACCCCCCACCCGGTAGGTCCCGGCCTTCATGGGGGTTACCATCCAGGTGTTCACATGATATCCCCAGCATCCCCCTCCCCCGGTTTTCAAAAACTGGGTTCTCCTCACCGGAGGAACCTCCCGGGCCCAGAAGCCCTCAAAGGAAGGAAGGGAAACCCAGTTGGTTTTGTGGGGACCCCTGACGCAGGAAAGCCAGGAGGATAAGAGGAAGTACTGCCCCGAATAGACCCTGGACCTGCTGGCGGTGTGGCGAAGAACCGGAGAAGACAGAAGGAGGAATAAGGGAAAAAAGATTACCAGTCCCTTTCCCGGGAAGGCCCCTCTGGACGCCATTTTTTACGAAAAACCTCCTTTTCCTTTTCCATGAGGTATTCCATTATAGCATCGGGCAGGACCTTCCGGGAAGGCGGAGCGGTTTCACTCTCCTGCATCCTTCTCAGGGAAAGTTCTAAGTTCACCTTGGCGGGGTAAAAGCCCGGGTTTTTCTTGAGGGCTCTTTTGAACATCTCGTAGGCCTTCTCGTATTTCTCCAGGCGGAAGTAAACATTTCCAAGGTTGTAGAACCCCCTCCAGTCCTCCCTACTTGAAAGGTAATCCTTAAAGGCCTTCTCCGCTTCCCGGTAATTACCCATCATGTAGAGGGCACATCCCATGTTGAACCGTGCCTGGGGAACGACCCCCTCCCTGAGGGCCCTCTGATAAAAAAGAAGGGCCCGGCGGTAATTTCCCCTCCGGTATTCCAGGTTTCCCCGGTGAAGGTGATATGGACCCGGCTGATACCAGTGGAAAAAGAGGATAAAAATTAAGGGAAAAAGCCTTTTCATTTCCTGCTCCACCTGAGAAAAACCAGTGACATGACGAAGAAAAGAAAGGAAAAAAGATAGGTGCGGTCCACCGGATAGGTGATCACCCGGTATCGGCTCTGCCTTTTGACCGAGGAGGATATTCTCCGGGAAACCTCCCCCGGAGGAACCTCGGTCAAGAGGAAAAGCCTGGCGGAAAGGCGGCGGGAAACCTCCTCCAGGTCCTCCACCTTCATCCTGCTTATTACCGTGTTCCCCCATGGGTCCCTTTTGAACTCTCCGTTGGGTAGTTTAATCCTTTCCCCCTGGGGGGTTCCAACCCCCACCACGAAGGCCCTCAAACCTTCCCCGGCCAGCCTCACCGCCTCCTCCCTCCATCCCCGGGAAAAGAACTCCCCGTCGGTAAGGATCACCAAGGACTTCACCCTGGGACTCCGGGAGGCCAGTTCCCTCACCTTCTTGAGGCCTTCCTCCAGCACCGAACCCTGCTCTATGGCCTCGGGGGAAAGGAAGAATAGAATCTTCAGAAAGCCCTCCCGGGAGGAGGTCAGGGGAACGAAAATCCTCCCCTTCCCTGCAAAACCCACCAGGGCGAAGCGATCCCCTGGGTTTTCCTCCACCAGGGACCTTACGATGGCCTTGGCGGCCTGAAGCCTGGAGGGGGCTATGTCAAAGGCCTCCATGGACCAGGAAAGGTCCAGAAGGAAAATTACCTCCCCGGAGGACTCCTCCACCTTTTTCTTGCCCTTGCCCCAGGTGGGCCCCAAAAGGGAAAGGGCAAGGAACAAGGTGGCCAGGAAAAGGGAGGCAAGCCTTTTATACCTCCTGGCCGGCTCTTCCACGAACACCCTTACCGGCAGGGCCCCCATCTTCCTCAGATAAAGGAAGGCATAAAGGGCAAAGAGGACGAGGAGGACCAGGGAAAGGGGCCACAGGTGAAAGAACTGGAAACTCACGGCACCTCCCGGAACAGGGAAGAGAGAAGGAAAAATCCCAGGAGGAACAGGGAGGCTAAGAGGGAAAGTTCGTGGGAAAGGGAGGCAAACCTGGAAACCGTTTTCACCTCCACCCTCCTCTTCTCCAGGGAGTCTATCTCGGAAAAAATGCCCCGGAGGCCCTCCGGGTCCGTGGCCCGAAAGAACCTGCCTCCGGTAATCTCCGCTATCCTGCGCAGGGTTTCTTCGTCCACGCTCACGCTCTTCCTTATAATCCCGGCCCCGGTCCCCATTTCAATGGGAATGGAAGCCACCCCCTTCTTTCCAACCCCCACGGTGTAGACCTTCACCCCGGCCCCGGAGGCCATCCTGGCGGCGTCCAGGGGGGCAAGTTCCCCCCGGTTGTTCACCCCGTCGGTGAGGAGAATTATCACCCGGGAAGTCCTGGAGGAGGATAGGTTGGAGACGGCTTCGGCCAGGGCCAGACCGATGGCGGTCCCGTCCTCAATCTCCCCGGTTCTGAGGCTGTGGAGGCTCTCCAGGAGAAAATCCCTGTCCAGGGTGAGGGGGGATACGAGAAGTGGGGCTCCAGCAAAGGCCACTAACCCTATCCGATCGGCCTTCCTGGCCCTTATAAACTTCTCCACCACCTCCCGGGCCACCTGAAGCCGGCTTCCCCGGGGGAAATCCTGGGCCGCCATGGAGCGGGAAACATCCACCGCCAGCATAATGTCAATACCCGGCAGGTAAACCTTTTCGTAATGCCTTTTGACCATGAGTTCCCAGGAGGAAAGGAGGGCAAGTCCCAGGGAAACCCAGAAGAAAAACCAGGGAACCACCAGCAGAACCCTCCTCCACCCGGGGGTGGCCCTCCGGAAGAACTCCATCATGCCCAGGCCCAGGCCGACCCCGGGCCTTTTCCTGAGAAAAAACCACCACAAAACCAGAACTGCGGCGGAGAGCAGGAGAATCTCAGGCCTTCCCGGCTTCACGGACCGCCTCCTGTATCAAATTAAGAACCAGGGAGAGGTCAGCCCCGGGGTCCGAGGCCGCCCGTCCCGCAAACCGAACCAGATCCGCCCTCATCAACACGGAGTGAATCTCAGGGGAAACCCTCCCGGCCAGTTCTCCGCTGGTCATGGCCAGGGCCGGGAGTCCGGTTCTCCTTTGAAGGTAAACCCTCAAAATGTGCCCCAGGCGGGAATAAAAATCGTCCAGGTCCAGGGGAGGCAGTTCCCTCCTCAGTGAGAGGGCCTCCCCCAAGAGACGCCTCCATGGGTCGCGGCGACGGAGGGAAACCCTGCGGTATAGTAAAACCCCTCCCACCAGGAGCAAACCCACCCCCAGGAGCATCCCCAGACGCAAAAGAAGCCACCCTGGCTCTCCGGAAACTTCCAGGGGCCCTGCTATGTCCCTGAGTTCCTCCCCGTCCTTCAGCACGGACACCACCTCCACATAGAGGACCCCCTCCTGGGACTTTATCATGTAGTTTCCGGGCCTGAAAACCGTCACTCTGTATTTTATGCCTGCGGGGGTTTTCTCCTTGCCCAGGACTTCAAAGACCGCGGGGAGTTTAACCTCCTCCCTGAAGGTGAGGAAAAAGGGGTCTCCCACCGTAATTCTTATGGGTGAGGAAAACGCCCAGGCAAAAAACAGGAGAAGAAGGACCCTCCTCAAATCTTCCTCCTGAAGTATTTTTCTATGGGGGCATATGCGGGCATGTTGGTGGGAACCTCCACCAGGTCCGCCCCGGAGCCGGCGAACCTTCCCCTGAGCCAGTTTTCAAATTTCCCCATGTACTTCTTCAATTCTTCCCGGGAGGGCCACAGGTGGGCTGTCCTGCCGGTTTCAAGGTCCACGCCCCGGAAGGGCCCTATTTTGTAAAGGTTAGCCTCCGCCGGCTCCCTTATCCAGAGCCCTATGACCTCGTGCTTGGCGGCCACTATCCGGAGTTCCTTTCTAAAATCCTCCGAGGAGTAAAAATCCGAGACCAGCACCACCGTGGACCTTTTCCGGGCCACCCTGTAAACCCACCGGAGGGCTGCCCCCACATCGGTTTTCCTTCCCCGGCACCTTTCCACCAGAATCTCCCTGATTATCCGGAGAAAATGTCCCCTGCCCCTGCGGGGAGGAACGAATTTTCCCTCCTTCTCCCCGAAAATGAGAAGCCCCACCCGGTCGTTGTTCATAAGGGCCGCCAGGGAAAGAAGGGCGGCAGCCTCGGCGGCCTTCTCCCTTCTGGGGGCGTAAAGGCCGAAGTCCATGGAAGGGGAGGCGTCCACCACCAGAAAAAGGGAGAGTTCTCTTTCCTCCCGAAACTTCTTCACATAGAGCCTTGAGCGGCGGGCGGAGGTCTTCCAGTCAATGGCGCTCACATCGTCGCCGGGCTCGTACTCCCTGAGTTCCTCCACCTCAATTCCCTTACCCTTGAAAACGCTACGGTATTCTCCGGCGAAGATTTCCCGGACCTTTTTCCTGGAGATTATCTGAATCCTCTTTATGGCCTGGAGTATGTAATCCGGGAGGTTCATGGAACCCTGACCGAGGAAAGAACGGTAGCCACTATCTGGTCCTGGGTTACCTCCTCGGCCTCGGCTTCGTAGGAAAGGATTATCCTGTGGCGGAGTATGTCCCTGGCCATCCACTTCACATCGTCGGGAATTACATAGGAGCGGCCCTGGAGGAAGGCCCGGACCTTGGAGGCAAGGTAAAGGTATAGGGAGCCCCGGGGGGAAGCCCCGTACTGGATGAATTCCTTTATTTTAATTCCGTATTTTTCCGGTCGCCGGGTGGCGTCCACCAGGTCCACTATGTAACCGCTTATCCTGGGATCCAGGTGAACGGAGCGGACCAGTTCCTGGGCCCGAAGAATCTCCTCCCTGGATATCACCGGCTTCACATGGGGCTGTTTCACTCCCCCCATCCTCCGGAGGATTTCCAGTTCCTCCTCCTTGGAGGGATAGTCCACCAGGAGTTTGGCCATGAACCTGTCCACCTGGGCTTCGGGAAGGGGATAGGTCCCCTCCTGCTCAATAGGGTTCTGGGTGGCCACCACGAAGAAGGGCCTTTCCAGGGGATAGGTCTTTTCCCCTATGGTCACCTGAAACTCCTGCATGGCCTCCAGGAGGGCGCTTTGGACCTTGGCCGGGGCCCGGTTTACCTCGTCGGCCAGGACGAAGTTGGAAAAAACGGGGCCCTTTTTGGTGACGAACTTCACCCCCTTGGGGTCAAAGATAAGGGTTCCGGTTATGTCCGCAGGCAAGAGGTCCGGGGTGAACTGGATCCTGGAAAAGGAAAGGGACATGGAAGAGGCCAGGGTCTTGCCCATGAGGGTCTTGGCCAGACCCGGAACGCCCTCCAGGAGAACATGGCCCCCGGATAGGATACAGGCCAGAAACTTATCAAGGAGGTCCTGGTTGCCCACAATTACCTTGGAAACCTCGTCCTTTATGGCGGAAACCCTGCGGGAAAACTCCTTTATTTCGTCCTCAATCCTCTCTTTCTTTTTCAAATTTTCCTCCTGCTCTGTAAGAAAGTCTGCGAACCTTGCTCCTGTAGTCGGGGGCCTCTATCTGGACCTCCTTGCACATTTCGTAGAGCCTGGAACGGAGCCTGGCTCCGATTATGTTCTCCAGGGAGGTCCCCGAACCCTCCGTGTGGGCGGTGGTCAGGACCGTGGCCTTCCCTTCCCGGTACCGCCGGTCAATAAGCCGATATACGAAATCCTCCTCCCATTCGGACACCGGCCGGGAAGCGAAGTCGTCCCATATCAAAACTTCCACCCCCGCCAGGTAGAACAGGTAATCCTCCCGCCGGTCCTGGTTAGGGAAGGAGGTGTATTCCTTCAAACTGTCGCGGAAATCCACGAAAAGGCAGTCCGCCCCCTTCTTCAAAAGTTCCTTACACAGGGCCACCGCCAGGTGGGTCTTTCCCACCCCCGTGGGACCCATAAGGAGAAGTCCCCCCTCCACCGCCGGGTAAAGCATGGCGTATTCCTGAACGGTCTTCTTCGCCTGGAAGAGGGAGGGATATTTGGAATTAGTGGTGAAGTTTTCAAAACTCCTGTCCGCAAAGGCCGGGGGAATCCCCACTTTTTTCAGCATCTCCTCCACGGGAAGGCGGGCATCCCCCTTCAACCGGGCGATCTTGACTCCGCCCTCCTCAACGACCTCTATATCGTCCGCCATCAGTTCAAACTCCCTCGGATGGACCTCAGGACCTCGTTTCTGCGGAGTTCCTGAAGGGCCTTTAACTCCAGTTGTCTCACCCTCTCCTTGGAGAGCCCCAGTTCCTTTCCCACTTCCTCCAGGGTCCTGGGGACGCCGTCGTCCAGGCCGAACCTGAGTTTAAGAACCCTGGCTTCCCTCTCGTTGAGTGAATCCACCGCCGCCCGGATCTTCTCCCGGAGTTTCTTTTTAAATACTTTCTCCGCCACATCCTCATCGTCCTCGGGGATTATGGCCCCCAGGGTGAGTTCCTCGTCGCTGAACTGGGATGAGAGGCTCAGGTCGCTGTTCTTTATCATCATGAGTTTATCCACCCGCTTTTCGTCCATCCCCAGTTCCTCCGCCAGTTCCTCCACCGTGGGAGTCCTTCCGAACTTGGACTTGAGTTCCTTACTCTTTTTGCGGAGTTTCAAGTAGTGCTGCATCATCCGGCGGGGAATCTCCACCGCCCGGGTGCCGTGGTGAAGGGCGTTCAGGATGGCCTCCCTTATCCACCACCCGGCGTAGGAGAGAAATTTAACATTCCTGTCGGGATCAAACCTCTTGGCCGCCTCAATTAAGCCCAGGATCCCCTCCTCCACCAGGTCCTCAAAGGGAACTCCGTAGCCGATGAACCGGGAGGCGTATTTGACCACGAACCTTATGTGGCCCTCTATGAGCCTCTTGAGGGCTTCCCGGTCCCCTTTCTTAATCCTCTCGTAAAGTTCCCTCTCCTCCTCCGGGGTTATGGGTTTGTATTGAAGGAGCCTTTTGATAAAGGGAGATAATTCGTTATTCATTCTTCTTCCTTCCTTACTATGTCCAGTTGGGAAAGCCTTATGATGGCCCTTCCACGGCTTTCCAGTTCCTCGCTCCTCTCGTCCAGTAGTTTCTGGATAAACTGGATGAGTTCCCCCACCTGCCTCTGGATGGCCTCCATTTTATCCCTCATATTGAGGATTATTTCCACCCCCGCCAGGTTAACCCCCATCTCCCGGGTCAGGGTGAGGATGAGTTCCAGCCGCTTCAGGTCGTCGTCGGTGTATAGCCTGGTGTTTCCCTGGGAACGGCTGGGCTTCAAAAGTCCCTCTCTTTCGTAAAGACGAAGGGTCTGAGGATGTATGTTGTACATCTTGGCCACCGCAGAGATCATGTAGTATTTTTTGGGCTCCTTCATTTCAGAAGCCTCCGCCTTACGGATTTATCCTCGTATTTTGAAAGTTCCTGTAGAAGTTCCCGGACCTTCACATCGGTGGTATCCGGGGGGACTATCTTGACCTCCACATACATGTCTCCCCGGGTTCCGTTGGGCCTGGGAACCCCCTTGCCCCGCAGGCGGAGTTTCTTTCCGCTCTCGGTTCCCGGGGGGACTTTCACCCGGGCCTTGCCGTCCAGGGTGGGGATTTCCACCGTAGCCCCCAGGGCGGCCTCGGAGTAGGTTATGGGCACCGTAAGGTATATGTCGTCGCCCTGTCTTCTGAAAATGGGATGGGGCAGAACATTTACGATTATGTAGAGGTCCCCCGGCGGACCGCCCTTTACCCCCACATTGCCCTTGCCCGGGATGCGGAGTCTGCCTCCGTTTCTGACCCCGGGGGGAATCCTTACCTTTATGGTCTCCTCCTTGTAAACCCTGCCCTCCCCCTTACACATGCTGCAACTCTTGCCCGGTAGCACCCCAGTGCCGTGGCAAACTGGACACACGGTGGTGAAGCGGAAATATCCCTTGCTGACATTTACCTTTCCGGTTCCTCCGCAGTTGGGGCAGGTGGTGGGCTTGGATCCGGGCTCCAGGCCGCTTCCCCCGCAGCGGGGACAGCGATCCATCCTTCTTATCTTGATGGATATGACCCCTCCCCTGGCCGCCTCCTCAAAGGGGATGGTGAGGGTGTATGTGAGGTCTTCCCCCCGGCGGGGACCCTCTGCCCGGCGGCTCCTCCCGGTGAAGATATCGGAAAAAAGGTCTTCAAAGGAAAAATCGCCGAAACCACTGAAGTCAAACCCCTCAAAACCTCCGCCCTCCGGAGGAACCCCTCCCTTTCCGCCTACGGTCCCGAATTTGTCGTATTCCTCCCTCTTTTTGGGATCGGAGAGGACCTCGTAGGCCTCCTGAATCTCCTTGAACTTCTCCTCGGCAGACTTATCCCCGGGGTTCAGGTCCGGATGGTACTTCCTTGCCAGCCTTCTGTAGGCCTTTTTTATCTCGTCCTGGGTAGCATCCCTGCTAACCCCTAAAATTTCGTAATAATCCTTTGCCATCTTCTAAATTATAAACTAAAATCCTGCGTTTTATTCAACGGAAACCGATATTACCGGAGAGAAGGTGAATTTCCCACCTCCCTGGTAGGCAAAGGAACTTCCCTCCATGAAAATGCGCAGGGTTCTGGGGGTATCCCTGGTAACCTCCAGTTTTACCGGGAGGGTGACCCGTCCCTCCTTCATGTCCACCTCGTATTCCAGCCCTCCCATGCTCAGAAGAGCCCCTCCGAACTCCAGGGTCAACCTGTCGTAGGACCCGGTGTTAAGGAGGAAGGTTCCCACCATCTGAGCACCGGCTCCAGGGGAGAAGTCCACCTCCACGGGGTCCACATTCAGGTCCACATCGGAATGCCCCACGAAGTGGAGGGAAATCTTCACTATGTTCACCCGGGCGTAATCCGCCGAAAAGGGAGGAGGGGTGGTCTGAACCCAGAAGTTAACCTGTCCCTCCCCCAGGTGAATCTTACAAAAACCCAGAAAACCCAGCAGGAACAAGACCAGGAGAAGTTTCTTCATGAGAAAATTTTACCAGATGGCCCCGAAAACTCCCAAACTCCGGGTTTTCCTTTAAATCCCACCGGTTTGCTGGCAGAATAGTTTTATGAGAAGATACGCAGCCCTTCTTCTGGGAGGATGGCTGTGGGCCTTCACCTTCGGCGCCCTGGATCCTCCCCACTGGCACGGGTTAGTGATTCACCACGCAGGGAAACTCTACGGATTCCGCTTCGTCATGGTGAAGGGAAAGCAGGAGGCCGACGGTTACGACACCCTTTACCTGGTCCACCGTCCGGGCCCCGTGGCCCCCGACGGAAGTTTCGCCCTCATCAGTTTTGACCCCTCCCTGCCCTTCGGCCTGGGGAAGAAAACCCCGGTGCTCCCCAGGGAAGAAAAGCCCCTGTTCAAGATCACCTACGGAAAATACAAAAACGGGGTGGTGGGGCTTCTGGAAATACCCCGGGGCATAAAGATAAGGATCGTTTTCTACCGCCCCTGGAATATGGGGGAGGAGATAATTTACAGAAAGGGCGCCTTCCGCGCCGGAAGCAACTTCCGATTCACCGCCCTGGACCCATGGAAGGTTCTTTCTCCCACCTCGGCGGAGGTGGGGCCGGGGAAGTTCCGCTTCTACGCCGGTTTTGAGGACTTCCACCGCTCCCCCGGGTGGATAGAGGACCGTCTCCAGGAAAACCTCAAAAAATACCGGGCTTCCGCCCCCAGGGCAAGGGGGGAATGGGAGGGTTTCGTCGCCTCCATTTCCAGAAACCTCCTCTGGATGAAACTTCTCCAGCCTGAAAAGGGAAAGGTTTACATACCGGCGGGAAGGAGGTGGATCTTCCCTGGCCCCGACGGAAAGCGGGACCTCTGGACCCTCTTTGAATGGGATTCCTTCTTCAACGCCGCCGAGGCCTCGGTTTTTGACTGTTCCCTGGCCCGGAGGGAGATAGAAGCCGTCCTGGAAACCATCTACCCCTGGGGAAACCTCCCCAACTGGCGCTCCGCCCGGAACGGGTGCCGGGACCACTCCCAGCCCCCGGTGGGCTCCTTCCTCACCCTGAAGGTTTACCTGAAGTGCGGGGACCGGGCCCTGCTTCAAAGGGCCTATCCCATCCTGAAAAAATGGCTTTTCTTCTGGATTCGCTCGGGAAACGGCCACAAAAAAAGGGACGGAAACGGCAACGGGCTTCTGGAGTGGGGAAGCGACACCCCACTGATAAGCCCCCACCAGCCCCCCTGGGAACTCAGGGTTGACGGCCGCCAGAGGGCCGCCTGGGAGTCCGGTCAGGACGACCTCCCCAATTTTGACTCCGTCAAGTTCAACGAAGAAACCCACACCATGGAGATGGATACGGTGGACCTCTCTTCCCTCCACGCCCTGGACCTTTGGGCCATGGGGGAAATAGCCAGGATTCTCGGCAAAAGAAGGGAAAGTGCTCAATTTAAAAAACTTTACCGGAAGATGGCCGAAAGGATAAACGCCCTTCTCTGGGATGGAGATTTTTACCGGGATAGGTTCTGGGGAGGAAAGTTCTCACCCCACAAGGCTGCCTCCAATTTTTACCCCCTGCTGGCGGGGGTGGTTCCCAGGGAAAGGGCCCTTCGCCTCCTGGCCCACCTGAGAAATCCCCGGGAGTTCTGGGGGAAGTACATCCTACCCACCATATCCAGGGACGACCCGGCCTTCAAGGATCAGCAGTACTGGAGGGGAACCATATGGCCCCCCACCAACTACCTGGTTTACCACGGCCTCAGGAGGGCCGGCTTTGACCTGGAGGCCTCGGCCCTGGCGATCAGTGGGGCCAGGCTCTTTCTGAGGTCCTGGAAGACCTACGGCCTGTGCCGGGAAAACTACAACTCCATCACCGGAGAGGGTGGAGGGCAGAGGTATCAGAGTTGGGGCCCCCTATTCGCCCTGGCCCTGCTGGAGGACTTCATAGACATAACTCCCTGGGAGGGCTTCCGCATCGGAAACCTCTCCGCCTCGTCCCCCGGCCAACTCCTCAACATAAAAATCCAGGGCAAGGGTTATAATTTAAAGGTGAGCCATAGGGGTCTTGCTTTGTACAGCGGCGGGAAGAAAATCCTTGCCTTCTCCGGAAGGGGGGTGCTCAAGGACCTGGAATGGGATGGGCAGGGCCTGAGGGCCGAACTTAGGGTTTACTCGGAAAAACTCACCCTTCACTTCAGGGGAAAGAAAAAGACATATCCCCGGGGAAGGTTTAAATTGGAAATTTCTTCCCCAAGGAGGACGCCATGAAAAGGATAGTTGTGGCCGTTTTTCTATCGGGTCTGATGGCGGCGGCGAATTTTACCGCCCGGGAAAGGTCCTTTTTCGGCGTTTACGGAAGACAGGCGGCGATCATGGGAAGGGCCGACGGAACCTCCATGGAGTTCTGGGTCTATCCCTACAAAATAGCCCACAGGTTCAAACTGACCGTCAGGGAAGGGGAGCGGGAGATATCCCCCTACTCCCATCTCTCCAGTTTCAGCATCTCTCCGGAGGTCCTCAGGAGGAAATTTCTCCATCAGGACTGGGTGGTGGAGGAAACCGCCTTTGCCGCCTTTGATTCTCCTCTGATTTACCTGGTCTACGACATCCGGAACATAAAACCCCTGGACCTGATATTCACCTTCCACCCGGACCTGGCCCCCATGTGGCCGGGATGCGTGGGGGGAAAGTTCTCCTACTGGGACAAGAGGGGAGGATATGTGATTGCCGAAGCCTCCTGGAAGACCTTTGCCCTCCTGGGCTTTCCCTCCTCCGGAAGGGGTCTCAAACTTCCTGCCCACGGCTTACCCGGAGGGGACCTTAAATATGTCCTGCACCTTGAACCCGGCTCCCACACCTTGGCGGTGCCCATCACCGCAGGGAAATTGAAGCCGGAGTTACTCCTCAAGAGAATAAGGAGAAAGGCCTGGAAGGACGCCCTCCAGGAAAGGAAAAAACGCCTGGAGGAACTCAGCCAGAGCCTCCTTCAGGTAGAATCCCAGGATCCCCGGTTCACCCAGGCCCTGAAGTGGGCCGTCCTGAACCTGGACCTGGCCCTGGTGAAAAACCCCATGGTGGGAAAGGGCATGGTGGCGGGCTACGGCCTTTCCGGGGAGGGGCAAAGGCCCGGATTCGCCTGGTTCTTCGGTGGGGACGGATCCATAAACGCCATGGCCGCCCTGGATGCCGGGGATCTGGAGTTGACGGCCCAGGAGATAAAATTCCTCTTCAAACACCAGAGGAAGGACGGGAAAATACCTCACGAGATCTCCCAGGGCCTGAACCCCTCCGCCTGGTTCAAATCCTACGGCTTCGGCTTCTTCCACGGGGACACCACCCTTTATTTCGTGGTCCTCCTGGGTGATTACCTCCGGAGGTCCGGAGACCTTCACCTGGTCAGAAAGTACTCGGAAAAAATATACAGGGCCATGGCCTGGATGCTCTCCGCCGACCAGGACAACGACGGCCTCGTGGAATCGGAGAAGGCCGGTGTGGGGGCCGCAGAGGTGGGCCCCATGAGGCAGAGGATGAAGACGGACATCCTCCTGGCGGGCCTTTCCGTCCGGGCCTGGGAAAGCCTGACCTACATATGGAAGGCCCTTAAGTCCCGCAGAAACACCGTCATGAGTTCCAAATTCGCCAGAAAGGCCCGGGAGAATTTTGAAAAACTCTTCTGGGACCAGAGCAGGTCCTTTTATTTTTACGGCCTGAAAAATCCGGGCAATCCCATAAGGGAATTGACCGCCTGGCCCTCGGTGCCCATGAGCATGGGGGCCGTGGAACCGGAGCACGGAAAGGCGGCCGCCACCACCATGGCCTCCCCGTGGATATCCACCGACTGGGGGGTTAGGTTCCTGGCCAGCACCTCCAGGTTCTACGATCCCACCAGTTACAACAACGGGGCGGTGTGGCCCTTCCTGAGCGGGTTTTCATCCCTGGCCCTCTACCGGTACGGAAACCCCTACCACGGCTTCTCCCTCCTGCAGTCCTCCGTGAACCTCATCCTGGACGGAGACTACGGCTCTGCCCCGGAGGTTCTCAACGGCGACCTCTATGTCCCCCTGGAGGAAAGCGTCCCCAACCAGATATGGTCAAACTCCACCCCTGTGATGGCCTTCGTGCGGGGGCTCCTGGGATTTTCCGCCGACGCCCTTTCCAGGAAAATAAAACTTTCCCCCTCCCTTCCACTTTACTGGAGGTTCCTGAAGGTGAAGAACCTGAGGGTGGGCTCCGGCAGACTTGATCTGCTCTACAGAAGGAGGGGAAACCGGGTGGAACTGGTCATTGAAACCCACGGCCTCAGGGGTTATTCCCTTCATGTTAACCCAGCCATCCCCGGAAAAATCCTGGACCCCCATGGAAGGGAAGTGAAGAACTTTTCCTTTCCCTCCCTGACCTCCGACGAAGAAACTGTGAAGGTGAACTTCACCCTAAAGGACTTCCTCTTCCCCTTCGTCCGGGTGAAACCCCGCCCGGGTTCCTCTCCCCGGGCTCCCATAATCTCGCACTTCCGAAGGGAAGGGAAAAAATTCCACCTGAAATTCTGGGGAAGAGGAAAGACCACGGTGTTTCTGCTCACCGACGGAAATCCGGAATGCCCCGGGGCAAAACTGGAGAGGATAAGGAACATTTACAGAATGGGCCTCTCCTTTCCCGACAGGTGGACTTTAAAGGAGGTCTCCTGCTTCCTGCGCTGAGCGGTGGAAAGCCAAGACCCTGGCGCCTATAATATAGGGGGGTCAAAATGCTTAACGAAATAGTGGAAAGGAGAAGGGCTTACAGGTCCCTCTCCCCGGTGGAGATAACCCTGGAAGACATAAGGGCCCTGGCCGAAACCGCCAAACTGGCTCCCTCGTGTTTCAACAAACAGCCCTGGAGGTTCGTCTTCGTAAGGGACAGGGAGGTTCTGAAAAACCTGTTTGAAACCCTATCCAGGGGCAACGAATGGGCCACCAGGTCCTCCATGGTGATAGGTGTTTTCTCCGCCCCGGGACTGGACTGCCGGGTGGGAACCAGGGAGTACTTCCTCTTTGACACGGGCATGGCCACCGCCTTCCTCATCCTGAAGGCCACGGAAATGGGATTGGTGGCCCATCCCATCGCAGGCTACGACGAAGAAAAGGCCAAGGAGGCCCTGGGAATTCCCCGGGAGATGACCCTGATAACCCTTATCATGGTGGGGAGGCACAGCCCGGAGGTCTGGGAGGGCCTTTCGGAGCGGCAGAAAAGAGACGAACTCCGCCGGCCGGAGAGGCTTCCCCTGGAAAAATTCACCTTCATTGACCAGTATCCCGGATGATTTCGGGGTGGACAGGGGATAAGCCCTTGGTTTAAAATTTACCTGGAGGACGAAATGAACAAAGGACTGGCCATGGCCATCGGCATGAGCATAGCCTACTTAGCATCCTTTACCGGGCTTATCTTCGCTTACATTTACTACAAAAAGCGGAAGGGGGACAAGTAATGTTTGAAAACCTCCACTCCCTGGACATCCCCAGAATAGGCTCTCCCCTCTTCGGCGCCCTGTTTCCGGCCCTGGTTTTTGCGGTGGCCTTCCTGGCGGCCTATTTCCTCTACAAGCACTTCTCCTCCGGCCAGGAATAACCCCTTCACCCGCCGGCCTCCTTCAGGGCCTTCCTCAGCGCCGGCGGAACCTTGGTAACCCTCCCCGTCAGGGTGTTGTAGAAAACTCCCCGGTGCTTTGCCCGGGCCACCGCCTCCCCGGAGGGCACCAGGAGAAACTTCCCCTCCATGGCCCATCGGACATTGTCAAAGGAGGAAATCCACATCCTCCCCTCCACCTTCTCAAAAAGCCTCAGGGCCCTTAGGTAATCCACCTCGGTCCTCAGGAGGAGGGGAACCACCCCCTCCGGAAAATTCTCCCATCCGAAGTGGCGTTTTATCACCTCAAACCTCAGGTCCTCCAGCCAGCGGATGTAAACCTGGTTGCTCACCACTCCTGCAAAATCTATGTCGTAGGTCCTGGGCTCAAAAATCAAACTAACTTCAAAGAACTTCACTCCTCCTCCCACCGGGTAATCCTCTCCAGCCTCTCCAGGTATTCCTTCTGCTTCTTCTCGTATTCGCTGGAGATGACCTTGAGTTTCGGGTCTATGATGTAGAAAAGCAGAAAGGTGACCACCGCCCCCAGCAGGAGCATGACAAAGCCCGCCGGGATCAGAAAAATGGAAAGAGCAGATCCCACCGAAAGAAGGGCGTAGGAAAGTGGTGAGAGAATCCAGGCCAGAACATCCTCCCGGGTCCACTCATCCGCCTCCTCCGGGCTCCACTGTCTCCTTATGAATCCCATTTCAAACCTCCTTTATGAGGCCCCTGGCGATGGCCTCCTTTTTGACGGGTCCCCACCACCCGTAGGGCCTGCTCATCACATAGAACTTGACCAGGTGGTCCATGTCTTCCGGCGGGGTAAGCAGGGTCACCGGAATGTAAATCAAAGCCCCCAGGACCATGAGAATCCAGAACTGAAGGTAATCGGGCAGGGAGGGGATCACCTTAAACTCCGGCAATACCCACACCACCAGCCAACTCAGGCCCAGGTTGGCTATCCAGGCCGCCAGGTATCCCCAGGAATTAAACCTCCACCACACCACCTGAAGGATGTTGGGAAGCCATATGCCGGCGGCCATTATCCACAGGGCAAAGATGAGCCAACTGGTGAGTTCCTCCATCATGAGGCCGTAGAAAAAGGACCCCAGGAGAAGGATCAGGGTGGTGATTCTTCCCACCCAAACCAGGGTCCTTTCCGAGGCGTCCGGCTTTATGTAGTGCTGGAATATGTCCCGGGTGAAGTACATGGCCCCCAGGTTCAGGTGGGTGGATATGGTGGAAAAGTGGATGGCCAGGATGGAGGCGAAGAAAAATCCCACCAGTCCCACGGGCAGGGTCTTAAACCCTATGACATACCAGGCCATTTCGTATTCCTGGGGGTTCTTCAGGTGGGGAAATAGGGAGAAGAAGGCGATTATGGCCGCCGCCCAGAAGGAATTTCTTATGAGAACCAGGGCGGTGCCCCACCAGATGCTGTAGGATGCGTCCCGGACGGTCCTGGCGGACTGGATCCTCTGGGCCTCCACATACCAGTCTATGCTGGTTCCCATGCCGAACCCGCCCAGGACCGCTATCACCACCATGGTTAAGAACCAGGCCAGGGGAAAATCCCCGGAGAAGGTCCCGGTAAAGTGAAAGGGATTTAACCGCCAGGACTGGCCCATGGAGGCTATTTTAGCCGTTATATTCTGAGGCCCTCCGGCGGCCATCACCGCCCAGATGGAGGTCAGAATTATCATGAAGAAGGCTATAATCCCCTGCTGGAAATCCGCCACCACTACCCCCCAGTATCCGGCAGAGAGCACATAGACCGCCACCAGGGAGGAAAAGAAGACCAACCCCACCCAGAGGGGCCACCCGAAGAGGAAGTGGCACACCTTTCCCATGGCGATGCCCACCCACCCCAAGATGAACATGTTCATGAAAACCTGCCACCCGGCGAACCATCCCCGGAGGAGTTCCGCCCCCAGTCCGGAAAACCTCAGACTCTGCCACTCGGCCTGGGTGTAGGCCAGGGAGCGGCGGAAGATTCGGGTGGAGGCGAAGGCGCTGATGGCGCACCAGGCCGAGAAAAAGGCATACCAGAGACCAGCCAGACCGTACTTGTATATGACGCCACCTATCCAGATGGGGGTGTCCGTGGCGGTGTGGGTGGCGTAGACCGATGAGGCGGGAAGCCACCAGGGCAGTCCCCGCCCCGCCAGGAAGAAATCGGCCTGGGACCTCTTGCCCAACCGGTAAAAGAAAACCCCGCTGAAGGTCATCAAGAGGATGAAGAGAACGAGCCAGAACCAATCAAGGGGAGCGAATTCCACCATTTTCCTCTCCTTTTAAAACTTTATTTTAAGGGTTTTTATCTCAAACCTGCGGAAACTCAGGGGAATTTCCTTGCCCTGGAAGGAAAGGGGCACGGGGTTTTCCTCCATGAGGTCCGTCTCCTCCACGGCGGTGGGACGGCGGAAAACCCTGAGAACCACCTCCTCATCCCTTCCCCTGGATTCGTATAGGCGGAGAACCAGGGCCTCCCCGTCCTCGGCCCTCTTTATCGTATCAAGGACCACCCCGGGGGAAGACAGGGAAAAGAAGGAAAAACTCCGGGGAAGGTCCCCGGGATGCCTGCCGGGCAGAAAAACCTCAAGGGGCTGATTCAGTTCGTATCCCCTCTCCACCGTATGGGAGCGGGACCAATTTCCCCCGTGAGTGTAAAGGGAATAGGTGAAGCGGTGCTTTCCCCGGTCGGCGGTGGGGTCGGGCCAGAGGGGAGCCCTCAAAAGGGAAAGTTTCATGGTGTTTCCGTGGATGTCGTATCCGTATTTGGAGTCGTTGAGGAGGGAAATTCCACCCCCTCCGTCGGAAAGGTCCGCCCACCTGTGGGCCGGGACTTCAAACCTGGCCCTCTCCCAGGGGGTTTCCATCTTCGTGGTCCTTTCAATGGTGGCAAAGGGAATCTCGTAACCTGCCCTGTCGCTCTTTACGGAAACCGGAAAGGCCACCTTCAGGAACATGTGGTCCTCCCACCAATCGGCCTTCATCCTTATGTCCACCCTGTCAAGCCCGGCATAGAGGGTTATGTCCTGAACGAAGAAGGAGGAGGGAAAGTCCTCGGTGGGGGAATAACGGTCCTTGGAAAGGCCCAGGAAACTCTTTTTAACCCTTATCACTGCCCTCACCGGGGAGATGTGGACCAGTTTTACGCTGTCCGCCCGGTTCAATTCCCACATCCTTCCGGTGTATCCTATGTTCCAGGCGTCCCAGGCCTCGGGTATGTCCTCGTAAACCTGAAGAAGATTTGCCTCCTTCCCCGGGGCCACGAACTCCCTTCCCAGTTTCTTATCGTAAAAACTCCTGATGTTTCCGGTTTCAGGGTTTACCTCCAGGCGGTAGAAGGAATTTTCCAGGACGAATCCCCGGGCCCGAAGGTCCGTGGGGAAGTTAGCCTTCCCCTCCTCCAGGGAATACACCCGGTAACCCACCGCCGGGACCCGGGCTACGAAGCCCAGGTAAACCCTTCCGCCCTCCTCAAATACCTCGCAGGGAACGGCCCTTCCCCGGGAATCCCTCACCACCAGGCTTTTTCCACGGAGGGAGGGCGGCACCTTCACCCTCACATAATCCTTCCTCTCCCAGGAAAGCGGGTTGAAGACCACCACGGGCAAACCCTTCACCTGAGTATCCACCCGGCCGAAGAGGTTTTGGGCCGAGACCTTCCTTATCCCCTTCAAAATCCTGTGGGCCCTCCGGTAGAACTCCATGGCGTCCCGGTAAATGGCGGTTATCCCCGAACCGGGAAGAATGTCGTGGAACTGGTTGGTCATGACCAGTTTCCAGGCCCTGAGAAAACGGGAGGTGGGGTAAGAGGCACCGAAAAGATAAGCCAGGGAGGCCAGTTTCTCCGTGGCGGAAAGCATGGCCTCGCTCCGGCGGTTGTTCTTCTTTATCTCGGCGTGGGTGGTGTAGGTTCCCCGGTGGTACTCTAAGTAAAGTTCGTCCCGCCACACGGGGATGGAATCCCCCAGGTCCCTCTCCACATCCTTCAAAAACTCCATGGAGGTGGAGTGTACGAATTGGGGTCTTATCTTAAGGTGGGCGTAGTGCCTCACCCGGTTGAGGATCTCCCGGTTGGGCCCTCCCCCGTGGTCCCCCAGGCCGTAGAGGATGAGGGCCTTTTTGTATCCGGTGGTGGCCTCATAGGTGGAAAGGGCCTTGACGGTGTTCACCAGTTTCAGGCGGGAAGTGTAGCCCACCGGAGGAAAATAGGAAAGAAGTCTGGTGCCGTCCACCCCCTCCCACCAGAAGATGTAGTATGGGAAGACCGTGGTGTCGTTCCACCATATCTTCTGGGTAACGAAGTAATCAATCCCACTTTTCCTGTAAATCTGAGGCATGTTCCAGTTGTAGCCGAAGGAATCTATGTTCCAGCCCACCTTAACATCCACCCCGAACTTTTCCCGGAAATACCTTTTGCCGTAGAGGATCTGGCGGACCCAACTTTCCCCGGAGATGAGGTTGCAGTCGGGCTCCAGCCACATGCCCCCCACTATCTCCCACTTCCCCTCCCGGACCTTCTCCCTTATGGCCTCAAAAACCTCCGGAAAATACTTTTCCATCCACTCGTACATGATGGCCGAACTCTGGGCGTAGCGGAGTTCAGGGTATTCCCCCATGTTTTTTATCACCGTGTAAAAGGTGTTTCTGGCCACATGCATGGTCTCGTATATCCTCCAGAGCCAGGCCACATCTATGTGGGCGTTTCCCACGATGAAGACCTTGAAGGCCCTGGCATAACTGGAAATATCGCCGGCGATCCGGTAGGAGCGCTCCAGGGAGGAGGCCAGGGCCCGCATGTCCCCCCTCCTCAGGGCCCCCAGGTCAAGGCTCGTGACGGCCTCGGCCCACCGGCGGTTCAAACCCTCTATTTTTTCCCGGGAAACCCTGCGGCGGTCCTTCACCGGATAGGGCTTCCCCGTAAAGGTCCTGCGGACCAGAACGGGATTCAACAGGAAGTAGCCCACCTTCATGGAGTCTATCCAATCCCTGAGGAGCCTGAGACTTTCCTCCGCCGCGGGATAAACCAACTCCGCCTTCCTCAGGGAGAAATATATGCCCTCCTCGGGAGGGTCCTTCCTTCTGGGGGGAAGATAATCCCCCCGGGGTGGAAGAAACCCGTCGTTCGCAACCTCCAGCAACAACCGATGGGAGGCCCCGTCCGCCCTGGCCAGGGAAACCGTGAAGGTCCTGGAAAGAGGGGTGCCGTGGCCGGCCTCTACGGTCAGGTCCTCAATTTTTCGCCCGTCCAGGGCCACCGAAACCTTCACCAGCCCCCGGGCCATCAGGTTAATTTTCAGGTCCACCCGGGAACCCTCCACCCTCACCCCGGCCAGAACCCCTTTGAACCGCAGGGGAGCCCTGAGGTAAAACTTCCGGGTGCGGATGTAGGTCCCCGGCCGGTAGTCCTTCCAGACCCGGCCATCGGAGGAATATTCCCAGGAATCCAGGCCCGTGTTAACTTCCCTCTCCACCTCCCCCAGATACTTCCTGGCCTTTTCCAGGTAGGAACCTTCCCCGCCCAGAACCAGGCCCGCCAGAATCAACGGAAATAAAACGGAAAAAAGCCCTTTCATTTCGTCCTCCTGAGAGAATAATTAAAGCAGACTGCGGAGAAAAATCCAAGCCCGCCTTAGGCCTCCGATTAGTTATTCCTCGGCGAACCTGTAGGTAGGGAAGACATGGATCACTATGGGGTGGTGCACACTGCGGCCTCCGTCGCTGTAGGCCACCCAGATCACATAGTTTCCCTCGGGCTGGTCCACCTGGATTTTAAAACTCCAGGGGCCCTTTTCCACCACCGGGAAGGGGCTTTCCTCCACCCTCCAGGTGATCTTCTCCCCCTCCCTATCCCAGTGGGCATCGGCCACGAACTCCACCTCGTCGCCTTCGTTTACCAGGGCACGGGTGGGAAAGGCCACCGCCGGAGGCATGTTTTCCAGGGGACGGGGAGGATAGAGCCACGCAGGCCAGTCTCCGGCATACTCAGGGGCCACGAACACATAGCCGGGAAACTCGTATATACTTCCACCGTTGTTGGGGGAAGTCCCCCCGTTGGGAGACCACTTTATAAAGATCCCCAGGGGAGAATACACGGCAATCAACCTTTTTCCGTCGTCCCATCCAGCAACTGTGTAGCCTGGCGAGACTATGCCGTCTATTCCCATAACCGGGAAACTTAGGGCCGAAGGGATCATTATCCCTCCCCTGAGGAGTCTTTCCTTGAGGTACCTCCACCAAGCATCCCTGGATTTTTTCCTGCCCACTTCCGTAACATCCGGGGGCTTGAGGTGGTTTTCGTTTACATACCTTCCGAACTTAGACAGGAAGGGAACCACCACATCGTAGCCCCTATTGTAAAGCCTGTGGTTTTCCCAGAACCACTGGTTCCTCTTCGCAAATTCCCAGAAGGGGCGGGGAACAGGGGTCCTGGGAAAGGAGGAAATTACGCCGGGAGATCCATCATTTGCGTTTCCACATCCAAGCCCGATTTCCCGCTCTTGCTCATCCACCATGTAAACCCCAAGAGGAATCCAATAGGAGCAGAGATATGCCTGAACTGGCCCCAAAAAGGGGTCGTCCCGATCTATTAGAAAAGCACTTCCAAAGTCATACCTCTGTTCCCTCCAGCGCAGGTACGCTGCGGAGGCCATTACCCCTACAGTCTCTATGACAATGTTACTATAGAACCAGTACCCATACCACTCGTGATCTGGATGTTGTCTATGCGGTACTCCCCGTATACCCCAAGTTTTTGCAAAAGATATCGGATACACCTCATCAAACTCCTCAAAGAGCACTTTCTGGGAAGAGGCCAATTTCCCCCTGACGAAGGCATCCCAGGTGGGATGCAAGGCAGAGACTACCCGAGAAATGTTCTCTGGAGGGCTCTGCCTTTCCTGGTCTATCCACCAGGTAGGGGTTTTTCTTCCTGCGGGGACAGCCCTCCACTCGTTGGAGCATCTGGCAACCAGGGCGAGCCGCCTGGTAAGGACCAGGGCTTCGGGGTTCCTGCAGGGCATGGCCGCAGAAAATCGGGGTCCGTGGAGTTCGGCCAGGAAGGGTTCTTCGGTGAGGTAGGCGGAGATTACGACGGCAGAGGCAGGCGGGATCCCGTGTCGCTCTCCCCTACCCACCCGGGCATCCTCCAGGTCAATGGCGTAGGCCACCAGCAGGTGGTCTTTACCCTCCAGGGGGTATATGTGGGCGGGCCTTCTTCCGTAGGTCCGCTCTATGGCGTAGTCCACCAGGTCAAGGGGGGCCCTGGAGGCAGCCTCCCACCCCTTCACGCTGGGGGTCATGTGAAGTATTCCCTTGTTGAGGTAGTAGTCCACATCACCAGGAAGGTGCATCCCCACCAGGGGGACGAGGAGAAGGAAAAGAAGGGCGGTTATCTTTCTCATGGTTCCCTCCTCAGTATATTCCAGCGGCAGCGCCCACTTCCACGGGCATAAGCCGCTGTTCCATGTAGTGGAGCCTCCAGCGGATGTAGCCTCCTTTGGCGTAGAGTTTTACCTGGAGGCGTCCTTTCACCCTTATGCGGAAACCCGCCTCCGCACGGAGTATAAGGGGGCGGGAAAGGGTTATGTTTTCGTAGTCCTCCACCACGAGGTTGAATTTATGCCTTCCGTAGTGGACCAGTTCGGGCTCCGGGTCGGAGTTGTAGGTCAGGGTCTTTACCGTGGCGTAAAGGGGCACCTGGAAGGAGACGAAGGGAGAAAAGCCGGAGGAAGGAAGAAGTGGAAGTTCTGCCCGAAGGAAGAGGCCCTGGGCCTGCAGGTCCGTGGTGGGAATGGAGATGACTATTCCCGTCTGGCTGTTTTCCAGCATGAACCGCTCTTTTTCGGCCTGCATGGGGATGGTCTCGTAGCGGAGGGTGAGCGTCACCCAGGAAAGGGAAATTCCTCCCTCTGCCCAGAGGGCGGAGGTCCTGGAGTTCCAGTTCCAGGGAGAAGGCCAGAAGGCGTCAAATTCCCTCCGGGGATTGGTTCCTCGGTAGGTGGGCTTGGCAAAGGAGAAGACTCCCAGCCCGTAGCCTGCCCCTAAAACCGCATGGTCCAGGAACCACCCCCCTCCCCCAAGGACTTGACCCGGAAGCAGTACCAGTAGAAGCACCACTGTCCCCAAAATCCGCAAATTTTTGCCTTTGCGATTTGAGAAAAATTTTCCCCTCATACTTAAAAATTTATCACATTCCACGGAAGGGAGAAAAGCCCAGGGCTCTCCCTAAAGCACTGAGGCCAGAAGGGAGTTCATGACGAAGAAATGCTCCCTCCGGAGGCGGAGGCGGCATCCCTCTATCTCAAAAAACTCCGGGTAGTCCCGGGCCCTGGAGATTATCTCCTCCACGGTCTGCTCCTCCTCACCGCAGAGGTCGGCTCCCTCTACCAGCCGAAGTCCCATCATGGCCTTTTCCCGCACCCTTTCTCCGGCGCTCAAAGGGTAATAGGTCCTTTCGGGTTCCTCTCCCCGGCGGAGTCTCCCCAGATAGGACCTCAGCGACCTCTTGTTCTCCCAACGGAGGGAACCCAGAAGGCTGGCGGCCCCTGGGCCCACTCCTATGTAGTCCTCATACCTCCAATACTTCAAATTGTGGTAACTTTCAAATCCCTTTCTGGCGAAATTGGAGACCTCGTATTGAAAAAGGCCGTGAGATTCCAGGAGTTCCACCGCCAGGTAATACATGCGGCGGAGTTCCTCGTCCGGGGCCACGGGAAGGGAAGGCCGATAGTGGCGGGGCACTTCCAGAAGGTATATGCTCATGTGCTCCGGCCGGAGGGAAAGGGCGGTCCTGAGGTCCTCCTCAAAATCCCGGACCCCCTGCCCGGGAAGGCCGAAGAGAAGGTCCAGGTTTATGTTGGAAAACCCCGCCTTCCTGGCCTCCTCCACCTTTTCAAAAACATCCCCGGGCCGGTGCCCCCTTCCCAGCAGGGCTAAAAATTCCTCCCGGAAGGAGACGGCGGCAAGGCTTATGCGGTTAAAGCCCAGGGCCCGCAGGAGTCCCAAGTCCACGGGGTCTTCGGGGTTCACCTCCAGGGAAGCCTCCCGAAGGGAAGGGCCCATCAAGGCTTCGGCCAGGGTTTTCAGGGAGGATGAACCAAGAAGGGAGGGGGTTCCTCCCCCCAGGTAAAGGCTGTCGTAGGCGTAGGGAAACATCCGAACTTCCCCCAGGAGAGCCGGAATGTAGGCCTCCTCCAGGTCGCCCCGGTGGGGAATGGTGAAAAAGTGGCAGTAGGGACACTTGGTTCTGCAAAAGGGTATGTGTATGTAAAGCCCCTTCAGAGGCTGCCCTCCCCTAACATCTCAATGGTCTTGTTCACTTCCATCTCCAGGGCCGGGGGAAGTCCCAGAATTTTGGGATCCAGAAAGCCCTTTATGATGAGGGAACGGGCCTGCTCCGGTGAAAAACCACGGCTCATGAGGTATTCTATTTCCTCCTCCGCTATTTTGCCCACCGCCGCCTCGTGGCTCATTTCCACCTCCGGGTGGTTGGCCTCCAGTTCAGGGATGGCTATTATGGAACCCTCGCTGTTGAGGAGTAGGCCGTCGCAACTCATGTGGGCCTTTATCCCGGCGGCGTTCCCGATGAGGTGGCCCTTGGAGTAAACCTTCCCCCCGCCGCTTATGGCCCTGGAGATTATTTCTCCGCTGGCCCCTTCCCCGTTGAGGTATATTCTGGCTCCCAGGTCGTAGATGGACCTGGAAGGGGCGAAAACCAGGCTGGCGAACTGGGCCGCCCCGTTCTTCTCCACTATGGCCTCCGGGTAGGTCTGGGTGAGTTTTGATTCCTTTATGGTTATGTAATTGGACACGAATTTTCCCCCCTCCTGGACATAAACACCAGTCCTGGGCCTCACCTCCACCTGGGAGGCCCAATCGTGAATCATGGTGTAGGAAAGGAAGGCTCCCTTTCCCACGAAAATCTCCGTTATGCCTATGTGAAGCCCGGCGTTCACATAACTGGCGGTGGCACAGCCGTTTATCATGTAGAGTTCCGCCCCGTCTTCCAGAATTATCAGGTTGTGGGTGGTCTGGGTCATCCGGGAGGTGGCGATGAGGAAGCAGGCCTGGAGGGGTTTTTCCACCTTCACCCCCCGGGCCACATGGATGAAGTAACCCCTGGGCGGCTGAGAAGCGGCTTTGCGGGTCCACTGGTCCTTGTCCCGGTCCACCAGGGTCCAGAGTTTCTCCTTGACCCCCTTTATCTCCTCCACGGCCTTTCCCATGGAGTAGAAGGTGACCCCCTCGGTGTAGTTGGAGGCCATCTCCTCCTCGTCCAGGAGGACGAAGGAACCGGAACGCTGTTTTTCGTCCAGGACGAACCCCACCCTCTCCAGGACCTCCTTTTCCTTCAAGATAAGGTCTTTTTCCAGCATCTCACACACTCCTTGTAGCCCTTAAGTTTTATTTCGTTGAACATTTCCTCGGGGTTTCCGGAGCAGAGTATTTTCCCGTCCATGAGAAGGTGGCCTCGGTCGGCCTTCACCTTCTCCAGGATGAACCCCGTGTGGGTTATTATTATTCCGCTCCTCTTTCTTTCCAGGATGGGCCGGTCCTTCTGAAGGAGCATTTTTATGGCCTCGGCAATGAGGTCTATGTTCACCACATCCACTCCCGATTCCGGCTCGTCAATAAGGGAAAGGTCCGGCTCCTGGATGAGGAGTTGGAATATTTCGGACCTCTTCATTTCCCCCCCGGAAAAGCCCAGGTTCACATCCCGGTGGAGGAGGCCCTCCAGGGAAAGGAGACGGGCGTATTCCTTTATCTTCTCTTCGTCGCCCCCCATTAATTTTCCTATCTGATAAAGTTTAATTCCCCTGAGGGCCGGAGGTCTCTGAAAGGAAATCCCCAGGCCCAGGCGGGCCCTTTCGTGGAGGGGGAGGTGGGTTATGTCCTTTTCCTTAAAGATTATCCTCCCCTCCAGGACTTTGTACTTGGAAAATCCCATGATGGCGAAGAACAAACTTGATTTTCCCGCCCCGTTGGGCCCGAAAAGAACATGGGTTTCTCCGCTCCTTATCCTCAGATTAATCCCCTTCAGGACCTGTTCCCCTTCCACCTCCACCCAGAGGTTTTCAATTATGAGCATTTTTAGCCTCCTTCAAGGCCATTTCCACGGCCTGCTCCGGTCCGGAAGTGGGAACGACCCCCGGAACTTCCCAGGTTCCTATTCCGAAGACCTTGCGTCCGTAGATGAGGCCGTAGGAAATCTCCGTGAGGGTCCCGTAACTTCCGTCCACCGCTATAAGAACATGGGAGTTGAGCACCACCAGGGCGTTTCTCAGGTAGCCTATGGCGGTGGCAATAGGAAGGTCCACATAGGGGTTGGCGGCCTCAAAGTCCTGACCCGGGAGAATTCCCACCACCAATCCCCCCTCCTCCCTGGCCCCCCGGGAGGCGGCCTCCATCACGCCGCCGAGACCGCCGCAGACCAGGATGGCCCCGGCCCTGGCTATGAGTTTCCCCACCCGGTAGGCATCTTCCAGGGCCCGGGGCGGAGGGGAAGAGCCGCCGATGACCCCTATTCTTATTTTTTCCCTCATAGGTAACTTACCCCCTTAAGGAAGTGTTTTTTCCAGTATTTTACCAGCCTTTCCTTTACCACGCCCCTTTCCGGCGAAGCGTGGACCATGTACCCCCGGCCCACGAAGATTCCCACATGAAGGCCCCGGTGAAAGCGGAAAAACAGGAGGTCTCCGGGTTTTATTCTGGAGATTCCCACCCTTCTTCCGCGGCGGAACTGCTCCCGGGCGGTCCTGGGAACCTTGAGCCCCTGGGACCTGTAAACATAGTAAACCAGGCCGGAGCAGTCAAAGCCTTCCCGGGGGGAGGTGCCCCCGTACTTATAGGGACTTCCCACCAGGGAAAGGGCCTTCTCCACCAGACGGTTCCTGGGAACCTCCTCTACGGAGCAGGCGGACAGGAAGAGAAAAGCCAGGGCCACAATTCCTATCTTTTTCATAGGAAAATATTATAGCAGATTTTCCCCCTTCTTCAAAGGGAGGCGGTCACGGGTAAAGAAGATAAGGGAGCCTTTCCTGGTCAAAGGGGGCCGGGGAAAGCAGGGCATCCAGGTCCCCCTCCTCCCCCTCCAGGAGCCACTTCCTGTACCTGGGGCTGCCGGCGATTATGTCTATGGGGAGTTTTTCCTCCTCGTATTCGTAGGGGGGAGGGAGAAAACTCGCCCCGGAGGGCCAGAGGGAAAAGATTTTCTTCAGGAGAAGAAGCCCCAGACGAAGGGGCCTTATCCCGGCCACGGGAATTATTTCCACCCCAAAGCAGGGTTGACCCTGGTACTTGTCAAAGGTGGGGGTGAAACCCACCGGAAAAAACCTGGCCCCTTCCAGGGATTCCACCTCCTTCCACAGGCGGTATGGGTCCACGAAGGGGGCCCCTATGTATTGAAAGGGACGGGTGGTCCCCCTGCCTTCGGAGATGTTGGTTCCCTCCAGAAGAACCGTTCCACCGTAAACCCGAGCCGAAGCGTAGGTGGGGAGGTTGGGGGATGGATTCCTCCAGGGTAAGCCCAGGCGGGAAAAATCAAGACTTCTCCTCCACTCAGCCTTGAAAACCTCTAACTCCAGGTCAAGTCCCAGTTTTTCAGAAAACATCAGGGCCAGTTCCCCAACGGTCATCCCGTGAATCATGGGGATGGGCATCATTCCCACCATGGAGGAATACTCCATATCCAGGGGATTTCCCTCCACCATTTCCCCTCCCAGGGGATTGGGCCGGTCCAGAACGAAGACCACCTTGCCCTTTCCGCTGAGGGCCTTCATGAGTTGAAGCAAAGACCAAATGTAGGTGTAAACCCTGACCCCCACATCCTGAATGTCCACCAGGAGAAGGTCAAAATCCTCCAGGAAGGGAGGAAGTTGGGGAGCGGCGGAGTAGAAGGGATGGATGGGAACGCCGAGAAGGGGATGGCGGATCGGGGCAGTTTCCCTCATGTTAGCCTGGGCTTCGTGGAAAAATCCGTGCTGCGGGGATATTATCCCCACCAGGTTTACCACCTCCGCCAGGGCCAGTTCAGAAGGAATAAGGTCCGTAGTAAAGGAGGACTGATTGGAGAAAAGGGCGAAGGATAAGCCCATGAACCGGTGGGACTGCCCCAGAAAGGCGTCAATCCCCAGCACGAACCACCCCCAGGAGGGTTATGTCGTCGTTCCTCTCCCTTCCGCATCGCCGGTTCATCTCCCCCAGGAGATCCCTCAGGACCCGGGAGGGCTGTCTCCAATTTTTAAGGATAACCCCCTGGAGATTTTCCACCCCGAACTCCTCCTCGCCGCACCTCTCCTCCACCGCCCCGTCGGTGTAGAGGTAAAGGGCCGAGTCCCGGGGAAGTTCCAGTTTCCGAAGGGTGTACTGGTAGTCGGGGTTTATGCCCAAGACCAGGTCGCTCCCTTCCACCAGTTCCGCCTTTCCCTCCCTCACGAAAATAGGATAGTTATGGCCGAAGTTCACATAGTTGACCACTCCTTCCCGGTTCACCTCCCCCACTATACCCGTGACGAACTGATTGGGTTCGGTCTGGGAGTAGAGAAGGTGGTTGAGGTGGGAGGCCAGGGCCAGGAGGGGTTCCTCCCGCAAAATGACCATGGCGGAATGGAGGAAGGAAGTCAGCAGGGCGGCGGGTATTCCCTTGCCGGAAACATCCGCCAGTACGAAGAGGACGGCATCCCTTCCCCGGCGGAAGAAGTTGAAGTAGTCTCCCCCCACCAGCCGGGCCGGGATGGTCCTTCCGTAAAGCCTGAAGCCCTTGAACCGGGGCATTTTCTTGGGCAGAAAGTGGCTCTGAATCCTCCGGGCCACCTCCAATTCCTTGAGGGTGAGCCTGTGCTCCAGGAGGCTCCTGTAGAGCCTGGCCCTCTCTATGACCACGCCGGCGATGGAGGCGAAGGCCTCCAGGAGTTTCACCTCCCTCTCGGTGTAGGAACCCACCCGGGTGTCCTCCACATTTATGGCCCCTATTATTCTCTTCCCTACCTTGATGGGAACCACCAGTTCGGAGCGGGTTTCCCTCCTTATCTCAAAGTAGCGGGCCTCCTTCCTCACATCCCTTATGTTGAGGGGTTTGCCGTGGTCTATAACCCAGCCCACCAGGCCCTTGCCTATTTTGAGGTGGAGGAGTTCCCTCTCCTTTTTCTCGTATCCCAGGGAGAGGATGGAGTATATGGTCCCCTCCCGGCGATTTACCAGGAAAATGGCGAAGAACTTACCCGAAATCAGGGATTTTATGGTTCTAAGGAGAACCTTCAGGGTTTCCTTCCAGCCCACGGAGGAGGAAAGTTTCACCACCACATCGGTTATCTTGGCCAGGGCCACGGAGTTCCTCTGGTGCTCCTCGCATACGGAATAGGCCCGGAGCACGGCCCTCAGTTTTTTCTCAGCGTCCCCGTCCATCCTCCCCCGGTAAAGGAAGGTGTATTCCCCTTCCACCAGTTTTCTTCCCCTCCTGAGGGTGCCCATGAGGAACTGGTTGTTTTTCTTAAGCCCCCAGGGACCGGGGAAAACGGCCTCTATCAGGCGGGCGAACTCATCCTTCATCCTTCTTCTCCGGCTGGTAGATCCGGTAGGTGGGATATGCAAGGTCTATGTCCGGCTCCCTTTCAAAGGCCTCCAGGACCATCTCCCATATCTGCTCCTCGGTCCCCCGCCGCTTTTTGGGCTTGCAGAGATACCTTATGGTCAGGAGAACCCCGCTGTCCTCCACCGAAGTGTAAACCTTGGGGCTCAGGTGCCGGTAGAAAATCATGAACTTGGCCATCTTCCGCCGCAGGGCCTCCTTGGCCTCCTCGGTGAAGTGAAGGGAAACCTGCTGGGCGATTTCTTCAAGTATCCTCTTGGCCTTCCGCCAGTTGCTTTCAAAGGTTATGAGGACGGGAATTTCGTTCCAGATGAAACCGAAGCCGTTGTTGTAGTTAACTATGTGGTGGATGAAAACATACCTGTTGGGAACATGGACTATCCTTCCGGTGGACTGGTCCGCCCCCACCCAGTTTCCCACCTCCAGGAGGGAAAACTGGAAACTGCGCAGGTCCACCACATCCCCCTTTACCCCCTGGACCTCAATCCTGTCGCCCAGGGAAAAGGGCCTTCTTATCATTATGAAAAGCCAGCCCATGAGGTCCACTATCATGTCCTTCATGGCCACCGCCAGACCGGCAGAGGCAAGCCCCACCACGGTGACGAACTGGGCCGTGGAGGTGGACCATATGAGGAAGATGAAAACCACGGCGGTGAAGGTCAGAAGGTAGGCGGAAAACTTCCGGGCTCTGTACTTGGAGATGGGCTCCGCCTCGCTCCGGGAGATGAGAAAAATCACCACCCGGTGAATCAGGACGAAGAGAACGATCAGGCCCAGGGAGAGAAGGGCCTTGTGGAGGGCCTGGGACGAGGAAATAAATCCCTCCGGAATAAACTTCTTCAGATTTTCCACGAAAAAATTTTAACCCAACCAGCGGGAAAAGTCATCCGGATAGTATCCGTTGAATCCTGGAAAGGAGGAGTTCGTAAATCTCCCCTTCCTCCTTCAGGGCGGAGAGGTGTTTCTCCACGGTTTTCAGGTCTCCCCTCATCCAGGGTCCGGTGAGGGCCTCCCGCAGACCCAGTTCCCCCACCGCCTCCAGGGCCACCGTAGCCAGGCGAAGGTAGGCCCCAGGAGGGATGCTTAGTTTTTCGGCAATCCCCAGGGCCTGGGAAAGGTAACCCACCAGAAGACCGGCGGATAGGACGGCTCCGGCGTGGTAGAGGGCCCTGTCCTCCGGCAGGGGAAAGGGGACGAAACCCCACTTCTTTACGGTCTCCTCCACGAATTTACCACCTTCAATTCCAGCGTAGGCCCCCTCAAGATGCCTCAGGGCGAAGTCCGGCTCTGAAAAGGGAAACAGGGGATGAAACACTCCGGTAAGTCCTCCCCTTTTCCGGAGGGGCTCCAGAACATCCAGGGGACGAACTCCGCTACAGTGGAAGAAGGCGGTGCCCCTCAGATCCTGGGTTTCCCGGGCGATCCTCTCCGCCTCCCGCTCTATTTCACCGTCGGGGGTAGACAGCAGGACCACATCCGCCCTGGAGACTTCCCCCCGGCGGAGAACCCGACCCCGGCCGATGGCCTTCAAAGCCTCCGCGGTGGTCTCCGGGCTGGAGGAATACCCCCCCAGGAACTCCTCCCCCCGGCGGGAAAGGTAAAGGGCCAGGGTTTTTCCCACCCTGCCAAGACCCACTACTGCTATTCTCACTTCAGGGCTTCTGTCCGAAAATCTTTAGCCAGACTTCCATCTCCTGGGGAGTGGGTTTCCAGTCCGGTTTTTCCCTCTGCTCCTGCTGAAACCGCTCCAGAAGCCTGGCGAAATCTCTGGTTCCCATCCAGCGAAGTTTTCTCCGCCGGGCCTCCTCCACCAGTTCCCGGTCCGAGGAAACCAGGACCACCCCGGCCTTTAGATTTCTCTTTATGACATCGTCGGCGCTCTCACCAAAGGACGGAAACAGTATGGTGAAGTTGCGGGGTGAGATATCCCATCGGTGGGGAGAGGCGTGGGGGGCACCGTCAAAGACCAGGATTATCTTCTTTCCGGTGAGGTGATGGAACTTCAAAAGCCTCCGGATTACGAATTCCCGGCTCCGGACGGTCCCCTGCTCCAGAAAGGGGTAAACCCCTATGAGGTTGTTTCCGTCAATTAAATAGGGCATTAAATTTCCAGGCTTTCACCCGGCTTGAGGATCACCACCCGGGCCCTGTCCCCCACCAGATTGCTGAACTCCCGGGGATCCGCCTCTATGGGGGGCCAGGTGTTGTAGTGGATGGGAACGGCTATCTTCGTTTTCGTGTATTCCACCGCCCTGGCGGCCTGAACTACATCCATGGTATAACGGCTTCCTATGGGCAGAAAACTAACATCCGGGGGATAAAGTTCCCCGATAATCAACATGTCCCTGGTGAGGCCCGTGTCTCCGGAGTGATATATTCTCTTTCCGTCCAGGGAAATGACGAAACCGCAGGGATGGCCCCTGTAACTGGAATGAACGGCCAGGACCATGGTGAAATTGGCCCCCTTAACCTCTATGGTGCCTCCGATGTTCATGCCCTCGGCGGCAATGCCCTCCTCACCGGCCATAACGGCAATTTCGTGCATGGCCACCACCGTGGCCCCATCCCTTTTAGCCAGGGTGAAGGCGTCGCTTATGTGGTCCTCGTGGTCGTGGGTAACCGCCACCACATCCACCCGTGGTATTTCGCTCATCTTCCGGGCCGCCGCCGGATTCTGCTCCAGAAAGGGGTCCACGATTATGTTTATGGAACCTTCAATTAAAACCGATGCATGACCCAGCCAGGTTAACTTCATAACTCACCTCCTTTTCTCCAGAAATTATTTTAGCATCGGCCCGATTTGGTGTAAAATATAAGCATGAACTTCAAAGAAGCAGAAGACGCCTTTAAAAGAATTAAGGCGAAATACGAAAGAGGGGAAATAGGTTTTGAAGAGTTCAAGGCCAGGGTGAAGGAGTTGATGGTGAGGGATGGGGAGGGAAATATCTGGATGATAGGGGTGAAATCCGGAAAGTGGTATGTAAAAACTCCGGAGGGATGGAAACTCAAGGAACCCCCCGGGGAGGAAACCCTGCCCATCCAGCACATATTTGAGGAGGAAGGTGAAGAGGAGGAAAAAGAGGAGAAATTTGAAGCGGCGGTAACGGAGGAAAGGGTGGAAAAGCCCACCTCCCCCGTGTCCTCCGAACTGGAGGCCATGGAGAGGGAATACATCCTCAGGGGTTTTTCCCCGGTGTCGGTGGCCCTGTTCCTGGGGGGCCTGGGAATCCTCCTGGGGGTGGTGATAGGGGCCTTCGCCGAGGCCCTGGTTCCGAAACTGTTGGCCGCCGCAGGCCTCAATTTTCCAGGTCTGGGAACGCTCTGGAAGGCCTTCATATATTCTCTGATGACGGGGGCGGCGTTCTTCTTCCTGTTCTTTGCCCTGGGATTCCTTTTTACCCTGGTGGTAAACCTCATTCTGGAGATTTTCGGAGGAATCAAACTTTACCTGTCTTGACAGGATTTCCCCTATATTTTAAAATTTTCCTCTGGGCGGGAGTAGCTCAGCGGTAGAGCATCTGCTTGCCATGCAGAGGGTCGCGGGTTCAAATCCCGTCTCCCGCTCTTTTTTCGGCGGCGTAGCCAAGCGGTAAGGCAGCGGTCTGCAAAACCGTTATTCGCCGGTTCGAATCCGGCCGCCGCCTGACCCTCCATGAAGATAGCCATAACGGGAAAACCCCGCTCAGGAAAAACCACCCTGATCAAAAAACTTCTCTCCCTAATTAAAAAACTGGACCTGAAACCCTGGGGTTTCTACACCGAGGAGGTAAGGGAAGGAGGAAAAAGGGTGGGCTTTGACCTGGTCTTCGTTCCCTCCGGAGAAAGATTCCCCCTGGCCAGGGTGGGCGGAAAACCGCCAAGGGTGGGAAAATACTCCGTCCTGGTGGAAAACCTGGAACGGGCCCTGGGCAAGGGGTCCGGAGACCTATTGATCCTGGACGAGGTGGGAAAAATGGAACTCCTCTCCCCGGGATTCAGGGAGTTTCTTCTTGAGGCCCTTCAACTTCCCCACGCCATTCTCACCTACGGGGAAGGCATTGACCGAAAAATAAAGGAAAAAATACGGGAAAACTTCCGGGTCTTTCACCTGGAGGTCCCCTCCAGGCAGGAGGTTTTCAACCGAATAAGTCAGGAGATACGCCGTGAGTTTGGCCATAAGGAAAATTGACTACCGGGAAAAGGAGGAGTTGAAAAGGGCGGTGGCCATCCAGGAGGAAGCCTGGGGTTTTTCTTCCCCCCTGGATGTGGTTCCCCTGCCCATCTTCATCCTCTCCGCCAAATACGGGGGACTGGTCCTCGGAGCCTACAGGGAAGCCCGCATGGTGGGGTTTTCCCTGGCCTTTCCCCTGGTGGAGGGAGGCCACACGGTCCTTCACAGCCACATGACGGCGGTGAGGCCCCGGGAGCAGAACTCCGGAGTGGGCCTCCAGATAAAACTTTTTCAGAGGAGGGAGGCCCAAAAAATGGGCTACCGGACGATAACCTGGACCTTTGATCCCCTCCAGTGCAGAAACGCCTATTTTAACTTCCACAAACTGGGGGTCCGGGTGGGAGAATACCTCAGCGACTTTTACGGCGAGATGAGTTCCAGAATGAGCGCCGGGGTTCCCACCCACCGCCTTCTGGTCCACTGGAGCGTGGAGGAGATGGAGCGGAAACCATGCCCCACCCCGGAGGTGGTGATTTTTCAGGGAGGTCCCGGGGATTTTTCCCTCCCACGAAAGTCCTGGATAGGGTTGAAGATTCCCAGGGACATAAACTCCCTTCCCCGGAAGGAGGCCCTGGCCTGGTATTCCGCCGTGGACCGGGCCATGCCCCTACTCCTGGAAAACTACGAAATTATGGACTTTGAGAGGGAAAATTGCACATACATCCTAAAGAGGAAATAAGGGGTTTTATCCTCTCCTTACCCCTGGTTCACCCCTTTAAGACCAGTTTCGGGGAGGAAAGGGAGAGGAAGTTCGCTTTGATAAGGGTGAGGAGGGGCGAACTGGAGGGCTGGGGGGAGGTGGTGGCCTCCGAAGCCCCGCTTTACAGCGAGGAGACCCTGGCCTCCGCCGTTTATCTTCTGAAGAATTACCTCTTCCCCATGGCCCTTTCCTGCGGCCTGGACCCCCGGTGCTTTGAAGCGGAGGCGGAAAAATTCCGGGGAAACCCCATGGCCAAGGCGGGTCTTTCCCTGGCCCTGTGGGACCTGGAGGCCCGTCGGCGCGGACTGCCCCTCCACAGGGTTTACGGCGGGGTGAGGAAGGAAATTCCCTCCGGGGTGAGCGTGGGCATACAGACGGGTCTGGACGAACTCCTGAGCCGGATAGACTCCTTCGTACGGGAGGGCTACCTGCGGGTGAAAATAAAAATCGCCCCGGGATGGGACTGCGAGGTGGTGAAGGAGGTGCGGAAGGCCTTTCCCCAGATTCCCTTGGGGGCCGACGCAAATTCGGCCTACGGGGAAGGGGACCTGGAGAGGCTCTCCTGCCTGGACGGGGCGGACCTGCTCTTCCTTGAACAACCCCTCTACCCCGACGACCTTTACTTCCATTCCCTCCTGAAGAAAAAAATAAAAACTCCCATTGCCCTGGACGAAAGCGTGAAAAACTTGAGGAAAATGAAGGTGGGCTACCTCATGGACTCCTATTCCCTGGTGAACATAAAGGTGGGCAGGATGGGGGGAATAGGGGAGGTTCTGAGGGCGGCGGAGTTTGCCTCAGAAAGGGGCATTCCCCTCTTCTGCGGGGGAATGCTGGAAAGCGGCGTGGGAAGGGCCCACAACCTCCACCTGGCTTCCCTGGAACCCTTCGTTCTGCCAGCGGACATATCCCGCACCCAGAGGTATTACCATAGGGACTTGACCCCTCCCTTTGATTTCTCCACCCCGGGCTACATACCGGTGCCCCAGGGGGAAGGGATCGGGGTGGATGTGGACAACGCCTATCTGGAGAAAATCACCCTGGAGTCCTTTTAGGAGATCGGGCCTGGACAAAGATCACATGCTTGGAGGTGGGAAGAACCCCGTCCAGGAAATCCGCCAGTTTGAAGAAAGGATAGGCCAACTTCTGGAGAAAGAGGAGTTTTTTCATGGACCGAAATTCCCCCTCTTCCACGGGGCTTATGCTTCCGGCCCTCCTTTTTTTCCTGCCCCTAAGGCGGAAGTAGACGAAGTTTTGAAGGGCCTCCAGAAGTTCCAGAAGGAAACCGGAATGCTCCTTCACCTCCTCCACCGCAAAGCCCGCTTCCTCCAGCATTGAAAGCAATTCCTCCCGGGTGTAACCCTCCCGCCGATGGCCGTAAACCTCCTTCTTCAATCCCAGAAGGTTCCGTATTTTTATGATGAGGAGGTTCCCTCCCCGGGGCACCGAAAGCAAAAGGCTTCCCCCGGGAACGAGCACCCTCCGGGCTTCCTTCAGCAGGAGAAGGTCCTCCTCCACATGCTCCAGGAAATCCAGCATAAGAACCGTGGTAAAACTCCCATGGCGGAAGGGAAGGTTCTCACTTCCCACCGCCGCCGGCCTTCCCAGGTAGCGGGAATAATCCCTGACGGTGGATAGGTCAAAGTCCATGCCAACCCAGAAGCCCCTGGCCAGCATCCTGGAAAGCCCCGCCGCAGCGCATCCCAGTTCAAGATTCCTCTCCCCCACCCTGTCCTTCACCAGGCGGTATTTCCGGAGTTTCTTCACGCTCCGACGGGTTATCTCACCTCTCAGGTCCATCAGGTTTTACCCGAAGATACGCTCCTTTCCGCCATCCGGTCCACCAGGGAGGGGGCTATCAACTTGAGCCAGAGGCCCAGCCTGGCCCTGGCCCCCATCACCAGTTCCCTCTTTCTCCTGGCCACCGCCTCCAGCATCCTTCGGACCGCCTCCTCCACCTCCATGGCCGAACCCTCGTCTATGTGGCTACTGCCCAGGGGTTTTCCGTCGGGTCCCAGGGCGTTTTCCCGTATGGGGGTTTTGACGAACCCCGGATAGAGGACGGTGACGCTCACCCCGTGTTTTTTGAGTTCTATTCTCAGGGAGTCAAAAAATCCCGCCATGGCGTGCTTGGAGGCGGCGTACAGGCTTCGGGTGGGGACCCCAGTCTTTCCTGTGAGGCTGGAGACCGCCACCAACCTTCCCCGGCTTTTTTTAAGATGGGGAAGGGCGTAGTAGGTCAGGTAAACGCTCCCCAGGAAGTTCACCCTCATGATCCGCTCCGCCACCGAAAGGTCTCTGAGTTCCTCAAAGGGGGAATACATGGTGAAGCCGGCGTTGTTTATGAGGACATCAATTCCTCCGAACCTCTCCACCGCCAACTCCGCCAGGGCCCGGGCGTCCTCCTCCCGGGAGATGTCCGTCCTCCTGTAGGCGGCCTGCCCTCCCCGCCCCGCACATTCCTCCGCCACCCTTCTCAGTTCCTCCTCCCTCCTGGCCCCCAGGACCACACGGGCCCCGTGGCGGGCCAGTTGAAGGGCCATCTCCCGGCCTATCCCGGAACTGGCCCCGGAAATAACCACGATTTTATCCTTGAACCGGTCAAGAAGCATGGGAAAAAGGGGGGAGGGGAAAACTCCCTCCCCTGGCCTCCTGTTTAAAGTTTTTGAAGGACGCTGGCTATCTTCTTCCAGTCAAATTTCTTGGCCAGTTCCAGGGCCTCGTCGGGGGTTATGCCCTCGTATTCCAGGTCCAGGACTCCCACGGTCTGCTCTCCCATGGTGAGGTTCACCACCACGGAGCCGCTTTTGCCTTCTTTGTCGTACTGAATGCCCACCTGGAATCCGTTTATGTTCTTAACCTTCCTCCAGCCGTGCTCGTCTTCGTATTCCATGTTCATGGCGAAGGGAGCCCAGGCCATCATGACGCCCTTTCCCTTTCCCACGGTAACCCTTACGGTGGCGTTGCCCCTGGTGTATTCCCGGTGCGCCTCCACCACCGCAGTGCCCACGAAGGGAATCTTGGTGCTGGAACCTTCGGGCTTGCTGGCGTTCCATCCCGGAAGGTCAATGAGATAGGGATAAAGGTCCCGGAAACTTCCGGCGAAAACAAGCCCTGCGGCCAGCAACAATAAAACGAACTTCCTCATGAGTTCACCTCCGATTTTTTATTTGCCGAGAAGGTTGCAAAAACCATTCCAATTATACACCCCTTGGAAAACGCTGTCTTTCTGGAAAAGTCCTATTTTTGAGACACATGCTCCGTTAGGATGGGGTCAATGAGCCATCCCTTTCCCTGGGGTCTGATTACCGCATAAACCCGGACCCTGCTCCTGGAGGAAGACGGAGAAATCGGGAAAAGGGCCACGGCGGTTCCGTCGGTTATGCTCCCCCAGTTTCGGCTTTTGCCGGTATTTCCAGGGGCCAAGGGAAGTTTCCTGGCCTCCTCAGGACCCTTGGCCGCCCACCCCCAGGCCCATCCTTCAATGAGGACCAGTTTTCCCAAGTATCTGGCGGGATTCTTCCCGATTTCCATTAAAGAAACCCTGGGGGGTTTTTGATAGATTATCTTCTTCTGGAGGTGGGCCGTGTTTCCAGCCCTGTCTCTGGCGGATATCTCAACGGGGTTTTCCCCTTCCCGGAGATCCATCCTCAGGGAAGAGGAGTTCTCCTTCAACGGGTATTTTTTCCCGTTGAGAACGATCTCCCCGGCAACTCCGGAAACGAAGCACCTGTCCGCCACCTCAACCTTCAGGTTCACCGGGCTTTTAAAGGCCTTCCCCTTATAAAGGGGAGAGGTCTTCACCTTTACGCCTGGGGCCGTAAGGTCCGTCAGGTATCCCACCCATAAGTATCCCCGGTGGGAAAAGATGAAAAACTCGCCGTCGTAACAGGCCTGAACTCTGAAGCCGCTCCCTCCCTCGGGGAAGAGTTCGTAGAACCTGCCCTGGCGAAAATCGTAAAGGTAAAGGGATTTCTTCCCATTGATTTTCGCCTCAAGGAAGACCCTGTTTCCCGAGGGCGTGAGGTAGAGAACCCGGTGGTCCCCATCCTTCATTTTGAAGTGTCCCACCGCCCTGCGCTCCCTTAGGTCGTAGAGAACCCAGGTGAGGTGATCCATTTTTCGGTAAAGAAGCCAGTGGGAGGAAAGAAGGGCATGGTGAGGATCCGCCTCCCTTATCACGAATTTCTCCTTCCCGGCTTTCACCCATATCTCAGGGGCCACCTCGGTGGCATCCGGATCCTTCAAAAGCGAATAAACCAAGAATTTCTCGTTTACCCCGATTATCAGGTCCAGGTTCTTGAAGGGGAACTCCGACTTGCCGGTTTTGAGGTCAAAGATGTAAAGACCTCCGAAACTTGTGCCGTAATCGGGAGGAAACCACAGGTAAAGTTTGTCGCCCACCCAGGAGGAAGAGGGACTGAAGGCGTTGCCGTGGAAAACTATCCACAGGTAATCTTTAAGCATCCCCTTATCCTTCCTGTACATTTTTTTGAACCTTTCGTTGGGGGCGTAGCCCGGGTATTTCTCTCCCTTGAATTCCCCTATTTTCTTCCAGGTCCCCGGGATCAGGTCCACCATGATCAGGTGGTAGACCCCCACATCCTGGTCTTCAAGACCCAGGACCGCCCTTTTCCCATCCCTGGAAGGCAGGATTAAATTAACCTCGCAGGCGCTCTTACACACGCTATGGACGACCTGGTCCAGCCCTCCCATGGCCCCCCTCTTCTCAAAGGCCGGGGAGAAGAGGGTGAGTTGCCAGTTTCCGTAGACCAGAATCCCTCCCCGGGTGAGGAAGAAATTGTCCACCTTCAAAGGGGTTTTGTATACCATAAAGGGCCCCACATCCACAGGAGAAGCCGTAAACACGGGCTTCTCCCACCAGATCCCGTCCTTATACTTGGAAACCCCGAAAAGGGGAAGGAGAAGAATAGCCAGGAACAAAACTCTCCTCATATTGCCCTCCTTTAAAAAGTTTTCGCATGATAGAAGCAATTTTCGTGCCAGATGGCGGGGCCAGTTCACGGAGGGCCCTGGAGGAGTGTCCAATTTTAGGGCCATGTTTTACCGGGAAACGAAAATACCCATCTCCACCGGTTTAACCGGGGGCCTCACGGACATGGGCTGGGGGGATATTCCCGAACTTCTCAAATACTCGGTCAGTATGGGGAAACAGGTTCTCCCCTGACAATTTCCCATGGTGATCCTGGTGGTTTCCTTGAGTTCCCTCAGAAGGTAGAAGCCCTCCTTCACCGCCTTTTTTATATCGCCCATGGTCACATCCTCACAACGGCAGATCACCGTCTCGTCGGGGATTTCCTTCCACAGGTGCGAGGGGACGGAAAAGACCGTGTTTAGGGCCCGGGCGAATCTGAGTTCCCTCTCCCTCCTCTTCAAAAGGGCGGAGGGCACCTTCTTGCCTAAGGCGGAGAGGGCGGCAATCCTCCCTTCAATCAAGGACTTTCGGGCCCCTCCTATTCCCGTTACCTCCCCGCAGGCGTAAATTCCGTAGCCGCAGCCGAGGTCCTCCCCGGTCTTCACCACGAATCCACCCAGTCCCGCCGAATACTCCACGGGACATCCGCAGAGTTGGGCCAGTTCCGTATTTGGGGAAAAGCCGTGGCCTATGGCCAGAAAATCCACCACGGCCCTATGCCGCTTCCTTCCCTTCACCAGCCTCACTTCCAGACCATCGCCCTTCTTCTCAACCCTCTCCACCCTCCAGCCGAACTTCAAACGATTCCCCAGAGAAAGCAGGTATTTCATGCCCTCCCTCAGTTTTTCCCCGTCCAGGAGGAAGGGCATAAACGACATGGCCCTCCCCCGGGAGTTAAGTTCAAAAATTCCCGCCACCCTTCCCCCGGCCTTCTTGAACTCGTGGGCGGACGCTAAGAGAAAGGGGCCGGTGCCGGCAAAAATGCCCTCCCGGCCGGGGAGGGTTCCGCTGGTTTTAATCAGGGCCTGAACCGCCCCCACGCTGACGACTCCGGGAAGGGTCCATCCCGGAAAGGGGAGAAACTTCTCCCTGGCCCCGGTGGCGATTATCATCTTCCCGGGCCTTATCAGAAAAACTTCACCCCCGCGGCTCACCGCCACCTGTCTTTCCCCGTTCTCCGTGTAACAGCCCAGGACCAGGGAGGAAGTCCAGAACTCGTCCCTCTCCAGGGCCCAGTCCAGAAGTTTAAATCCCCTTCTGCGGGTTCTGGTATCCCGGGGCCGATATCCCTCCCGGTTTCTGAGGTATTGCCCCCCTAAGAAGGGGTATTCCTCCACCACCAGGAATTCGCTTCCCTCCTCCGCCAGGGTTCTGGCGGCGGAAAGACCTGCAATCCCTCCCCCCACCACCAGCACCTGAACCTGGAGATGACGGGGTTCAATCCTCTTCAACTTCCACCTCCATGCCTTCCCTGACGGGGGTTATGCAGGAGCGGACCCAGGAGCCGTCCACCTTAATCAAACACTCAAAGCATGTTCCCATGCCGCAGAATAGGGAACGGGGACTTCCACCGGGACTTTTTCTAAAGACCTTAAATCCGGCCCTCAGCAGGGCCGCCGCCAGCATCTCCCCTTCCCGGGCCTCTATCTCCCTTCCGTTTACCCTGATATGGACTGTTTCCACAGGATAAAATTAAGGAATCCCGGAGGTTTTGTCAAGGGAAATCAGGCCTTTTTCTCCACCATCAGGACCATACCCTTTACCCCCTTCACCACCACCCGGTCGCCCCGCTTCAGGTCCTCCGTGGATACGGCGTTCCAGAGTTCGCCGTGGACGAACACCTTGCCCCTTCCCTCCACGAAGTCCGAAAAAACCTCCCCCTCCTCACCGAGCATCCCCTCGGGTCCGGTCATGGGTTTTTCCCTTATGGCCCTGGCCACAAGGTAGATGAGAAACAACGCTATAAGCGTTACCCCGATGACCGTGGAAGTTATCACCGAAAGGGAGGGCCTCATGGATGGGTCCGGGGACTTAATTAACATCAGTGACCCTATGAACAAAGCCACTCCACCTCCCATTCCAAGAAGTCCAAAACCCTGAACCTTGGCCTCTGCCACGAAAAGCCCTATACCCAGGAGGATGAGGAGAAGACCGGCAATGCTGATGGGGAGGATTTGAAAGGCGAAAAAGGCCAGGATCAGGGAAATCCCCCCCACCACCCCCGGTATCACGGCCCCGGGATGGGAAAACTCAAAATAAAGCCCCAGCAAACCGAGCATCAGGAGAAAATAGGCCAGGGAAGGATTGGCTATCACCGTGAGGAACTTCTCCCTGAAGGTCATCTCCACGGTTTTTACCTCAGCCCCGGCGGTTTTCAGTTTAAACTCCCTTCCGTCGGGTTTGCTTACCACCCGGCCGTCCAGAACTTCCAGAAGCCGCGGAAGGTCCTCCGCCACGGCATCGGCCAGGTGAAGGTCCAGGGCCTCCTTTTCGTTGTAAGATCTGCTTTTGGTGACGGCCTCCTCCGCTGCCTTCACATCCCTTCCCCTCATCCGGGCCAGGGAGCGAACCAGGGCCGAAGCGTCCTGGGCTACCTTTTCGCTCATCACCTTGTCCATCTTCTGGCCCATGGCCACGGGATGGGCGGCTCCCATGCTGGTGCCGGGGGCCATGGCCACGAAGTCCGCCGAAAGGGCTATGAAAAATCCCGCCGAAGCGGCCCGACCTCCGGAAGGAGCCACATACACCACCACGGGCACCGAGGAGTTCATCATCCTCTTCATTATGTTTCTCATGGAAGTATCCAGACCCCCGGGGGTGTTAAGTTGAAGGATGAAGGGGGAGGAATTCATCTCCGCCAGGGAAAGGGCCCTGAGAATGTACTCCTCGGTTATGGGATGGATGGGGGCTTCCACCCGGGCCAGGTAAACCTGCGAGGCCCAGAGCATCTGAACTACGAGGAGAAGGCCAAGTTTCCTCACTTTATAATTATAACAGTGCCGCTCCCGTGAGAAAACTTTACGGCGTATGCCCCCGGGTTTTCATTATGATTCCCTCGTACTTTCCGGTGGAGGAACGCACCACCGCTCCCCGGCCGTCCCCCCGGGGGTCAGCAATGGGATAATACCTGCCTGCCCACAGGTAAATTCCGTTGACATCGCCCAGAGGCCTTCTCCAGCGGAGTCGGTACCCCATTTTTTCAAGGGCTCTTGCGGCGGAGGGGCTGAAGTCCCTCCCCAGGAAAACCAGGTCAGGATACCACTGGTGGTGCAACCTTGGGGCCACCACCGCCTCCCAAGGGTCCATCTTCAGCAGGTAGAGGTTGAGGAGCACCTGGGCCACCACGCTGGGTATGGTGGTGCCTCCGGGGCTTCCCAGCACCGCCTCCACCCTCCCCTCCCTGAGCACCAGGGTGGGGGTCATGGAGGAGAGCATCCGCTTTCCCTCCTGGATGTAGTTGGCCTGGCTCCCCAGGGCTCCGAATTGATTGGCAACCCCGGGGGTGGAGAAATCGTCCATTTCGTTGTTCAGGAGAAAACCTGCCCCCTCCACCACGAGTCCACTTCCAAAGAGCCCGTTTATCGTGTATGTGTTGGAGACGGCCATTTTCCCGTCGTAGACGGAAAAATGAGTGGTTTCTTCCCTTTCGTATTTCCAGGGGTTGAACTCAAATTTTTCCGGGGGGAGGGGGGAAAGAAGGGGAATCCTCCTCAACCTTTCCATTAAATAGGCCCTGGAGCGAAGTCCCCTCAGGGGAACCCTGGCGAAGTCGGGATCCCCCATGAACTTCGCCCGATCGTAAAAGGCCAGTTTCAGGGCTTCTATGAGGGCATGGTGATAAAGGGGTCCGGGCCTGCGGAAGCCCGAGGCTTCCACGGCCCCCAGGACCGTCCTCAATATGAGCCCTCCGCTGGATGGAAGAGAAGGAGAGTAAACCTTCAGACCCAGAAAGTTTATCTCCTCGGGCTCCCTCCACCGGGGACGGTAGTTCTGGAGGTCCTTCAGGGTAATGAGCCCTCCCCACCTCTTCATGGTGTTGAGGATGAGTCCCGCCGTCCTACCCGAATAAAATCCACTTCTTCCTTTCCTGGCAATGAGGCGGAGGGTTCTGGCCAGATCCTTCTGGACCAGGAGTTGGCCCGGTAGGGGAACCCTGCCCCCGGGGAGAAAAATCCGGGAAGTTTCAGGAAACCGCCTCAGGAGTTTTTCCATCCTCTTAAACCTTCTGGCCTGGAAAACGCTGAGGCGGAAGCCCCTCTCCGCCAGGTCAATGGCCGGGGCCATCACCCTATCCAGGGGAAGTTGGCCGAACCTTCGGTGGGCCTCCAGGAGACCTGCCACGGTCCCGGGAACCCCGGCGGCCAGGGCTCCCACCGTGGAAAGTTGGGGCTGAAATTTACCTTCCCTGACGAACATATCCACCCGGGCTCCCGTGGGGGCAGTCTCCCGGTAATCCAGAAAATAGGCCTTCTTTCCGTCCCACACCAGCATAAAACCACCTCCACCTATGTTGCCGGCGGAGGGATAGACCACCGCCAGGGCAAAGCCCACGGCCACCGCCGCATCCACCGCATTTCCTCCCTCTGCCAGAACCCTGGCTCCGGCTTCGGTGGCGTAGTAATTGTCGCTTACCACCGCCGAGGCCCACATCGCAAGGGCCATCATGAGAAAAACGCCTACCCTTTTCATGTCTGCCTCCCTTTTACTTTCCCATTATACCCTGGTATCCTTTAATCCATGAAGGGAGTTTTCCTCTCGCTTCTTATCCTCAGCCTTCCCCTGAGGGCGGGTCTTTCCGAAGGCAAGACGCTCCTCTTCGGCACCCTGGCGGTGGTCCTGAGCCTGCCCCTGGACTCCCAGGTAAGGACCTGGATGGACGGGGGAAGTTCCCTGGCGGACCACCTGGCGGAGGTGGGAAACGCCTTCGGAGAGGGGAAATATCTGGCCCCCGGGGTGGCGGTGGTGGGGCTGGGAGGTCTGGCCCTGGGCAAGAAAAGGCTGGCGAAGGTCTCCCTGGAGGCCGGGGAGGCCTTCCTGATATCCGGGGCGGTAACCAACCTTTTGAAAACCGTCACCATGAGAAAGAGGCCCTCCGAGGCCAGTTCTCCCTTTGAGTTTCAGTGGGGAAGCCGCAGTTTTCCCTCGGGCCATGTGACGGTGGCCACCGCAGTTTGTTCGGTTTTCGCCAAGGAATACGGACTCAAGGTTCTTTACATAATACCGGTCCTTACGGCCTTCGCCAGGATGAGGAAAAACGCCCACTGGCTTTCCGACACCGTGGCGGGGGCGGTGGTGGGATACGGGGCGGCCTCGCTGGTGGTGAGAAAAGGGGGATTCATAGCCGTAATCCCCACCGGCGACGGCCTCACAATAAGTTTTGCGTTTACAGGAGGTTGACATGCTGCCGGCCTTCCAGTGGAAAGGAGACCACCTTCTTTTAATTGACCAGAGAAAACTGCCTTGGAAGGAGGAATACCTCCGGTTGAAAACCCTGGAGGATGTGGCCCAGGCCATTGAGGAAATGAAGGTCAGGGGTGCTCCGGCCATAGGGTGTGTGGCGGCCTACGGAGTGGTCCTGGCCCTGAAGGAGGGAAAATCCCTCCAGGAAGCGGTGGCCCGCCTGGAAAAAACCAGACCCACGGCGGTAAACCTCTTCTGGGCCCTGGAAAGGATGAAAAGGGTCGGGGAGGATCCGGTCCGGGCCGAAGAGGAAGCCCGAAGGATAGAAATGGAGGATTATCAGGCCAATTTGAAAATGGGGGAACTGGGCTCGGAACTCGTCCCGGAGGACTCCAACCTTCTTACCCACTGCAATGCCGGGGCCCTGGCCACCGCAGGCTACGGAACCGCCGTGGGGGTCATAAGGAGGGCCTGGGAAAAGGGGAGGGTAAAAAAGGTCTTCGTGGACGAGACCAGGCCGTATTTACAGGGGGCGAGGCTCACCACCTGGGAACTTCTGAAACTGGGAATCCCCACGGTGCTCATCACCGACAACATGGCCGGCCACTTCATCTCCAGGGGAGAAATAGACGCCATCGTGGTGGGGGCCGATAGAATAGCCGCCAACGGGGATGTGGCCAACAAAATAGGAACCTACACCCTTTCGGTTCTGGCCCGGGAACACGGGATAAAATTCATCGTGGCCGCCCCCACCTCCACCCTGGACCTCAAAACCCCCACCGGCCGGGAAATCCCCATTGAGGAAAGGAGCAAGGAGGAAGTTCTCTTTATAAACGGAAGGAACATAGCCCCCCTGGAGGTGGAGGTCCGCCATCCCGCCTTTGACATAACCCCCGCCTCCAACATAACCGCCATCGTCACCGAAAAGGGGGTGGTGCATCCTCCCTTTGAAGAGGGTTTAAGGAGGCTTGCGGATGGTTCTAACGATTGATGTGGGAAACACCAACACCGTCCTGGGACTGTTCAGGGGCGAAGACCTCGTCTGGAAAATCCGGCTGAAAAGCACGGACCGGACCTCCGACGAGTGGTGGATACTCCTCCGGGAATTTCTGGACGGCGTGGAGGGGGGAATCATATCCTCGGTGGTTCCCACCATCAGCGGAGAACTTAGGAGGTTCTTCAGGGAGAGGCTGAACCTGGATCCCATCTTCGTGGCCCCGGGGATTAAAACCGGGCTTCCCATCCTCTACGACCCTCCCACCGCCGTGGGGGCCGACAGAATAGCCAACGCCGTGGGTGGAAAGGCCAAATACGGAACCCCCCTCATAATCGTGGACTTCGGAACCGCCATAACCTTTGATGTTCTCTCCCACCGGGGAGAATACCTGGGTGGCCTTATATTTCCCGGAATCAAAACCTCATCCCAGGCCCTGTATGCCAGGGCCGCCAAACTTCCCCAGGTGGAATTCAAGGAGAAGAAGGGAGCCATCGGAAGAAACACCGCCGACAGCATTGAAAAAGGCCTGTTTTTGGGTTTTAAGTCCATGGTGGACGGGACCATACGGGCCATAAAGGAAGAAGTTGGAGACTGCTCTGTGGTGGGGACCGGAGGGGAAGGAGGGGAAATATCCCGGGCCAGCCAGGAAATCCAATTTTACGACGAAAACCTGACCCTCCACGGACTCCGCATAATCTATGAACTCAACAGATAAGGATACCTACTTCCGCAGGGCGGAGGAGGCCTGGAGAAAATGGAGTCGTCTTCTATTCCTCTCCAGCCGGGACATGGAACTCCTGGAGGACCTCTGGGAAAGGGAAATTCCCATAACGGCCGTTTTGAAGGCCATTGAAGAGGGCTTCGTTTCCGTTTTCAAGAGGAAGAAGAAGCGGATGCTCTCCCTGTGGAGTTTGAAAAGGAGAATAGAGAAGGAGGCCCGGAAAGCGCTGACCATGGAGGCGGGAAAGGGGAAAAAATTTTCCAGAAAAACCCCGCCCCAATATCGGGAGGTGCTGGAAAGGGCCTATGCCCTGCTGGAGGAGGGGGAATTTGACCGGGCCACGGCCCTGGACGAAGAAATAACCGCCCGGGTATGGAAAGAAGCCAGCGAGGAGGAAAGGGAAAGCGCCCTGGCCTGGGCCCGGGAAAGGCTGAAGAACCTGGACGCCCCGCCGGAAGTAAAGGAGGAAATCCTCCTGAGGGGAGCCAGGCAACGCCTCCGGGAGAAGAAGGGAATACCCACCCTATTTTAAATTACGGATTTTTTCCTCTCCGCCCCCAGATTTACTCATAAAAAAAGGGGGGCCGAAGCCCCCCTTCTCTATTTCAGTCTGTCTTTACTGACCGGAACTTACGGGAAGTTTGACGCCGCTGGAGTTCAGTTTGTAGAGGATGAAGTCGTTGGAACCGTAGGTGTAACTGTTTCCGTAGCCCACGATGTAAATGTTGTTGTCGGAATCCACCGCCACATCCAGGCCAAATTCGGAGTTGGAGCCACCCAGGGGCTTGGCCCAGTTGCGGGCCAGGTTGCTGGAGGCCAAGGAATAAACCGCTATGTCAATGCCTCCGTGGCCGAAACTCTGGGTCTCACCCACCACGATGACATTGCCGTTGCCGTCCACGACGATGGATTCTCCGTTGTCGTCGCTGGAGCCTCCGTAGTGCTTGGCTGCCACCCTTGCCCCGTTGGATGCGTTGATCTTGTAAACCACTATGTCGTGCCCTCCCCAGGTGAAACTCTGGGTCCATCCGGTTATGTAAACATAACTTCCGGAAACCGCCACCGCCCGGCCTTCGTCGTAGTCGGTTCCTCCAAAGTGCCTGCCCCAGAGCCTGGTTCCGTCGGGGTCTACCTTCCATATGGCCACATCCCTCTCACCGTAACTGAAACTTGAAGTGTAGCCCACCACATAGATGTTCTTGGAACTGTCTACGGCGACGCCGCGGCCCTCTTCCACTCCGCCTCCTCCGTAGTGCCTCATCCAGATAACGCTGCCGTCGGAGCCGTTGAGTTTGTAAACTATGGCATCGGTGCTTCCGTTGCTGTAACTCTCGGAATAACCCACCACGATGACATTGCCGTCGCTGTCCACGGCGATGTCGTAGCCCACCTCGTTTCCGCTTCCCCCCAGGGTTTTGCTCCAGAGTTCGTTCATGGAGGAGTCAAATTTATACACCAGGATGTCGTTCTGGGTTCCGTCGGAAGTATAGCCCGCCAGGTAAACATTTCCGGACCCGTCCACCGCCACGCCGTAGCCGTATTCCTTCTGGCCTCCGGAGTTGAAATAGCGTCCCTGGACGATTCCGTTGGTAAGAACCCTGTAAATCATGTAGTTGGGAGGATTGGACCCATAACTGTAGGTGAGCCCTGCCATGTAAACATAGGACCTGCTCTGGTCTATGGCTATGGAATACCCGAAGTCGTCGTTGGGTCCTCCGAAGTGGGCGCCGTAGCCCGGATGGACATTGACGGTTATGGACTGGTCACCGGTCTGGTTGGCGGTGTCGTAGGCGATGGCTTTGAGGGTGTGGTTGCCCACGGAACTCTGGGTGGTATCCCAGGTCCATACGGCATCGCAGGTGGTGCCGCTGCAGGTATAGGTGCTCTGGAGGGTATCGTCCAGATAGAACTCCACCTTGGAAACGCCCTGGTCGTCCTCCGCATGGGCCCTTACCTTTATGACGGAGTAGACGGCGTAGCCATCCTGGGGATACTGGAAGGAGACGGTGGGCGGGTTGTCTGTGCCCCCTCCGAAGAAGAACTCCAGGTATTTGTCCATGATGTCGGAGCGGTCGGAACTTTCGGCCCCGCCAAACTCGTGGGAGGCCGCTATGGTCCTGTAGCCGGAGGTGGCGTTGTCCCGGGCAACCCCCGTGTGGTAGGACGGCGAGGAGTTGTCCCATATGTTGAAGGAATCGCTCTGGTTGGCCCCTATGTGATCTATCCAATTATTATCCCCGCTGTAGTCCCAACTCATACCATCCGTAAAGGTACCTGAAACTCCGTTTATAGTGGCCAGGTCTTTGTTACCATCCTCACATCCACTATCCCCCTTGAGCCAGGTGCCGAAGTAGGGATGTACCGATGTGGAGTCGTCGTAGCACCAGGTGTCCCCTCCTTCCATGTAAACCCTTCCCCCCGAGTCAAGGTAAGACTTCAGGAGGTCACCTTCGCCGTCGGTAAGTTGATGGTTCTGGCTGTATATCCCTAAACAAACCCAGGTGGCAGGGGTTCCATTGGGTATCTTAGAAGGCATGGAGGTTTCGTAATCCACGCTGTAGCCCTTGTTTTCCAAAAGGTCCCTTATGTAGGTACAACTGTTGGTGTTTCCGTCCAGGTCCACCACCAGCATGGGCGGAGCCACCCCGTTGTCGGTGGTCACGGTGATTTCGTCCTGGCCTAACTGGCTGGCTGTGTCGTAGGCTATGACCTTTATAGTATGGTCGTCGTCGTAGGTGGAGGAACTATCCCAGGTGTACTCGTAGGGGGAGGAAGTGTCCGTGTATTTAAGCGTGCCGTCTATGTAAAACTCCACCTTGGCGATCCCGTTGTCGTCGGAGGCGTCGGCGGTTATAGTGACATTTCCGGACACGGTATCGCCGTTGGAGGGGTTGGTAATGCTGACGCTGGGAGGATGATCGTCAGCAGGGGCGAATTTAAAGGAACCGATTTTAGTGTGCCACTGATTGCCCGTCGTTTGATAGTATTCGGTGGTGTACCAGAAGGTAAGGTTGTCGTCGGGATCTATAGTTAGCATGGAGTAATCACCCCAGCGACCATATCCTGAACTCTGGGATCCTCCTCCTGCCTGAAGAACGCTTTCACCCTGGGTCATCTCTCCCAGAGGATCTCCGGCCTTGTGTCCTGCATACCTTATGTCGGGATACATGTTAGAAGAAGATACGCTGTAGCCTATGGCTATGTTTCCGTTGGCATCGCAGGCGGCGGACCCCATCCACCGGTGGTTGGAATCCGGGGCGTAGGTCCCCTGCTGGTAAACCGAGGGGTTGGTTCCGCCGGGGTTCCGTAGTTCATACCACCTTACGCCGGCGTGGTCGTTTCCGTCGGCATCCACCGTGTGTACGAAGACTATGGTCTCGTGATCCCCGTAATTCCAGTAAAAAGCAGAATACATGGCCCTATCTGAAATAGCATCCAGTTTTTCGCTAGAATTCTTCTGGGGAATACAGGAATCGCCCCAGCCTCCGCACATATTGTAATCAAAGGAAGCCACATCCACCACCGTGGGACCGGTAAGGGTGGCCCCCGAAGGGTTATTCCAGTCCACGCTACATCTGTAAATGGCTATGGAGTCGCTGCTTATATTTCCTCCCCAGGCATCATCTCCTATGGAAACAAGATAATTGGGAGACCCGGAGGGAGGTCCGGTAGGACTCTTGGCGTTGGCGGGAAGAAGGGAAGCGGCGTAATTATCGTCGTTAATATCAAGGAAAAAAGCCACCAGGGTCATGCTCCCGCTGGCCAAGGAGTTTTTGTCCAGAGCCCAGACGGTAACCCCTACGAAACTGCTGGTAAAATCGTTGAAGGTAACATAATATCCGTTATTCCAAACCCCCATTTTGGGGTAATCGTTGAAAAGATTGCTGTAACTGGAAGTTCCGCTGTGTTCGTTGAACCTAACCCCCCACATGTACCATCCGCCGCTTACCGGGTCGTTGGTCTTGCTCATGGCAAAACATTCGTACGGATCGCTCTGACTGGTCCATGCGAAATCGGTTATTATCCAGCGATCCAGGTAGCGGTCGTAGAGAACCACCGGGTCGCCCACATTATTGTCGTCGCAGGGAGTGTTGGTCCCGTCAAAGAAGTCGTCAAAGGTGAAGGCCGCCACCCGGGTTCCGTCGGACTTGTCAAAAATCCCTATGGAGGTGTTGACGGTCTGAATGTAGTACCCCTTGTTGTTCGCCCCCACATTGCTCTTTCCCACATCGCCGTTGGTGTCCGGGGGCCAACCTGATCCCCAGTTGGACATGTCAAGCCCTTCAAAGGTGATAAGGGGCGCCGGCATCAACCTGCCGGAAGGCCGCAACTGAACCACCGGGTCAAAACCACTCCCACCCCCCAATTTCCGCTTGATTTTCCTCAGGGGAAACACCCTTCTTTTAAACTGGTGCATCCTTCCCGGAGGAATCCTGCGGAGCCTCCTCAGGTCAATGTTCCGCACGGCAGCCTTGAGGTTTCTCAGGATGCTGCCCGGCCTGTGAACCCTGGGCCTGGGCCTGGATGCCCAGGCTGGAACCATAAGAAAAACCAAAAGAAGCAAGGCCCAAATTCTCGGGCTTGTCCTCCCTTTCATGCAAAACCTCCTTGAAGATAATTCCATCCTTCATTATAATCCTTAAAAGATAAAATTCAAGTTTAAATGGAAAAGAATTTTAGAAACAGTCCAATCTGGGAAAAGGGCGGGGATTATTCGGCTCCCCTTCCCCGGGAGGAAGACCTGGAGGGTATCCCGGCCTCTTCGGCCCTTCTGGACATCGGTTGCGGTCCGGGCCGACTACTCTTGCATCTTCGCCGCATGGGCTTCCGCCGACTTTTCGGGGTGGACTTCGTCTTCCCCCCACTGTTGAAAATAGATTTCGCCCGGGTGGTCCAGGGAAGGGCAGAAGCCCTGCCCTTTGCCGGGGAAAAATTCTCCGCCGCGTTCCTGGTGGGGGTCCTCTCCTCCCTTATAGAGGACGAACTCAGAAAAAGGGTTTTTCTTGAGGCCCACAGGGTTCTTAAGGAGGGGGGAAGGTTGTTTCTGGCGGCCTTCGCCTTGAACGAATTTTACCGGGAAAAATACGAGGCGGGACGGCGGGAATTCGGGAAATACGGGGTCTTCCGCTCCTCCCACGGGGGCATCTTCCGCCATGTAAGCCAGGAGGAACTTATGGGCCTTCTGGGCCTCGCCCGCTTCAAAGTCCTTAAATTTAAAAAACGCCCCTTCACCACCATGCACGGAAACCCGGCGGAGGGGTTCATCGTTTTAGCGGAAAGGACTTAGGCAAATACGCTCCCCTCCTCACCAGCCGGGGAGGGTTCTGCGTGAAGTCAATTACGGTGGAGGGCAGGGTCCCGGGGTCTTCCCCCAAAAGCACCAGGTCCACCTTGTCCTGGAAATACTCCAGGGCCCGGGGAAGGGAAAGAACCCTGCCCGAGGGGTTGGCGCTGGTGGAGGCCAGGGGGCACTTGAGGATGCTCAGGGCCTCAAGAAGAAAGGGCTCCGCCGGGATCCTCACGCCTATTTTACCCCGGGCGGTGATGTATGGCCGGGGATGGCGGGCAGGGAGTATGGCGGTGATGGGCTCGGCCAGGAATTCATCCCAGATCCTCCGGAGGGAATTGGGGATGTGGGAAGCCACCTCCAGAAGCCTTCCGGGGGTCGTCAAAATTAGCAGGGGATTTTCCTGCCTCCTTCCCTTCAGGAGGAAAACCCTCCTGAGGGCACGCCGGGAAAAGGCACAGGCCCCCAGGCCGTAAACGGTATCCGTGGGATGAAAAACCACCCCTTCCCCCTCCACCGTCCTAAGGAAGGCAGAGAGGGCCTCCGGGCTATTTTTTCTTAAAAATATCCCCAAGGCTTATTATGGTTTTACCGTCGGTGATTATGGTCTGGACGGTGGGGGCTATCTTCTTTATGTATTCGTACTGGATGAGTTGGGGATTTTCCGCCAGGGCCTTTCCCTTAAGCCTCAGGGCCTCGGCCTCGCCCTGGGCCTCAATGATTTTTCTCTTCTTCTCCATTTCCTCCTTCTGAAGAACATACTTCATGCGCTGGGCCTCCTGCTGGGCTATCTGCTTCCGCTCTATGGCCTTTTCAAAGTCGGGAGTGAACCGAACATCCCGGAGGAGGACCTCGTCCAGAACCACGAAGTTCTCCTCAAACCTCTTTCGGAGTTTTTCCTCTATGGTTCTCTGGATGAGTTCCCTTTTTCCGGAGTATATCTCCTCCACCGAGTATCCCGAAATGGTGAGGCGGGCGATGCTCCTGACCTGGGGCCTCACCACCTTGTTTATGTATTCGGGTCCTATTTTCCGGTGGAGTTCCGCCAGCCTTTCCGGATCGGGATGAAACCGGACGGAAATGTCCAGGAAGACTATTAAACCTTCCCTGGTGAGGGCCTTGAGGCTATCGTCCCCCTTTACTTCCCCCTCCCACTGGGTCTTGCTCATGGTGTAGGTTTGAACCTTCACATCGTATACGGTGGGAGTCTCCACGAAGGGAACCAATATGTGAAATCCGGGCTCGGCCACCCGGAGGTTTCCCGTGATTTTGTTGAAAATGACGGCCCTTTCGCCGGGGTCCACTATGATGTAGGTTCGGAAGATGAACACCAGCAGAAAAAGCACCGCAAAGAAGAAACCGGCTATTTTTAAGTACCCCTTTAATCTATCCATCTTTACCTCCTAATATTTCCTCCACGGTGAATATGCTGGAGAAGGGATAAAGGGGAGTTATCCTGGGACCTCCCCCCCGGTCCAGCACCGCCAGGACCTGGACCACCTCTCCCCCGGCGGCCTCCACCTCCCCGGCGGCCCGCAGTAGAGAACCGCCGGTGGTAACCACATCCTCCACCAGGGCCACCCTTTGGCCCCTCTCAAGCCACCCTTCCACCTTCTTTCCCCGTCCGTAGGCCTTCTTCTCCTTTCGGATGAGAAAACCCTTCACCGGCCTTCCCCTCCGGTAGGTCTCTAAGATTATCCCGCTCACCAGAGGGTAGGCTCCCAGACCCATTCCCCCCACGGCATCCACATCCTCCCTCAGCATGTCGGCAAGGAGGCTGGAGGCCAGGGCCAAACCCTCAGGATGGAGGCTGGTCATTCTAAGGTCAATGTAATAATTGGACCGTTCCCCGGAGGCCAGAAGGAAATCCCCAAAGGTCAGGGACACCTCCCTTATGAGGTTCCGCAGCCTCTCCTTCATCCCAGAACCTTCCCCAGAATCTCCGCCACCTGCTCCAGGGACAGAAGTTCCTCCCGGGTGAAGTTGCGGTGGACCTCCCGGCTGGAAACCTCTATCACGCCCACGGGCTTGCCGTCCTTCAGGATGGGAACCGCCATTATTTTAAGAATAGGCCTTTTGTCCTTGGTAAACCTGGTGAAGAAACTCAGATGCCTCACATCCTGAAAATTATTGGACAGGAAGGATTTTCCAGAGCGGAAAACCCGGGCGGCCAGGGAATCCGGGGAATTCACCGGTATGGTCCCCGAATCCACCAGGGCAGGAGGGTACAGGAATTCCAGCATGTCCTCCTCCGGAACATAGGCCAGAATGGCCACATCCTCCTCGGGAATGTGGCACCGCTCCATAATAAGACCGATTACCCTCTCAATTTCTTTTTCTCTTTTTGCCTTCTCCTCCAATTTTTACCCCCTTTATTTCCATGTTATAGAACGCTCCCAATATCTGGCGGAAGTTTTTACCCTTCCTTGCCATCCTCCGGGCCCCCATGAGGCACATGCCCAGGCCCTTTCCCCTTCCCACGCCGATGAAGAAAAAGCCCTCAATGTTGCCGTCTTCGTCGTATTCCCTGTCCAGAACAAACCAGGTGGAGGGCAGGGCCAGAAACTTCAGTATTTCGTCCTCGTTAAGGAGGTAAAAATCGCTTTCCCCCTCCACCTCCAGGGACTTCACCCTCCCGGATGGATACCTGTCCTTTACCACCAGATCCTGGACCTCCCCCACGGGAAAAAAGTAATTGAGCCTGGCCTTGAGGGCGTCCAGGCTGTACCGTTTCCTCCAAACCACCTCCTCCCCGGCCCCGGAGAAACCGTCCCCCAGCAGGGCCGTTATTCTTCCGGAGGCATCCCGGAGGAAGGTTATTTTTTCCCCGTCAAAGACCAGAAGAACGGAAGCGGGGATCAACCCCTCCTTGTTGGCTCTGAAAAGAAGGGGAGACCTTATTTCCTTCCCATCCACCGTAACCCTGCTCTGAACGATTTTAATTTCCCCCCTTTTCCAGGGAACGGCGTTCAGATAGACCAGGGAAGAATAGAGGATGGAGGCCGCATCCTCCTGGGTTATGCCTTCTTCCCTGAGGTCGTCCTCCCTTATGATGGAGGCGTCCAGAAGATACTCCAGGGGTTCCGGGGTCTCCCCGGCTTTTAAATCCATCAAAGTCTTTCCCAGGGCCTGAAGGAAAGCCCTTTTGCCTTCCCCCTCCAGGGGGTAAAATCTGGGGGCGGAGACGAATCTGGAGAAACTCCAGAGCCATTCCTGAAGTTGGGAATTCGGCATCTCTGCGTCCTCCTCGTCCACCCTCAAAATGCCCAGGGCCTCCATTACCGAAAGCCCGGGGGAAAAATGGGGAATTTCCGATGTGATTACCGCCCTTCCCCTCTTCCAGCACCTGTAACTGCGGAGATAGGGAAGTCCCCCGTCCTCGGTCTGCCCCCCGCAGGAGAGGGTGAAGGGCACCTTCTCCATCTCTCCCCGGTAGCGAAGGACCAATCCCCTGGTATCCTCCACGGCGCGGGAAAAATCGGCCCTTTCCCCCTTTACGCCCTGGTAGCCGAACTTCTCCGGATCCAGGGGGGAGTGCTCCACCAAGGCGTTGGTTCTGAGGACCACCGCCATGGCCCTGGAGGCTTCCGCCCCGAGGTCCTTCCACCGCATTCCGCAACCCTTAAGGAAATCCTCCACCCTCAACCGGTTTACCACCTCCAGCCCCCGGGCGCTCTCCCTTATCTCCAAACTTCCCCGGTACCTCCCCTTTCCCACCCTCAGCAGTCCAGCCTCAGGATAAATTTCCATTCTTGGCGCCTGATACCACTCTCCCCCCAGGTTCACCTTGACTCCCTTCTCCTCCTTCTCCCAGAGCAGAACGGGAACCCCCTCCCCCCTCTTTTTTATTTCCTTCTGGACCTCCTCCCGGGTTTTGTATTTCCCGTAAAATAGGTGAAGTTTTCCGTCCTTTTCCAGGATGAACTCCCCGGGGTCCAGATTTACCCTGTCTCCGGTTATCTCCCCCAGGTCCAGGGAATAATACTTACTCCCCTTTGCCGCATAGAAGACCACGGGAGAACTCAGGCGAAACTTCTTTTTTTCTATTCCTATGAGGAATTCATTTCCACCCACCTCCACCTTCTGACCCTCAAATATCTTCACCTCCACCGGCGGGGAGGAAAAACGGGATGGGGTCTGTCTCGGCGAGCATCCCCAGAGAATCCACAGTATGGGCAACAAGAATATCAGTGCTTTTTTCATAGACCCATTATAACAAAACCTTGAACCGCCCTCTATAAGATTTTAAAATTTCCGGGGGAGCGTATGGTTTCAACGAAAAAATGGGGCCCCTTCCTTCTCCTGGCCGCCATCGGCACGGTGAACTATCCCGGGTTTTACTCCTTTCCCTTTGCCGCCACACCGTTTTTCCTGGCCGCCCAACTGGCCCTTCTGACCTCCATCTACCTGGTCTCAAAAAAGGACCGAAAAACGGCCCTCTTTCTCTTTGCCTTCAACCTTTACGCCCTGTTCCTCTCCTCCAGGGCAATTTACTTCTCCAGACCCTTTATGCTTGAGTCCGAACTCCTGCTCCGGGGGAAACCGACTTTTTACTTCTACTGGTATTTTCTCCTTTCGGCCCTGGTTCTGGCCACGACCCTCCGCCTGGCCCTGCGCCTCCGGAAAAACCTACGGTATGCGGCCCTCGTGGCCATGGCCCTCCTGGTGGGGATTTACGCCCTCAATTTTTACCGGGGAAGCATCAGGTTTTCCGTGGGGCGGGGGAAAATTTTCGTGGACGGGCATCCGGTAATGGGGTTGAGGGGAAAAGGGCACCGGGTGATAACCTTCGTGGGAAGAGCCAGGAAAACACCCCGGGGAGTTCACATGTGGGTCCCCAAAGGCATCCTGTTCTCCCTCAAAAACTTCAAGATAGTCAGGGTGGATACCCTTTTGATCAAAAAGGAAGGGACGCTTATTCGGGTAGGCGACAGAACCTTTCCAGTATTTTTCCCCTGGCATCTGCTGGAGATTTTTCTCCTGCCTTTTTCCCTTCTTTTTCTTTTTATGTGGAAAAGGGTGCGAGGCCTCAGATTTTCTTTAGTTTTACTTCTGGTAATCCTGGGTTTCCTGTTCCTTCTCCAGGGGCTCTATTTCTACAGGGTCAGTCCCGGAGGTTTTCTCTACTTTGATACATGGGAATACCTGATACGGGCGGAAAGCCTCCTGCGGGGTTTCTCCTTCGGCGAGGAAATACTGGTGGGGGGAAACGGACCCTGCCACTGGCCACCGGGGACGATTTACTACAACGCCCTCTTCGTATGGCTTTTCTCCAGAAACTGGACCGCCTACATTTTTTTTAAAACCCTTCTCTTTCTTATGGCCCTCCTCGTCTTGAAGAAGATAGGGGAGGAATATCGGTTGCCTCCTGCGGCCCTGGTGGTCCTTACGGGTCTGTCAGGATACACCATATACTTCGCCAGCGTGGAATCTGAAGGCCTATTCCTGCCCTTCTTTCTCCTGGGCTTCTACCTCCTGGGAAGGACGGAAGGGAGGGCGGCGTTCTGGACCGGAGGACTCCTGGGGTTGTCCTCCCTCATAAGGCCCATTGCCCTGGTCTTCGCCCCACTGTGGCCCGCCGTTAAAAAGAGGAGGGAAGGTCTGGCTCTGCTCTTCGCCCTTCTCCTGGTGGTGGGTCCGTGGTCCATCAGGTGCTCCCTGAAGGAAAAAAGGCTCGTCCCCGTCAGCAGGGCCGGACCCTACACCTTCCTGGAGGGGAATTCCCCCTTCTCCAACGGAGGGTGGCTGGTGCCGGCCTCGGTGATAAGGAAATGGGAGAGGATGGGCCACGACCCCACCTCCGTCCGGGAAATCATCGCCTACAACCTCCGCCATCCCGGCAACATCCTCCGCCTGATCCCCCTGAAACTTTACTGGGCCTTCTGGAAGGAACCTAAGAACCGCCAATGGCATCCCCCGGGGGTTCCCGGCGAAAAGCATTACGGAATCTCCCTCCTGAGGTTCAAGTTCTACACCCCCTTTTCCGAAGGGGTTAAACTGGTTCTTTACCTTCTGGCCCTGGTGGGGGTCTTAACATCCCTGAAAAACCCGGGAAAATTCAGGTTTCCCCTGGTGACCCTCGGAGGATTTATCCTGATGGTTCTGCTGTTCTTCGGTCTGCCCAGATACACTTCGCCCTTCTCTCCCTTTGTTTACCTATTCTCCCTGAAGGGGTGGAAGGATGTTTCGTAAAATCCTGATCCTATTCCTGGTTTTTCCCATGGCGGCCCTTACCCCCTACTGGGAACTCCACCTGAGGGACAACTTCACCCACTCCACCCCCCTCCTCTGGCGAGGGAAGGCGGTCCTGGTGGGAACCGCCGGGTTTTTCGTCCTGGACCTGGAGAAAAGGACGGTTTCCCTGCATCGGAGGTTTCCCGGGACCCGGCTCATGGGGGAAAGCCTCGTCCACGACCTCCTCGTCGTCCCCACCCTCCGGGGTTTCCTCCACTGTTTTGACCTGAAGGGGGCAAAACCCCTCTGGTCCCTGAGAAGGCGGGATTCCTTTCTGGCTAAGGCCCTGGTGGACGGTGGGGCTCTTTACGCGGGAACCGCCCGGGGTATCTTATACAAACTCTCCCTGGAGACCGGAAGGGTTCTGTGGAGAAAGAGGCTTTCGGGTCCCTTTTATTCGGCCCCTGTAAAAATGGGGAAGGCCGTTTACATAGGAAACATAAGGGGGGACCTCTACGGTCTTTCCTCCCAGGGAAGGGTGTTTTGCACCTTTTCCAGGCCATGGCCGGGTCCCCTTCACATATCCCCCCGGGGGGACCGCCTCGCCTTCACCATGGGAAAAACCCTCCTTTTCTCCGACGAAGACTGTAAAATAAAGTGGAAAAAGGTCTTCGGGGCCCCCCTGGTGGCTCCCCCCGCGGCCCTGAAAAACTCCATGGTCCTGGCCCCGGGCAGGGAAGTGCTCCTCCTGGATGAAGGGGGAAGGGTCCGCTGGAGGTTCAAAACCAGGTCCAGGGTGGTGGCAAAGCCCCTGGTAAAGAACTCCTTTATCTTCGTGGTGGACAGTTCCGGCTTCCTCTATCAACTGGATTTTCGGGGAAGTCTCCTGAAAACGGCCTATGCCGGCGGCCCCTCCTACTCTCCGCCCCTGGTTACCCGGGGCTTCCTCCTTCTTTTAACTCTTGACGGAAAGGTCACCGTGTTCAAAAGGTGATAAAATCTTATTATGAGGGTTTTAGTCGTAAGGGTGAGGGGGGACTTCTCCTCGGCCCTGAAAAAGGGGATTTCGGCCCTCTGCAAGTCCAATAGGACCTGCCTCCGCAGGCTTTTTCCCAGAGGAACCCTGTCCCTCAAGGTAAACACCCTGGGAGGGAGAAAAATCTCCACATCCCCGGGCCTGGCCAACGCCCTGGCTCAACTGGCCGTGGAAGCCGGAGCAGAGGAGGCGATAATATGGGACAGGAGCGAATGGGAACTTAGGAGGGCGGGATACCGGATAAAGAGAAGGGGACGGATAAAGGTTCTGGCCACCGACTCCCCCAGGGTGGGCTTTTCCGAAGAACTCTACTCCTACGGGGAAGTGGGGTCCCTGTTCTCAAAAATCCAGGTCTTTTCCCGGGCCTCCATCTCCCTGGCGGTGCTCAAGGATCACGACATAGCCGGGGTTACCCTGGGCATGAAGAACTACTACGGAGCCATCCACAACCCCAATAAGTATCACGACGACGGGTGCGATCCCTTCATTCCCCAGGTCTTCGCCTCAGAGCCCGTATCCTCCCACCACACCCTCACCGTGATAGACGCCACCCGGGTTCAATTCCACCGGGGACCATCCTACCACTCCCGGTGGTTCGCCACCCCGGGTCTCATCATCATGGGGGAGGACCCCGTGGCGGTGGACCACTTCGGCTGGAGCCTCGTAGAGAAGTTCAGGGCCAGGGCGGGACTGCCCTCCCTGAAGGAGGAAAAGAGGTTTCCCCACTGGCTCATCACCGCCGAAAAAATGGGCCTGGGAAAAACCAGTTATCAGGTGGTGGAATTATGAAGAGAAGGGATTTCATAAAACTGGTGGGGACCGGGCTGGTCCTCTCGGGCCTGGATTTTGAAGCGGAGGCCTCCCCGGCCCCGGACCTCTCCAGACACCGGGCCCTATACTGGGAAAAACTACCGGACAGGAGGGTTAGATGCCTCCTCTGCCCCAGGTACTGCGTGGTGGGAGACAGGGAAAGGGGATACTGTGGGGTGAGGGAGAACCGGGGGGGAGAATACATATCCCTGGTTTACGGAAGACCCGTTACCCTGGCCCTGGACCCGGTGGAGAAGAAACCCCTTTTTCACTTTCTTCCCGGAAGAAAGGCCTTTTCCATAGCCACCGCCGGATGCAATGTCAACTGCAAGTTCTGCCAGAACTGGCAGATTTCCCAGGTAAGGCCGGAGCAGGTCAGATTTTACAAAATCCCTCCTGAAAGGACGGCCCACCTGGCCTACAGGTACCACGCCCCCATCTTAGCCTACACCTACACCGAACCCGTAATCTTCGTGGAATACATGCTGGATACCGCCCGGGAAGCCTCCAGGCTGGGGATAAGAAATGTGGTGATCACCGGAGCCCATGTGAACCCCAGGCCCTGGAAGGACATACTGGCGGCCATGGATGCGGTTAAGATAGACCTCAAGGCCTTCAGCGAGGATTTCTACAAAAAAATAGTCCGGGGCAAACTCAAACCGGTGCTGGACGCCATCGTTCTGTCCGCCGAAAGCGGAAAATGGCTGGAAATAGTTTACCTGGTGATCCCCGGGCTCAACGACGGCATGGACGAGATAAGGAAAATGAGCCGGTGGATGGTCAAAAACGCAGGCCCCCAGGTCCCTGTCCATTTTTCCCGGTTCTTCCCCATGTACCTCCTTAAAAACCTGCCGGCCACCCCCATATCCACCCTGGAAAGGGCCAGGGAAGTGGCCATGGAGGAGGGCCTCAAGTTCGTATATGTGGGAAATGTGCCGGGCCATCCCGCCGAAACCACCTACTGCCCCCGCTGTAAAAAACCCCTGATAAAGAGGGTGGGCTTTGAAATCAAGGAGAACAACATAAAACATGGAAAATGCAAGTTCTGCGGGGAAAAAATCCCCGGGGTTTGGGCTTAGTTTTGCCGCCGGTTTCGCCTCCTTCTCCGCCCAGATAATCTTCCTGAGGGAAGTTCTCGCCCTGCTTCCCGCCAACGAACTGGTCTTAGCCCTTTACCTAACCTTCTACCTCCTGTGGGCGGGCCTGGGAGCGGTTATTCTAAAAAGGGTCCACCACCGGCGGTTGTTTTTGCTTATGGGGCCCTCCTTTTTCCTGGCCCTTTACGCAACCCGCCTTCTCTACTGGAAGTCCAGGGCCTCGGTGGGAGCCCTTCCCTCCCCATGGTTTTACCCGGCGGTTTTCCTTTTAATGGCGTGGTTTTCGTCCATTTCGGGCGGTTTCTTCTCGTCCCTTTCCCGGAGGTTTAAAAATCCCGCCCTGGTCTATGGAGCCGATTCCCTGGGGTCCTTTGCCTCCTCGCTTCTCCTCTATCTGATTCTGCTCCCGAACTTCCACTCCTTCACCGCCGCCGCCCTCAGTTTCCTTATCTTCTCCCTCCTTCTCCTCCTCCACGGCCTGAAGTGGGAGGCCATACTGACCATCCTTCTTCTCCTGCCCCTGCCCTTCCTGGAAAAACCCTCCTGGGAAAGGCTTTTCAAGCCCCTGAGGGTGAAGGAAGTTATGGAGTCCCCCTACGGAAAAATAACCCTCACCGAATATCATGGACAGAAAACCATATGGGTAAACTCAGAGAAACTCTACGACTTTCCCCCATCCCCGGCGGAAAAACTGGCCCTTTTGTCCCTGGTGCCTGGAGGAAGGGAGGTTCTCCTCATAGGGGGAGGAGGAAGGTGCCTCCGCTACTTGAGAAAGGTAAAGGGTCTGGAAATAACCTATGCGGAGCCCAACCCTGCCCTGGCCTCCCTGGCCGCCGTGTTCTTTGACCTGCGGGGCGTGAAACTGCTCAGGGAAGACGGGATGAGGGCCGTGGAAAAGGCCCCTCGCCGCCGGGACCTCCTCATCCTGGACCTTCCTCCCCCTTCCTCTTCCACCGCCGTGAGGTTTTACACGGAGGAGTTCTTCCGCAAGGCCGCCTCCCGGTTCCGGAGGGTGGCCCTTTCCCTGCCGGCGGGGGAATACTACTCCGATGTGGACTCGGCCGTTCTGAGTTCCATGTATTCCTCCCTGCGGGGAGCCTTTCCCCACACGGTAATCGTTCCAGGCCAGAGTCTTTTCATGATGGGGAGCACGGAGGCCATCAAACTCACCCCGGGGGATTACGAGGATTTTCTGCGGAGGACGGGGATTGAGCCGGAAGTTTACCTCCCGGCGCAGATGGAATTTGAAACCGGCCCCCTGGAAATGGAAAAATTGAAGGCCGCCCTGGAAAAGGAAATTCCCCCCAACAGAATGCGCCATCCGGTGACCTACCTCTTCTCCCTGGTCAAGTGGCTGAGGCAATACTTTCCTTCCTTCCCCCTTCCCAGAAAAAATCTTTTTATCCTTCTTCCCCTGGCCCTTCTCCTTCCGGGGGTAATTCTCCGGAGGGAATACCTGATGGGTTCCGTGAGTTTCGCAGCCTTCTCCCTGGAACTCCTCTATCTTCTTCTCTTCCAGTACAGGTTCGGGTATGTTTACCTTCAGGTCAGCCTCTTCGTGGGCCTGATGATGGCCTTTCTGGGGCTGGGGTCCCTGTTCTTCAGGAAAAGGGGTGCCCTCCTCCTTCTCCTGGCCGCCTCGGCCCTTCCCCTGGCCCTGGAGGGTTTTTCCCCCTGGGCCTTTTACCTCATCTTTGCCCTTCTGGGTATGGGGGAAGGGGGATTCTTCGGTTATCTCTCCCGGAGGATAAAATCTCCGGCCAGAATGTTTTTCTGGGATCTGGTGGGCTCTTCCCTGGCGGGCCTTCTTTTAGGGTTGGCCTACATACCTCTATTCGGCTTTAACTGCCTCTTCGCAGGGATTGCCCTCCTGCTCGTCCTCTCCTTTTTTTAAACCTCCGGTGAGGGAAGCAGGAAAATGAGGGCCTATAAGATTAGCCCCTTCAATTTCTGGCAAAATGAAAAAGGCCCCGCCCACGGGGGGCGGGGCCTTTTCTATGTTCGGGTGCTTAGAACTCGAACCTTACGCCCAGTATGGCGGACCTGGGTCCGTGATAACCGGTGGCCTCTCCGTAGTAGGGGTTGGAGGGCTCGGCCGGCTTGGTCCAGGGAGGATAGATGGTGTTGGGATTGTTGGAGTAACCGTAGTAGTGCTCGTTGTCGTAGATGGTGTAAAGGGAGGTTATCTCCTTGGCGTTGTTCAGGTTGAAGATGTCGGCCAGGAAGGTGAGTTTGTACTTGTCGGCGATCTTATAGGTGTAGGCTAGGTGGAGCGCTATGTGGAACTGGTTGGGCATCCTTCCGGTGGTTCCCCTCTGGTCCAGGAAGGCGATGGGTCCGTACCACTCGTTCCTTCCCATGGCCGTGTAGGGCTTTCCGGTGATGTACCTTACGGCAACTCCCAGAGAGAGGCCGAAGGGGAAGACATAGGCGCCGTCAAACTTGAACTGGTGCTTCCTGTCGTTGGGCAGATAACCCTCGGCGTTGTACATCAGTTCGGGGAAGTCAAACTCGGCGGTTATGTTGGGATCCGCCTGTCCGTATTCCTCAAAGGCCAGTCCTGGGATGTTCCCGTAGGCCCTTCCGTAGGTGTAGGAGGCCACGAACTGGTAGTTGTTGGAGAAGTGCTTGGTCAGCACCACCTCCAGGGCCTTATACCACCTGAGGGCCTTGGGGAAGTGGAGGTACTCATCGGGGCAGCGGGCATAGTCCGCCGGCCTCTCTATGTTGGTGGGCTCCCATTCTCCGGGGTTGAAGAGGAAGTACATCTCTCCACCGTCAAAGGAGCCGTCCTCCACGATCCTTCCCAGTTTCCTGTATATTCCCCTGACGCTTATGGTGAAGTCCTTGCTGAGTTCCCTTTCAATTCCCAGGACATACTCGTTCTGGTAGGGAGGTTTGATTCCCGGCTGGATTGGAGGGGGCTCGTGGCCGATGCGCCAGGTGTAGAAGAGGGTCCCGTCCATGGTGTAGAAGTAAATGGTGTCCTCTTCGTATCCGAAGGTCCTGGCGTTTATGTCCATGGGGACTATTTCAAAGAACCTTCCGTAGGATCCGAAGAGTTTGGTGGTTCCGTCGCCGAAGACATCCAGGGCGAATCCCAGCCTGGGGGCCAGCATGTCGGAAAAGTTCCAGGAAATGACGGCCTCGTGGGGCTTGAAGTGTATGGAGGGGTCGGTGGCGTGGAGAATTTCGCTCTCGGCCCTGAGACCCAGGTTAAGGTGAAGTCTTCCGATCTGCCAGGAATCCTGGATGAAGATGGCGTAGTCGTCGGTGAAGGCATTTCCCTTGGTGGTTCTGTAGCGCTCGTAGTAGTAGCCGAAGGGCTCCCTGTAAACCCTGTAGAAACCTCCGGTGTAGTGGTCGTTCCTGTCCTCTATGGAACGGAAGAACTGAACTCCGGCCTTTATGGTGTGGTTACCCCAGAAGCGGGTGATGTCAAACTTGGCGGTCCAACGGCTCTTGTCAAAGGGGTCGGAATACCATCCGAAGCCGCCGGTCCTCCACCCGTGGGGATATCCGAAGGAACCGTACTGATAGATGAAAACCGGAGTATCCAGGTCTCCGCTGGCGGGAAGCCTCTTGGTGTGGTCAAAATACCTTCCCACCATGGCGGTAACTATCCAGTCGGTCCCCAGCATTCCCTCGTACTTGGCAGAGAAGTTGTAGGTTCCGCCGGTGTTCTTGGCCCGGTAATCGCTGTTGGGGTCCCTGAGGGTTCCAGGGTTTCCTCCCTCGCCGTGACGGGGGTCTCCGAAGACGGAGAGGGTGAAGGTGTGGTTCCTGGTCAGGAGGAAGGTCAGTTTTCCGGAGAAGTTGTAGGTGGTCTGCTTGTAGTCGGCGTGAACCACCTCTCCGGTGACCTTGTTCACCGGGTTGAAGTAGGTGGTCCTGAAGGAGGGGGTTCCGGCGATGAAGAACCATATCTTGTCCTTGATGATGTATCCACCAACGCCCAGTCCGAAGTCGTAGTAGTTGAACTTGTCAATGGCTCCGCCGCCGAAGATGGTGACCTTGGGCTCTGCATAGAGTTTGTCGGACCTGTAGTTGAAGAGGAAACTGCCGTGGAATTCGTTTCCACCGCTCTTGGTGATGATGTTCACCACGCCGCCCAGGGCTCCGGGGAATTCCGCTTCGTATCCACCGGTCTTCACCTGGACTTCTTCAATGTACTCGTAAACGATGTTGGTTCCCACATGTCCCAGGTTGACATCGGTGGTGTCCAGTCCGTCAATGATGTAGCGGTTCTCCAGACCGGTGGCTCCGCCCACGGAGATTCCGAAGCGCCCGGAGACCACGGAGGGCGCCATCAGCACCATGGCGGCGAAGTTCCTGCCTTTGGGAAGGGCGTCAAAGAACTCCTTCTTAACATTCATGGCCACCTTGGTGTCGGTGATGTCCACGGCGGGAGCGGCAGCGGTAACTTCAATGGTCTCGGAAAGTTCACCCTGCTCCATCACCAGTTTCACGAAGGTGGTCTTTTCCAGGTAAACCACCACGCCCTTCTTCTCGGCCTTCTTGAAGCCCTGAAGTGTGGCGGTGATGGTGTAGGTTCCAGGTGGAATTCCAGGCACCACGAAGTTTCCGTTGGCGTCGGTTACCACCACCCTTTCGCCTATGAGTTTGGGCCCTTTAACCGTTACGGACACGCCGGGAAGGGGATTTCCGGCGGTATCCGTAACCACGCCCTTAATGTTCCCTGTGGTGGCCTGGGAGAAAGCAAAGCCCACGACCATCAACAGGGCTACGAGTCCAATTAGGACCTTTCGCATATACACCTCCTATTTTGGTTTCAATCAGATTACTTTAGAAGCAAAAACCGTGCCATTTTTCCGGGATTTCCCCCCGCTTATAAAGCGGTGAAAAAACCACATCCCGGCCCCGATTCAGTTTTTTGAATCAAAATATTTAATCCTTGCACTTCTTGGCGGGCTTGAGCATGCCCTCTATTTCCGGGATTAGACCCTTTACTTCCTTGTATTTAGGGGAGTTTTCGTCGGCCAGGGAAAGGAATTTCTTGAAGGCCTCTAAACTCTTCTCAAGTTCTGCCTTGGCCAGGTAAACATAGCCCAGTTTGTAGTAGGGAAGCGCCCAGGAGGGCTTAATCCTGGTGGCCAATTTGTACATCTCCAGGGCCTTGTCCAGGTTGTTTTCGGCGTAGTAAATCTCCCCCAGGTTAAAGGCCACCCCGGCGTTGTTGGCGTAGGTTTTTATGGACTTCTCGTAGTACTCCTTGGCCCTGGCGTAATCCTTCTTCTTCACATAGCAGTTCCCTATGCCGGCATAGGCTCTGGCTATTATGTCGTTCACCACATCGTCGCCCAGTTTTTCCCTGTGCTTTTCGGCCTCCTGGATCACATATTTGAACTCCTGCTCCGCCCGGTCGTAGTCCTTCAACTCGTAGTATATGTTCCCCAGGTTTATGTGGAGTTCAAAGACATCGGGGTGCTCCTTGAGTATTTCCTGGAATTTTTCCAGGGCCTCCTGGTATTTCCCTTCTTCAAAGAGTTTGTTCCCCTCCTCCAGGTTCTTCATGGCCTTCTTGTCGCTCATGAGGGCTTCCAGGCCGGACATCTTCCTGAGGGTGAGGGTTATGTCGGGATTCCGGCTGAGTTGGCGAACGAACTGCTCGGTGGAAGCCGGGAAGTAGCCCTTGGCCCGGGCGGTTATTCTCCACATTCCCGTTCCCAGGCCTAAAATGGCCCACTTGCCCTCCTCGTCCGTCTTGGTGGTCCTTTTGAACCCGCTTTCCAGGTGAACCGCCTCCACGGTGGCGTCGGGGATGGGTTTTCCGAACTGGTCCAGGACCACGCCCTGAATCCTACCCTTTCCCCGGGGGGTATGCTGAGCCATCAGGGGAAGGGAGAGGGCCAGCAAAAGGGATACAAATAAAATCCAGCCTCTTTTCATCGCATCCCCCTACTGGATTATCTCAAAGGGAACCACCTTCTCTATCCCCTCCCTGGCGTTCATGTCCTGGATTTTTATGTGGAGTTCGTAGTTTCCCGGCTCCAGGGGCAGCCCGTGGCTCTTGAGGGGGATGGGCTGATAGACCACGGAATATGTGAGTTGCTGTTTGGGGAATTTGGTAACTTCCTGGCCGTCTTTTTTGATGAGGTAGGTGATGACTATGTTGTAGGTGTTGGCCGGCTTCTGGGCCTGGGCTCCAAGGATGAAGAAGAATACCGCCGGGGTGTCGCCCACACGGAGTTTCTCCTCAAGATAGGGTTTTACCATGTAGAGGCCCAGGGGAAATTCCCCGTGGTATACCCGAAATTCCGTGATGGGCTCCGGGAGTTTCTCCATGCCCTTGAGGAAAACTATGGGGGTGGTGGAAAGTTTGCGGAAGTCCAGCAAGTTTTCCCCGTCTATTTCCCGGACCTTTACCGAATACTGCTTGAAGTCGTTGGTGGCCAGTAGCACCGCCACCTTGTACTTTCCGGGGAGGAAACTTATGGGGAGGGTGTAGACCTCGGATACGCTGTCTATGGGAGCGTAAAGGTCCTCCACCTTTTTCCCCTTTTTATCGTAGAGTCTGAGGAAGATGTGGGCGGGTTTGCCCTCCTCTATGGCGGGTATTTCTGCCTTCATGAACTGAACGAAGTATATGGCCCCACCCTGGGCGGGATAGTAGAGGTCCTTCACGAAGTTGACCTTCAGGTCGTCCCTGGCAAGTTCTCCCTTCACCGCCTTGTCCAGGGCCTTGGATACCGATTTAGGAAACTTGTTCTCCTTGGCCAGAAGGATTCCAAAACTCCAGAGGAGTATGAAACCCCAGATAAACTTCTTCATTTATTCCTCCTTTAAGTTAAATTTGACTTTCTTGACGGAAACCACACCCCCCACCAGGTCCTTCACCTTTACCTTGAGGTCGTATTGACCGGGTCTCAGGGGAAGGCGGAGAGCCACGGGGGGAAGTTTACCCTCCTTCATGGGGAGTTTGTATTCCCTGGAGACCCTCACCTTCTCTCCCCCTGCGGTGCCGGAGACCTCCACCTTCACCCGGGCGTAAAACACCCCTTTTTCCTTGGTGTAACTCAGTTTTTTAGGCGGAAGTTCCAGTTCAAGGACCAGGGCATCCTCCGCCACCCTGGGCTTTACGGTGAAATTGAACAGACCGACCCTTCCGAAGTTTTTGAAGGCCCTGGAGGCGGAGTTCAGGGCGTCAATGAAGGCCGCCGAGGCCTGCTCCCACAAAATCTCGTAGTGGCCCGTTCCGATCCGGTCCACGAAGAGCACCCTGAAGCCCAGGTTGGGATACACCCATATCTCGTAGCCCTTGTATTGGGGATGGTTGGCCATGGGCTGGACATACCTTTCCGAAGGAGGTCCCAGGAGGATGTAAACCATTCCCCGGTCCGTTTCCCATCCCGGGAGCGAGCCCTCCCGAAACAGCCTGTCGGCGGCCGCCAGCCTCCTCATGTAGGCTTCCTTAAATTCGTTTTCCGGGGTGGACGGGTCCGGGTCCCGGGCCTTCCAGAATTCCTCTATAAATTTTTTCCTTTCCTGGGGGGTTTTCAGAGAAAGAAACTCCTTCTTCTCCCTGGAGGTGATGATGTACTTCACCTGGGAAAGGAAGAGTCTGCTCTGGGGGTCCAGGGATGGGGTGGTCTTGAGGCCGCATCCGCTCAAGAGCAGGACGAGAATCAGGGCGGAAAAAATCTCTCTCTTCACCTCAGCATCTCCAGTTTCCTCTTGATTATATCCTGGTTGGGGTCAATTTCCAAGGAGCGCTTTAAGAGGAGCCTGGCGTTTTCCCTGTTCCCCTTCTGAAGGTAAACCTCGGCCAGGAGGTTTATTATCTTGAGGTTCACCGAATTTCTCCGGTAACCCCGGTGGAGGACTTCCACCGCCCTGTCCAAATCCCCCTTTTCGTAATAGATCTTTCCAGCCAGGTAAAACATTTCCACCGTGGGGGCCTCCGTTTCCAGAAAGACCTTCAGGGCTTCTTCTGGTTTTCCAGATTTAAGGTAGGCCCTCATAAGCCCTTCCCGGGCCTGGGCGGCGGAGGGAGAAAGGGTAAGTTCCCTCTTGTAGTAATAAATGGCCCGTTGATACTTGCCCACCTCGTAAAACTGGGTGGCCAGGGAGTGATAAAATCCCGGAAGTTCCCGGGCTTCCACGATCTTTGAAATGAGGAAGGGCACCGGCTTGTAGGCCAGGGGAGTCACCATGAACTCTGCGGTTCTCTCCCCCAGTTTTACCCCGGCGTAGTAGAGGGAAAGTTTCACGATGTAAGAACCGGACCCCCGTCTTCCCAGTTTGTGGTAGAAAAGCCCCAGTTTCGGATCCTGGAAGGGAAGGTCAACCTTTTCCAGAATGTTTCCGTCCTCGTCGGAAAGGGTAAGGGTCATGGAGATTTTGGAGGGGTCCTCCCCCAGGGGAATGTTCACCTGGCCGAATACCACCACCTCTTCGGTGGTTTTGTAAATTTCGTCCGCATAGGGGTAAAACTGGGTTCTTCCTATAAGGTAAGGCTTGAGGAAAAGCCCGGAAGGTCTGGGCTTGAGGGAATTACTGGTGGCCAGGGAAAGAATGGAAATTCTGTCTTCCGGCGGTATTTTTATCCTTTTTTCCACCAGGGAAAATTCTCTGGAGGACTTGTTTTTCAGTATTAGGACCAGGGAGTAATCTCCGGGAATCACCGGGATGAGGCCCTCTATCTCCACCGAGGATTTTTTAAGCAAATCCACCTGGGCCGGGGTGAAGTAAAGTTCCAGGGGCTGGGTGCTCTCCCAGATCCCCTCACCCCTGGAGTTCACCAGTTTGGCGTAAATCTCCAGGGGGGCGTAGTAGCGCTCGTCGTAGCGGGTGATGGAAAATTTCTTGGGCGAAATGGCGAAGTGGAGGGCGTAAAATCCCTCGGGATGGCGGAAGAGATCCAGTCTGGTCTGGTTGGGAACATATATGACCGATTCCTCCACCTCCACCATCCCCTCCATGCTGGCTATTCTATCGGCGTATTCGGTGTTTACCCCCTCGTAAGGGGACCGCTCTATTTCCGAAAGTATAAGGGAAGAGCGGGCGGAGGAGTAGCCGCTGGCCGCCTCGCCGGGGATCATGCTCATCAAAGCATCGGCCAGGGCCGGGGCATACTGCCTTATCGTTTTGTAACCCTGCATTTTATCAAAGGGATCTCCCCCCCAGGTGGGAATCAACTTCTGGGGAGAATCTATCCCCGGATAATAAAGTTTGTATTCAAAGGTGCCGGGGTCCTGGTAGAAGACCAAGCGGAATTGGGAGGGCAGACCCTTGGCGGGGTCCCCCTGGTAATACCAGACTTCCACGGGGTAAAACCTGCCCATTCCGTCGTATCTCTCTATGTCCTGGGGTTTGCCGAGGATGATGTAAAACCTTCCCCGGTCCGTCATCCAGCCGGGCTTCCCTTCGTCGCGGAAGAGTTTTTCCGCCATGGCCAGGCGTTTATAATGCTCTTCTTTGTATTCGTTTCTGGGGGTTCCCGGGGTAGGATCCCTCATCTTCCAGAACATCTTTATAAAGAGTTCTCTCTGCTTGTCCGTTTTCAGTTTAAGGAAGGCCTTTTTCTCCTTCTCCGTGATAATGTAGCGGACATCCCTTACCAGCCACATGCGGTATTTTTTGGGAAGGTCCTTGATACCTCCGGCCAGGAGGATGCCGTAGGAAAAAACAAGGGACATGATTAACGCTCTTGTCTTCAAGTGTTCCTCCTTTTCTCTCCTGAAAAGAATTATACCACTTCCTCCAGAAGGAAGGCGGCCACCGCTGAAAGTCGGGAATGGGAAATGGACAGGCTTCCCCGCAGGGCCCTTCCGTGGAGGTAGGCCACGGGTCTTCCCCCCTCCCTCCTTATCTCAATGGCCTTCCACCCGGGGTTCCTGCCCAGGGTTTTGATCACCGCCTCCTTGGCGGCGAAGGTGCCGGCGAGGTGGGGAATGGGGTCGGAGAAACTCCGGCAGTATTCCACCTCGGCCTGGGTAAAGAGCCTCCGCTCCAGGGAGGGGTTCTTTGAAACCTTTTTCCGGAACCTGTCCAGGTCAACTATGTCTATTCCCAGTTTCATCAAGACGCTCCTTCAGGGCCCGGGCCGCCCTTTTTCCCACCACGGAAGCCAGTTCCTCCGGGGAGGCGGCCTTTATGTCTTCCAGGGTCCTGTATTTTCTCAAAAGGGCCAGAAGTTTCTTTTTCCCTATTCCGGGGACCTCCTCCAGTATGGTTTTGAACTCCCGTTTTCTTCTTACCCTTCGGTGGAAACCCACGGCGAAGCGGTGGGCCTCGTCCCTTATCCTCTGAAGGAGGGCCCGGCCGGGGTCCCCTTCGGGAAGAACCAGGTCCCTGTCCGGGGTGAAGACCCTCTCCTCCCCCTTGGCCAGGGCCACCACCTGGGCTTCCAGACCCAATCCCCTAAGGGCCTCCAGGGCGGCGGAAAGTTGTCCCCGGCCACCGTCCACCACCAGAAGGTCCGGCAGGGGATGCCTGGAATACCTCCTCTCAACCAGTTCCCTTATGTTGGCAAAATCGTCGTTGCGCTCCCCCAGGCGGTAGTGACGGTACTGGTGCCGGAGAGCCTTTCCCCCTTCAAAAACCACCAGGGAGCCCACCACCTCCCTGCCGGAGAAGTGGGAAATGTCCACGCCCTCTATCCGGTAGGGGACGCTTTTCAGGGAAAGGGACCTGGCCAGGGCCTCCTCGGGTCTTTCCTCCTCCACCAGGGCCTCTGCCTCCCTCTGAAGGGAGGAGGCCAGAAAATTCTCCTCATCCCCCCGGGGGGTTTCAATGGCGGGGGAGGCGGAGAACTTCTCCCGGAGAAACTCCCGGAGCCTCTCCCAGCCCACGAAGGTGAACCCCGTTACTATTCTCTCCGGTATCCTGGGATGGGCTTGGTAGAACTGGGCCAGGGCCGTGGCAGGATTGGGGGAAAGGTCCTCCCCCTGATAAGAAAAGGATTCCCTCCTCCCCCCATCCCTTTTCTCCACCCGCAGGGCCCACCTTTCCCCCCGGGAGGCGAAGCCGAAAAAGTCCACGGAACCATTGAATTTAAAGGAGGGGGCCCGGGAAAATTCGTCCACCGCCAGGAGAAGGTCCCTGAAATAGGCGGCCCTTTCAAAGTTTCTTTCCCGGGAGGCCCTCCACATCTCCTCCTCCAGTTTTGCCCGGACCGCCCCCACATTTCCCCGAAGAAACTCCACGGCCTCCTTTACCCTTTCCCGATAATCCTTCCTGGAAACGAGGCCCACGCAGGGAGCCGCACACCTTCCTATGTAGTAATCAAGGCAAGGCCTGGACCTTCGGCCGTCCATCCTTTCCCGGCACTGCCTCACCCCGAATAAAACTGAGACCATTCCCTTGAGCCTCCTGGCCCAGGAGGCCGGAACGAAGGGCCCGAAGTAAAGACTCCCCTCCTTCCTGGCCCTCCGGGCTATGTATATGCCCGGGTAGTCCTCCCCCCAGGTAATCTCCAGGTAAGGATAAGTTTTGTCGTCCCTGAGTTTTATGTTGAACTTGGGCTGATGCCTTCTTATTAGTTCGTTTTCCAGAAAAAAGGCGTCCTTTTCGGTGGGGGTGACCTCCCAGCGGAGAAAGCGGGCCTGGCTGAGCATCCTCAGGGTCCTGGGCTCCCGGGAGGAGAGGTAACTTCTGAGCCTTTCCCTTATCCTGGCTGCCTTCCCTATGTAAATCGGACGGGAATCCCCGTCCAGAAAAATGTAAACCCCCGGTGCCAAGGGAGCCTCCTCTATTCTCTTCCTCAGTCCCTTCATACAAACTTAGAGAAGATAAGGGCCACGGCCAGCAGAAGGAAATTGAGGTTGTAGCCGTTTATGGTCTTGAGAACCGCCGGCAGGAATTTTTCCTGGGGCTCGTTAAGGTTTTTCCTGGCGTGGAGGGCCGCCCCCACCAGGGGGAAAACCCCCACCAGGGAGATCAGGGCAAGGGGTGGAACGGCGCCGGTAAAAACTCCGTAGAGGAGGAATCCGTAGGCCACGGCCACCAGAACCAGATAAACATAGGGGGCCCCATCCCTTCCGAAAAGGTGAATCCACATCCTCCGGCCGCTCCGGCGATCCGCCTCCTCGTCGGCAAATTCGTTTATGAAGAGAATCAGGAGGGTTAGTATTCCCAGAAAAAGCGCCAGGGGCAGGATGTCCGGGGTAAACTTTCCGCTCTGTACATAATAGGAGCCCACCACCATCAGGCCCCAGGCCACCACTACCACCACCTCTCCCAGGTAAAAATTCACCAGTTTGATGCCGGAATTATAGGAGAAGATGAGGGCCACCCCCACCAGCCCAAGGTAAAGGAGGAAATTTCCGGGAAGGATGTGGTTGAGATAAAGCCCTATTCCCCCTCCCAATATCACGAGGACTACGGAGACCACCAGGGCCGCCGAAGGGGAAACTTTCCCCTCCAGAAGGACCCGGCTTCCCCCGGAAAAGGGAGGGATAGCCCTGGTGTTGGCTTCATCCGTCCCCGCTCTGTAGTCAAAATAATCGTTGGATATGTTTACCGCCAGGTGAAGGAAAACCCCCGCCGCCAGGGCCATAAAAAACCTCGCCAAACTGAAGACCCCGTCGTGCCAGAGGGAATAAAGGGCACCCACGGTAATGGCCCCCACGGTAACGGATAAAAAGGGCAACCTGGCCAGCCTGATCCAATCTTTCATCTCGCCCTCCTTAAAACAAAGTGGGCTGCTTGGCCCTCCTGATATTATAATACGAAAAAACCACCTCCTCCGTGGGCTCCTTACCGGCGGGATAACTCACCTGGACGGTTTCCTTTCCCACATCCTCTATCCATCCCAGGAAAAGGTCTTCGCCGGCCCTCCTGAAACTCACCAGGTTCCCGGGCTCAGGATGGCGTCCCGGCCGGATGGGAATCAAACTTCTGCGGGGGATTTTCCCCTGCTCCGTTTCACGGAAATACTCCCGAAATTTTCCCTCCCTATAGGCCTCCCTCTCCTGGCTTCCCCTTACCCTAACCCGGGGGGACTTCTCGGCGAAAACCACCCGGAAGGGGAGGGAACGGAGGAAGGGTTCCCAGGGCGGTTTCCCCAGGTCCACGGCTATCACCAGATCCGGCCTGAGGATCTCCATTATATTGGCTTTGAGTTCCAGCCCCTGGGGAAATTCCACATATCCGGTGGTGTCCACCACCATTCTGCCCCCCCGGTTGAGCCGACAGGCCCCGGCCAGAAAGCGGTAGGGATAAGCCCTGGGGGAGGTGAATCCGTAGAAAAAATAGCGGTGAACCTTTCCGCAGAGGCAATTTATGGTGGTGGGAACACCCAGGGTGGACTGGCCCACATCCAGGTCCAGGGCGGAAAACCTGTATCCCCTCCTTCTCCACACCTCCATCACCCGGCGGAAGAGGTGGGACTTCCCGCTGTCCACAGGTCCCACGATGAGGATTCTTCGGTGGATTAAAAAAACTCTTTCATCCATAGGAGAATTTTAATATAATTTCCTTCCATGCTTTACTACGAAAACATACTCTTCACCATAGGGGAAACCCCCCTGGTGAAATTAAACCGGCTGGCCCAGCACCTGAAGGTTCCTATCCTGGTCAAACTGGAGACGGTGAATCCCGGCGGCAGCATCAAGGACAGAATGGCCTTCTACATCCTGGAAAAGGCCCGGAGGGAAGGTAAATTGAAGCCCGGAGGAACCATCGTGGAGGCCACCTCCGGAAACACCGGGGTGGCCATAGCCATGTACGGGGCGGTGATGGGCTACCGGGTGATAATCACGGTGATAGACAAAATCTCCCAGGAAAAACTGGACCACCTGCGGGCCTTCGGGGCCGAAGTGGTGGTGGTGAAGGGAAGCCTGGAGGATCGGGACCGGAGGGCCAGAGAAATAGCAGAAAGCATAGAAGGGGCCTTCTATGTGGACCAGCACGAAAACTACGGAAATGTGGAGGCCCACTACAACCTTACGGGACCGGAAATCTGGAGACAAACCCAGGGGAAAATAACCCACTTCGTCGCCGGCATGGGAACCGGAGGAACCCTCATGGGGGTGTGCAAATACCTCAAGGAAATGAACCCTGAAATTAAATGCGTGTGCGTTGACCCGGAGGGGTCGGTGTTCTACGATTACTACCAGACCGGAAAAGTCGTAAAACCCGGAGACTACGAGATAGAGGGTCTGGGCGACGAAAGGATACTTCCCATAATAGATTTCTCCATCATTGACAGGATGATAAAGGTCACCGACAAGGAGGCCTTCCTTCTGACCAGAAGGCTGGCCAGGGAGGAGGGGATCTTCGCCGGGGGCTCTGCCGGAGCCAACATCTACGGCGCCCTGAAGGTGGCGCAGGACCTGGGGAAGGATGAGGTGGTGGTGACGGTGGTCCCAGATACCGGATTTAAGTACCTCTCCAAAATCTTCAACGACTCCTGGATGAAAAAGAAGGGTTTTCTCCCTTAACGGTTTTTTCCAAATACCCGATTGACAACCGAAAGTTCTTAGTTTATTTTTATATTATATGGCCTTAAAAAGATGTCCTCGCTGTGGTAATGAGGTAGAAGCCACCTCGCCTACATGCCCCTTCTGCGGTTATTCCTTTGACGAGGAGGAAGATACCGACAAGGTAAGGGTGAAGGTAAAATCTGACTACGAGGAAGTTGTCCCAATAATAGAAAAAATCGGGGACAAATACGAATTCCTCCAGGTCATAGGCAAGGGCGGTTTCTCCAAGGTTTTTCTGGTTCGGGATAAACTCCTGGACAGAAAATGCGCCTTGAAGGTTCTCTCCCCGAAGATCCTATCCGACTCCGAAATGCTGGAAAGGTTCCGCAGGGAAGCCAAGATTTACGCCTCCCTGGAGCACCCCAACATAGTGCCCATATACGAAGTGGGGATTTACCGGAACCTGGCCTACATCCTCATGAAGTACATAGACGGTATTACCCTCAAGGATTACATAAAGCAATACATGAAAAAACACCACAAACCCCTGCCTATAGACGAGATCGCAAAGATAAGCCGGGATGTTCTCTCGGCCCTCCACTACATGCATTCCCGGGGAATAATACACAGGGATGTAAAGCCCGCCAATGTGATAATTGACAAGCAGACGGGAAGGGCCATCCTGGCGGACTTCGGTCTGGCCAAGAGGCTGGACGAAAGCGGTAGCCTCACCCGCTCCGGGGAGATGCTGGGAACCCCCTACTATGTCTCGCCGGAGCAGGCCAAGGGGGAAAAGACCACACCCCAATCGGACATCTACTCCTTCGGAATAACCCTCTTTGAGATGGCCACGGGCAAGGTCCCCTTCATAGGCGAAACCCCCTTTCAAATTCTCATGAAGCATGTAAGGGAACCCCTGCCCTCCCCCTCCCGATATAACCCGGAGATAGACCCGGAACTGGAGAGGATCATTCTGAAGGCCACCGACAAAAAGCCCAAGAACCGCTACCGGTCGGCCCTGGAGATGATGAAGGACATTGAGAGGCTCAAACTCCGCTCCAGGGGCATGGGGGTTTACTCCTCCAGGCCCAGGATTTTTTCCCTGAAGAACCTGGTGCTTCTTCTCCTCCTCATCGTCTTTTTTGCCGGGGTTCTCAAATACGGGAGCGAACTCAGGACCTATTCCCGCAGAGCCATGGAATGGATACGCTCGGTGGTATCCAGACCATCCTCCACCGGGGCTTCCCTTCCCCCCATTCCCCGTCGGTCCCCGGTTTCCTTCACCCTCTTCAGCGACCTCCCCGCCAGGGTTTACCGGGAAAACCGCCTCTTAGGTTCCACCCCCCTTCAGGTAAAACTACCTCCGGGAACCTACACCTTCAAATTCGTCTCCTCCGCCGGAGTCAAGTACAGGAAGGTTAAGGTTCGCAGGGACATGAAGAAGGTGGCGGTGCTCTTCAAGACCGCCTCCATAGGGAAGATAGACTCCACGCCCACGGCGGAGGTTTATTTAGACGGCCACCTTCTGGGACCTACCCCGGTGAAAAACCTTAGGCTCCTTCCGGGTCCTCACACCGTGAAAATCGTGAGAAAGGGCTTCGCCTCTGCGGTGAAAAGGATAAACCTGAAGGATGGGGAGAGGATCCCTGAACTCAGGTTCAACCTGAAAAAACTCCCTAAAGGAGAATAGAGGCAAAGGAAGCCGTCATAAAACTGGCCAGAGTGCCCGCCACCAGGGCCCTTACGCTTAAACGGGCCACCACCTCCTTTTTGGACGGGGCTAAGGCCCCTATTCCACCTATCATTATGGCAATGGAGCCGAAGTTGGCGAAACCGCAGAGGGCGTAGGAGGCCACGGCAATGGACCGGGGGGAAAGGGTGTGGTTTACTATGTGCTGGTGAAGTTGAAGATAGGCCAGAAATTCGTTGAACACGGTTTTTATCCCCAGGAGCATCCCCACATCCCGGGCCTCGTGCCATGGGATTCCCATGAGAAGGGCAAAGGGAGAAAAAATCCATCCCAGGAGTTTTTCCAGGGTGAGTCCCGTGGGGGAAAGCCACGAGTTGACCATGTATATGAGGGCTACGAAGGCTATGAGCATGGCGGCAATTTGTAGGGCAAGGTTCATGCCGTCGGAGGCCCCCTGGGCCGCCGCCTCTATGAGGTTTTGGCTCGGCCTGCGGTAGTGAACGCCGGCCAGGTCCCCGGCGGTTCTGGGGGTGGAGGTTTCGGGGACCATTATCTTGGCCAGGGCCACCGCCGCCGGGGCCGACATGAGGGAGGCGGCCATGAGGTGGCCCGCCGAAGCCCCGAAACTCACATAGGTGGCCATGACGGAGCCAGCAATGGTGGCCAGAAAGGTGGTCATGATGAGAAATATCTCGGAATCGGTCATGTCCTCCAGGTATTCCTTGAGGCCGGTCACCGTCTCAATGCCCATAAAGATGAACAGGGAGGAGGCAAAGGCTTCGGCTCCTGAAATGCCCAGGGTCCTGTAGAATATGTGGGCCAGAAACCTGATGGTGTATTCAATTATCCGAAGATGGGCCAGGATGGCCATGAAGGAGGAGACGAATATTATCACCGGCAGGACCTTAAAGGCTACTATGGCCCCTATTTTCGTATCCTTTACCAGGGAGCCGAACAGAAACTCCGCCCCCCGATCTGAATAACCCAGGAAGGCCATAAAGACCCGGTTCAGAACTCCGAAAAGCCTGTAACCCAGAGGGGTTCTAAGCATAAACAGGGCGATGAAGAACTGAAGGGCCAAACTTATTCCCACGGTCTTCCAGGGTATCCTCCTCCGGTTAAGGGAGAGAAGGTAAGCGATGAAAACGAAAACCGCCACCCCCAGCAAAGAAACCAATCTTTCCATGGAAACCTCCTGAGTCAGGGTAATTTTTACCAAAAAATCCTTCCGTGGCCAAGGCCTGTGCCCGGGGTTTCTGCCGGGAGGTTTTTGGGTTAAAATTGGAGGGATGCTTTACTCCATTTTAGCCCTTCTGATCCTTCTGGTAATCCTTCTGGTGGTCTTCATGATCCTGTGGAACAGCCGCCAGAACCGGTGGAAGGAAGAACTCCTCAAGGAACTCATGCCCATCCGGGAAAAACTCCATTCCACGGAAACCAGGCTCGGGGAAGGGCTGAACTTTCTGAGCATGGAAAGCCGCCAGGCCACCCAGCAATTGGTGGAAGCCCAGCGGACCCTGGCCCAACTCTCGGAACAGACCCGCCGGGTGATAGAAGTCACCGAAAAAATGAAGGACCTCTTTTCCTCCGCCCGGGAAAGGGGAGAAATGGGGGAATTCCTCCTGGAGGCCATACTGTCCTCTGCCCTGCCGGATTATCTCTGGAAAAGACAGAGCGGGCCCTGGCCCTCGGGGGAAAGGGTGGACGCTCTGGTGAAGGTGGGGAAGAAATTTCTCCCCATAGACTCCAAGTTTCCCCGGGAATCCTTCAGAAAATTTCACTCCAGCGGCTCCAGGCAGGACTGGAAGGCCCTGGTCAGGGACCTGAAGAAGCAGATTGACTCCATAGCCTCCAAGTACATAAAACCGGAATACGGGACCACGGACTTCGCCGTGCTTTTCCTTCCCTCGGAGGCAGTTTTTTCCCTGGTGACATCCCCCCGGGACCCCTTCGGAGAAACCAACGACCTCTGGTCCTACGCCCTGGGAAAAAGGGTGTTTATGGCGGGTCCCTATTCCATCCTGGCCATCATTTCCATGGCGGCCTCCATATCCGAGGCGGAAATCATGCTATCCAGGGTGGACGAAATAAGGAGGTTCATAAAGACCGCCATCTCCTACAGCATAAGCCTGGAGGAGGAGTTGAAGCGCCTGGCCACCCACATCAAAAACGCCGATGGCGTCATATCCAAGATAGAAAAACAAAATAAAAACCTGAGAAACACCCTGGAAAAAACAATAAAGGAGGAAGAATGAAGGTTCTCGTAACAGGAGGGGCCGGTTTTATCGGCTCCCATGTGGCGGAGGCTTACCTGGAGGAGGGACACGAAGTAATAGTGGTGGACAACCTGTCCACGGGAAAGGCGGAAAACATCCCGGAAGGAGCAAGGTTTTATCTTCTTGACATCAAATCCCCGGAGGCGGTCCGGCTGATAAAACTTGAAAAGCCCGCCGTTATAAACCACCAGGCGGCCCAGATTTCCGTTCCCCTCTCGGTTCAGGATCCGGCCCTGGACGCCGGGGAAAACATACTGGGAACCGTGAACCTGTTGAAGGCAGCGGGGGATGCGGGGGTGGAAAGGTTCGTCTTCGCCTCCACCGGTGGAGCCATATACGGGGATACCCGGGGGGGAAAGGCCACGGAAGACTGGCCCCCGGCCCCGGAAAGCCCCTACGCCCAGTCAAAACTCAGCGCCGAGGGGTACATCAAACTCCTCAGCCGGGGGAAGTTCTCCTACGCCGTCCTCCGCTACTCCAATGTTTACGGTCCCCGGCAAATTCCCCACGGAGAGGCAGGGGTGGTGGCCATATTCTCCCTGGCCCTTCTGGAAGGTCGCGAGGTCAAAATCTACACCTACCCGGAGATGGAAAGGGGAATGGTGAGGGATTACATTTATGTGAAGGATGTGGCCCGGGCAAATCTCCTGGCCTCTTCCGGCAAAGACGACATCACCGTAAACATATCCACCGGCGTGGGCACCCCCACCCTGGACCTGCTGGAAAACCTCATGAAGGTGGGGGGAAGGAGGGTGGAATACCGGATGGCCCCTCCCCGGCCCGGAGACATAAAATACTCGGTTCTCTCCCCGGAAAGGGCCAGGGAAGTCCTGGGCTGGAAACCCCAGACCTCCCTGGAAAAGGGCCTGAAGTCCACCTTTGACTACTTCCGGGGACAGCGTTGAATCCAAAAATCAAGGGGATTCTGGCCGCCCTGGGCTCTGCCCTGGGCTACTCCCTGGTTTACATTTTCGCAAAATTCGCCCAGAGAGAACTCCCCACCGAACCCTTCCTGTTCTGGTGGTTCCTCATGGCTTCCCTCTGGAGCAGCATAATAGTGGTATCCAGGAAGGAGGGCTTCAAAAATCTGCTGAACTTCATTAAGAAACACCCCCTCTTCTTCCTCTACTTCGGATTTTCCGAGGCCTTCGCCACATTCCTTTTCTTTTACCTGGTAAAACTCCTGAATCCCTCCTTCATCTCCTTCATCGTGAACCTCCAGCCCCTCTTCGTCATTTTCTGGGGCTACCTCATCCTTTCGGAAAAACTTAACCTCTACGAGGGAACGGGGGCGGCGGTGGCCATCGCCGGCACGGCCATCCTCACCCACGCCGAGGCCGATGTCAGCGGCTTACACCTGTTCCTTCTCCTCCTCATGGTGGGCATATTCTCCCTGAACACCGTCATCGTCAGGATGAAGGTCCGGGGGATTCCCCCCATATACATAACCGTTTTCCGGGTGTATGTCCTCTTCACCCTCTATGCCGGGATGGTCTTCCTCTCCCGCCGGTTTCAGTTTCCCACCACCTTCTCCTTCCTGAACATAATGCTGGGTTCCCTCTTCGGACCGGTGCTGGCCACAACCCTGGTGTTTTTGGCCCTTAAGTACCTGAAGGCCGCCAATGTTTCCATAATAAAAAGCGTTCAACCCTTCATGGTTCTTCTGCTGAGTTATACGCTCCTGGGACAGGGGCTCCGTCCTTCCCAGATCCTGGGGGGTGTTTTGATAATAATCGGGATAAACATTCTGATCTTAGGAAACAGGGCCAGCATAAAAAAAGCCCTGAAGGGTTAACGGAGGGTAAAATGAAGAGAACTGTTTTGTTCTTTTTGTTCACGGTTATTACGGGATCTGGTTTGTTTGCGTCCACAGACCGACCCATCCGGCTGGAAATCCCCCCCGGGGGATGGAAGATGCTGGGGGAGAAGGAACCGTCCCTTCCCCCGGTGGTAATGCGCGCCGTGGAAAGGGTCCCCCGATGGCTCAGGGAAGACTTCTACTGGAAGATGAGGGACCTCTCCATGGTGGAGTTGAAACTCAACGGCCAGACCGGAGCCACCCTTCTGGATGTGAACGGCGATGGGCTTCAGGATCTGGCGGTGGGAACCTCCGATGGGCTGGTGAAGTTCTTTTTAAACAAAGGCTCCCGTTTTCACCCGGTGTTCAGCGGGGTGGAGACCTATGTTCCCCCGGAAATAGATGTGGTGGACCGGGCGGTGCCCTTTGCGGCGGATGTGGACGGCGACGGGGACCTGGACCTGGTGGTGGGAAACAGCAGGGGGCAGGTATTTCTCTACGAAAATCAGGGTATAAAGGGAAAATTCGTCCGGTTTGGCGAAAGACAGGACTACTTCACAGTGAAGGCTCCACCGGAGAAGAAAAAGGACGGAAAAGAAAAGAAGGTGATAATTGATGTTGGACAGAATTCCTGCCCTCTTCTCTACGACTGGGACGGCGACGGGGACCTGGACCTGGTGGTGGGGACCGGCGACGGAAGGGTAAGGTTCTTCGTCAACGAAGGCAACCCGGAGAAACCCCTATGGAAGGAGGCCACGGAAAAATCCCCCTTCCGGGAAATAAAGGTTTCAGGAAACGCCTCCCCGGCGGTTTTCGTCTCGGATTTCAGGGGGAAGAGCCTCCTGACCCTCCTGGTCTTTGACGGTAAAGGAAAGGCCAGGGGGTATTTTTACAGGGAGGGAAGGTGGGTGCCGTCCCCGGAGGCCGGAGCCAGGATCAGGCCCTGGCCACCGGAAAGGGGAAGCGTAATCCCATCGGTGGTGGATGTAAATGGAGATGGACACAGGGACGCCCTGCTGGGCACATCCTCCGGCCGGGTTCACCTGGTGGAAGACATCGCCCTCAAAAACGGCCCAGGTGAAACCTCCGGGGGCTCTGACCTGGTGGCGGGAAGCCAGTGGTTGGGGGGATACGACCTGATAAGGGGAGGAACGCGATCCCTCACCTTCGTTAAGGTATTCAACCCCTTCTACGCCCTTAAATACTCAGGTCTTCTCCTGGACGCCGAGAAAAAACTGGTGGACGAGGTGGGATTCTCCATAGCCCACACGGCCACCGCAGTCCTGAGGGCCATGGTGGACGCTCCGCCGGACAAGGACGGAATAACCTATACCACCCGGGTTCTTGAGGAAAACGCCCGGTGGATTTACCGCCTTTCCCGCCTTCTTCCCTACGCCAGGCTGGTGGAGAAGGGGGACCACACCACCCTCTCCCTGCTTCTTTCGGACGGGAAGTGGCACGAATTGCCCCCTGAGATTTACTACTGGTATGTGGTCCACCCCAGGCTTCGCTTTGAGGCCCCGGTCCGCTACCTGGGAAATTTCTGGCGAGAATTTTTCCTCAGGGACAGAAAATACGGCTCCTCGGCGGTGGAAGCCGTGAAAGGTGCCCGCAGCGTTCGCCAGGCCATGGAGAAACTTTCCCTCTGGTCCAGGAATTTCGTGGAATGGGGGGAGGAGAGCCACGACAAACTGCCCCGGGAACCATACTACGCCAACTACGGCTCCTGCGGGGAATGGAGCATCTTCGGGGTGGCCCTGGGAAGATCGCTTCTCATCCCCATGAGGCTTGCCAACGATTGGGGAGAGGACCATGTGTGGAACGAATTTTACGAAGTGGGGGGATGGCACCGCTGGGACCTCAACTTCCCCCCGGAGACATCCATGGATAGGCCGGAGATATACGAAACCCAATGGAAGAAAAGCGTATCCACCGTCTGGACCATAAGGGGAGACGACAGACCTCTTCCCATCCCCGGGAAATACACCGGGCTGGCCCGGGTAAACATCACCGTCTCCGACCCCAGGGGAAATCCCGTGGCCGGGGCCATGGTGATAGTTCTTTCCTTCTGGGCGGTGGAGAAAAAATACGACAAGGTTCCCCTGCTTTCCACCTGGGCCCTCACCGACGAAGAGGGCCGGACGGTTTTTCAACTGGGTGAAAACAGATATAAACTGATGGTGGCCTCCCGGGAGGGCCTCATTAAAGAAGTTTTCCTGGAGGACTCCCGGGGGATGGATGGGCACATCCTGGAGGGGAAGGATTATTCTCTGAAGATCACCCTTTCCTCCCCCGGGCGGGAAAGGGCCTACGGAACACCCCGCATCTCCTCAGGCCCCTCCCGGGGAAGGAAGTGGAGGGCAGAACACCTTTCTTCCTTCCAGAAGGCCAGGGTTCCACTGAACTATCCGGCAAAATACCACTACATCACGGGAAACGAATACACGGTACCCTCCCGGGGAAAACTTTTCTACTTCGTATGCCCGGAGGCCCAGATCAAAAATTTCCTGGGGGGCAGGCCCTTCAAGGTCCTTTCCCGGGGACCCTTCAGGGGAGAAGTTAGCGTCCCCAGAAACTACAGGTTGATACTTTGGAACCGAAGCCGGGCCTCATGGTTTAGGGTAACCCTCCGCTAACCCCCTTGACCGGGGCAAAAAGGACTTTTATCATATAACCATGGTTAAAAGGGCCTTGACCTTGTTTCTGGGGGCCCAACTCCTTCTCGCCGCCACCCTGAAGAAGGTGGACCTCAGCGAAGGACCCAGTTATGCCAGGGCAATATTCACCCTATCCTCCCGGGTGAAGTTTAGAACGGGAAGAATAAGATACGGGGATAAAACCCTCCTCTATGTGGACTTCTACGGGACTTACCCGGGAAGGATAAAAAGCAGGTATTCCTTTCAAAACCCCAACCTTTACCTCATAAGGGTTTCCAGGAAGGACCGCAGAAGACTGCGGGCCGTGCTTTACCTCAGAAACCTGCGCAAATACCGGGTCTTCTTTCTACCCTCCCCGCCCAGGGTGGTGGTGGACATCTTCTTCCGCCACCGGGAAATTCCCCTGTTGAGACAACTGGGCTTGAAGATAAAGAAGATCGCCCTGGACCCGGGCCACGGGGGGAAGGACTCGGGCTGCGTAAATCCCGCCCTGCACCTTCAGGAAAAGCACATCGTCCTGGACCTGGCCTATATTTTGAAATCCCTGCTGGAGAACGACGGCTACGAGGTAATATTGACCCGAAAGGACGACACCTTCCTTTCCCTGGAAAAAAGAACCGCCATAGCCAACGGCCAGGGGGCGGATCTCTTCGTTTCCCTCCATGTGAACTCCTCCAGAAACCCCAGGGCCAGGGGCCTGGAAACCTTTTACTTGAACCTGGCGGCGGACCCGGAGGCGGAAAGGGTGGCGGCCCTGGAAAACGAAACTTCAGGCAAAACCCTGTCCCAACTGGGGGACATCCTTAAGAAAATCGTCCTCAACGAAAAAATACGCCAGTCCAGGACCATGGCCAGAACCGTCCAGAAGGTTCTCGTCCGACACCTGCGGCGTTTTTACCCCGACATCCGGGACCTGGGGGCCCGGGGAGCCCCCTTCTTCGTTCTGATGGGGGCGGAAATGCCCGCCGTGCTGGTTGAAATCTCCTTTATTTCCAACCCCCAGGAGGCCCGGAGGCTGAGGGATCCCCTCTACAGGGCCAGGGTGGCCTACGGCCTCTACCTGGGCATAAAGGAATTTATAAGGGAGGTGGAGGGAAAATGAAAAGGAGGGAGTTTTTCAGGCTGGTGGCGGGTTCTGTGGCCTCCCTCCTTCTTGGGGAGGCAAGGGAACCCGAAGCGGTGGAGGTAGAGGGAGGCGATCCCTACGAGATCACCCGGAGGGCCCTCAGGGCCTTCGGCGTAAAAAGGGTGGCCTCCCGGGGGGATGTGGTTCTGGTGAAGCCCAACATGGGCTGGGACCGGAGGCCCGAACAGGCGGCGGATACCAACCCTCTGGTGGTGAGGGCGGTGGTGGAAACAGCCTACGAAGCCGGGGCCAAAAGGGTTATGGTCTTTGACAATCCATGCAATCCTGCCAAAAGGACATATTACCGCTCTGGAATAGCCAGGGAAGCCAGAAAAGCCGGGGCCGAGATCGTATTTCTCCGGGAAAACCATCTGGTGAAGAAAAGGATAGGTGGGGAATTCTTGAAGGAATGGGAGGTTTACCGCCAGGCCCTGGAGGTGGACAGGATAATTGATGTTCCCATAGTTAAGCACCATTCCCTGGCCGGAGCCACCATCGCCATGAAAAACCTCATGGGACTCATCGGGGGTAGAAGGGGATACCTTCACCGCCGCATTCACACGGCGGTGGTGGACCTTGCCGCCTTCTTCAAACCCAGCCTTTATGTGGTAGACGCTTACAGAATCCTGAAGGCCCACGGCCCCGTGGGCGGGAATCTATCCGATGTGGCACTGATGAAAAGGGTTCTGGTCACCGGGGACCCGGTGGGGGCCGATGCCTGGGGGGCTGAATTTCTGGGCCTCCGGAACCCTCCCTGGGTAAAAATAGCCGGGGAAAGGGGACTGGGCAAGGCGAAATTGAAGATTTTAAAGGCATGAAATACAGGGCACTCCGCTGGCTGAGGAGGTTTTCCCAGGCCGTTTTCTTCCTTCTCTTTATCTACCTGTTTTTAAGAACGGGGTTCTTCGGCACCGACGAGGTCTCTCCGTGGCTCTCCCTTTTCTTCCGCTCCGACCTCTACGCCGTGGCCATATCTCTCCTGGCCTCCAGAACCCTGGCCGTCCTCTCCCTTTTTTCCCTGGCCATGCTCCTTTTCACCCTTTTCCTGGGGAGGTTCTTCTGCGGCTGGGTCTGTCCCCTGGGAACCCTGAACGCCCTTTTTTCGTGGGCCTTCCGGGTCAAAAAAAGGAGGTTCCGCCCACCGCCCCTCAAGTACAAATACCTCCTTCTGGTGGTCTTTTTTGCGGCGGCCCTCTACGGCATGGGGATAGGCACCCTCCTGGATCCCCTGGGACTTCTCTTCAGGGCCATGGCCACGGCCATTCATCCCGGGGCCAACCTCGTTCTGGAAGGGCTGGCCAGAATATTCCCGGCCTTAGAATCCTACACCCTGGTGGAACCCCACTTTTTCTACGGGGCCCTGGGGTCAGGAGTTCTGCTCCTGGCAATCCTTCTCCTCAACCTGGTGGAGGAACGCTTCTGGTGCCGATACCTCTGCCCCTACGGAGCCCTCCTCTCCCTCCTATCCAGGTCCAACCTCCTGAGGTTGAGGATTGATCCCGAAAAATGCACCAAGTGCGGAATATGCGATGCCGTGTGTCCGGCCTCCGCCACCCCCTTTCTGGGATGGAAGGCCGGGGAATGTTATCAATGCTTCCGATGCCACGACCTCTGCCCTGAAAAGGCCATTCTTTCGGAATTTTCCACGACCTCAAAGGCGGAGGCCCAGGGCATAGACCTCCGGAGGAGGGAGGTCCTGCTGACCGCCGCTTCCTCCCTCCTTGCTCTCCCTCTGGTCAGGGGAAACCGGGAAGTCCTAAGGCCACCGGGGGCCGTTCAGGACTTTACATCCCGTTGTATAAGGTGTGGAGAGTGTGTGAAGGGATGCCCCACGGGGGTCCTTCAACCCATGGGGCTCCTCTACGGCCTGGAGAATTACTCCACCCCCCGCCTGGCCACGGAGTTGAGTTACTGCGAATACGATTGCCTCCTGTGTCAGTACCTATGCCCCACCGGCGCCATAGGTCCCTTCACCCCGGAGACGAAAAAAATGGGTGTTGCCCGGGTGGACCGCTCCATATGCCTGCCCTTTGCCTACGGGGAAGAATGCATAGTGTGCGAGGAACACTGCCCGGTTCCCACCAAGGCCATAAAACTCATAGAGGTGGAGGCCATCACCCCACGGGGGGAGAAGGTGAGGATGAAGGCCCCGGTGGTGGTAGACGACCTTTGCATAGGATGCGGAATATGCGAGAACAAATGCCCCCAATCCCCCAGGGCCATCAGGGTTTATCCCCTCAGGTCCTCCGGGAGTTAAGGGCGAGTTCCCCGGCGAACTCCTCCCAGGATCAATAGGAGAAAAACCACCGCCAGAAGTGGGAAAACCAGGTAAAAGGTCCACATGGAAAGGTCAGGGTTCAGGTTGGACCTGAGGCCCCTCAGAAAGGCCCAGAACCTCCCGGCCTTTCCAGAGGAGACCCATTCCGAAGGGGCCGCCTCCATGACGAAAACGAAGCCGAAGTACTGGAGAAGGGCAGATAGGGAAAGCAGCCACATGAAAAGTTTTCTATCTCTCCGGTCCCCCTCCAGGTTCCTGTGAACCTTCACCACCAGGGCAAAGCCCAGTAAAACCACCCCCAGGGGAACGAAGGGGAGGGCCAGTTTTATGTCGGCGAAGATGTCGGGGTTTATGAGCATAGCCCCTATTCCGAAGGAGGCAAAGAGGGCCAGGTCCCGGATCCAGAGGAATATTATTCCGAAGTTCTCCGAACTGATTTTGAGTTTGAACTCCGAAGTGGCGCGGCGATAATAGGGGGAAGCCGCATGAAGGATAAATCCCAGAAGGAGAAGGAGCAGGGAAATTTCAAAAAATCCCATGAGGCTCCAAACTTCCAGGGATTTTTCCACCCCATCCCCCAGCAGGGGATAAAGGCAGAGCAAGACCCCCACCGATTTAAAAAATTTACTCATGCTCCTATTTTACTACGGGTGGGGGCTGAAGGAAGCCCCGGAGGAAATCCCCTATTCCTTCTTTTCTTTGGGCTTGAATTCGTAATCCACGAATTCTAAGATGGCCAGTTCGGCTCCGTCCCCCTTCCTGCGGTGGGCCAGGCGGAGAACCCTGGTATAACCGCCCTGCCTGTCCTGAAACCTGGGGGCTATCACCTCAAAGAGTTTCCACACGGCCTCCTTTTTGAAGAGGAAACGGTGGGCCTTCCGGCGGTTGACCAGGTTGTCCTCCTTGGCTATGTTCACCATCCAGTCGGCGAATTTGCGGGCCTCCTTGGCCTTGGCCACGGTGGTAATTATCCTTTCGTTCTCTATCAGGGAAGTCACCAGGTTCCTAAGCAATGCCATCCTGTGGGCGGAATCCCTGCGAAGTTTTCTATACCCTTTCCTGTGCCTCATTTCATCCCTCCGTTTCGTTTTTTATCTCTGCCTCTATTTGCTTGACCAGGTCCGGGGGAAGTTCCGTGGCCAGGGAAAGTCCATGGCTCTCCAGGAGGGCTTCCACCTCCGCCAGGGACTTCTGGCCGAAGTTCTTAGCCTTGAGGAGTTCGTTGCGGGTCTTCTGAACCAGTTGATAAATCCTTTCAATGCCAATGGACTTGAGGGCGTTAATGGAGCGTACATGTAGGTTGAACTCGTCTATTTTCTTCTTGAGGAAGTCCACCGCATACCTAACCCGCGGCTCCTGAACCTTCTGGGGCGTCTTTATGTTCTCCTTTTCGGAAACACCGAAGAAAATGGACAGGTGCTCCTGAAGGATCTGGGCCGCCCTTATAAGGGCCTGGTCCGGAGGAACGACCCCGTTGGTCCATATCTCCAGGATGAGTTTTTCGTAGTCGGTTCTGCGTCCCACCCTGGCGGGTTCCACGGTGAAGTTGACCTTTTTCACCGGAGAATGGGAGGAGTCCAGGGGAATGTATCCCACGGGAAGGTCCGGGTCGTAGTTGTCGGCTGCCTGAACATATCCCCTGCCGTTCTTTACCCGCATTTCCATCTCCAGTTCCCCGTCCTCGTCCAGGGAGGCTATGTAAACATTGGGGTCCTTTATCTCTATGTCCCCGTCGTGCTCTATGTCCCTGGAGAAAACTTCCCCGGGGCCCTTCACCTTGAGCCTCATGGTCTTTTCGTAGGGGACCTTTAGGAGTATGGGAATGGCCTTGAGGTTAAGTATTATGTCCAGCACATCTTCCCGAACTCCGGGGAGGGAGGTGAACTCGTGGGGGGCCCCTTCTATCTTTATCGCCGTGATGGCCGCCCCCTCTATGGAAGAGAGAAGAACCCTTCTCAGGGCGTTACCCATGGTGGTGGCGTAGCCCTTTTCAAAGGGGGATGCGGAGAACCTTCCGTATTTCTCCGTCATCTCCTCTATTTCCACCAGCCTGGGCCTCTGGAATTCCAGTGCAAATATCATCCCTTACCTCCTTATTTGGAGTAAAGCTCCACTATTAGATGCTCTTCCACGGGCAGGCTTACATCCTCCCTGGTGGGCAGGGCTATTATCCTGGCCTTCATGGCGTCCCAATCCACCTCTATCCAACTGGGGGTGTTGGCCTTGGTCTTCAGGTCCTCCAGCATGGCCTTGAGGTTCTCGTTGTTTTTGGACCTGTCCACGAACTCTATGACATCCCCTTCCCTGACCAGATAGGAGGGTATGTTAACATTGCGGCCGTTGACCCTGAAGTGGCCGTGGTTGACCAACTGGCGGGCGTGGCGGCGGGAATAGGCAAAGCCAGCCCTGTAAACCACATTGTCCAGCCTTCTTTCCAGGAGAATCAGCAGGTTATCGCCGGTCCTTCCCCTCATCCGCTCGGCCATCTCAAAATAGCGGCGGAACTGCCGCTCCAGGACCCCGTAAAACCTCTTAACCTTCTGTTTTTCCCTCAACTGCCTGCCGTAGGGCGATATTTTCCTCTGGGGAGTCCTGCCGTGCTGACCGGGCCTGGTGTGTCTCTTTTCCAGGGGGCATTTTTCCGAAAGGCACTTGGCCCCCTTGAGAAAGAGTTTAACCCCTTCTGCTCTACATAGTCTGCAAACCGGGCCTGTATATCTCGCCATTTTTTACCTCCTTAAACTCTCCTGGGTCTTCTGGGCCTGCACCCATTGTGGGGAATGGGCGTCACATCCTTTATGGACTTCACCTGAAGCCCGGCCTGGTGGAGGGTCCTTATGGCCGCCTCCCTTCCGGGTCCCGGTCCCTTTACCCTTATGTCAATGCTGCGCATTCCCATCTGCATGGCCTCCTGGGCCGCCTGCCGAGCCGCCATCTGAGCAGCCCAGGGGGTTCCCTTCCTGGTTCCCTTAACCCCCACCTTGCCGGCGCTGGACCAGCAGAGAACATTCCCGTCGGGATCGCTGATGGTGATGATGGTGTTGTTGAAGGTGGCCTGAATGTGGGCTATCCCATGGGGGACCACCTTCTTTTCTTTCCTCTTTTTCCTGGTTCTTCTCCTTCTCTGGGCCATAGTTTACCCCCTATTTCTTCCTTCTTTTTAGCATGTTGCCCCTGGGTCCCTTTCTGGTTCTGGCGTTGGAATGGGTGCGCTGTCCGCGGACGGGGAGACCGGCCTTGTGCCTCAGTCCCCTGTAGGACCCTATTTCTATAAGCCTCTTTATGTTCATGGCTATTTCCTTGCGAAGTTCACCCTCCACCTTTTCTTCGGTCTCAATTATTTTCCTTATTTTGGTAAGTTCCTCCGGGGTGAGTTCGTTGGCCCTCTTCATGGGGTCCACCCCTGCCCGGCGGAGGATGTCCATAGCCTTGGACCTTCCGATGCCGTAGATGTATGTCAGGGATACGAAAATCCTCTTGTTGTCCGGGATGTTCACTCCAGCGATTCTCGGCATGATTTCCCTCCTATCCCTGTCTTTGTTTGTGCTTGGGGTTCTTGCAAATTACCATGACCACACCCCTTCGCCTTATTATCTTGCAATCCTTACAAATCTTTTTTACTGAAGATCTTACCTTCATCTTTTCACCTCACCTGCTAAATCTATATATTATCCTACCCTTCTTGGGGTCGTATTTGGATATCTCCAGAAGGACCTTGTCTCCGGGAAGAAGCCTTATAAAGTTCTTCCTCATCCTTCCAGAGACATGCGCTAATATTATATGACCCGTTTCAAGTTTTACACGGAAGGTGGCGTTGGGCAGGGCCTCCGTTATGGTGCCCTTCAACTGGATGAAGTCGTCTGATCTGGCCATCATTCCACCACCGTTAGTATCTCTGCTTCGCCATCCCTTACCACCACCGTGTGTTCAAAATGGGCCGAGGGCTGACCGTCGGCCGTAACCACGGTCCAGCCGTCGCTCTCCACCCTAACCCTCCAATCCCCCATGTTCACCATGGGCTCTATGGCCATGGTCATTCTTTCCTTCAGAAGGGGCCCCCTTCCCGGAATACCAAAATTGGGAACCTGGGGCTCCTCGTGGAGGTGGGTACCTATGCCGTGGCCGGCGAAATCCCTGACCACGGAAAAACCCCTCCTCTCCACATAGGTCTGAACCGCATGGGAGATGTCCCCCAGCCTGGCCCCGGCCACGGCTTTTTTTATGGCCTGGTATAGGGCTTCCCGGGTGGTCTTTATGAGTTGACGGGCCCTCTTGGTGAGGGGTTCTATTCCCACGGTCAGGGCCGAATCTCCGTAGTATCCGTTCTTCAAAACGCCGAAGTCCAGGCTCACTATGTCCCCTTCCTTGAAGACCTTATCCCTGGTGGGTATTCCGTGGACCACCTCGTGGTTGACGGAAACGCAGAGGGCGGCAGGGTATTTTTTGCCCCCGGAGGGATGGGGATAATTCTTGAAGGCCGGAATGGCCTTCAGTTCCCGGAGCCTCCTTTCGGCATATTCGTTGAGTTGGTGTGCAGAGACCCCGGGTTTTACCATCTCCGCCACCTCCCTGAGAATAAGGGCGGTTATCCTTCCTGCTTCCCTCATTTTCTCTATCTCTTCCTCTTCCTTTATCACGATCATATTACCCTCATCAGCCTTGAGAAAACCTCCTGGGGGGAACCCAGCCCGTTCACCACCAGTAGAACTCCCCTTTTCCGGTAAAACTCCAGTATGGGTTCCGTCTGCTCTCTGTAAACTCTTATCCTCTCCCTGACGACCTCTTCCCGGTCGTCCTCCCTCTGGATCAGGGGACCGCCGCAGCGGTCGCAAACCCCCTCCTTCTTGGGAGGAGAGGTGAGGAGGTTGTAAACCGCACCGCAGTCGGCGCAAACCCTGCGGGCGGAAAGCCTCCGCACGACCTCTTCCTCCGGCACATCTATGTAAATGGCCTTGAGGTCAAGCCCCATCCTTTCCAGGGCCTCCGCTTGCTTAAGGTTCCTGGGGAAGCCGTCCAGGATGCATCCCCTGGCACAATCGGGACTTTTTAGTTTTTCTTCCACGATCCCTATGACTATGTCGTCGCTCACCAGTTCTCCCCGCTCCATGGCCTCCCGGGCCTTCAAGCCCAGGGGAGTGCCCTTTTTGACCGCTTCCCGGAGTATGTCTCCGGTGGAGACCCTGGGAATTCCCAGTTCCCTGGAAAGGAGTTCTCCCTGGGTCCCTTTTCCTGCCCCGGGGAGACCGAGGAGCACATATATCATCTTCTCCCCCTTACCCTTACTCCCTTGATGAACCCGTCGTAACTCCGCATAACCAGTTGGGCTTCTATCTGCTGGAGGGTGTCCATGGCAACTCCCACCACGATGAGGAGGGAGGTGCCGCCGAAGAAGAATTGTATTCCCAGACCGGTAGTGACCCAGGTGGGGGTAACCTTCTCCAGCCACGGACCTATCCAGGGTATAGCCCCCACCTTGAATCCGAAGTAGAGGAATTCAGGGATTATGGCCACCAGGGCCAGGTAAATGGCCCCCACGAAGGTCAGCCTGGATAGGATCCTCTCAATAAACTCCGCCGTGGGCTTGCCCGGCCTTATGCCCGGGATAAACCCGCCGTATTTCCTTATGTTGTCCGCCACATCCTGGGGATTGAAAATTATGGAGACATAAAAATAGGTGAAGAAAATAATTCCGATGAAGTAGAGAAGGCTGTAAAGGGGCATGCCCCAACTCAGTTGCTTGGCCAGCGATTCAAACCAGGGATACTTCTTGGCCAGTCCCTGGAAGGCGCTGGGAATGGTTACTATGGAGGAGGCGAAGATGATGGGTATAACGCCTCCGGTGTTAACCTTTATGGGAAGGTAGGTGGATTGGCCTCCGTAAACTCTCCTTCCCCGGACCATTTTACCGTACTGAATGGGAATCCGGCGGTATGCCCTTTCCACGAAAACCACCGCTGCTATGATGAGGAGCATCAAAACCACGAATATGATAAGGCTTATAACGCTTATTTCCCCGTTCACCACCTGGCGGTAAACCTGCTTGAACTGGAAGGGGAATCTTTTAATTATTCCGGCAAATATGAGGAGGGAGATACCGTTTCCTATGCCCTTTTCGGTTATCTGCTCTCCCAGCCACATGAGGAAGATGCTTCCGGTGGTCAGGGTGAGCATGGTGAGGAGTTTAAAACTCCAGCCCGGAAAGAGGACTATCCCGCCCTTCATGGCCTCCAGCATGGTGGCGATTCCCAGGGATTGAATTAGGCAGATGAGGACGGTTCCGTACCTGGTGTATTCTGTTATTTTCTTCCTCCCGTATTCCCCCTCCTTGGAAAGTTTTTCTATGTAGGGGGAGACCACCACCAGAAGTTCCATGATTATGGCGGCGGAAATGTAGGGCATAACGCCCAGGGCAAATATGGTCATCTGGGAAAGGTTTCCTCCGGAAAACAGGTCCACCAATCCCAGAAAACTCCCCTGGACCTGCTTGAAGAAGGCTGCCAGGGCCTTTCCGTTTATCCCCGGCGTGGGTATGTGCCCACCTACCCTGAAAACCGCCAGGGCTCCCAGGGTAAAGATTATTCTCCTTTTTAGTTCGGGTATGGAGAAGATGTTTCTTATGGGATTGGACACCTCAACCTCCTATTACCACGGCCTTCCCTCCTGCCGCCTCTATTTTTTCCCTGGCCTTCTCGCTGAATTTATGAGCGTGGATGGTGTAGGGCTTTGAGATCTCTCCCTTAGAAAGGATTTTCACCGGAAGGGAGAGTTTCTTTATTATACCCCTCTCCTTGAGGAGTTCCGGGGTTATCTCCGTCTCTTCCAGCCCCTCTATCCTCTCCAGGTTGACGATCTGATACTTGACGGCGAATATGGCGTTGTTGAAGCCCCGCTTGGGCAGTCTCCTGTAAAGGGGCATCTGGCCTCCTTCAAAGCCCCACTTGCGGGAATATCCGCTGCGGGACTTCTGGCCTTTGTGACCCCTACCGGCGGTTTTTCCCAGGCCGGATCCCGGGCCCCTGCCCACCCGCTTCCTTTCCTTGACGGACTTTCTCTTGGGTTTTATCTGGTGAAGCCTCATTTTACCTCCTCCACTTCAACTAAATGGGGAACCTTGGCTATCATTCCCCTTATGGCTGGCGTGTCTTCCTTCACCACCGAATGGTGAAGTCTCCTGAGACCCAGTCCCCTTACCACTTCCCTCTGGTATTTAGGGCGACCCACCAGGCTTCTTACCAGGGTTATTTTGATTTTCTTTTTCTTGACTTTGGCCATATCTCCTCCACCTCCTTTCCTCTTTCTTCTGCGTATTTATGGGGATCTAAGAGCATCTTAAGGGCTTCCATGGTGGCGTAGGCGTTGGTGATGGGGTTTCTGGAGCCGAGTATTTTTGCCAGAACATCCCTTATTCCAGCCAGTTCTAAAATCTTCCTGACGGAACTACCGGCTATGACTCCGGTTCCTTCCGAGGCCGGCTTTATGAGAACCTTTGCCGCACCGAATTTGGCCTGGATGGCGTGGGGGATGGTGGTTCCGATAATGGGCACCTGGATCATGTTTTTCTTGGCCTTTTCTATGGCCTTTTGGATGGCCAGAGGAACCTCCCTGGCCTTTCCTTTACCTATACCTACCCTTCCGTTCTTGTCCCCCACGGCCACGAAGACCGAGAACCTCAAGTTCTTACCCCCGGTCACCACCTTCGTGACCCTCCTAATGGAAAGGATCTCTTCGTAGGTCTGGAGTTCTTCCATCTTTACCTCCTAAAACTCAAGGCCAGCCTTCCTGGCTCCATCGGCTATGGCTTTAACCCTTCCGTGATAGGGATAACCGTTTCGGTCAAAAACCACCCTTTTAATTCCCTTGTCCACGAGGATCTTCCCTATCTTCTCGCCGAGTTTCTCCGCAGCCTTGATGCTTTTACGGCTGTAACCGAACTCTTTAAAATCACTGGTCACGGTGGTGGCGAAGGCCAGGGTGTGGCCCCTTTCGTCGTCCACCGCCTGTACATAAAGATACCTGTTGCTTTTGTAAACGGTAAGGCGAGGCCTTTCCGCCGTGCCGGCGAGTTTCTTCCTTATGCTCCTCTTTATCCTCAGCCTTCTTCTTTTCTTTTCTTCAACCTTGTCTTTAATCATCACCTCACCCCCGATTTTCCTGGTTTTAGTCTGAGAACTTCTCCCTCGTACCTTATTCCCTTGCCCTTGTAAGGGTCGGGCTCCCGGAAGCGGCGAATTTCCGCCGCCACCGCTCCCACCCTCTGTTTATCTATGCCCTTAATGATTATTTTGTTGGGTTTCTCCACGGTGATTTCCACATCCTCCGGGATTTTGTAAACGATGGGATGGGAATATCCCAACTGAAGGTGGAGTTCCTTGCCCTTGAGGTCAACCCTGTATCCCACGCCCTCCACTTCCAGCCTCTTTTCAAAGCCCTTGCTCAGGCCCACCACGGCGTTGTTGGCCAGGGCCCTGGCAAGACCGTGATAGGCCCTGGTCTGCTTCAGGTCGTTCTCCCGGGTGAAGACCAGTTTGTTTTCCTTTATCTCCGCCTTTATTCCGGGGGGCAGGGGACTTTCCAGCCTCCCCTTGGAACCCTCAAATATTATCTTCCTGGACTTTTCGTCAATGGTTACCTTTATGCCCTGAGGAATTTCCACCGGTTGTTTTCCTATTCTGCTCATGGCTCCTCCTACCAGATGTAGCAAATTACTTCCCCACCGACCCCCAGTTTTTCCGCCTCCTTGTCGGTGAGAATGCCCCGGGAGGTGGAGATTATGGCTACGCCCATACCGTCCAGAACCCTGGGAATGTCGTCCTTGGTACAGTAAACCCTCCGTCCGGGCTTGCTTATTTTCTTCAGCCCCTTTATCACGGGCCTGTATTTTCCGAGATACTTCAACCTTATCTTCAAAATCCCCTGTTTGTCGTCCTTTTCCACGGAGTAATCCTCTATGTAGCCCTCCTGTTTCATAATCCTGGCTATGGCCTCCTTCATGTTGGACGAAGGGATGGAAACCTCGGACTTTCCCCTTTCCAGGGCGTTCCTGATTATGGTGAGCATGTCGGCAATGGGATCCGTCTGGCTCATTTTAACCTCCTACCACGATGCTTTTCTTATCCCGGGAATTTCTCCCTTCAGGGCCAGTTCTCTGAAGCACAGCCTGCACAGGCCGAACTTCCTTATGTAGCCCCGGGGCCTGCCGCACCGGCGGCAACGGTTTCTATGCCTTACTTTAAATTTGGGGTCCTTGTAAAGTTTTGCTATTTTAGCCTTTGTAGCCATTTTTACCTCCTGAAGGGCATTCCAAAGAGCCGGAGAAGCTCGTAGGCTTCCTCGTCGGTCTCGGCGGTGGTGACGAAGGTGACATTCATACCCCTGGATTTTTCCACCTTGGTGTAGTCTATTTCGGGGAAAATCAACTGATCCTTAACCCCCACGGTGTAGTTGCCCCTTCCGTCAAAACTGCGGGGGTTCAGGCCCCGGAAATCCCTGACCCTGGGAAGGGCAAGGCTGATAAAACGGTCCAGAAACTCGTACATCCTGGCCCCCCTCAGGGTAACCATGCAGGCTATGGGCTGTCCCTTCCTGACCCTGAAGTTGGAAATGGACTTCTTGGCCCTCTTTATCACCGGCCACTGCCCGGTGATCTGGGACAGTTCCTTCATGGCCACCTCCAGTTCCTTCATGTTCTGGGTGGCCTCGCCAACCCCTATGTTTATGACTATCTTGTCCAGGCGGGGAACCTGCATTATGTTTTTGTATTTGAATTTTTCCATCAAGGCCGGGATGATTTCCTTTTTGTATTTCTCCCGGAGTCTGGGCTCATACGCCATCTCTTACCTCCTTAATCCAGTTCCTTTCCACAACTTCCGCATATCCTGACCTTCCTGCCGTCGGCGGTAATCCTAACCTTAACCCTGACGCCCTTTTCACAATTGGTACAGTAATACATGACATTGGATATGTGAACGGGGAGTTCTCTTTCGGCCCGGCCGCCCTGAATTCCCTTCTGGGGGTTGGGCCTTTCGTGTTTTATGTGTATGTTGACCTTCTCCACGAGAACCCTCTGGTCGTCCCGGAGGACCCTGAGAACCTTCCCCATTTTTCCCTTGTCCTTTCCGGCGATGACTATCACGAAATCTCCTTTCTTAATTCTGGGCTTCATGGCTCACCTCACACTACTTCCGGGGCCAGGGAAACTATCTTCATAAACCTTTTTTCCCTGAGTTCCCTGGCCACGGGGCCGAATATACGGGTTCCTACAGGGTCTCCGAATTTATCTATGATAACGGCGGCGTTTTCGTCAAACCTCACATAGGAGCCATCTCTTCTCCTGATCTCCTTCCTGGTCCTGACGATGACCGCCCTCACCACGCTTCCCTTTTTTATGTTGGAGTTGGGCTCTGCTTCCTTGACGGAGGCGGTGATAACATCGCCAACGCTGGCGTATTTTCCAGCCCCTCCTCCAATGGCCCTTATCATCATTATTCTTTTGGCTCCTGAATTGTCAGCCACCTTCAAAATGCTCTGCATCTGAAGCATGACGCCCTCCTTATTCTTCTATCCTCTTGGCCCTTTCAATGATCTTCACCAGCCTCCACTTCTTGCGCTTGCTCAAAGGCCGGGTCTCTTCAATGAGGACCACATCCCCTTCCCTGGCCTGGTTGCCCTCGTCGTGGGCCATGAACTTGGACCTTCTCTTTATGTACTTTTTGTAGAGGGGATGCTTGACCAGCCTGTCCACGCTTACCACTATGGACTTCTGCATTTTAGCAGAGGTTACCACTCCTATTTTTCTCTGTCTTCTACCCATTTTGTCCCTCCCTCTCCCGTAGAATGGTAAGGATCCTGGCTATGTCCTTTTTAACCTGTTTTATTTTTGCAGGATTGTCCAATTGCCCTATGCTCTTCTGTATCTTAAGTTTGAAGAGTTGCTCCATTAATTCCTCGTATCTGCTTTCCAACTCTTCGCTGGCAAGTTGTCTAAGTTCCCTGGCCTTCATGGCTCACCTCGTATGTATTCTTTCCACGATTCTCGTCTTAAAGGGAAGTTTCCTGGAGGCAAGAAGCAGGGCCTTCTTGGCCAGTTCTTCGGGAACCCCCCCTATTTCGTATATAATCCTGCCGGGCTTTATCACATCCACCCAGAATTCGGGGTTTCCCTTTCCCTTTCCCATCCTGGTCTCCAGGGGTTTCTTGGTGACGGGTTTCCAGGGGAAAACTCTAATCCATATTTTCCCGCCCTTTTTGACCGCCCTGGTTATGGCTATTCTCCCGGCCTCTATCTGCCTTGAAGTCAGCCAGCCCCTGTCCACGGCCTGAAGTCCGTAGTCACCGAAGGCGACGAAGGTGCCCCGCTTGGCCTTGCCCTTCATCCTGCCCCTCTGCATCTTGCGGTATTTTACTTTTCTTGGCATTAACATGGCTTACCCCCTTTCTTCCCAAGGTTCCTTCTTTTTATCCCCGATGTATTCCTGAACGGAAAATCTCTCCTTGTCTTTATCTTCAAGATAAATCCAAACCTTCACCCCTATCTTCCCGTAGGTAGTGAAGGCCTCGGCAAATCCGTAATCTATGTCGGCCCTTATGGTCTGAAGGGGAAGACGACCCACGAGATACCATTCCGTCCTGGCTATCTCCGCCCCTCCCAATCTGCCTGCCACCATGACCTTGATTCCCCGGGCTCCCAGGTTCATGGCGTTGTTAACCGCCCTCTTCATGGCCCGGCGGAAGGCCACTCTCTTTTCCAGTTGAAAGGCTACATTCTCCGCCACCAGTTGGGCATCCAGTTCCGGACGGCGGACCTCTATGACCTCCACCAGGATCTCCTTACCGCTCTTTTCTGCGGCAAACCTCTTGATTTTGTCCAGTTCGGACCTCCCCCTTCCCACCACTATTCCTGGCCTGGCGGAGAAAACCGTTATCTTCATGAGGTTGCCTACCAGGCTAACATCTATCCGGGAGATTCCCGCATGGTAATAATTCTTCTTGATGTAGTCCTTTATGGTCAGGACATTCTGGAAATCCTCCACGAACTGCTTGCCCTTGCCATACCAGTTGGACTTCCAGGTTTTGTTAAACCCGATCCTGAAGCCGTAGGGATGAGTCTTCTGTCCCACTTCTACCTCCTTTCGTCCAGTTCTATGGTTATGTGGGAGGTCTTCTTTCTGATGATCCTGGGAACCCCCCTGAATCCAGGCCTGAGCCGTCTATACATGGGCCCCTCGTCCACATAAATTTTCTCTATGTAAAGGTCGTCCAGGTTTACATTGGGAAATTTAACCTTGGCGTTGGCCACGGCGGAGTTGAGAACCTTCTCTATCAGGCCGGCGGCCTTCTGCTTGCTGACGAACCGCAGGATGGTGAAGGCTTCTCCAACATCCTTCCCGCGGATGAGGTCAGCCACCAACCTCACCTTCCGGGCCGACATGGGCAAATATTTTCCTCTGGCGACTGCTATTGCCATCTCTCCCTCCTACTTCTTACCTTTTCCGCCCGGGTGGGACTTGAAGGTTCTGGTGGGGGCGAACTCCCCCAGTTTATGTCCCACCATTTGCTCGGTTATGTAAATGGGGATAAACCTTCTGCCGTTGTGAACGGCAATGGTAAGGCCCACCATCTCCGGTATTATGGTGGAGCGCCTTGACCATGTCTTTATAACCCTCTTCCTGGAGGGATCCCTCTGCTGTTCAAGGACCTTCTCCAGAAGATGGGCGTCCACAAAGGGTCCTTTTTTCTTTGACCTTCCCATTTCTATCTCCTTCTCTTGAGTATGAATCTCTGGGTCCTCTTGTTCCTTCTGGTTTTGTATCCCTTGGTGGGCTGACCCCACGGGGTCACGGGATGGCGTCCGGGGTGACTCTTTCCCTCACCGCCTCCATGGGGGTGATCCACCGGGTTCATGCAGGTCCCGCGCACATGGGGCCTGCGGCCCAGCCACCTCTTCCTGCCGGCCTTGCCCACCACGATGTTCTCGTGTTCAATGTTGCCCACCTGGCCTATGGTGGCTCTGCAATTGATGTGGACCAGCCTTATCTCCCCGGAGGGCATTCTTATCTGTGCGTAATCCCCCTCCTTGGCCAGGAGTTGGGCCCAACTTCCAGCCGAACGGGCTATCTGTCCCCCCTTTCCGGGGCGGAGTTCAATGTTGTGGATGGTGGTTCCCACGGGAATCTCCCGAAGGGGCATAGAATTTCCCGGGAGTATGTCCACCCTGGTGTTGGAGGAAATGACCGTATCCCCCACCTTGAGCCCCACGGGCCATAGAATGTAGCGCCGCTCTCCGTCGGGATACTTGATCAAGCATATCCTGGCGGAGCGGTTGGGATCGTATTCTATGGATTCCACCACTCCGGGAACCCCGATCTTGTCCCTTCTGAAGTCAATTATCCTGTAGCGGCGCTTGTGGCCTCCTCCCCGGAACCTGACGGAAATCCATCCGCGGTTGTTTCTCCCCCCGGTTTTCCGCAGGGGGGCGGTCAGAGGCCAGTAGGGTTCCTTCCTGGTTATTTCCTCAAAGGTATAACCAGTCATAAACCTTCTTGAAGGTGTAACCGGTTTGTATGTCTTTATACCCATCTCACACCGCCTCTATGAATTCAATCATTTTTTCGCCTTCCCTGAGTTTCACATAGGCCTTCTTCCAGTCCTTGGTCTTTCCGGCCCTGAACCTTACCCTCCGGTTTTTGCCCCGGACCTTTACGGTCCTCACGGACTCCACCTTCACCTTGAAGAGTTTTTCCACCGCCTGCTTTATCTGAATTTTGTTGGCCTTGGGATGGACCTCAAAGACCACCGTGTGCTCTTCGTCCTTGACCCTGGTGGCCTTTTCCGTGATTATGGGTCTTATTATTATTTGCCTCGGATCCAGGTTCATTTTAACGCCTCCATTTTTTGGTTAAAGGCCTTTTCCGTGAATATCAAATACCTGCGCTTGAGGACGAAATAAGCGTTGAGTTGCTCCGGCCTCATAACCTCCACCTTCGGAATGTTCCTCAGGGAGAGGAAAAGGTTTCTATTGTCTCCGGTCTCCACGAAAAGGGCATCGTCCACATTGAGTTTTTTGAGTACTTCCGCCGCCTTCTTTGTCTTGGGTTCGTCCAGTTCAAATTTATCTATAAGGAATATTTCCTCGTCCTGAAGTTTCGCCGCCAGGGCGGACTTGAGGGCGTTTCTGCGGGCCTTTTTGGGAAGACGCCAGGACCAATCCCGGGGCTTGGGGCCGAAGGTAACCCCTCCGTGGCGCCAGAGAGGGGAACGGATGCTCCCTGCCCTGGCCCTGCCCAGGCCCTTCTGCCTCCAGGGCTTCCGACCTCCTCCCCGGACCTCTCCCCTGGTCTTAGTGGAGGCAGTGCCCTTTCTCTGGCTGTCCAGATAACTGCGGATTGCTTCCCATATAAGGTGTTTTTTCACGGGATAGGAGAAAACATGCTCAGGAGCCTCTATTTCCCTGACCAGTTCTCCATCCATGTTGTAAACCTTTATCTTCTTCATTTCCCGCACCTCTTGGATTTTTTAACCAGGACATAGCCCCCGTTGGGTCCCGGCACGGCCCCCCGAACCAGCATGAGGTTGTTATCCTTGTCTATATCCACCACCCGCAGGCCGATAACCGTCACCCTTTCGTTCCCCATGTGGCCGGGCATTCCCTTGCCTTTGAGAACCCTTCCGGGGAAGGTGGTGGAACCCACGGAGCCCGGGGCCCGGTGAAACTTGGAGCCGTGGGCTGCTGGCCCTCCGGCGTAGCCGTGTCTCTTCATCACGCCCTGGAAACCCCTCCCCTTGGAGGTTCCGGTAACATCCACCCTTTCCACTCCCTCAAATATGTCCACGGTGAGGGTATCCCCCTCTTTGACTTCACCCTCCCCCAGTTTAAATTCCCTCAAGAGCCTCTGGGGGGCTACCCCGGCCTTGGAATAGTGCCCCCTGGTGGGTTTGTTGACCTTCCTGGGGGGTTTTTCTTCTATGTAAGCCAATTGAACGGCCCTGTAGCCGTCCCTTTCCTCGGTTTTTATCTGGACCACGGCGCAGGGTCCCACCTTCAATACGGTGACGGGAATTATGTTCCCCTCTTCGTCAAAAACCTGGGTCATTCCAATTTTCTTTCCGATAAGTCCCTCTACTACCATTTCAATCCTCCAGGGTCTTTATCTCCACATCCACTCCCGAAGGAAGTTCCAGTTTCTGGAGTTCGTCAATGGTATCGTCGTTGAACTCCTTGATTTCAATGAGCCTCTTGTGGATGCGGCGCTCAAAGTGCTCCATGGACCTTTTGTCCACATGGGGAGAACGGAGAACGGTAAAAAGTTCCCTCTTGGTGGGCAGGGGAATAGGCCCTGCCACCTTGGCCCCGGTGTTCTTCGCCCTCATTATTATCTCCGCCGCAGACCGGTCCACCTGCCTGTGGTCGTAACCCTTAAGTTTAATCCTTATTTTTATCCCCATTTTTCTACTCCAGTATTTCCGTTACGGTTCCTGCTCCAACGGTCCTTCCGCCTTCCCTGATGGCAAACCTCAGACCCTTCTCCATGGCTATCGGAGTGATAAGTTCCACCTCAAGGTTCACAT